>CAZOFH010000004.1:0-117459 GCA_964579205.1 uncultured Christensenella sp.
TTGCGATTGCTTTACGGTTTTATTTTACACCATTTTTTACAAAAATATCAACTAATTTCGACCACTTTTTCAAAAATTTTTAATTTTTTTTGGTTTTTGGGATGTTTTTTTGCGTTTTTTTGATGAAAAAATGATGGAATTTTGCTCTATCCTCTATCATCCTATTGTTTCCGTCCTACTCGCCACAAACCGTACCAGAGATCCTCACGTAAGCAAGGCTGCGGGGCAGGCTCAGGATGACAAGCCGAGCAAGATAGTGGGTGCTCGCACCCCCGCACTGCGAGGTGCGTATGACGCTTGCCGTCATACAAGGTCTTTTTTTTATGCTGATTGAATAGGATGGCAGAGCACTGTCGGCAGTGACAATCAAAGCAATAGAGGGTAGCCGTTTATGCAATTTAATGCGGGCTCCCCCGAACCCGCATAAATTAATTTATAAAGGCAAATCCCCTCCTCTGAATGACAAGAGGAAGGGAAACTACTTTATTGATTAATGTCGAGGGTTTCGCCCTATATGAGGGTTCGCTCCGCTCACAGATTGCATCACATCAGCAGGTTGCCGTCATCAGTTTCGATGACTTTGAGGAGATTGACCTGCTTGCCCGAAGTTGCGTCGACATAGACATAGTAAGTTGCGCCGTCTTGGACACACAAAAACTCATAGCAAAGAGTTTCGCCAACATATTCATTAGGGATAACGCACAGCCTAGACGCGCGAATATCCATATCGGTAGTAACGGCGAAGCGAGCGGTTGATTCGCTAATTTTCGCGGTTAAATTTTTGCGCTCGGTATGATTGTACGCCCAACTTTTTGCTTCCCAGCCGACAATCATCCCTGTGTCAAGAGCGATTTTTACCTTAATCATATCAGGATAAATCGCCACATTTTGGGTCACGCACACCAAATTGAGATAACAAAAGCCCTGACTGGTCGTGCTCCAGACCGCCTGCATCCCAGTAAAACCGAGATTTTGGGCGAAAGTGGTGGCGATGGTCCTGCATTCATCCTCAGTTTTGACAGCATCGCCAGCGTCATAAGCGCCGTTGAGTTGGATCAAAATACCGCCGCGAACTGACACTTGGGCATAATACTCCCGCTCGCCTTTTGTGAGCATAAAGTCAAAAGTATCAAAACTGCCGCCCTTGGCCGAACCAGTCATTTTTGCAGAAAAATCGGGAAACCACTCCTTGATTTTATTGAGCGCCTCTTCACTATTAATCTCATTTTGCGGCAAGCCTTTTATCTCTTTATCGGTAGTCGAATCGCTGAAAGGCCCGTCATAAATGAGTTGCGGATAGTCAACGATTTCATTATTTAACCCGCCAAACTCACCATTAAATCTGCTCGTGCCTGAGTTTGGGTCGGCGATATTATCGACAATCGAATACCCGCCCGAAATCATCACTGCTAGGCGATTTAGTTCGTACTTGATATTTTGGCTCGAGGTATGCAGCCCTGCGATTTGCTCCATATCATCCATTGAGAGCGTTTCGTTTTTGACTAATTTTTGCTGCAACACCAGCCCATAACCGCTCAGTTGGTTGACGAATTTGATAGTGTCATTGATTGCGTTGTGCTCGATAGGCAGAGTCGCGATATTGTCCTGTGCAGTGTTTGCTAGAGCCACGATGCTGCCCAAATACCGCTCTTGAACATCGGTGGCGGTGGCATTCTTGAGTTTGGCGAGATTTGACTCTATATTGTTGATATTATCCGTCAACTCGTACAAATTCCGCTCATAAACGTACTCTAGTTGATTTTTGTACTGCCCCAAGGCGTTGGTCGTCATTCCGAGGCTCACCCCCGCCCACGCCACCGCCCCGCACAAAATCACGCCGCACAGTGAAAGTGTGATAATTTTCCATACTTTTTTGGTCATTTTTGCTCCTTTATACTGCGAAATTGTGCTTTCCGATAGTCACCACGACTTTCCTCGACCAAATCCAACTACTCGTCGCGGTGCTTGGGTTGTAATAATAGATGCATCCGTATGTCGGATCCCAGCCATTGAGGGCGTCACGAGCAGCCTTGTACGCGGTGGAATTCGGCTCGAGATTTATCTGCCCGTCTGACACAGCGGTGAATGCATACGGCTGATAAATCACACCATAGATAGTATTCGGAAACTTGCTACTCTTGACGCGATTGAGAATAACCGCACCGACTGCCACCTGCCCCGAATACGGCTCGCCACGCGCCTCGGCGTGGATACACTTTGCTAATAGGTACAAATCATTGCTAGACTGGCTACTGAGACTCATTCCCAAAGCCTTGGCAGTCTGTGTCCCCACGATGCCGTCAGCGCTGAGCCCGTTTTTCTTTTGGAATTTGATGACAGCAGCCCTTGTCCTTGAGCCGTAAATTCCGTCGACCGAGCCCGAGTAATATCCCCAATTTTTCAATTTCTGCTGCACGGTTTTTATCTGCGTAGTCGTCAAGCCTGTTTCGATGACTGTTTCACTCGCAAAATCGTTCTGCGGGATGCATAGCCCTACGATACCCACGCTCACGATAGCGAAAAGGCAGCACAACAGGGCTAGACCTTTTAATAATGTTTTGTTCATCCTATCCTCCAAAGAAGTTTCTGATAATGTCCAAAATTTTTGAGCGATAAGTTATCCCGTCAGCATCATCCGCACTCGCCACAAAGCACAATGGCGGATAGACGACGCACCACCAATTATTCCCCGTACCTGCACCTAGATTGACTATGAGGCTATCGTACTCGCCACTCTCTAGCACCACATCGTCGTAACAGCGAGTCGGAAAATATTCGCTCGTCAATTTTGCTTTTGCATCATAATTATAGCCAGCATCGTGCAAAACTAAACTAGCAACTTTGCTAATGTCTGTCAAATTCTCACGCACCAGCGTCATAGCCTCAGACTTTGAAGCCGCCTGGGACAACATAGGAGTCAAGTACTCGACCAATTCATCCTTGACCTTGTATTTGACCTGTTGGTCAATCGCGTCGTTGCTATTCGCTCTAATATGTATCCGCAAAAACTCTCCCGCCCCCAACTCAGTTTCGGTCGCCTGATTGGTCGGCAAAAATAAAAATCCGATGAGCAGTACCACGATAGTCAGCGATGCACAAATAATGTGTTTATAATTCATTTTTCACCTCGAGGAGGATTATAGACCAAGTTGTAATTTTTAATCAAAATTGCATCAAAATAACAAAAAAACCTAGTTTTTCTAGGTTTTTTGAGGTACTATGCAGGTACTATGCAAGTGCTATGCACTCCTATTCCATTACTTTTTGCCTATAAATGATGACCTTTTGCGGCGCGGTAATCGGGAACTGCAGGTCGGGATTTTGCTGCATAATCATCTCCCCCGACATGAGCAAGAGTTTGCTCGCATCCCACAGAGTTTCTGCCTCAGGGATGATATAATACCCTAGTGCGACATTATTTTGATTGCGTTTTGCGCCAAGCGAAATATTACGCAAAACCTGCTCGGTCGTATTATTGATGACTGTGACATACACATTGACTTCGGCGAGCAAATCGATTTCTTTGGCGCGTTTGTTACGCGCGTCGATATCGCGAGGCTTGATATCCACGCGAAGAATGGAGGTAGGCGTGACAGCATCGTTTTTGATGCTTAGGTCAAAAGGAATTTCCGCCAGCACTGACTCGACACTCCCCTCGTCATCGTCCAATTTGTACACCACATCGCAGACCAATTTGCCCGACACCGCAAAACTCCCCTCTTGCGGAGCGACCGACTGAATAACGATATTCCCCGCACTCACACACAGCACTTTGTCTATTCGACGTGAGTCTTCGCCCAGATTGATATTGCCGTCGATTTTTTCGGTATTACAAAAATTGGATGCTAATTGCTGATGAAAGTCGGCGAATTCTGTCTCAAGCACATACCTAGGACAAAAAGCGTCTACCACCGCCTCTACAGACTTTGCCTGCCCGATAATCAGGTTCGCTTTTAGACGATTATCCAGCACCACCGTACCTTTTGCGCTATTGATTTCGCCATTCAATTCATACTTGGTGCCAATACTCTCTAGACTCGCATTCGCAAAATCGCTGATGACTACGCCGTTCGCCAAAATCTCGTGAGTAAATTCTTGGGTATAGTGGTGATTTTTTAGTTTTGGCTCTTCGTCGCCCGTTAGATAAATCATATTGCAGTATATTTCCCCTTGCAAGACGACGAGGTCGTTACCCGCCTCCACATTTTTGAGCGAAGTGGCGGTGTCGATGCTGAGGATACTAGAAATGGACGGCGGCAAATCTAATTCTACACTGAGGTCGAATTCTTGCGCAGTAGCCGACACAATATCGACATAATTTATCACATCGCGCCTCTGCTCTGCTATCGCGCCAGCGCTCTCGAGTATCTGATTTTCCCTACGCAAAATGAGTATCGGCGTGGTGCCGACATTTACGGTAAATCCCACCATATTCTCTGATGCTTGGACAGTACTAATCCCTATTACTCTAGCGGTCGCCAGCATCTGAGTATCTGGACTAATATCCTTGTTTACCACTGTCACGGCATACGGCGTCGCCGCCTCTAGTGTAGCGACCGTGCCGTCAGTATTCTGTATCAGCACGTGCGAAAAAATCTTCCCCTCTATCTGAGCGCTCCCCGAATTTTGGATAATACTCTCTACGCACGCCTTGTTTGATATTGATAGCACGCGAGAAATATTATTGTTGCCTGCAGGCAAGTTGACCAAAACGGCGCTGACCTCCTCTCTCAAATCTTGCGAATAGTTTACGCTGAATACCTTGGTCAATGGTTCAAATGGCATATCGTCCTCCAAACTTGTATTGCTTTACTATATTATTTTTGTTTGGAGAATATGCACTATTCGGCTATTTTTTGATAGCGATTTTGACATCGCCACACAGCACATCGCTAAAACTATAACTCAGTTTTTTTGGCACCAAGGTCGATTTTTGGGCTAAAACTGGGTTATCAGGGCGTGCAGATAATAGAGTAGAGTGCTGCATTTCTCTCACGATCCGCACCACAAAAACGCTGCTATAAATATCCTCCACGACCCCTTCATAATTTATCATTTTTTTGCGACCGAGATTGACCTGCATTCTGATGCTTTGCCCTTTGAGTTTTTCGATTTCCTGCTTGACCAAATCGATACTTTTTGTAATTTTTCGCATTTTCACCTACTTTGCCATAAGTTTGCCCCTTTGCTGCTGATTTTATACTTTGCAAAATTTTTATAGCCCAAGCCCCCGCCCGCTCCTAGTAAAACGAGTACAAAAACGCCCTGCCAAAAAGCAAAAACAAGCATTTGACACGGGCAAGACTTTGTGTTATAATGCTCCCAAACTCAGGAGTAATTCTAATGAATGTGCATTTAATGTTCAGCGTTTTGCTAGATTTAATGCGTTATGAAAAAGTCACCGCTCAGGCTTTGGCTGAAAAACTAGAACTCAGTACGCGCACGATTTATCGCTATGTCGACCACCTCAGTGCAAATGGCGTACCTGTCACCACTTGCACGGGCAGAAATGGCGGAATTTTCCTCACCCAAAAATACGATCTTCGCTCTATCTTTTTTACCACCCAAGACCTCGACCTGCTGACCGACCTGCTACACTGCTGCGCTAGCGCGCACGCCTCTTTTCTCATTGAAAAAATCAGCGTCATTCGCGCCACATACCCGCGCAACGCCCTTTCGCGGCTAATGTAGCCGTCTGTATAATTGGCGGCGCGGCGACGTTAGATTGTATAGCAACGGGCTACGTTGTTGAGTGTTATAGGAGTAAGGTGGCTGGGGGCGGCTTGCCGTAAGGCGCCCAGCGGGCGCCTAATGCGCCATTCGGCGCATCAGTGGGTGCGGCAGCACACACTACGGCAAGCCGCGTGTTGTGCGGATGAAGAATATTTACGCACACACGACAAAAGCATCCACCCACGAGCCGCCCAAAAGAAAAAGCCGGGACTACGGCCCCACGCCCTACTTTTCCATAATGGTTTTGATTTTATTCAAGTCCTGCAAAACAGCCGCATTATACTGCACCACCGACATTCTCGCCTCACGCGCGCGCGCGTTCTTTATAGTGATATTGAGTAGTTGCGCAAAGGACAGTCCCTCGTTTTTCCACAGATAAAACGCAAAACTCCCAGGGATTGTGTTGACCTCATTGAGGTATACGCGTTCGCCCACTATCAAAAAGTCAAATCTCACCACGCCATCCATTCCTAGCGCGTCATATACCGCGGTCGCATAATTTAGAATTTTACTCATAATTTTGAGCGAAACACTCGCAGGCACTATCCTCTCTACCTCAGCCGTCTGAGAATATTTGTCCTCAAAAGAATATATCGGATGCTCGCATTTGATTTCTTCTATACTAGAGACCTTGACTCCTCCCTTGCTCCGCATCAGCGCGACATTCAACTCACGGCAATCCGACAGAGCCTCTTCGATGATGATTTTGTCGTCAAACAGCCCCGCATTATCGACCGCCCGACGCAGGGCCTCCTCATCTTGCACCCGAGCAATCCCCACACTACTCCCGCATCGAGCAGGTTTAACAATCAGCGGAAAACTCAGTTTTTTGCCCGCACTCAAAATCAGGTCATCACTATTTTTACTCTCCCCCCAAACAAACTTTGGGGTCGGGATATTTAGGCTCTTGAATAGCAACTTTGATACGACTTTGTCCATACCCACCGCACTAGGCAAAATCGCGGGCGAAGTGTATGGGATGCCAGCCAAGTCGAGCACCCCCTGCACCGCACCGCCCTCATACACCCCACCGTGCAGGCACAAAAGTGCGCAATCTATAGGTGTTTTGCTATATCCTAGCGCATTTTTGGTGAATAGGCAGGAGCAATTTGGTTTCAAAAAGCACTCCTTGCCTTTGGGCTCGGTGTGATAAGTTTCGGCGTCCAAGAGGTGCTTGCCGGTCAGCCACTCCCCTGCTGTATTTATGTATATCGGAACTGGATTATAGTTTAGGCTCAAGTTTTTGATTACCCCGATTGCCGTAATGATTGAAATGCTATGTTCGGGCGTCACCCCTCCGAACACCACTGCGATATTGTACATTTCCCCTCCAAAAGTTTTATAATATATATGCCGCGATTTTTGCGATTGACACAAAAACAAAAAAGCGCCGAGGCGAGCCACTATATAGCGGCTCGCCTCAGCGCTAGATATTTATTCATAATCAAATTATTCGTAATCAGGCTCGATGATACCGTAATCGCCCTCAAAACGCTTGTAAATAACATTGACTTTGCCGGTCTGAGCATTCAAAAACACATAAAAACTGTGGTCTGAATTCTCGAGTTCCATAATCGCCTCAGTTTCGGTCAACGGGTAAATCACAAAATTCTTTGATTTGCTAACCTTGCACTCCTCAGGCTTAAAGTCAAATTCGTCATCATTAAAGAGCAAGCCCTTGATACTGCTAGCTTTGTGCAATTTATCTTTCAACTTGGTCGAATACTTGACGATTTGGCGCTCAACCTTTGGCAGCGCGAGGTCGATATTTTGATACATATTATCGCTAGCGACCTCACTGCGGAATAGCAAACCCTTGTCAACGATAGTCAACTCTAATTTGTAGGTGTCTTTGATTTTACTACAAACGACTTTTGCGGTAGCGGTCTCCTCAAAATACCTATCGAGTTTGGCTACTTTCTCCTTGATAATCTCCTGCAGTTTGTCGCTAACTTGATAATTTTTTGACATTATTTTTATTTCCATAATTTTAGTCCTCCCAGTCATATATCATTAATTATATCAAAAAAATAAAATTTTAGCAATCAAACAACGCTAAAATTCTATTTTGTTGCCAATTACATATCATTTTCGTCGACATCATCCTCTTCTGGCTCGGTAAAGCACGGCTTGATATTCACGGGCTTGTCCGTCAGACTCTTACAATAGCAGCGCCTACGCCTCATCTGTTTTGTCTCAAAGGCTTTTGTAAACAACTGCTGCACCTTGTAATTATCCTCGAGTTGCAGGTTGGTCTCAGAAAAATCGATATCACTATAATGCTTGGCTATTCTATCTAATATATGGTGGAAAATTATCGAAGTCACGCCTTTGTTTTTATACTCTTTTTTCACACCGATGAGCAGCATTTCGAGCGATTTTGGGTGATTGAGTTCTTTCAGAATTTTTATCCACCCAAAAGGCATCAACTTTCCACCACTATCGTGCACCGACTTTGCAATGCCCGGCATCAAAATGCCCACACCGATTACGCGCCCATCATCATCGACAAGGACTGAGATGAGGTCTTTTTTTAATATCAACTTAAACTGCCCGACCACGCTCTCGCGGATATCTTTGGTAATAGGCACAGTGCCGTAGAGCGAACCGTACGCCTCATCCAGCACATCAAAAATCTCGTCATAATAATTTTTGATGAGCCAAGGAATGCTCTTTATCTCTAGTTCGTGTATGCCAGCGCGTTTTTCCACTGCATCGCTCAAGCGGGCAGTCCTATCATCGCACTGCTTTGTTCGCCAAAAACGATACTCGATCCAGTCCACCTCTTTTTGATAGCCATTGTCCACAAACATCTTTTCAAAATAAGGGTAATAGTACTGACTGTTGAGCGTAGACATTGTATCAAAGCCCTCGATGAGCAGCCCCTCGCGCTCCATATCGGTAAACCCTAACGGCCCGTGAATCTCCTCCATTCCTTGCGCCCTGCCCCAATCCTCTACAGTTTTGAACAATAATTCAGCAACCTCTGCATCATCAATACAATCAAAGCGGCTCACGCGCACGCGCTTTTCATTATTCTTTTCGTTGTACAGGTGACTGACAATTCCGCACACCCTGCCTACGATTTTGCCTGTCTCATCACGGCAAAGAAAACACTGTGCCGTCGCACCCGACCTCTGATAAGGGCTCTTTTTGGGGTCGAGGTTGAGCATCTCATCACTAAAAAATGGCGGCACAAAAAACTCGCAGCCCTTGTACAAATCCAACTGGAATTGCACGAACTGTCGCAACTGCTTTTTTGTTTTTACTGGTTCTATAATGTACATTTTATCTTCCTAAAAATAGTCTTAGCCTATTATAACAAATAAAACACAAAAATGCACCTATTTTGAGTAAATTTTTGCAAAAATTAATAAATTATTTTTTAATTTTTATTATGAATAATATTCATAATTTTGCATAATTATTACACTCTAGTTAGGCGCATTTTGAGATTGTTTTTAAAATATATTGTGCCAGTCAAAGCCTATCATTTCACCAAAAGTCGTGACTACGTGATGCAAGGTATTGCACTCCACTTTCGCCAGTTCAAAGTCACTATTACCTAGATGAGATTTGACCAAATCCGCCTGTTTGCCGATTGCCTCGATATCTCGATAATCCACAAACAAACAGATGACCGTCTCCTTTTCTTTCCAAAAATCAATGATTTTTTGCGTTTTTTGCACACTTTGCTCGAGATTTTCGCTATCAATGAGCGTTTCGAGTGTAGCAATCTCAGTTTTGAGAGTTGCCACAGTTTGGTCGGTATACACCTGCTCAAATGTCGCCAAGCCCCCGACTACTAGTATCAGCACCAGTATTATCCAAAACTTTTTCGTCACCATTTACCAATCCCCCTTGTAGTCGAGAGTTAGACTTATAATCCCCCCATCCATCGTCTCCACAAAACCCGCTCCCTCGGTGTCAATAGTGAATAATAATACATTTTTGAGGTCGGTAATTTGGACAGAATTTAGCGCATCAAGTACAAACTTTTTGTCTACTTTTGCGATTTTGAGATTGGGAGAAACGATTTTTCCTGCAGACACCAAAATGAGTGGTAAAGTGTTTTCGGGCAGTCTAAGTTGCATATCGTCGACAGTCACATTGCTAGCCGCCTTTTTGGGAATGACCGACATTTTGCCATTGGTTTCGATTATCGCGTACAGCACGTCTTCGACACAAAAATAATTGCAGCCGCGTATCCCCTCAAGCAAATCGTCCATCGACATATTGAGTTGCTTGAGCTCGTCAAATTGAATTCCGTCAGGCGAAATCACTATCACGGGCTTACCATTTATCAATTTTCTGAGCGTGACATTTTTTCGGGCGCAGACGCTGACAAAAAAGTGAATGATTACCAAGGTCGTCAACGGAATAAAACTAAACGCCATCGGCATACTCGTTTGCGTCATCGGCAATGCCGCGATATCTGCGATTAGCAATGTGATAACCAATTCAAAGGGCTGCATTTCTCCCAACTGCCTTTTGCCCATAATCCGCAGATACAACAGCACGACTAGATAAATTATCAAAACTCTACATAATAATACCAACATATTAGTATCATTTTTCTTTTTTCAATTTTTATGCAGTTTTTGTAGATTTTTTGTGCTTTTTTAGGTTAATTTTGAGCAAAACGCTGGTGACATCTACCAATTTGAATAGCCAACACAGTATCGCGAAACTACCGCACCCTGCCGCAGCACCCAATCCTAGCGCTACGACATTCGGCATACACAGCAGCATCAACCCATACACCCATTTTGCGAGCAAACTGGCAGGAATTATAAACAAAATCATCAAAAATAGCGGTTTTAGCAGCATAAAATTGAGTTTTGTGTGCCTTTTTAGCATAAACAAGTTGAGAATTGTGGTTATCGTCATACACGCACCAAAGCCCCAAATCAGCGCATCCACCCCAAGCGCACCGCTCGCACAAACGACAAAACCAAGCAACAGTACCCCGCCCAAAATGTTGTTGACAAAACTCTTGACCTCGAGATTAAACGCATTGAGAATACTGCTAGTAATATTACTTAGCCCTAGAGGTATCATTACCCAAGCACTTCGACTCAAGTATACACCACTACCAGCGTTATCGTACAAAAACAACCCAATCGCCTCGCCGCACCCAATGTAAAACGGGATTATCAAAGCAGAAACAAACAACGCAAATGACAGACTGGTAGTAATTCGCGACCTTACCAAACTATCATTTTTTTGCGCAATCGCAGCAGAAAGGTCTGGTATGAGCGCAAAACTCAGCGCACCAACTATGGTTGACGGCAAAAACAGCAGTGGGAAAGTCATCCCCATCGCCATACCATATGCTTCCATCGCCTGCTCGCTCGTATAACCAGCCAACACAAGCATCGCTGGGAAAAGCACCGCGATAATCGGCTGTATTAGACTGCTCGCCACCCTCACCCCCGTCACAGGGGCAGCACTTTTTATCAAAGGTTTGTAGCAGATGCGGGGCGACGCGAGCCTATTCCCCTTCCTAAAATATACAATTACCACAAAGAGCGCGCTCAACACGCACGCGACCGACATCGAAATCCCCGCAACCATCGCGCCGTCGAGTGAAGTAAAAATCCATTCCGCCATCAATGCAAAAATCGCTATTCGCAGTACTTGCTCGATGAGTTCTGCCAAACTTACATTAAAATAATCTTGCACTCCCCACAACGCACCGCGAAACGCAGAATAGACAGCACTGCACACCACCGCTGGCAGCAGGCTAATCAGAATATAAATACACCTCGGGTCGGCAAATAGCGCCCCTATGTACTGGTAAAATAACAAAAAAATACCACATAACGCTATCGAAATCGCCAATCCTACAATTAGAGCACTCGCGACCATAGAGCCACTCTGCTTGTTTTTGCCCTCGACATTATATTTTGCTATCGACTTTGACACAGCCAACGGAATTCCGCTGCTCACAATTACGATTAGCACCATAAACACGCTAAAAGCGACTTGGTACACACCGAGCAATTCGGCACCCAACTCGCGAGACAAGTAAATTCTAAACAAAAAGCCCAAAAAACGCGTTAAAACTGAAAAACCAGCAATTATCAGTACTGATTGAAATAAAGTTTTTGACACTTGCCCGCCCTACTCCTCCTCGACTAATAATTGCATTCCGACGAAAACTCGCTCAGTCACGAGATTGTTTAGCCGCATCAAATTCTCTACCGTGGTTTTATGCGCACATGCAATCATTGCCAAAGTCTGCAGCGGCTCTACCGTGATGCGCTTTTTGCCCACGCATTCCAATAACAAGACACACCCCGAATATACGCGACTGAATAGCGGGTTGCTATCTTTGATGGCTTGGACGCTTGTCCCAAACATCGCAGCAATCCCCTCGAGGCTATCCCCCTGCTCGCAGGTATACAAAATCTTGTCGACTTTTTTGTGTTCCAATATTTTTATCATACATTATCATATTTTTTGTGCAGCCCAAATATGACAAAAAAGCCCCCATTATCGGGGGACTTTTCTTACTAAATATTAAACAAACCCATCGGCTCAAAATGACCTTTTTTTGACCAAAACTTACCCGGAACAGACTCCAACTTTTTGTTATAAGTCGTCGCCATAGAATTATAAAATTTGCGGTTTTTATCGATAAAATCCTGCATTTTACGCAAATTTTCGCAATTTTCCTGCTCTTCTGCAGCAAAATTTGCTTTTTTCGCCTCACATTCTAGTAGTATTTTTTCTAACAGTTTTTGCAATTTTTCCTCATTCTCTAATTGCTCTTCAATCGTAGCACTAGCCATAGCCATATTGCGCAGTTGCAACATCTGCTTAATTTCTTCGGGGTCACAGCATTTGCCACTCCCGAGAGCGAAATCAGACAACTCTTGGTACCGCGACTGGAGCGAATTATTCAACTCCACAAACGCCAAATCAGCGTTATTTTTGCTAGAAATAATCGAGTGATATGTAGCAGCATACCACCAAACCAACACTATCAAAATTAGCAACACCAGACAGCCCAAGACAATCCCCAAAACAGCACCTATTCCCATAAGCAACCCCCCTTTCTCGTTAAATTTTCTTGTTCTAAATTATAAAGTATTTTCGCAAAAATGACAAACAAATATCACGAATTTTGCAAATTCAGCAAAAAAAGCCACATTTTTGTGGCTTTTTTGCGTTTTTTTTGTTTATTTTGCAGACTTGCCGATTGGTTTGTTCGCCTGATAATCAGCGATGACTTTTACCAATTCTGCTGCAGATTTGTTGATTTTGTTAATCTCAGACTTGCTCGCCCCACGCTCTTTAGCAGCCACAGCCTCTTGCTTTAGTTGAGCAATCAAATCTTTAATCTTTTTGATATTACGCGTACGCTCAGCCTTGGTAGCGTTGGTTGCTTTTTCCATAGTCTTAAGCGTTTCGTCAATCTGAGCACGCAACTCTTCTTGTTGTTGTTTTAGTCTTTGGTTTTCAGCATTGATTTGCTTTTGCAGAGCCTCCAACTCATCGTTTGCGGTCGCTTTTTTCTCTTTTTCAGCCTCTTTGTCATCCTCGCGCTCTTTGCTAATCTTGGCAATTTCCTGCTTGAGTTCATCAACAGTGGTTTTTACATCAGCGATAGCCTCTTTGTTTTCTTGAGTAGTCTTGTCAATTTTTGGCTCTTTTTCTGATTTTTCTTCAGTTTTTTCCGCTTTTTCCTCTGTTTTTGCTGATTTTTTGGCAGGTTTTACGATTTTGCCTTTCTTAATCTGCGCGTTTTGACTCTTCTTCGGCTGCTCTTCAACCTCATTAACTACAGGCTCAAAAACATCCTGTTGCGGCTGAGCAAATTCAACGGGTTGAAACTCAACAGGCTGCATATCTATAGGTTCTTGAACAAAGCCATCTGATGACATTCCTGACTGAAAATACGCGTTTTGGTCTGGATTTTCTACAAAAACATCGCCATTTTGCGCATAATTCATTGGGTCAGCATAATCACTCGCATAATTATCTACAGGCACCTCTGCATAAGCCGCATCATACTGCTCCATAGGCTGCCCCATCGCTTCACTCATTGGTTCTGCAAAAACAGGCTCATTCATCACAGGTTCTGCAAACTCTTCCACTGGTTGAGGCGCTGCCTCTTCTGCTACAAATTCATCCTTTGGTGCCGCGGTAGGCTCTTCGGTAAATTTATCCGCCACAGTAGGCTTCTCCACAACTTTGTCAGGGTCATAGTGCTCAGGCTCTTTGATTACCGCATCGACATCAATAGCGTGTTTGCCCTTTTTCTTGTTCATATCCTTGATAATCGTCTTGGCTTTACGCAATTCGTGACGCAAATTCTCTACCTCAATCGAGCGCGCTTCTACCAAATTATCGCGTTTTTCGATGTCTTTATTGTATTCTTGAACCTTTGCTTTAAGCCTTGCGATTACCATTTCTAGGTCACGCATCTGCTCTGAATTGTCACGAGTAATCTTTTCAGAAAGTTCTTGATACACTTTTGTAGCGAAAGTGTCGTACTCTGATTTGAGTGCGGTTTCCACCTCCGCCTTGTTGGTGTCCACGATTTCTTTGCGTTTTTGTATCTCGACTTTGAGCGCATCGATTTGGACTTGCTCTTTGTTGAGCATATTCTCGAGGTCTTTTTCGAGTTTTGCCTTTTTGTTCATTTCCTCGGTCGCCTGACGCCTGTTGTAGTTTATCTCCACGCGGTTGGTCGTCTCAGCCATAGCCTTGTCAAGGCGCTCCAAGTTCTCTTTGATCGCCTGCAACTTTCTGTTTGCTTCGCGCTCAATATTCTCTTTGTTTTCCTCAGTTTTCTGTAATTGTTTCTCCAAATCAGTAATTTCTTGCTGAATTTGAATCTTATTCATCAAAAACTTTTCACTCTCAGTCACGGCACGCTCAATAAGTTGCGCACCGTTTACACCAAGGTCGGCAAAATTGTAAGGGCTGTGGTTTGCATCCTCCTGCTTTGCCTTCTCCAATAGCCTCTGCTCTTCCAGCGCGCGTTTTTCCAAATATTCACGCAAAACTGGTATCCCTGCGTTGATTTCTTTTGGCGTAAACAATAATTCGTAGTCCACATAATCAGGCATCGCGTTCGTAGACTT
Organism: uncultured Christensenella sp.; assembly: GCA_964579205.1. GTDB lineage: Bacteria > Bacillota > Clostridia > Christensenellales > UBA1242 > UBA7867. Next base: position 14,832 of record CAZOFH010000004.1, read on the forward strand.
GTCAATATTACGCATAAAATCATTGAATTCGTCATAAAAACTGTTGGTCACCAACGTAAAACGCAGTTGCACAATCATACAGAAGATACAGCCGAACAACCCCACCAATAGAGGCCCTGCCAGCATTTGGAGTACCAAACTTACATTCAACAATTTTTCCGCACTGCCCACCGAAATGCAAGCGACCGAAAAGATGAATGCAAAAATCGCCAGCACAATCGAGGTGTATGTAATCTGCTTTCTCACCGATACATACGCACTATTGCTGAGCGGACGCTTTACGCAGTACTCAACCGTGAGGTATCGGCTAGGGCTACCCTCGCGCTCTAGCATAAATAATTGCCAACGGTCTCTGAATTTGCGCGGCAATTTTCGCATTTTTTTGTGAAATTCCACCAAATTTGAATCGTTAATCTTTGGATTCGCTTTTAAATATCTATTAATTTTATGCATTTGTCGAATTGCCCTACTTTCGTAGCACCACACCAAGCGAAAGATTGAGGCAACAAACACTACCGCAAGCAGCCCTACCGAAATAAACAGCACAGTGTCAAGATTTATCCCCGACACTAGGCTCTTGAAAAAATCGACAATGGCACCCATTGCGGACTCTGCACCCAAAAATGAAATCATAATAAACTCCTATTTTTCACAAAGCTTGTCTATCTTTGCATATTAATTATACAAAAATAACTCAATCATTGTCAATTAATATTAAGCGTTCTTGCAAAAAAAAGTAAAGAAATTTTTGTTTTACTGGTCGCGACAGCACTGCTTCCACCGCTTTTTCGTAGCAATTTAGCTGAGTCGCGTATGTTTGAGCAGTTTTTTGGAGGTCTTGGGAATTGCTTGTTTTGTAGTCGACAAGTATCACTTCGTCGTCCTTGACCGCCACAAGGTCGATAATTCCTCGCACAAATACCTCATCACAGACATCCGTTTTTATCAATTCGCAAAGCGGTGCACGCATAGAAAATTCCTGCTCGCGCAACAGTTTTGCCCCCTGCAAAATAGGTCGCAAATTATTTATCGCCTTGGTTATCTTGCCACAATCCACCATTTTCAATTCATCGGCAGACAATTTTTTGCTCAAATATTCCGCCACTTCGCCCTCAGTACTCAGATTAAAATCAATTATTTCCATCGCCTTGTGAAAAGCCGTCCCCACCTCGGTATCAATTTTTTCGACCTCAGGACTGTTGCTTTTTTCGGTATTTTGCAGAGTATTTTCGAGAATTTGAACACTCGCCTCGTGATTTAACGCTGTCACCGAAGTGTTTAATACAGTCGCACAAGATTTTTTGTATGGGTAGTCGAAATCTGCATTTTTTGTCAGTATATCAACATATTTTGCTGTTATCCCCTTATTTTTTGTGGGGATAGTGACATTGTTTTGTTCGGCATTGTCGCTAGGTGTATCAAGCACGGTATATTTTACGATATTTTCTTTGGTCAATTCTTGCGAAAGACTCCCAACCGCGCGCAGAGTATTCACATCATCTATAGTGAGCGAAGACAGAATCAGGCTCAAATCATTCTGCGTAGATTTGAGACCATACGCCGACTGATAAGGTATAAAAGTGTCCAATCGCATCGCCCCCGAAATAAACAAGTGATTTTTGGCACGAGTCATCGCCACATATAGCAGCCTTTGGCGCTCCGCCAAGTCTTTGTCTTTGCTGGCGATTTTGACCGCGCCATGCAGAATTGTCTTGCGTTTTATCCGGCTTTCGGTGTCGTAAGTGTACATTCCTATTCCCAATTCCGAACTCAGCAAAAAGTCGCCCTTTTTGTCCTCAATATTATAATTGTGACCACAATCCACCATAAATACTATCGGGTATTCCAGCCCTTTACTCTGGTGCATTGTCGCCACCCCAATCACGCTTGCGCCAGTATTTGGCTCACGCAAAATCTTTTCCACCTCAGTATTTTGAGACATATTCGACAGATAATCACACAAATCGTAGTCATATTTTGTGCCTATAAAACTATTGAGGTAGCCCATAATATTGCGGACACGCTCCTCGCCGCGCGGCATTGCAGCGACAAAATTTAGATAATCAGTTTTGTCACAAAACTCCATCAAAGTTTGATAAATTGAGCCATTTATCAACTTTTTTCGCCCAAAATCAAGCAAATCCAATGCAAAATCAATCTTTTCCTTGATTTCATCATCTTGAGAATATTCATAAACGCACTGATAAAAATACTCTTTTTGTTGAAAATTTACACGAATTTTGCACAAATCTTCTTCGTCCAGCCCCACAATAGGCGACACCAAAAATTCAGTCAATGCGATATCATCCGCACGATTGTCAATCAATTTGAGATAACTCAGCAAAATCTCGACTTCATATTCCTCGAGCACACTCTCCTTGCTAACGGGAGCGATTGGCAAGCCCAATTCACCCAAGCACGCCAAAATCTCCATCAAAGCATTACTACGCGTGCGCGCCAAAATAGTGATATCGCAAAACTGAATCGGTCTGTCTATCTTCTTTTTTGCGTCATAAATCGTTTTTTGCTCACTCAAAAGATACATTATTCGGTCATAAATGGCATACGCCTCCGCTTTTGCATAACTTTTTTCCTCATCTTCCACTAGCGGCGCCGTGCTCACCGTGTAAATCTGCGCTGCAGAAAGTTTTTCTGACTCGGTTTTTGTCTTGTTGACCACCATCAACTCGACGGTTGGCAACGCTTTGGGATTGTTGTGCTGATAATTCGATGCCGAATTCATCGCGTTTCCGTCAGAATAATCAATTCCAGCGAATTCCTTAGTCATCAAAACACCAAAAATCCAGTTTACATAATCCAAAACACGCTGGTCACTGCGATAATTGTTATTCAAATCTATCTTTATAGCAGAGCCTGTAACCTTGTCTTCACTGTTAAATTTGTCCAATTTATCCAAAAAAATCTGCGGATTTGTGTTTCTAAACCCATAAATACTCTGTTTTACGTCGCCCACCAAGAAAATATCACGAATGTCGTGTACCAAATTGAGAATGCCCTCTTGAATATCATTTACATCTTGATACTCGTCGACATAAATCTGCTTGTAGCGGTTGCGAACCTCGGCATTTACTTGTGGATTGGACAAAATTTGATACGCATAATGCTCCAAATCAGAGAAATCGAGCAAGTTTTTTTCCTTTTTGAGCGTCAGATACCTATTTCTAAACTGCTCAACCAAATTTAGCATCGCATTCACAAGCCCCTGCCCCGACATAATATCGTTTTTTATTTGAGAAATATCGCTCGTAGTGTAATCAGCCAAAACATTTTTGAGCCCTTTTGAAAATTCTTCCTTTGCATCGCGAGTTGCCGCGCGCAAATCATCTTCTTCGGGAGATTGCGCCTTTGTCCTAGGCAATGCTGGCAATTTAATATTAAAAGCATAGCGCAAATTCGTCTCAAAATCGTTTGATTCCCGAACTTGCGACATCATCATTACATAATTATCCAGCAGTTCCACCATTTTTTCGAGCCCCAAATACTGCGCATCAATGCGCAACTGTCTAAAAATCGCCGTAAAATGCTGGAATAACTCGGCAGTATTCTTATTCAATACTTGAGCGAACCTGTTTTGACTCAAATCCTCGTTAAAAGCACTGTTTACCTTTTGCCTATATGCAGAAATATCGGGCTGATTGTTCAAAAATTCATAAATTTTGTACACATATTTTGCAATTTTATCAAAACCGCGCTTGTCATCAAATGTTTTCGCCAACAACAAAAAGTCCGCATCATTGGCAGCAATTAGGTCATCGAAAAGTTGATTTATTGCACGATTTCGCAAAACTTTCGCCTCATTATCATCACAAATCGCAAAAGAAGCGTCCAAATCTAGCACATAAAAGTATTTTTGGATAATGTTTTGACAAAATTTGTGCAGCGTACAAATATCGCTCTGTCCGATGAGGTCTGCTTGGGTGCGCAGATACGCCTTATCATCCTCGCTATACTGCGGGTCAGCCAACAAATCGTTGATTTTGTTGCTCAACTTGACGCGCATTTCGCTCGCAGCAGCCTTTGTATAGGTCACCACTAGCAGTTGATCCACGCTGGCGACTTTTTCAATAATATTGTCAGCAATTCGCTCAATCATTACAAAAGTTTTACCACACCCAGCACCAGCCGCAACCAAAATATCCTTGTTGCGAGTTTTTATCGCGAGGCGCTGTTCTGGGTTGTATTCTACCGTTTTTGCTGTGTTTTTTGCGTTTTTTTCCACTTTTTCCATCATTTTTCCTCGCTTTTGCACGCAAAAGGTGCCGTTTTTTCTATGTCAAAATTATCCGCGCGAACTTTATCCTGCACAAAGACACTGACTCGACAAATATTTTTGAACTTACAATATTCACAAGATTTTTCAAAGTGCGACGGCTCGATATACCCACTATAAATATCATTTATCGCACCCGCCAAAACCTGCTTTGCATATCGCAGCATCAACGCAAAACTTTCTCGGCTTGCCTTGACACGGTTTTTGAGCACAAATTCGTCTTTTGCCATTGCCTCCTTGCTAGTAGACAATTCAAATTTGACAATATCACTCTTTGGATGGTCAAAACTCATCTGGTCATCTTGGCACAGAATATCCGCGCCGTCATCGAGCGGCATACCCTGCATACAAAAATTTGAATACGGGGTCATCACCTCGCCCTCGGTATACTCCTTGTGCACAGGCAGATAGAATGCACCGCTTGGCGAGTATGGCAAATTATCCAAAATCACTGCCATATAGTAGAAAAGTTGGATTTTTTTGCCCAAATAGAAGTTTAATAACCGAAAATCAGCACTATTCTTGCTCGTTTTGTAGTCAATTATCCTCAATTTACTTCCACAAACATCGGCGCGGTCGATTTTTCCACTGATTTTGACACGCAAATCGCTATTAACTATCGCAATTTCTGGGACAGGCACAAAGCAGTCCGTCCCAAACTTCGCTTCGACAAATTTGACCTTGTACTGCGAATGCGACATTTGATAGTTTACAGCTTCGCACGCACGCACAGCCTCTTTTTTGAGAGCGGAAATCAGCGCTTTGTTGCCACCGCCAAACACAAGATTTTCATAATCTTCACAACTCAATAGTTTGTCAAACACCGCATCAACATATGGCGGTATTTGAGCCATATCTTGCACCCCCTCACGAGACAATTTGCGCCCAAAATCCTCCAAAACGGCGTGCAAAAGATTACCCACATCAGTCGCCTGAATGTTGGCGCTACGCTTTTCCTTTATCTTCAAACCATAGGACAAAAAGTGAGCATACGGACAGTCAAAAAACCTCTCAATCTGCGTGACCCCAGCCTTACCTTCGGCAAAAAACACCGCGCTAGGATTGTTTAAATTAGGTATTTCACGCAAATTGCCACACATTTTGGCTAATTTTTCTACTTTTTGGGGCTCATTTTTCTCCAAAAACTCCTCGAGAGACTTTTGCAAAGCCAAATCTTCCCCACGCAAATCACTAGCAGAAACACCCGATGCAAAAGCACGCATCATTCTATTCTTGTCATAATAACGCAAATCGACAATCTCGTTCGCGCGCGCTGGGTTAAACTCCAGATTGTAATAAGCCTCAATATTAATTGGCTTTAATTTCTCCCCGTTTGCGGTAAACATTTTTTGCACCGACACGACAGCATTAGCCAACTCGCAATTTTCTTCATCAATACACAAAGGATATGAAAAAGTGATTTTTTTCTTGGCAAAACATAAATTATTTATCATCATAAGTCGCGAAAGAGCATTTTTTTCACGAATACACGGTGAAATCTTGAGATTTACCCCCTCCAATGCCGCGATATCATAATCGGAAATTAAGCCAACATCGCTGACCGCCGACGGAAAATTCCCCTCGGTCGCGCACATTATATAATAATAATCCACAGACTCAAAAGCGGTCGCCGAACCACCAATTTTTACGCAATCCAGCCGAATCGGCAGCGGACTAACCCCCTCATTAGCCACCGCACTGCGCAAAATTTTGCAAAATTCAGCAAAGTCGCATCGCATATCACCCACGACTTTCCCCATATTCTCTAGTATACTCTTGAACTTTTGATAACTCTTTGATGCGATATTTCCACGCTTGAAATCACCCTCATCGCGCAAACTTTTACCTAACGCACCCAGTTGAGGAGCAACAGAAAAACTTTCCAAAATGGCGTTTAGCGCCTCAATATACTCAAAAACAGTCCCCAAAGTCGTGATTTTACCACAAAAATCAAACAAAAACTGCAATTTTTGATTAATCTGCAAATAACGCTCAAAATCCAAATCGACATTTTTGGGCGCAGTCACATCCAGCAACCTCTCCCCTGTGATACCGTAGCGCGCCGTCACATTTTTGTACAACTCGCAATCCTCTCGCGAGATATTCGCTAGACTATTTGAAATTATCCGATAAATATCTTTGACCTGCAGCCCGTCACTAGCAAAGTCGAGAATTGCAAAAATCAATTTACCAAGTTCGGTAAAAGCAAGCGGATATTTGGTATCTATCCAGACAGGAATTTTCGCTTCGGCAAAAATGGTACGGATATACTGCTCATACCCCTCCAAATTGGCACAATTTATAGCAAAATCACGAAAACGAGCGCCAGAACGCACTTTTTGCAAGATGTCAGCCGCCACAAACTCGACCTCAAGACGCGGATTGCTCGCCTCATAAATCTCCACCGCACCATTATCGCACTCAACTTTTTGCGGAGAAACTGCCAGAGCATTCTTGAGAATGTGCTGCGTAAACTCCGGCAATTCTGATTGCGCGCTTATAACCTCGGGCGCAACACCCATTTTTTCGCAAAAATCTAACACTTGAGGATAAACATCACTAAAAATCAAATCCGCATTCCGCTGCCCCTCCACAGGCTGGAGCACACCCACGCTGACGCTATTCGCCCGCTCAGCAAAGGCAGCCAGTACCGCAAAATCGACAGCCGACATACTGTTTGTTTCGCAAAAATGAATGTCGCAATTTTGACAATCAGCAGCACGCACAGCAGACGCCAAAGCACACATCCTATCCCCAGCATCCAGCCATTTGCCCGATTTGTAATTTTCGTACTCGGTATAAATAAGGAGAATGTCCTGCAATTTCTGCTGCAGAGGTTTGCTCATTATTTGAGGCAAAATCTCCGCTAGTTTTTGTGGAGTAATTTGGCACGACTGCAGCAACTGAATTGAAGCAAAAAGACTCTCGGCAAAGGATATAGTCAACTGCGTTTCGCAGAAACAAACGAACTGCTGCTTGAGCCGGTCGACCAGCATTTCCACCAGCATCACCGACCCGACTTTTGACAAAACACACTCACTGCCCGTCAGCAATATTTCGCCAGCAAATTGACTAAGGCTCATCACCTTTACACCAAAGGTCGCACGCAAATTCAGCCTGTCGAGAATATTCCTCTCAAGAGATAAGCACTGCGCATCTGGAGCAAAAACTATCTGCTCTCGCCCTGCTCGCAGCCCCTCGCCCAGCAGGTCAATCTGGACGTTGTCGGCATCACAAAAATTGTTACTCAAAATCACTCTCAACTTCATTCGTTCACCTCAAAATTCATCAAATCTATTCTATCATAAAATTACCAATTTTAATAGTCATTTTGATAAACTTTTTTATAAAATTATTTAGTCAATTTTTGGCTATAAAATGAGCAAAAATTCAGCACAAAATTCGCCCTTTGATTTGTCGCACTCTCACACAAAAAAACATCTAATTTGCCACAAATTTTAGCAAAAAATTTGCCTAATAAGCCCTCAAAAACCACACTTGAGTTGCGCCAAATTTTTGAGAATTATTGCCGCTAATTTTATCCGATTTTTACTCAATTTTTATCCCAGGTTTTGACAGAATTTCGACCAGATTTTGAGACCAAATTTACCCAAAATCCGAGCAAAAACCGCTTGGATATGTACACGATTTTAAATCAAAAGACCGTGCTTCCCGCCCAACAAAAACGCAAAAACCTCGGCTAATACCAAGGTTAATTTTTACCCAAAAATCATAAAATTAAGAGTGCATAGTATACGCATAGTACCTGCATAATACCTAAAATTTAGTGTTTTTTGTGCGTTTTTTGCTCATTTTGGGTCAATTTTGCCACAAATTCACGCAAAGCAGCCATTTTGTTGTTGTCAACCAAATCCTTGATTTTTTGATAGTGCTGCTGGTCGTTTTGGCTACGCTGAGTCAGCAAATCCAACTTGCTCTTTAACATCTCGTTTTGCGCTTGCAATTCTTGTATCAACACCTGCTTTCTGCGAGCATCAAATTGCACTTTTTGGAGTTCGGCATTGGCTAAATTTTGAGCCAAATTTTGCTGATCAAAAAGCCGCTCTTCAGCAGAGTGTTTTATCATTCTCACCAACCCCAAAAACAGCGCCTGAATTTCATCATCAGTGATATATTTTTTATTATTATTTTGATTTGGCAAAACCAAAATTTTACCGTCAGAATCAAGCCTAGATTTGTACCCCAAATTCTGAATTTCGCACGAAATTTCTCTCACCAAATCAGGCTTGTTTTTTAGCAAATATCTGTACTTGTTTTGATATCGAACTGCCTTGATTTTATCGCCATCAGCGAGCCTCAAGCACGCAGCGCGGATACTCATTCCCGTGTCTATCAGCACCTCTTTTAGCAGTCTTTCCTCCTCCGTAATAGAGAAATGATGGATTGGTTTGAGCACGATACCATTCTCGTCTAGCACCCTGCGCACGCTCGCGTCATCTGCTGCCGTGCGTATCAAATTGTAATAAAAATTCCTCACGCTATACATATTCTTTCCGTGCTCGCTAGCAAATTTACCGAACACGCCGAGCAAGTTTTTCCCCTCACAATTATTGACCATTTGACAAAGTTTTACAATCTGCTCTACATCCCAACCCAAAATCCGATTTTCCATAATTTTTTACCTCTCATCCAAATTCTTGACAATATTTATATTTTTAATCAAAAAAGTAATAACTCGAGCGCAAAAGTAATAAAATAACCCGAGGTCAAGAATATGTCAAATATTTTTTTACATTTGTGTAGCGCTATGCCGGCAGTTTTTTGCATCAATGGTGAGCAAATCGGCTGCTGTGAAAATCCGTGCAGATACCTAGATATCGCGGTCTGTCACGAAAAATTCGTGCTAATGGTGTACCCTGTCGACCAAATCGCACATTCGCACTGCTCACTATCCTACTCTACCCAAATCAACTGCACAACACCAAAACCGACCGCAAACAACGACCTAATCACAATCACAGACTACGGACAATCACACTATGTAATTTGCGCAAAGCCCCTGCTCGTACCCAGACTAAACAATCACCCACCCTGCTACGACACGTGCGGCGCGTGCAGTATGTCGATAATCTACAACAACATCAATGTCACAAGCGAGCAAAAGAACTTTAATTTTTCGCTAAAAACACCGCTAAAAACAGCAAAAATGCAAAAAATTAACGACTTTTATGCAGTGTTGGGTGAAAATGAGCAAAATTTAAACTACATTCTCGTACTCAATAAAAACCTCCAACTCGTCTTTGACTGTTGGGCTGACCGCATCGAAATTACCGAAAATCAGATTGTCACGCTCGACTATATCAACGACATTGCTCAGCACGGCAAAGTCAACGAATACAACTTTGAAAATGGCAACATCACAAAACACAAGTCGTACACCGTCTACACAAAAAACACCCCCACCGCCCCAGCCAACGCGTACGCCGTACCATATGCTTTTTTGGAGGCGATTACCCAAGAAGACTTTTCTCTAGCAAAAAGTTATCTACATCCGTCACTTATTCAAGCACTCTCTGACCATCAAATCCGCGATTTTTTTGGAAATTTTGTAGATGCGACACCCGCATTTGGCACGGATGATTTTTTTACCATCGCACTCGTCTACCAAGGCAAACCGCAATTCACCAAAAAATATCATTTTGAAGTCGTCAGCAATTTGATAAAAAATATTGAATCTATTGATTGATAAAATCCTTGCAAAATACCGTGAGTTGTAGTATAATTGTGTCGTAATAATCTATAAAGGAGTACAGTGTGGGAGCATATTTATTATATTGGCTGCTAGGCATTATCCTGTTGCCCGGCATCATCTTCGCCACCTATGCGCAAGCCAAAATCAGTTCTGTATACAAAGAGATGAAGCATCAGCCTGCCAGCACGGACAAGACCGCCGACAAAATCGCACGTGAGATTTTGGACAAAAACGGACTGGAAAATGTACAAATTGAGCAGGTCGACGGCGAAATGACCGATTATTTTCACCCAAAGAAGCAAATCGTAGCGCTGTCAAAAGGCACTTATGGTAGCAATTCCATCGCCTCTATCGGCATCGCCGCTCACGAGGTCGGTCACGCAATTCAAACGAAAGAGGGCTATTTTGCCTCAAAAATTCGCTCGTTTATGGTGCCTTTTGTCAACTTTTCGTCAGCCATTCTTTGGCCGCTAGTCATCATCGGGCTATTATTCAACATCTTCGGTAGCGTAGACTCTGCCGTCGGCACAGTATTTATCTGGTGCGGTATCGGGTTCTTTGGCTTGTCACTGTTGTTTAGCCTCATCACCCTACCTACCGAACTAGACGCGTCAAAACGCGCGATGCAGCAGTTACGCGAGGGCGGATATTTTGCCAGCGAAGAAGAAGCGGACCAAGTCAAATCAGTACTCAAAGCAGCAGCGATGACATATTTTGCATCACTCGTAATGTCTATCCTAAACTTTTTGCGTTTTATCATCACCCTGCTCGTGCTGAGAAACAACAACTAAAAAAGCCTCCCAATTCTGGGGGCTTTTTCTTATTTTTTGAGGACGATTATGTCCGATGCGGCCATAATTCGCATACTGCTATTCCACGAAGAATTGAGTTCTTCCAAATATTCGAAAGGCGTATAAGCGAGACTTTTTTGCTCTGCAGCCGTGATGCAAAGAGAGGTAAAAATCTTGTTTAGGCAATACTCGTTGTCCTTGCCTGTCAAATCGTTTATTGTATAATTATACATTACCACCGAGTCCATCAACCCCAAATCAATCTGTGCGTTGACAGTGAGATAAACATACGCAGGCGCCGCCGTCAAAGGGATAATATTAGACAGGCTCCGCCCCGAAATCTGATAAATCATACTATACTGGCAGGTTTGCCCGCTCAGCGTCCATTCAATCTGCACGCAGGTCATTAGTCGTCTCAAACTCGTCACACTGCCGCCGTCCAAAGGTGACGCGGCATTTCGGTCAGAACAGTACAGCGCCAAGTCCAATTTGCCAACCTCCCAATCACGCATCAATCCACAATCGTCACTCATTAGGATGTCAAAATTGACGGTATTATCCGAGTTGCAAACGGTCGAAACCCCAGTAGCATTGCGCAATTTCGTCGCAAACCCGCCTCGATAGGCACTCACGTTATCCGAAAACGCCGTCGTGTCAAACTCACGATTGAGTAACTCTTGAAACTTTGCATCCACACTGTTCCGATTGATGATATAGTTGACGAGCAGCGCAGTCACCGCAGCCAGCAGAAAAATCAAAAAAATTATCAACGCGTGCCGCCAGCACCCTTTTTTCTTTGCCTTTTTCGATTTTTTCATAAAATCTCCCACTCTATTTGAGATAATTATATATCAAAAACGCAAATTTTTCAACCCAATTTGGCAAAGATGTCGCACAACGTAAAATCTTTTTGAAATTGCGCTATTTTTTACGCCCAAAACGAGAATTTGAACGCAACACAACCGCGGTGAAAAATTAATAATATTCATTTTTTTGCAAATTTATAAATTACTAATGGAGCCCTTTTGCCCACAAATTCACAGCCTAGAGCGCCCAAGATTGACAAAAGACACGCCGCGCGAAATGGCGTATTTGAGCATCCTGTACGCCCCGCCCCAATCGTGCTGCACAAAAAATATCGCGTAATCGCTCGCTCGCACCATCCACTCATTGCGCTTTACTATCGCAAACTGAGGTGGGACTTCCTCGAGCGGTGGATACACGGTCGCGTCAAAAGTCTTTTTGTCATACTCTTCCTCAAACATATCTCGCTTTTGTCCCCGATATGCCAGCACCTTGGTCACACGAATTTGCGGATATTCCTGCCGTAGTTCACCCAAATATTTGGCACACATTATATCGAATTCACCATTCCCACCGACCAAAAATTCGGTAATCCCGCGCTCACGTATGCAGTCCACAATCGCCGTTTTAATAGCCTTTTCACGCTCAACGCTCGACCAAAAATCCCTGTGTCCAAAAATACAGCAACATTTTCTCATAAAACCTCCGATTACTAAAACACGCTAATTTTTGTGAAAAATCAAGCATATTATACATTCTTTTGAGGTTTTTGGCAAGAATTTTGCCGTGTTTACACACGCTATTTATATATTGATTGTTTGATAGAATAGACTCTGAGGTTATTATGACGACACAAAAAGCAGTAGCACTAAGGATATCCAATCTTTTAGTCAAAAATCATTTATCACAGTACGCCCTTTGCAAGCGCATCGCGATGCCCGAGGAAACGCTCCGCTCGATTATCAACGAGCGATACAAAACGGTCAAACTCGACACTATCATCCTGATTTGTGACGGCTTTGGCATTTCTTTTCAAGAATTTTTTGATGATGAACTCTTTAAACGCGATAATTTGGATGTAGAATAAGCCCTATACAGACGCACCAAAGCGGGCTATTTTTTGCATTCCTTTTTAGTAGTAATTCGTGGCATTTGCCCGCCTAAGGTGAGCTAATTGCTGTAGCCGAGTATCCTATAGTTTAGCCCGATTTTTCGCAATTTTGGCACTTATCTCCAAAAAAGTGTCAAAATTGGTAATATTTATCTCTAAAAAAATGTAATTTTTATTGTTTTTTTACACTTATGTGTTATTTCAGCCAAAAACTTTGGGTTTGAAAAAGGTATCAAGCCGAAACCACTATATGCGGCGTTTTGTATAAAAATGAACGGGTGTGATAAAGGGGCGGGAGAGATTTTTAACAGTCCACAAATCCAAACACAGCCCACCAATACGACTGTCGCGCTGATGGGAGCAACAAAAAAAGCCCTGCTGTCCTGAAAATCAAGACGGCAGAGCCTCTTGGTGCACCCATAGGGACTCGAACCCCAAACCTTTGCGTCCGTAGCGCAACGCTCTATCCAGTTGAGCTATGAGTGCGAAAATCGACTGGTATTATCCAAGTACTCATATATTATAATACAAATTCGCCAATAAGTCAATATATTTTTGTAATTTTTTTGCACATTCGCAAAAAAAGTTTTTACTCAGCCTGATATTACCTGTTTCGCTCCCCCATCTTGGTCTTGATAACACAGCGCAAACGATGAAAACGAAAATTTTTGTACAAAGAAAAAACGACCCAAACGGGTCGTTTTTTATAATGTAAGAATGAGTTTTGAATACGGGAAGTTTACCAGAATTTTAATTTGCCCAAAAGGTTCTTGCCCGATTCATATAGACCAGTTACACCTTCAGCTACAGTATCCACAACATTCTTACCAATATCGTTGGCAACCTCAACAACCTTACTAGCTGCCGCAGCGACTTCGCCACCCAAATCAATCACTGTAGAAACCACATCACCCACTATTCCGACATTTGATATCGATTCTACAAGTTCTTTGGTTCCTTCGTAAGCGATGTTATCTTTTCCACCCCCCATTATTCCAGTAATAAAACCTACTGTTCCTGCTATTATCTTGTCCGCAGGGCTAGCAGTACTAGACGATGGTGTACTAGGAGATGAAGGTTCTGGCTCAGGCTCTGGGTCAGGTTCTGACGGAGTGCTCGGTGTACTAGGCGTACTCGGAGTGCTAGGCGTACTCGGAGTGCTAGGCGTAGGCACCTTGCTACCTCGTACAGACTTTAGGAATGTACGCTCGGTGTGGTCGCTACTCAGATCAGGATTGATACTCTTGGAAACACTAGAGTTCACAAAGTAACTCTCGTATCCGCTCTTGACAGTGAGGGTAATCGTATAGTTGGCATAGTTTGGATTACCTGACAGGGTAACGTATGTCGCGTTGGTCAAACTAGCAGTACTACCGTTGTTGGTAAAGTCACTCTTGGTACAACTACTCTCGCCTGATTTTTTCTTCCAGCCATATGTCCAGCGTGCATTCACGCCATAGCCGCTAGCATTGGAAATATCGGCTTGAATCATATTGACATACCTATAGTATGCGGTGGTGTAGTAGTCACGATAATAGTATCCACCCGAAACGTAACGGCTGCCCGCCTCGGTGGTACCACCCTCGCTACTCGTAGAATAAGTCAGCGAAATAGTTGGGTCAAAAGTGCTAGGCACTACGAATTTCGCTTTGCGCTCGAGATACGCACCGCTAGGCCACAAGTTGTATTTTGCATTAGCCTCATCTTGGATAGGGTAAATGTAGAATACATTGTAGCCCGCCTGCAAGTTACCCAAGTTTGCACTGGTGACATAGCCGTCCTCGGTCAAGCGTTTGGTCTCGCTTTCGCTAAACGCCCCGCTCACACCGCCGACAAAGCAGTCTGCTCTCGACCTGTTAAAACTCCACGTCGTATCGAAGCGATAATTTTGACCGACTGCCGTCCTAGACAGCGTCTTGAGCGATGAAGTAGTGGTATTACCCGAACTCAGCACGGTCTGGTGCAAGCCCACATTCATCCCAGTAATAGTCATATTCTGCCCTACTGATGCAGTAATAGTCATATAATCATTCGAGGTGGTGCCCTGCTGAATAGTAGCAGTAAAGTCGCTGGCCTTGATTTGCCTATAGTATTCGAATACCAAGTCAGTCTTGTCCATAGACTCCTCGACACCCTCAATGTCATTGTATAGACGAACTGAGTAGGTGTATTTGTTACCGATGATGTTTTCATTATCGATAAACACTTGGTCGATGAATTCGTAAATCATATCAATATAACATTCGGCTCCGATGTTTTGCTTGATATTGATAATCTTGGTCTGCGCGCCGTTGCCTATATTATAGGTAAATAGCGCTTTGCTCGCTGCCAAGTTGTAATTTGAGCGCGAATTGGTGTTGACAGAGACATTTTCTGCCACAAACTCGCCCACGGTATAAGTCGTATTGTTTACATCCATACGGATATTTACGGCAGTGATATCGTTGACCAGTTTTAACTTTGGCGTGTATGCCCTAGCCTGACTATCAAAGCCGCGAGCCACAAATTGCGACTGCAGCGTCTCGTCTGCATAAGCCAAGATATTGATAGACCATTCACGCTCTAGCATCCACTGGTTTAGGTCAGGGTCATTGGTGGTAAACAAGTCAATGCCCAAGATATCCGCCAAATTGCCTATATTCGTACCTGTACCAGTAGGCGTCCACTGACAATGTTGATAATCCTTGCCCGCCTGACGCAATGTGTCATACGAGTAGACTAGGTTGCCAGCAGACTGCAAGTTCGCACGAGTCAGAGTCACGCGGTAGTTTACATTCTTGGCAATCGCGTCGTAGTGGAATGGAATGTAACCTTGGTAATAGTAGTGGAAGCCCTCATTTGCATACATTGTAGCAATGTTGTACGCACCTGATGGGTCCGCAAAGGTCGCTTCGGTAGCGTCAAAACTGGTGCGCACCGTCTCTAGTCTGACATAAAAGTCTAGGCTAGCGCCCTCACGATAATCACTAGTCACCCAGTAGCCAGCAGCAGCGGCATTGTTAGGTGCTACTACACGGATTTTGGCAGTAATCTTTCCGCCGTGATAATCACCCGCATTTGTATTGTTGCCATTAATCAAATTGTAGAATTTTTGGTACAAGCAAGCCACTTCGTAAGGATAAACATCCTGATATGTAGAGTAGTCAAATCTAGCAGGATTTGCGTTGACCGCCTGTGTAAACTTGGTCAGAGTCGCGTTGATATCCTTGGTACTGAATGAGTACTGCTCTTGTCTAGTACCGTAGGCAAACACTACCTCATATGTAGTATCTGACCTATTCGACAGCCCCACATACTCATAACCATAGTCAGCCTGTCCGCCGCCTTGTGCGCCGATAATCGCATAACTAGCGCCATCGACGAACAAGTATGGGTTGAGTGCTAGACCTGCATAGTCGCCATTAGCCAAAATGTTGGTATCGGCGCCGTATGTGATAGTCTGAGTCGCGTTTGCGCCGACTAAGTTCTTGCTCACTGTGTTGTCAAATTTGAAGGTAATCTGCGGTGCAGCATACTGCTTTTTGACGATTAGACTCACTGACGGGCTGAGGCTACTAGATGCCCACTTGCGCACAATGTTGCCATAGCCTGCATTTGACTTGTTGGTGTCTTGCGCATTTGGCAAGAACTTGTTGCCAGTGTTGGCACCACCAGCATTGTCTATCGCGTCAGCAGCGCCCATTACCGCAGTCACGGCAAAGTAAATTTTGTTTGGCAACTGACTGTCAATCCAGTTGAATATTGCTCTGGCGTTGGTTTCAGCACTAGACTTGCTCAATACTACAAAACTGATTTCACCGTCATAATGCACTTTGAGCGTAGCGTTCTTTACCTGAGACAATGTAGCCGCATCAAAGTCAAGGATACCGTCAGAGGTCTGTTCGTACTCAAATGTCGACACAGACAACTGGATGTACTTATCCTGTCTAATGATAGGGTCGGCACTGTACACATTGTTTAGGTAAACTTTTATCGAATAATCGGCGTCAGAATCTGCGACAATGTATCCGCCAGTCACGCCTGAATTGGTGCTGATGTACTCAACCACGCACTCACCGTTTACATCACTTGCCCCCTCGTTGTTGACTATTTCGACCTTGCTAATCGCAGGGTCAGCAAAGCGGATAGTGTGCTGGAATGCAAAGTAATAACTTGGGTTGTACGCGTTAAAGTCAGCCTTGGCTACCACACGATTTACGCCCTGCTCGGTGAGAGCAGCCACATAATCAGCGACACGCGCGTCGTCTGTGGTAATATACTTTCTCACCCACTCCTCGCCGTACAATTCGACATCTTGGAGCATTCCGTCAGAAACAAAGGCGTTGGCATTGATTTCGTTATTGTTTATCCACGACTTTATCTTGCAATAATAAGTAATCGGCGTATATGCGCGCTCCTCACCTAGCAGTTCTGCTAGAGTAAGGTCAAAAATCTCTATAGAAGAGTTGTGCAGGATGCCTACTTGACGGAGCGAACCGTCCGCCTTGCGCAAGTACTCAAGTGGCTGGTTTTTGCCATCAACATACAGGCTAGTATCCACGGCATACAGCGGTACACTATTACCATTCGATGCGACATTATTCAATGTCGTGATAATGTAGTGTGCCAAGTATGTGCCGTTTGCCTCTTGGTCCAGCATCCAAGTATTCGTCACAAAGGCGTTTGGATCCTGAGTATCGTAGACAAACAACTCAAAAGCATTGTTGTAATTATTTGTGTCTTGGTTACTGTGAATATCGTATACCTTGGCACCGAGGTAATTCTCCTGCTCTTCTACCACGTACACCTCAGGGATGCTAGAGGTAATCTCAGTACCATAGTGCTGTACAGAAATCGCTTTGTAAACGTATTCCTGTGGCAGGCTGGTCTCCGAAGTCAGATAATACCTCACATTTGCATCGCCGCTAGACACGCGCGGCGTCAAGTATACAAAGAATTTGTAATACATATTCGGCGTCAAGTCGAGCCCTGTGTTGGTAGGCTCGTTTATGTAGCAGCGTCTACCGTCTTTTTGATAAACCGTACTGTGGTTGCGCAGCATTTTTTCTATTGCAAAGCCATAACTGGTGGCTTGGGTCAGCCCTGCCGTTTCGTTTTGCAAGAAGAACTGCTTGCCTGCCACATCTTGAGCATTATACGCGTCATCACACGCATACGTGCCGTCAGCATTTCTTTGGAAAGCGTAGATATTGAGGTTGTAATCAACATCGGTGTTGACTACATAGGTGTATTGGTTAGGTGTCAGTACCCAATTCAACACATACACATAGTCTGTGCCGATAGACTGCATATCTAGCCTATAGTCGAGTATTGGGGTCGGAATAACTGTAAAGTGGCAAATATCGCGACTGAAACTATACCACGCCGAACCGTCAGAATGCAGCGCATCGCTCGCAGAACCGACAGAGTTCTCATTGAGGATGTAATCAAGGTAGTACACACCAGCGTAGTTGCTAGCATATGGCTCGGCGGTATCAAAGAGTTTGTGAATATTGATACGCACTGAGTAGTACTCTGATGTACCACTGACGCGTCTAATTTCGGTTTCGCCATCCGCGCTAGTCTTGTACGATGCGTTAGGGTCGCTGACTAGGCTCGCTAGGCTAGGCAGGCTATAGGTGTTCTCAAAAATCCTGTCCGTCACAAATGCCGTACCGTCCCACAATTTTACCCTAACGGTAACTGATTGTGGCAGGTGTGCTACGCCTAGATAGTCCTTTATCGTGTACACATCAAAGCCAAGCACGGCATTCCTACGCTCCGCCTCTGCCCAATTACGGTCATTGCCGTTTTGTGGTGCAGGGATAGACTCCGTCCTGTCTTTGGTCGTCAAGTATTCACCTGTCAAGGTTGTATTACCCTCGTTGACCACAGTCCATACGCTCTTTACATCGCGGACAATGTTTGCGACTGCAGGGTTGTAATAAGGGTGCCCTGTAGCCACAAACGCAACTTTCACAAAGTACCTACCCGAGATAAAGTTTGAGCCGTCTAGCCAATCGGCAGACTTGTTTTGTGCCTCGATAGCATTGAGGAGATTGTACCTGTACCCTGTGTCAGACACGCCGTCAGACAAGCCAAACACGATGTCATCAAAGATAATCTGGGTAAAGGTAATATCATCTCTAGCAGCCAAAGCGTCGTATGTCTCGCTTTCGCCGAGTTCAGCAGCCACTGCTGGCGAAACGCGCAACATACTGATGACGAATTTTGCCCCTGCATCGTTTGCCTCGAGTTCGTTAAAGACGCTGTTTATCTTTGACTCAGGCGCAGAGATAGAATATTCGACATTGTATTTTGTCGTCCAACTAGCCGTAATCTCTGGCATAATACCATTGGTCGGATAATCGGTAGCGAATAGCGCCACAGCAGGCAGGCTGTCCTCATAATAGTCGTTCGGTGATACACGGTATACCACTACATCATTTCTATCAGCACCACCTGCTACTAGATAACTAGATATATCCATCTGAGTCACCGTAGTTGGGTCGAGCGTGATAGTCTGGATGACGGCATCATCTGCTGCCTTGTGTGTAGTAATCTGCACCACAAATGTAGGCGCACCTGAGGTAAAGATATCACTCGTGGTGTCGTATGTCCACGTCAAGATACCGTTTTTGTCAATGACAGCATTCTCTGGTGCTACTGGATAGTTTATGTTTTGATAAACAAACTTTTTGTACCCAAAGTTTGGCTCGCTAGGGTCGTAGATACGCCCATTAGCCTCAGCGGCGTTTTTGTCGAGCGCTTTGGCAGTGATGAGATATGAATACTCACCTGCTAGGTAGTATGGGTCTCTAGTCTGCTCGTTTAGCCCAGCAGCGTCATTCCAAAAGAATTTAGTCATATCAAAGTAGATATTGTCTTGGCTATCTATGTAGAATAGATCGCTATCGTTTTGTTTGAATTCATACGCGATACCGTCCTCTGTCACAGTAAGCAGCACGCGAGCGTACTTTTCGGCAATCTTGCCATTTGTGTCCTTGAGCGTAACCTTGTACTGTGCCACCATATCGTATGCATTGACAGGCAAGTTCCACATTAGGTGCCCATTGATTTTGTACTGAGTAGAGGTATCTTGGTTGAGCGCGTTTATCTCGGTCACTATGCTCACCACTTGATTTTCTACCGCAGCGGTAGCGAATTCTTGGAGCGCGGTGGTGTAGACGAATGGCGTAGTAGTCACGATGTCGCTCACAATGTAGTATTGCCTATCAGCCTCGCTAATAGCGCTCGAACCAGTCTGTCTCACCTCAAACCAAACATTGTGAGGTCCCATCGCCTTGATTTCCTCGTACAACTGGATGCCGACATTTTGCGAACCATTGAAGGTAGCCGTCCTATTGGCGAGAGTGGCGAAGGTGGTCTCGGTATTGCTATTGTAGTAGTCGTGGTATTTTACCACTACCGAATAGATAGTCGCGCTGCTAGAATTTGCGAATGACACATTCACCTTGTTGATATTGTGCCTTGCGGCATCGCTATAGCCGAGTTCTACACGAGGGTCGCTAGGGGCGCTGAATTTTTGATACATATTGACATCAAAAGTCTCAGTCAAGTGCTGACTAGCGGTGTCGGTATCTAGTCTGTATACATTGACGCCGTCTACATAATAGTAGTAGTCGAGCAATTCGGTAGAAGTGTACGGCATCAGGGTGATTTCGTTCGCCCCAGCGCGCCACAGGCTACCTAGGCTTTGCTTGGTCGCATTCGCAATGCTATCATAGTCGATTTGGGTTACACTGCTAGTCTTGTCTAGCATACCAATGTCGGTACCGTTTACCCAAATACGGTAGTTGGTAGTGCGGTTTTGCATCATACCCGTCTGAGTAATCACGAGGTATTTTCTATTGAAGCCATAGCGTGTCTCATAGTCAGCAAGGCTCGCCTGCATTGCACTCTCATCAGCAGCATAGACTATCTGCCCATTCTGCACATTGCTAGCACCAAAGAAACATTCTGGAGCGATGGCAAACGCCTCGGCGGTCACCTTGGTCACACCGAATTTGTTTTTGTAAGTGCCGCTAAAGTCTGTCGCAGCCGAGTCAGTGCTGTACTCAGTATCTAACCCTAGCACCTGAATATTGAGGCTATAGTCGCCAGTAGGCATAGTACGCGTAGGGTCATAGCCTAGGTCTGTGCCGCCCACGAGGTCGAGCCCCGAGAAGGTCAAGGTGTATGAGTAATATCCTCCACCAAGAGTACTATTATAACTATTAGCGAACTTGCTCCCCACGCTAGCCATATCTACAGGATATGCAGTACCAGTAGACAAGTTCACAAAGTTGATAGCGAATCTCTCTGCCGCGAGGTTCTCTCCCAAGTTCCACGACAGCACGGTAGCAAAGTCGCCTTTGCTATTACCTATCGTGGTAAATGCTGCTCCATAAGGGGCTGCGTGTGCCGCATATTTTACAAACTCGACACTTGCCTCGCTAGTAGTAGTCACATAAATCCTATTCGTTTCGTCAGACACGGCTTTTACATACAGGGTGTACTCACCTGCCGCCAATCCAGCGAAGCCACTCAAATCCTCTGTCGAAGTAGTAGCGGTCGCAGCACAGTCAAATGTACCACTGAGCACGCTAGTAGCAATTCTCCAAGAGTACTTGGTCACATAAGGGATATTGGTCATCGTCATTTGACCAGCCTCAGCATCCACGGTCAAACCAGTAGGCACACCAGTCACCACGAGTGGCAATACGACTGTACCTGTACAAGACTTACCAGCGTATGCTACGATTGAGCCTGTGTAGTAGTTATCCGAAATGACAATTTCATAACTTGCGTTTTGCCCCCCTGCAGTAGCGATGAGCCTAGACACTACATCGGCAGGCAGCGTAAATGACTGACTAGTCAAATCTGTCTCAATTATGCTACCCGCGATGCTGACACTGTATTTTTGACCAGTGAAGAGCGTGGTGTTGTTTGAAGCGTGCGTGATAGTACCGCTGAATGTACCAGTAGTCGCATTGTATGTCACATCCAAGGTTGCGTCGCCAGTCGTAGCGGAATTGATGAATACACTACCAGCCGTACCTGTATATGTAGCGAGCGTAGTCGCACTCACGCGCGGTCTTACCACTGCATTGGTTATCCTAAAGTCTACAATGTATGCCTGACTAGTGTATTGCTCTGGTAGACTAAAGGTAAATGAATTGGTCGTGAGCGTAGGTGTCGTACTATGATTACTAATCGTACTGCCTGCGCCATCCTTGATGCTCAATGTATAAGTATATTCTATAGTATAAGCATCGTTGTTGCTATAGTTTGCATCCTCGTCCCAAGTCACAGTGACGCTCTGCCCTGCCTGCGTAAACTCAAAGTTGGTTGGCGCAGACATCTGCCCTACGGTGTAGTTATAATTCGTCACGCTAGCAGTGTACCAGTCTGCATTTGTGCCGCTCGGGGTCGCAGTAATCGCAAAGTCGATTGACAAGCCCGTAGCAGGCGAATCTGTGAGCAAGGTGCGCAATATAGCAGTATCAGCGCTCGTCGTGTAATCGAGAGTGAATACCACCTTGCCATCGATAGGAGTAGATTGGGTCAGAGTGAACGAATATGGAGTACTGTCGTATTCAAAAGCCATTGTCGCGCCATACCCGATATTTAACCCCGTCTCAGTCACGCCGTTGAACTTGAGGGTCAATACCTTGCTATCCGTGGTATTCGTCCAGCCGAACTGCATCCCGCTCACATTGTCGAGAGGCATTGCGCAAGTGATAGACTGCTGCACGCCCCACGGACTAGCGACATAAATACCGTTGTTGGTCGCACGAATACGTACTGAGTATTCGCCGCGAATATTGCCAAACATTTCGGTAGTGAGGCTCACTTGCCCACCACTATTCACGGTCTTTGCGCTGAATACTTGTGCAATGCCGTCCTTGGTAATTTCGATATCGATATTGCTGTTGCCATTAGCGTCGAGATTAGCAATCGTCATCACCACAGGACTATCAGCGGTCACAGTGTCGCCACTAAGCGTAAATGTCGGGGTAGACAGTTGACGCTGATACGCGAGTCTAGCAGTGGTCTCGTTCGAAGCGGTCAAAATTTCGCCTTCATAAATCTCGCTCATCGTGAATGCCTGCGTGCGGAAGAACAGCAGGAAAGTCCCTTCGTTCTTGTCCTTGAGCCACTGCATAGCGGCAGCATCTAGGGTAACGCTCACCTTGCCCGCCTCGGCAGCAGCAGTGAGAGCGAACCACTTCGTCTGCCCGTTCACCTTGTATTCGTCGCCAGCCAAAGTACTGAGCCTTGCCTCGACTACTAGGTTTTGAGCCGTAATAGTAGTCCCATCGACGATATTCGCGGTAACAGCATCACTCATCAACATGATTTGGCTGCCCTCGAGGTCTTGGGTCGCAGACACATTGTTTGGCTTTGGCGCTGTGGCGATGTGAATGTACTGTTTGGTAGCCGAACTCGTATCCGTGCCTCGTTTTGCCGTCACAGTCACATTGTAGCGCCCCGCAGTAGTGATGTTTAGGTTGATATAAATATACATATCGCTATCTTCGTCCACATTTTGCGTGATAGCCGTGCCGCCATTCACTGTCACCGAATACTGCTCCGCCAAAGGCTGTACCAAGATTTTGGCGCAGACTTGGTTTTGCAATGAAGCGACAGTGCCGTTGTAAGTCACGACTTCAAAAGCGGGCGCGATAAGTGTGTTACTGAGTGCCCAAGTATATTGCGCTGCCTCAGAATTGTTTATATTAGCGTCGTCCGAATGCGCAACAACAGAGAATACATAGTTGCCTGCGCCTTTTGCATTGAATAGAGTGACGGTATTCAGCCTAATCACCACTTCGCCCGCATCCGACACATATTCGCCGCACGGCATAGAAATGCCTGACACCGCGGTGCCGTTGTGAGTCGCAGTGACTAAATAACTATCCGCGCCCGTCACAGCATCCCATTGCAGATAAGTGTTGTCCGTCGCCGTCACAAAACTATCCTCATCCACCTTGGCTAGTGTAGTGTGTTTTGTATAATTTACCGCGGTAGCGTCGGCAGAAAGCCCAGATACAGAATGAATAGTCGCAGTTATGTGGTATGTACCAGCGTCCAAAGACGCGCTTTCGCTGCCCTTGATGAGGGTACGCAAATTGTACACAAAAACATTCTCAATAACAGTGCTAGTAGCGTCGTCATACATTTCGCTACGCAAAATCGAGCCAGTGAGCATCGCCCTACCGTCGAGCGAAATCGAATAGTCGACTTTTTGGGTAAACGCGAGCGCTTCACTCGCCAAAGTAATGGTCAAGTCCTCAGTCGTCTCGTTTACCGACAGCACAGGCGCAGTAATGTCATAATCGTTGGTGATTTGCTCGGCAATCACCTTATAATCGGTGATATAGTCTTGCTTGGTTAGCGTGCCGCCGTCGACACTCTTTACACCGGCGTAAATAGTCACCGTGGTAGTCGCATACAGCGGCAAATCCGCACTTGCGCCCTCAATAGTCGCACGATATACCGCGCGGTCAGTTTCTAGAGTCATCATCTTTGGTGCGCCGTCGCCGAATTTGGCAGCATAGCCAGTCACCCTACTGTCAAAGCGGTCGATGCTGATTTCTGCATAGCGCGCACCTGCTTCGTCCGTCAAAATCCTGCACTCAATGTCCGCCGTACCAGTAATCTCGTGGACATAACTGTATGCCTTGGTCGTGACATCGCTGTCGCTATATTTGCCCGAAATCGCCATACAATGGATGCGGAAAGTGTTATCGCCCAAAACGAGCGCGTTGGTCACAGCAATACTATTGGTAGTCGCAGTCAAGATGAACCCGCCGAGCGAAATCTCGTATTGTGTCGCAGTAGGCACCGCAGTCCAACTAGCCACAATATTGCTACCCGATTTTGCGAAAACAATCGAGTCGGCGTCTACCTTTGCGTGTTTGAATACATCCGCATAGGTGTAGTTGACTATGCGGCTGTCCATTAATTTGCTACTATCGTCAGTCGGAGCCAGCGCCACTAGGTTAAATTCGTAATTCTTTGGCTCGGTCATACTCCCCAAGACATTCTGCACTAGAGTAACGTCCACGATTTGCCCACTGGTGTAGCCGTCAGGTTGCGGAATGGTCACGGTAGCAGTCTCGATGAGGTTACCACCGGAGATAGTCAATCTATAACTTTGTGCCGCAGCGCTGCCGTTAAAGGAGAATTTTACCGTGCTAGCACCCGCCGCATCGTACTCGCGTACGCAAGACAGTGCGGTCGGCGCGTCAATCCTAGTCTTGTAATCAAAGAAAGTGTCCGCAGTTGGGTCAGACGGGGTAAAGAACCTGCTCGCCTCCTCTGACGGCATAGTAGTGACAGTCAGCGCATAACGCCCTGCTAGCATATTCTTTTCTTTCATCTTGTCAGACAGGGTGAATGACTCAGTGCCGGCACTCAGCGAAAAGTCAAACGCCTTGAGCCCGCGCACGTCCTGCCCGCCCGAAATAGTCGCGTAATATACGATACAGTAATACGAACCTATGTACTCGATATTAGCCAAGTTTTGGTTCTGCCCTACCCAACTAGCCGTCACGCGCTCGTCCGAACTAGATTGAATGTCGACAGCGCCTACAGGATTGAGTTTTGTAATAGTCGAATATGAGCGGCTCCATTCTGAAAAGTCAGCATCCTGCATATATTGCTGGGTAGATTGTGCACACGCCTTGATACGCGCCTGCACCTCTTGGTACCCAAATTCATTACTTAGAGCGACAGTGTAACGCGTGCCAAAAATATCATCTTTGTTCTCGAATGAGTGGAAAGTATCCGAGCCGCTCACCCTACCCTGCAGATTGATAGTGTAGTCGCCTGCCAAAGGAATCGCTTCCCAAGTCACGACTAGGGTGTTGCCCTCCATAAATACCTCGATTGAGTCGCTAGACACCGTGCCCAGTTTTTGGTAAACGGTATACAATAGCACATTACTCTGCTGAGGTGTGAGGTTCAAGCCCTCGATAGTCTCAGGCACAGCCACGATATACACGATATGCTCGCCAATGGTGTCACTTTTTTGATAAGTGCCGAGGTTGAGAGTGTACTCGGTCATAGCGCCGAATTGTGTGCGCGGAATGGTGGCAATCTGTTCATTACCCAGCCAAACCTGATACTCGCGAGCGTACTGGTCTACAGCCCAAGAAATGCTGCGAGCGTCGCCTTTTTGCATCTGCGCGCCAGTCTCAAAATTGGCAGTCAGCACAGGCGCAGCAAAAGTCCCTGCCTTGATATAAGTCTTGGCTTCACTATACTCACTGTCTAGAATGTACGAATTTGAGGTGGCGGTCACACGGTCATAAGAGGTCGCCTTTACCTTAACGGTAAAACGCACCACATCAGGATGAGCAGCAATATATTCCGACAAATCAAACTCGGTAGTCGACGATGACTGCTCTACTGGCGTCTCGTTGGCTGCCTCGATGAGCAAACTATAACTTTTCGCCTCGCTCACCCGCCCCCAAGAGAACTTGTTAGCGCTGAGAGACACACCCTCTGGGGTGGCTAGCGTCATATATTTTGCCTTGGATACCGGAGCGGACATATCTGAGTGATAACTAGATAGGCTGTGCATCGCACGCACGGCAAAGGTGTGCAGTCCGACGGTCGCATACCTGCTCACGTCCAAGCGATTGGTCTGGATTACCTCATTGTTTTGACCGTCGATCAGCACGTAATACTTATTCGCGCGGTCGACCAAATCAAAGGTCAATATCCAGTCGTCACTAACGACCAAATTCTTGGGAGTAGCCAGTTTTTCGGTCAAAATACCGTCGTCCAGCTCCCCCTTGCTGCCGCCATTGCTAGCGATAGCGACAATACCTGCGACCATAATGCCTATAAAAACGAGTATTGCTATCACTATTGTGGCGATTTTTGTTTTCTTTGTCATAATTGTACTCCTTGACACATGTGACAATAAATTTAACTAAAAATTATTATCCACAATAATTATACAAAAATACAAAAAATAGGTCAAACAAATTGACCTATTTTGACAAATTTTTTAATTAACCACGACTGAACGATGGACCAGTTGGGCGATAAAAACCTGAAAACCCGTCATCCTCGTCATCGTCATCCTCAATAGGAGTAATGACAGGAGTTTCGTCAACAATCGGAGTAATCACAAAATCCTCGTCCTCATCCTCAAATGGGTGGATGATGAAAATGTCGTCATCACTAGATGAGTCTGCACTTGAGTCGCCTTGATTAGCGTCGCCTGCACCTGCAGAACCCTCACCATCACCAGCACTCTCGCCAGTGCCCTCAGTTGGGTGGATGATAATCACGCCGTCAGGAATGTACTCTTCCCAACCGTGACCGTCACAAGTAGCACAAGTGGTGTTGCGGATTACATCCTTTTGACCATCACCGCCACAAGTTGGGCATACAGACAAGACTTTGCCAGTACCGTCGCACTCATCGCAAGTGGTGTAGTTTTTGTTTTGAGAACACTCTTTCTCAACATTTTGGAACTTGTAACCACAGTATACGCAAGGGTGTGCATATACAGTCTTTGACCCTGGCTCAACAAAGTAGTTGTTTACACTGTCGCCACCACTATGCTTGCCATATGTGCCGTCCCAAATCTTGCCAGAACCGTCACACTCATCACACAAGTGATAACTGCCGTAAGCCTTTATTGCATCAATCCATTTGCAATCAGCACATTTCTCAACATTTGAAACAATCTCAGTCTTGACAATACCACCTACGCAATCAGCACAAGGCTTTTGGATAGCGACAGGTTGTGTAGAGCCACTAGTAGCCTCATACCAGCCAGCACCAGCGCAAACTGCACAAGTACCACCGAAACTCTTGAGAGTCAGCATACCAGCGCCGTCGCACTCGTCACAAGTCTCCCAAACGAAGCCTGCGTACTCAGAATCCTTACATTCGCAAGCCACTTTACCAGTACCTGCGTGGTAGTCGCTACCCCATACACTAGTCACACCGTGACCACCACAAGCCTCACAAGCGTGGTTCTCTTTCCACCACTGACCGTTGCCTCTGTAACGGGTGTACCCATTACCGTCACAACGCTCGCAAATCTTTTCACCAGAGCCGTCGCAGTCGTCGCATCTAGTCCAGTTGCCTGCCTTGCCCTGATATACGTGATGACAATCATCACAATCAACATATTTTACACTCAATAGAGTGCCGAATCCTTGACAACTAGCGCAATCGAGCACTTTGTCGCCTTTCATCCAAAAGTAACCTTTGCCAGTACAAATACCGCAATCAGTCTTTTCTAATGTAACAAAACTCTTGCCGCTGCAGGTAGCACAAGGCTGCCAATATTGACCTGTACGTCCAGACCCTGCGCATCCAGCACAATCCTTTGACCCAATAGAGCCAGTACCATCACACTCACCACACTCTACCCAAGCGCCTGATAGACGATATGGGGCAGAAAAGTGGCAATCCTTAGGACAAACAACATTGGTGCCGCCTAATCGCCCACTACCGTGACAGTTGTCACAATAAACCTTGTAAACACGCTCGCCACCCGCAGTAGTAGCATACTCGCTAGCCATATAATTGCCTACCTTGATAGTGTAGCCAGCACTCTCTGCACCGCTCTTGGTCGACAATGTAGGGTCAGGAGTAGCTTGAGCAGATAGCAAACAAATGCCGATACCCAGTGCACACACTAACATTACACTGACAAAAGCGGTCAAGATAATCTTACCTTTTTTGGTCATAGTTTCCTCTCCTATTACTGTAGTAATGATGCTATATCATTCGGCTATATTATAGCATATTTTCACTATTTGTCAATACCCTTTTTGAAAGTTTGTGCTATATTATATGATAAAGAGTACGCAAAGAGTGACATTCCCCTCTTATTGTCATCCAGAGCGGCATGCAATACCAAGCACGCAGTGCTAAACCCAAGACTTATATCACAAATACTATTCCCTACCTCTTGTCACTATGTGCAGATTGTTGTGAAAAGGGGTTCGGCTAAAGCCTCACAAATTCCACGGGTACTGTGCCCCTCTAAATGACTAGGGGAAGAAATTATCCTTGTTATATAGTGGGTGTGGCAACACCCACTATACTCCATTCGTCGCTTAGACGCGTTCGCGCCTGACCGCAAGCCGTTCGTATACGGCGTTACCGCATACAACCTTCGTTCGGTCATCCCCGCGAACGCGTCCGCCCATTCACATCGACTGTCATTCAGCGAACGAAAAAGAGAGCATCTGCTCTCTTTTTTGTGCTGAATGCGCGAGTGTCAGCAAAAAAGTATGGATATAATCTAGGTAATATATGTCTCGTAGTGCTCGCCTGAGCGATCGGCCTGAAGTGTTTTTGTGACAACAGGCACAGCAAAGCACGACTCAAAATACGGTTTGCAATAGATTTTGACAGTCAATGTAGCATAGTTGGCACCGCTCAATGAGATGCCGCCAGTGAGCGTACTCTGAGAAGTAGTTTCGCCACTCTTTGAGAATGCGGACTTGGTACAAGACCCGCTATGCCCTGATCTCCAGCCATATGACCATTCGGCACTAAGTGTGCACGCCTCCATATTAGAGAGTGTCGTCTTGAGTTTGGTCACATACGGATAATAAGCACGATGCACTGTATACCACGGACCGTATGTGTAGTATGTACCTGTCCCATCGCAGCGAGAACAAGCATTTGGTCCATCTACTGTCTCGACTTTATCAGTCTTTCCATCGCCACCACATGTGGTACAAGAGTCATACACTTTTTTTGTATACACACCATCACCACCACAGTTAGAACATAACTGCCATACCTCTCCCGGCCTGCTAGATCCGTGACAAGTAGTACAATTACCATATATTGGACGGCTAGGACAATCTCTCTCAATACTGACAGGAGACCCTCCACAATAATCGCACGGTGCAGCATAAGCAATGCCAGAAGCAGGATCATAAGTGCCAAGACCAGAATGCTTTTTATATCCTGTAATAATTTGATCTGTCCCGTTACACTTAGAACACTTTACCCAATTCCCAAATCCAGCATAAGGCGGTGAAGTAGTACAACTAGTACATCTTGCTTCCGTCGTATATTCATTCAACTTACCATCACCACCACAAGCACTACAGTCATAATAATTTGGCGTAGTTTGAGTTATCTGCTCCTTTGTAGGGCAAGAGTGTGGATATTCATTCCTATCTCTATACGAGCCGCCGCCCGAAGAACTGGTGTCATATGACAATGTCACGCTCGCGCCCATAGATTCGGGCACGATGTAGGTAGCCGTCTTTTCTACATAAAAGCCTGCGCGGAGCAAGTTGTATTTTGCATCAGTCACACTCTGCACTGGGTAGAACCTAAATGTGTTTACCCCCGCCTGCAGGTAGCCTTTGTTTGTACTAGACACGTAACCATTCTGCGTGAGGTCGGTCACTTCGGTGCTATTGTATGTGGTGGTGCTAAAGCAGTCTGCCCTAGCCCTATCGAATGACCACAAGCCCGAGAATGTATAATCGGTGTCGCTTGAGCCTGTGGTGAGACCAATCTTGTTTTCAAAGGCTGAGCCGCTAGTATTCAGGGTACGCTGCACCAGCCCTACATTCATACCAGTAATAGTATTTATCTTGGCTACCGAGCCCGAGAATGTCACACCTGCATCGGTAGCACGGAGAGAAGTCGTGATATCGCTCTCACGCAACTGCTTGTAATATTCAAAATCAAATAGAGCGGTTTCGTCAGAGTCTATCAAGTATTCAGCATTTGGGGTGCTGGCGCCGACGACAAACTTAAACTTGTAAGAATATTTGCCGCCGATAACGCTAGCATTGTTTACATAGTTATTATTCAAGAAATCGCGCAACACTGCCTGATAGCGTGTCGGGAACGGGTCGTAAGTATTACCAAAATTGATAGTAGCCGTCTTGGTCACGCTATCGGTGGTATTGATGAATGTAAACTGCGCATTGCTGAGAGCCAAGTTGCCGCCCTTGGTCACTGAAGATGAGTAGGAAATGATTGATTGATAATTTTCACTCAAGTTCGCCACTTCGCCCGTAGTGGTATTGACGATCATCCTGATACTCACGGCGTTTACATCGTTGACCAGTTGCAAGGTCGGCAGATATGTCTGCGTATTGCTATCAAAGCCGCGAGTGACCAGCGCCTCATTGAGACTAGGTGACGCGTAGGCGATGATATTAATCTGCCACTCGCCGCCCAGCAGCCACTGATTGTACCCTGCGTCGGTGTAATTACCGCCGAAGAGGTCTTGGGCAAGGATAGTAGCCAAGTTGCCTGTATTCCACGACCCTGCAGACGCGGTAGGCAACCAATGCGCCGCCTCTTTACCATTCAGTTCGTCGCTCATCTGCGCCAAGGTGTCATAAGAGTACACTAGCGTAGTCCCCCCTGTCGTACGACTCAAAATCACACGATAAGCGGTATCCTTGGCAATAGTCTTGTACTGGAATGGGATTTGGCTCTGATAGTAATAGTAGTAGCCATTCTGCGCGTACATTGTAGCCATATGGCGCTGTCCGTCGGCATCGGCGATAGTAGCGTCGGCGCTATCAAATTCGGTCTGCACCGTCTCGAGTCTGACATTGAAACTCAGCGTTGCGCTATTCTCGCGGAATTCGCTGCTGACCCAATAGCCCGCCTCTTGAGCATCATTTGGCGCTACCACACGGATAGCCATACTCACTACCCCGCCGTGATAACCGCCAGCGCTCACGCCCTCATTGACAAAAGTGTAGAGTTTTTGGTACAGACACGCCACGGCATAAGGGTATTTGTCCTGATATGTCGCGTAGTCAAAACTCCAATTCGTCTCGCCGTACACTGCGCGAGTAAAGCCAGCGAGTGTCGCATTGATATCAGTGGTATCGAATAAATACGGACTAGACTGTCTGCTGCCGTAGGTAAACACAACCTCGTATTGCGTATCGGCATTATTCGACAATCTCTGGTACTCGTAGCCATTCTCACCGCCTTGCGCGCCGATGATGCCATAACTATTGCCGTCGACATAGAGGTATGGATTGAGAGCCATTCCTGCGTAATATCCGCTAGACAATACATTCGACTCGACGCCTGCCTGCTGAGTGGTGTACTGGCTAGAGACGAGGTTTCGGCTGACTGTATTGTCATATTTTAGCGAAATCATCGGTGCGGCGTATTGCTTTTTGATAATAATGCTCACCGTGTCGCCCACATCGCTTTCGGCGAACTTGCGCTCCATTCTATATGTAGAGCCGTCAGACAGAATAAACTGGTTGACAGTGTTTTCACCGCCGATATTGGTGCTAGTGTCTGCGTTTTGGTCTGGGTTCGCCATTACCGCGGTGGCATTAAAGTAGATTTTGTTTGGCAAGTTTTCATCTATCCACAGGTACACTTGCCTTGCACCCGACTCGGTCGATGCGTTGCTCAGCACGACAAAACTCCTTGTCCCGTCGTAATGCACGCGCAGAGTGGTAGCGAATGACCTAGTCGCGTCAGTAGTCAGGTCGATATTGCCCTCGCTGTCATATTCGTATGCTAGGACATTGAGTCGAATATACTTGTCCACGGTAAACACAGGGTCGGCATTGTAGACATTGTCGAGGTACAATATTATACTATAGTTCGTCTCAGAATCTGCCGCGATATACCCGCTAGTCACGCCCGAATTCGCCGAAGCAAACTCTACATTGCATTCGCCCACCACATCGGTAGCGCCTGAATTGTTGACAATCTCTATCTCGGTAATCTCAGGCTCGGCAAACTGGATGGTGTGCTGGAATGTAAAGTAATAACTTGGGTTGAGCGCGTTTAGGTCGAGAGTCGGCAATTCGCGAGCGAATGGCGCGAGTGCGGTCAAGTAATTCGCTATAGCGTCCTCGTCAGTCGTAATGTATCTACGCAGCCAATCTTCGCCATAGACGGTGAGCCCGATTTGGTTGCCCTCGGCGTCCGTGTTAGCATATTCGTTCACTAGAGTGTTGTTTACCCACGACTTTATCTTGCAATAATATGTAATCGGCGTATCCGTTTTGTCTGATAGCAACTCATCGAGTGCCAAATCGAATAGTTCGATAGTCGTTACCTTGCTACTGCCGTATAGGGTATTCTTGAGCGTACCTATCTGACGGAGCGTGCCGTCGGCATTGCGCCAATAGTCCAGCGTGGTCGCCTTGTGCGGGTCATAATTATTCAGCACATATAGCGGCTGCACGGTACCTAGAGCGGTCTCATTGTCTAGGGTGGTGATAATGTGATGCGCTAGGTATGTGCCTGCCTCCTCTTGGTTGGTCATCCACGCAGCATTTGTGCCAGCGGCGCTGTCTTGAGTATCGTAGACAAACAGTTCAAAGGCATTGTCATAGCCATTGTTGTTTTGACTGGCATTGAGATAATACACCTTTTGCCTGTCAAATCCACTCTCGTCTTCTACTACATAATGCCCTGTCTGACTAGGGGTAATAGATGCCGAACTAAATGACGGAGCGACCTCGATATATTGATATTCTTGAGGCGCACTAGTCTCTGATGACAGATAATAGTATACATTCGGGTCATTGCTGCTAGACGAAGATTTTGACGTGCAGAACATAAAGAACTTGTACTTTTTGTTCGGCGTCAATTCCATACCTACGTTGGTAGGTTCGTTTACATAGCAGCGTCTGCCGTCTGCCGCAGTATATATATTGCCAAAGTTGGTAATAGATTTTTCTAGCACAAAGCCGTACGAGGTGGCATACGCGCTAGAATAACTATTCTCATTCTGCAAAAAGAACTTTTTGCCATCCGCATCGAGCGAATCGTACGCGGTATCGCATAGATATGTGCCATCCGCCTGCTGTTCAAATGCGAATAGGTTGATATTGTAGTCAGCGCTATCGTTGATCATAAAACTAAACTTGTTTGGCGTCAGAGCCCAATTCACTACAAAGGCGTATTTTGAGCCGACTTGACGCACGTCTAGCCTATAGTCGAGGATTGGCGTCTGAATAACTGTATAATGGCACACGTCGCGCGTGTATAGATACCACGCCGAGCCGTCCGAACGCTGCGCATCACTAGCACTACCGACTTCGTCCGCGTCAATCTGCCATTCTATGTGATATACACCTGCATAAGTGCTAGCGTAATTCTCGGTGTAATCAAAGAGTTTGTGGATGTCGATTGCCACCAAATAGTACCCAGCGGATGCAGCCCTCTGCACCACTACATCCCCACCTTCGCTAGTGATAGTGGTGATATTCGGATTCGAGAGCAGGTCGTTTAGGTCAGGCATAGCGTATTGGATAGTGAATATACGGTCGGCAGTGTAGCGCTCACCATTCCACAATTTGGCACGCACGCTGATGCTGGTAGGTAGGTGCCTATTCCCCTCATCGTCCGCAAGGCTATTCACTTCAAATCTAAATATCGCCTCTTTGTGATCGGTTTCTGCCCAATCACGCGCGTTGTTGCCCTCTGGGGCTGCTATACCGCCGCGACCTTTTGTAGTGAGGAATTCACCAGTCAGCGTCGCATCATTGACATTGGTCACGCGCCACATTTC
This sequence comes from uncultured Christensenella sp., assembly GCA_964579205.1. Lineage (GTDB taxonomy): Bacteria > Bacillota > Clostridia > Christensenellales > UBA1242 > UBA7867. Next base: position 49,050 of record CAZOFH010000004.1, read on the forward strand.
TTTTAGAGCGTGCGCACAGGTCGCAGTAGACGCATTGTAATACTGGTGCGCGGTAGGCTGGAGCGAAATTTTGGCATAATACCTACCCGCTATCATTCTACCATCCTCTACCCAGAGCGATTTTGTCGCCTCGTCGAGCAGGTTAAACTGATTGAGGAGGTTCCACTGCCACTGCAACTCGGATACCCCGGCAACAAAGCGGTTGACATCAACATCAATCGGCGCGAAAGTATACGATGTGCACGATAGCGAGTCATTGGCGACGATATCGTCGTATGTCATATCAGCAGTGAGCGAGCCAGAATTCTCTGTCTCCACACGCAGGACGCTGACTATGAATTGCGCACCAGAGTCGTTGGCTGAGAGTTCGGCAGCGATTTTCCTGAGTCGCGACGCATCCTCGGTAATGCTGTATTGTATTGTGTTCTCCCCCGACCATTCAGCAGATATAGACGGCATCACCCTATTCGACGCGTAGTCCGAGGCAAATATCGCCTGTACTAGGTCGCTATCAAAGAAGAATGAGTCTGGTGAGATACGATATACGTACACCGTATTTCTCTCAGTACCACCTGCCACTAGATATGCCTCGATGTCCATACTGAGATTGGTGACGTTGTCGATAATGATATCTGGCTCGATGCGCGTACCGTCCGCCTTGTAAGTGATAATCCTGATGCCGAATACTGGGTCGACGGTAGAGTATTTGTCCTCAGAACGCGATGCATAATCCCAACTCAATAACCCCGCACTACTGATAACGACATTGATAGGCGCGATAGGATAACTGATATTCGCAAAAGTGAATTCGTGATATCCGTAGTTTGCTATTGGGTCGAATAGGCGCCCACTCGCTACCGCACCATTGCGGTCGAGCGCTTCTGCCTGAATGAGGTAATGATACTTACCCGCGAGGTAGTACTCATCGGCAGGACGCGCTGTGCCGAGTACGGTAGCGTCATTATAAAAGTACTTGGTCATATCAAAGTAGATATAGTCATTATCTATATAATATAGATTGTCAGCGTTGCCAATCAGTGCATAAGTGCGGTCACCATTGTCGGCTACCGTCTGGTTCAAGATGACTGAGATAGGCTTTGCATTGCGCATATTCTCGTCAGCCATTGTGACGGTATAACGGATTTGATTGCTATATGCATTGACTGGCAAATCCCATTTTAGGTGCCCATTGGTCATATATGACTTGGTCACATCTTGATTGTAATAGTCTATCTCTACCACCTTGCTCACCTGTCGCTCACCACTAGCGGCTGACTTTGAGGCGAATTCTTGCACCGAGGTAGTGTAGGTAAACCATACAGAGGTACTAGGCTTGCTCTCCACATAATAGGCGCCATCCACCCCCGACCTACCTACCATAGTCACCTCAAAACTGATTTCGTGAGGCCCTAGGTGTGCGAGATAGTCATACAATTCTAGCCCGATACCCGCTACATTGGTTAATTGAGCAGCCTCGACACTCTCGGTGAGTAGTACCGACTCGACAGCGCCGCTATTGTAGTAGTCTCTATAATTCATCTTGACAGAATACAAGTATCCCGCAGCGGCATTGCCGAATGTCAGACTCACGCGGCTGACATTGTGGTTGGCTACATCGTCATAGCCAATATTTAGCCTTGGGTCGCTAGGAGTACTGTACTTTTGATACATCACCACATTGTAGGTGGTAGCCAAAGCATTGACTGCCTGCTGCGTAGTCAACTCATACTCGGTGTGCGTACTATTATCAATATATAGATAATATGCTGCATTTTCGGCACTGGTAGCAGGCATAATGCGTATCACATTCTGCCCCGGTACCCAAATACTGCCTAGACTGAGTTTGTTGGCATTACTCTGGATAGCAGCAAAGTCGATAGCGCTACCCATTTTGCTAATAATGCCTAGGTCGATACCATTCACCCACACGCGGTAATTGGTAGCCAAGTTTAGGTCTTGCCCGAGCGTAGAGATGCTCAGGTACTTTCTATTAAAGCCGTAAGTGTCCTCATACTGGGCGAGCCACTCCGCCTGCTCGGTAGTCGAGACGACTTTGCCTTGGTCAATAGCAAAGTAGCATTCTGGCGAAATAACGAAGGCTTGGGCATCGTCTGCCACTTTTGCCACACCAAACTTGTTTATATATTTTTTGCTAGCATAACCCACGCCAGAAGGTATCGAGAATGGGTCATCCTCGAGAGCCAATAGACGCACGCCGACATTGTATTCACCCACAGGCATAGTGCGCGTAGGGTCATAACCGCCCACAATAGGATAGCCAGACTGGGTCAAATCTCTACCACCCAGCACTATAGTGTAGGCGTATACGCTAGTAGAACTACCCGAAATCATCACGCTCACCCGAGTGCTATCTAGTATGGTCACCGCCCCTGTAGCGATATTGGTGAGCGATACCTCAAACCTAGTTGCGTCGTATGCTCTATTGGTGTCGGTATTCTCATTGTATATCCAAGTGATAGTGGTCATATAGTCGCCCTTGGTATTCGAGCCTGTGGCAAAATTGATACTGTTTGGAGTAGTAGGCGCAGTAATCTTTGTCACGGTCACAGTAGATATAGGTGCTTGGCTAGGGTCAGCATATACTCTAGCACTAGCATCATCTAGCACGCTCACGCTCACGGTATACTCGCCGTCAGCCAAATCCGCCCACGCCGCAGAAAAGTCGTACATTACCGCCATAGCACTACCCGCTAGCACGGTGGCGGAATGTTTGGTCACGCCTGATGAGTCCTTGAGCAAAAACTCGTATTTTGTCACATATTCAATCTTTGCCCAAGTCGCAGTAGCAGTATCCACATCTATAGTCACTGTAGGCGCCTGACCGATGAGGATTGGCATTTGGCTAATAGTACCAGTAATATCTAGCCCTTTGTAGCCGACGAATGCGCTATCCCCGCCCGATGCTACAGCATTGCTCACCTTGAGGATAAAGGTAGGCTGTCTGCCTTGGTCAGCGATGTGCTTTAGTTTTTGCTTGGTCGCAGCGTCGTCAATCGTCACCGTAGTCGTACCACCCGCGGTAGGTGTGATGTCACCAGCGATGATATTATCCGCTATCAATAGCGTATATTTTTGTCCAGCGAACACCGTACCATTGCTAGTGTCGTGTGTAATAGTCAAGGTATAATCTTGACTCGTAGCGCTGTAGTCCACTAGCACGCTAGCCGTATTAGCAGCATCCACGCTATATACCGAATATACGCTAGACGGCGTAGTGTGGCTAGCCACTACTGCTGAGCCTTGTTTTACCTCGATAGAAGCAAATCTCAGGGTAAATAGGTACGCATCATTAGAATTAAAGTTGTATAGAGTCGTCAAATTGGTGATTTTTTTGCTGACGGTAGCCACAGTGCCTGCTGCAGTCGCAATCAAGGTAATATCATTATGGCTAATACTATTGCTCTCTATAAATAGCGTCATATTGTATGTAGTCTCATAGCCCGCTACTCTAAAGTTTACATCAGTATCCCACTCGATAGTCAGCGAATTGTCCGCCGTGTCTACAGTAAACTGCACATTGCTAGGCACTGCCACCGTACCTACCTCATAGGCAATCGTGGTAGTTTGCGCCACATATGGCAGCGTCATGTTGCTAGGGGTAACAGTTATCGCAAAATTAAGCACCAGTGCAGTAGTAGAGGCATTGAACCAAGCCTGCCTGAGCGCTTCATTTTGCGGCGTGCTAGCCGAATAATCTAGCGCGTATCTGTCGCCAGATTGAACAAATGAATATGTATATCCGCTATACGCCATTTGCACAGTGATATTACTTGCGGTCAATAGTTGAGTCGTATCAAAAGTCGCATATAGCGTGAGCGTACCAGCATCTTTGCTAACGGCGAGACTGGTGACAGCACCTACTTTTTTAGCGAATACAAATGCCTTTGCATCCGTGTATGCACTCGCCTTGAATACGCCGTTTTGCGACACGCGCACCCTGAGCGTATAATCCCCTGCTGCGGCACCGCCCATAGTGTCGCTCGTCAATACATATGTACCACTACCGCTGACCGAGCCGAGAGTGACGACTTTTGCATATAGTGTACTGACCACATTACTGCTACTATCGCGGATTTCGACATCTATCAGGTTGTTTGAGTTTTGGTCAAGGTCAGCAATACTCAGAGTAATCGCCCCGTCCTCGACTAGACTCGTCTCTGAGAGCGATACGGTAGGAGTAGCGAGACTAGATTGGAATGACAGTCTCACAGGTACCAGCCCACTATCAGTAAAGTTTGTCCCGTCGCCTTGTGCAGCAAAGTACAGTAGGTATGTGCCCTGCTGTCTGGTATTCATAAAGGCTAGCAGCCCATTGATGTTTTGCGAATTTTGGTCAGTCGCACTGCCAGTAGCCAAGGTCGCTGAGCCTGAATTGCCGAGGTTTATGACGATTGGAGCGCCATTGCTATCAGCATAATACTCCCCCGACAAGGTAGACACCGTGATGAGGGCGTTTAGGCAGAGGGTCGTACTACTCGCCACGCCAGCATCGCTGACTGTCCAAATATTGTAGTCAGCAGCCGTCCACCCGAGCGAAATACTGCCGTCCTCTGCCTGAGTAGCGCTCAAGCCCGACAATTTGTCCGCAGTGATGGTGTTTTGATAATATTTCACCGTCGGCTCACTCTCTGTCCAGTCGCTGCTACCACCGCTAATAGGTAGCGCGTAAACGCTGATTTTGTAGCGCCCTGCCTCAATAATCTGAGTCAAGTTTGCCCTCAGAGTTGTCAAATTGCTCTCATTATTCACCGTCACAGCCCAATCAGTGCCACCGTCGCCAATGCCCGCAACATTTACGCGATAGCCACCTGCGTAGTTGCTAGTCAAAATCTCTGCATACACGCCGCTAGCATCCTTTGCAATTTCTACCACAGGTGAAGCGAGATGCCTATACATTTCCCATGTATATTGCGCGGTAGAATTCGCTACAAAGGTCGAGCCCGAAGTCGCCACTATTGCGAATTGGTACGAGCCAAAGCCATTGTTTTTAAACAAATCTACCGTACTTATCCGCACGACATCTTTTGAGCCCGTGCCGTCTGCCACGCTATACACTCCGAATGTGAATATTGTACCCGTGAGAGTGGTGCCGTTCTTTTTGACACTCACCGCATAGCCTGTAGCCCCCGAGACCGCGTCCCACTGCAGGTAGGCACTATCTGCGCCCTCGACAAAATTGGTCGCTTGACTGAGCCCTGAGTGCACCTCAAAGTTTTTGAGCACTGGTGCAGACACTAGCCCTGAGGTCGAGGTCACCACCGCCTTGATAGTGTATTCGCCCGCCGAGAGCAGCCCGCCGTCAGCGATGAGGTCGTTTAGATTACGGACATTGTGACTAGAGAGTGGAGTAGCAGCCGTGATTTGCTCACGATATAGCGAGCGTTCGCCTAGCAGCACCTCCCACTCTACTTGCCTAGTGTACTCTACCGAATCAGTCGGCAAATCCAACACCAGCGTCCATACATCGTCTGTTTCAGACACGCTGAGAGTCAGTTCACTCACCGCAAAAGCATTGGTAAACTGTGTACTCATCTCCTTGACACTTGCGACATATGCTTGTTTTTGCATATCAGAGCCGCTTACGCTCGATACACCCGCAAAAATCTTTACCGTAGTGAGCGTGTAGAGAGGTAATTCTGTACTTGTCGCCTCATAAGTTACGACTGTTTTATCCTCGCTAATAGTCATCATCTGAGGCACGCCGTCGCCAAACTGGATAGCGTATCCCGTCACAGCCGCATCAAAATGCGGTATAGACACGAGGATTTTTTGAGTCACTGCCTGATATTCAAAACTAATATCCGCGCTCCCCAAAATGTAATAATTGTATGTATAATCCACCGATTGCGAAATATCGCTCTCGTAGTATGCACCGCTGATTTCACGACACATTACACCAAAACGATATACCCCGGGCGTCACAAAATTCGTCAAATCCACTTGAGTAGTGGTCGCGTCGATAGTTTGCGGCTGGGTAGCCGCGCCACCGTTTACTGTGTAGAGATAGCAGCGGTAACCGATGTTTGCAGCCACAGTAGGCACAGCGTCCCACGTCACGATTAGCCTATTACTATTCGCCGCTTGAGCAAATGTAATGCTATCGCCATCCACTGCCGCGTGCTTAAACATATCGTTGTACGTATACACCGCTGCCACACTACTGAGGATGCCTGTGTTTGATTCACTAGGCACCGCGGTAATAGCAATGTTGTACGCCCTAGGGCTAGTCATTCCGCCCAAACGAGCATCCAATAGCCCGCCGTCACTCACCCTAGCGCCGCTAGTATAATCTGTCGGCTGCTCTATGCTAAATGCTATCCGGTCTATATTCGGATTGGTGATGACTACATCATAATGGTCAGCACCCACCGAACCTACAAAACTCAGACTCATTTCGCTAGACCCGTCCGCAGTGTATGTGCGCGATGCCCTGATGCTATTAGGTGCTGCGAGACGCGTTTTATAATCGAATACTTGCGATACCTCTATGTCAGACTGCGCAAAGTATTGCGCCACGCTCACGCTAGGCATCGCGATGACTGTAGTCTGATACTTGCCCGCTGGTATTGGGGTAGCAGGCGTCACTGCACGCAATCTATCCGAGATGACTACAGTCTCTACACTCGCATCCACACTGAATTCTAGCACGCGCTCTTTTTGTACAGCCGCACCCCCCTCGTACTCTATTCTATACACTTGTAGATAGTATGAGCCTAGGTATTGCTGATACATTTGGTTGCGATTTTGCCCCGCCCAAGAGAGCGTAACCGAATCATCACTAGATATTACCGCAATGTCGCCCACGGTATTCAATTTTGTCACCGTGCTACACGCAGCACTCCAGCCAGACCATTCCGCCGAATCAACATAGCCTTGCCCCACAGCACGGACACGCGCTCGAACATCTTGGAATGCGGACTGCATACCAGCCAACCCCAAGGTGTAGCGCAAATCTGTAATATTAGTCACAGTGTCAAAGGTCACATATTCGCCCTCGACACCCATTCGACCTTGAAATTCGATTGTATAACTAGCCGCCTGTGCCACCCCTTGCCAAGTAGCGATTAGGTTGACACCCTCTTTGGCAATAACTATGGTCGAGCCATTTACTTTAGCCAATTTGTCTCGCACCGTGTAGTTTATCGCATTGCTCCTGAGAGAAACCGACCCCACACCCGCTTGCGGCACGCTGAGAATGTAGATTTCGTGAGAGCCTAGCGCGCTAGTAGCAGAAAAGCGCCCCATATCAAAGACATAACTACTCAGCGGCAAAAATTCTTCGCGCTCGACATTACAGATATTCCTACCGTCCAGCCACACCTCAAATCTTTCTACATAGTCGCTACTGATACCTTGCACCTCGTCCTTGATTACCCAAGAAATCGCACGCGATGCGCCTATGTAGTCAGTTTCAGCAAAATGCGAGGTAATCCGTGGCGCATCAATCGAATTTGGCTTGTAATACCGCACCGAAGTACTGTACGCACTGTCCAATAGATACGCATTGCCAATGCCTGTCACTAGGTCGGTAGCCGAAGCCTGCACCGACACATCGAACCACTGCAGGTCAGGTTTGCTAGCCAAATAATCCGACAAATCATAGGTCGTCGCATTGCTGATATTGTAATACTGCACACCAGACATATCATCAGTCACGCACAATTTGTAACTTTTTGCCTGTGCCACCCGCCCCCAACTAAAGAGCATTTCACTCAACACCACATCGGTAGGCGTACTGAGCGTCAGGTATTTTGACTTAAACTTGGTATCTGACATCGCCGAGTGAAAACTTGCCAAACTATGCATAGCGCGCACTGCAAAAGAGTGACTACCCACAGTCGCATATTGTGACACATCTAGCGTGGTCTCATTCGTCGTGACAGGTATCTGCCCGTCGATGAGGATATAGTAACCCACCGCTTTGTCTACCGCATCGAATGACAGTATCCAATCATCATCAATCCTCAAATTTTGTGGCGCGGGCAACTTTGTGGAAAGTTCCACATCAGGCAACTCTTTTGAATGATTGCCCAGCAGCACTATTCCACCGACCACACCACCGGTCAACAATAGCAAAACGATCACCATAACAATGGTAATCTTTGCCCCTCGCGACATTCCGTTGTGCTTCATTATGCAAACCTCTCTATTTTTTGTGACAACAAATTTGCAGTCAAGTGACGACAAGTTTTATCAAATTTTATTATCCACATTAATTGTACAAAAATACAAAAAAATAGTCAAATTATTTTCCGTGGTTTGGCGGATTTTTTTAATTTTATTAAAAGTGTACTTTTTGAGGTCGCTCTAACGAGCAAATTTTTGAGCGCATCGCCCGCAACTTGGATCCCCCTAAAAATCACTCAAAACCGCCAAGCTAAAACAACAAAACAAAGCAAAAACCTCGGCATCGACCGAGGCAAGTAAAAGTACTTTACACACTTTTTGCATAATTATGCATAAAAATTAATAAAAAACAAAAAAACTCGCCCGAGAGCGAGTCTATAATTAAATCAAAAGAGCGACGATTGCGAGTATCAAAATAATCAACTGAGGCTCAAATCTTACCTGGTGATTTTTGACTATTTGAGCAATATACAACCCCAAAGAAGCGAGCAATGTCAACCCGCCGATCCAGTAGAAAATGTACCCACAAATTGCGGCACCTACGATGACAAACAACTTGCCCAAAACGACCAAAGCAATGGTCGCAAATGCCGTAAGAATGGATAAATTACCCAAGTTGGTCCAGTCAAACTTTTTGGGTTCTTTCTCCTCAATAGGGTCCTCAATGACTACCTTTTTGTTAGCCACATTCTCCTCTCTGGCGTCGTCATCATCCATATCGTCAAAATAACTAGAATAGTAGTCGTGTTTTTTCTCTGGCTCCGTTTTCGCCTTCATTTCCTCATCAGCAAACATATTTTTCCCTCCGCTTATAATTATTACTTTTTTATTATATCATACATTGCCCCGAATTGCAATACCCTTTGTCAAAATATTTTGCAAAAAACGCCATTTTTTGCATAAAAATCACCATTTTAAGGCAAATTTGGAGCACAAAAACTACATTTTACACCATTTTACCCTAGTTGCGGACGCGATTTTGTATCATCTGAGATATACCGCCACGTATTTCGCCCCACGATACCGTCAGCAGTCAAGCCATTTTCAGACTGAAATTCCTTGACCGCCTGCTCTGTTTGCGCCCCAAAAATACCATCCATAGGACCCACATTATACAGTTTGCTATACAGTTTTTTCTGTAGATATTTTACCTCGGCACCATAATTTCCTTTCTTTAACACGCGCGCGTTAGGAGTAAAATTATTGAGACTATACCACGTGCGACGCCCTACAATTCCGTCCGCATCTAGCCCGTTCGCCTGCTGAAAAGCACGCACCGCACTCTGCGTATTTCTGCCGAACACCCCGTCCACATTCCCCACCGCATAGCCGTTGATTTTTAGCAAAAACTGCAGATACCGCACAAACCGCCCAGTACTCCCCAACCTCAGTATCGGGTATACCTCGCGCGTAGGCGCACTATATGTGACGCCAAAATACTCGCATACACCTTGACACGCAGCACAACCGATACTATTCACCCAATCAGGGTCGAGCATTAATTTTGCCTCTCGAAAATTCGTCATAAAACCACACTCCATTAGACACGCAATACAATTTACATTAGACAGCATCCCGACATCCAGCGCCCGCACACCACGACCTCTAATTTCTACCGCGTCCAAGATATTAGAGTAGACGATTTCAGCAAAATTCCTCGACGCAGTAGCTTGACGATTGAGTGGAGAGTAATACCCCTCGAGTCCATTGGCAGAATTAAATTCCGCACCATTGCCGTACGCATTGTATGCAAAAGTCACCACAGCATTCGCACCCGACCGATTAACAATCGCCACACGATTTGACACGCTCAAATCTTGCCTATTTGGTTTGACATCCAGCACTCTAAAACCTATTCGATAACAATCTGCCAAAAACGCATTTTTTGCACCATAATTAAACTCATTTTCATATATTTGTCTATCAATGTACGGCATTGTAGGCGTGCGCTTACCTGCAGTCGGCGGATTGATACCATGCTCATCATTTCCTGCTATTAGATAGTTTTGTGGATTATTAGCCATTTTTTACCTCTCATCATTTTTTAGCAGTTTTATATGCGTTTTTTCTACATTTTGTGCAGTACTATGCAAGTACTATGCATTGCATAGTACTTGCATAGTACCCCTGTATTAGGCACTTTTGACCATTTCGTGCGTTTTTATGTGGATTTACACCACACCCACTCACTACACAATGTTTTGCTTTTTTGATATTTAACGCGCCCTTATCACGCATCGCCAACAATAACGAAATATAATAAATAGCATTGCACACACAAATCACTCCCTAAAAACAAAAAGAAAAAACGGGGTAATACACCCCCGTCTTGATAAAAATTATTTGTCTTGGCAGCCGCAATCACAGTCATCATCGCAGTCACAATCCTCACCGCAGCAGCAATCGCAATCATCGTACTCATCTTCATCATAGTCGCAATCGCAATCGTCATCACAGCAGCAGTCATCCCCGCCACAGCAGCCACACCCGCAGCCAAAGTCATCCGATAGATTGTTGAGTTCCTCAAGCACTAGATTTACATCTACTCCGTGTACATCACAAGCATCCCCGAGAGCCTCTGCTTGGCTCATTGGGCAACCGCAGCAATGCATACCAAACCCCTCTAGCACAGCACGCGCATTTGGGTTGGCTGCAAGGATTTCTCCCATAGACATATCTTCATTAAATTTCATCTAATATTCCTCCTTTTGGAATATTAGTATTATACCCTATTTTGCATAAAAAATCAAGTTATTTTATTTGTCTGGTGTCGAATCGCTCAAAACCACTTTAGGTAGGTCGGCATCAGTCGTGCCCGCAGTCACCGCATCCCATTCATCGACAGGCGCTGCATCCGTCTCTCTTGCAGACGCATCACTGACAATAGCCACATCATTCTCGCGATTAGCCGTGGCGTTACTATCATCAGCCGCCGAACTTACCTCATTATCAGCGACGCCCGATTGACTAACATCCTGAGTATCAGTATTGCTTGGATCACTTGTTTTGATATCCACAGCAGCCTCATTGCTTAATATCGACTGCCCAAGAGATGCCTCTAGCGCTCCACCATTCACAACATCGCCCCCCATCTCAGGTGCATTGAGTATAATATTTTCGTCTTGCGTCATATCGAGCACCTCACCCTCACTCACTTCGGCCACGCCAGCCTTGCGACCGCGTTTGCTCTCGGTGACAGCTTTGTCATCGACTACGCTAATTTCCGCCCCGAGTTCGTTTATCTCATCACTCGCAATATTACTCTCGAGTTTTTCCTGTCTCAGTGCTGCGGCAGTGATTTTGTCAAAAATCGCCCGACTTATCACAAAATTCTCTATATTCATCCCATACTCAGCAAATTCCTTTTGCAGGCTAGGCAAGATGACCCCAGCAAAATTCACCACATCGTCCACCTCTTGGACAGAAATTTTTTTGATTTTGCTCACAGTCTCTTGCACAATTTCACTCAAAAATTCCTCTATCCGAGCCCGCGCACGCTCATTGTCAACGCGCGCCCATTCATATAGATAAAATCTCATCATCTCACTCGGGTCGACGCAAGCAATGTCGGCACACCCGCCCAGCACCACATCAAAGCGTTTCTTCTCATCAGGGGCGACAGATTCTTTTTTGAGGAAAATTTCACCAGTCTCCCACTCCACTTGCGCCAGCGCCTTTTGATTGATAAAATATACAAACGCATCAAATTCCTGCCGATAGACCTTTTCCGTCTTGCCCTTTTGCTCGCGCTTGATAGGCTTGTTGAGTTTGAGGAGTTTGCTGAGCCTCGGTACACACGCAGTATCCAGCACATACTCGCCCGCCTCAAGGATATCACACGGTTTGTCTTTCGCCACAAAAATGCACCACCACCCCTGCGGCACCACAATTTTTGTATTCAGTTTTATTCGCAAGAGCCAGTCGTGCGGAGAATAAACAAAGTCGCCTCGGAATTTTTCTGGCAGGGTAATCGCCTCTTTTGCTTTTTTCTTAAAAAAACTCATAAGCACCTCACTTTCTATTAGTATAGCATATGCGCAATAAATAATCTATTTATTCGTCAAAATTTGTGCAAAAATTTTATTGTAAAAAATTTTTTGCCGACATAAAGTAATGTATAATCTCAGGAGGATGTATGGAATATTTTACAGAATTATTAGGCAAAGAGGTCGTATCAATTTTTGAACAAAAAGTCGTCGGCACCCTACTCAATTTGCAAATCGACTGGGCGCAAAAACGCGTCAAAAATCTAGTCATCGTCAGCGCGGACGAAGAGGCGATTTTTCTACTCAATCCAAAGTTTGTACTAGGCGTGGAAAAATGCATAACTATACGAAATTGTGCAAGTTTAAACATTTCCGTCGAACCCGAATTACCACAAATTATTGGCAAAAACGCAATAGACTTGGGCGGCAAATTTTTTGGCAAAATTAACGAAATCGCTATTGAAAAATGGAAAATCCAACTGCTTTACGCCGATGAGCCGATTGACACTCAAAAATTAATCTACGTCGCGGACGAATTCGTCCTAATCAACAACTCAACCAAACGCGTTTCGCTACACAATTTCAAGCCCAAAACGCAGCCCGTGGCGACTACCGCCGCCCAGACAGTGAGTATACTAGACAACGCGAGTTCGGTGGAATTCCCAAAAACAATCACCGCACAAAACACTACCAACAGCCAATAAAAATGCCAATTTTACGCAAAAAAGTGGCAAAATACTTTACAATCAGGGGGCGCATATGATAGAATATATGCATAATCTAATTTAAGGAGTTTGCAATGATTTTTGACGAAGTTGTTGAATTACTGAGTGACCAGATGAACATTGACAAATCAATGCTCAGACCGGAGACTCGTTTTGTAGAGGATTTGCACACAGATTCTCTCGATATGGTAGAGATGCTGATCGCACTGGAGGACAAGTATAATATTACTGTCCCTGACGAGGATACAAAGCAACTCGAGACCCTAGGGAAACTCGTAGAGTATGTTGAGGCGAAAATCGCTCAAAGTGAATAATTATGCAAAAAGGCGCCCTATCACGGACTGCCTTTTTTGTTTTATTTGAGACCACAATTTGCGATTATTTTGTCCCCAAATCAAGGTACAAGTTTGGGTCAACGGCTTCGTCATTGAGCAACACCTCAAGATGCAAATGCGCACCCTCGACCGACTCACTCTTGGCAGTCTTGCCGACTTTGCCGATCACGCTACCTTTGGTCACTTTGTCACCAGCCTTGACTGGCACATCACTAGCGAGCGATGCATACACCACGATAATGCCGCCACCAATATCAAGTTTTACAATATTACCCATCAGGTAATTGTAGGTCACCTCTTTGACAGTGCCGTCCATTACTGCATAGACATCGCTGCCTTCCGCAGCCTCAAAGTCCATTGCCTTGTGAGCCTGCCACCATCCATAAGTCGTACTGTACTGCAATTTTGTGTTTGAGTAATCTTTCATCAAATTTACCTCATCCACTGGGTTGCAAAAGATAATTTCCGTAGTCGACACAGGTTCATTCATATCCAAACTGCTGTCAATCGGAGCAGTATTACGGACTGCGGCCAAGGTCACTATCACAGCCAAAATCACAATGCAACAGAACAGCCCCACCCAGTATCCATAAGTTTTGAAAAAGTTTTTGATATTCAATTTGTTCATTTTTGCCTCCTTTCGCCTAGATTATGGACAAGAAAAATTATTTTAATCAATTTTTTCGTAATTAAGATAGTTTTTATTGATTTTTTGTGAAATTCACGTTTCTGTTGAACACTTATGCTAGCAGGCTCGCTCGCCACAACGCGGCTTGCCGTGGTGCGTGCCCAAGGCACGCACAATGCGCCGACTGGCGCATCAGGCGCCCTGCGGGCGCCTCAAGGCAAGCCGCCCGTTCCACCGCCCAGCCACACGCATACAACGACTCATCACGCGCCGCACAAAATCAACGGATAACCTATCGTCGTTAGTTCTGGCGAAATCGCGATTTGGATATTGATTTTTTGCCCATTATATGACACAAACCGAGAAAATTGGGGGCTAAAAGCGCAAATAAAATGCATTCCGTCGATATTTTCCTCCTCATAGATAGTGGCGCCAATCCGCCCCAAATACTCCGAAATGTCGATTTTTTGTGTAGACATATATATAACTCCTTGGATAATCTCAGGTCTCAGCGCGTTTTGCACCACCCTCGCCCTGTCAGTCGGCGCAGAAATTATATAGCCCGAGCCATTTTTGATGATATTTGCGTCCAAAATCTCCACGCGCTCGTTTACACAAAAACTTACCCGCCCGCTCTCACTAGGCAAATTGCCCAGAAAATCTGAAGTCGGCGCACAAAACAGCAACAAAATCACGGCAAACACTATCCCCAAAAACTTGTACATCACTATTACCTCACTACCCAAAGTATTGCCAAATAGCTGAGGCATAAACAAAAAACCGCTGCATCGCCACCTCTCTGTCATTCAGAGCAGTTGGTTACAACTGCGTGGAATCCGTGAGCCCCTTGGGGCGAACCCCTAAGCAAAACTGCTTTCACATAGCACAAAGAGGCAGGAACTTGATTTTATTATTTTAGTCTAGGTTCGGCTACCGCCTCACAGATCCCTCGCAACCTGCAGTTGCTCTGAATGACAGCGGAAGAAATGAACCCTTATAATTTAATTATGCAGAGCATACATCACAGCCAGATTTTTGCTTACACAAGAATCCCTGTTGACTTTACGCTCTATTGAAATGGAACAGTAAAAAAGTAGAAACAAAAAAAGCCCCACAGGGCTTTTTGTCCTTATCATTTAGAGTAAAGATTGGGGGATATTGCGAGTGAAATCACAGCCCGCCGAGATTGAGTAGCAAGCAGGCATATTTGCGAGTCGTTTTGTTGGAAATGTTGGCTTTGATATACTTTTTGAGCGGGCGCTTAAACTTTTTGCCCCTCTTGTACTGAGTCATCAAATCAATAAACTCCTTTTTGTCAGGCGACAACTCGTCGTAAAACACATAATTAAAGGTCATCGCCTCGCGAAAACGCAACCTTTTCATCTCGTTACAAAAAAATGCTTTTAGCGAACGCCACAAAATTTTTATTCCGCCAGAAAAATACCCGAACGCATTATTTGCGTGCTGCCGATAAAGTATCTGCGAATCGCGCGAAAAAATCACCTTACCCAAACCACTAGCAATAGTATTAACTGAATAGTCGTGCCCGATGATGCAATGCTTGGGCACACGCAAAAACGCCTCTCGTGTAGCATTATTGAATACCTCGGTACAGCCATTCGCCCCAGTATTGAGAAGCGCGTTTTGAAAAACATTGGGGTCAGTTTCATCAATATAGCCGCAAGATTTATCTACAATCTGCTCCAATTTTTCATTCACCACAGTGAGCGAAGTGTAATACAACAGAGGGATAGAGTTATCCTCCTGCTCCAGCGCATCGACCGCATTTTTGAGTTTGTGAGGCAGCCAAACATCGTCTTGGTCACAAAACGCGTAATAATCGCTCTTGGGAGCATTGGCGACCAACTCTCTAAAACTCAACACAAACCCCACATTTTTGCCTACCTCGAGTTGGATTTGCCCCTTATCCGCATACTCCTGCAAAATTTGAGTAGTGCTATCGCTACTCCCGTCATCACGGACGCAAATAGTCACATCCACACCCTCTTGCGCAAGCAAACTATCTATCTGCTCACGGATAAACTTTTCGCCATTATACGCACTCAAAAGCACTGCCACTTTTTTGTTACTCATCTATTTCCGCCTCACTTAATATCGGATGCAACTTGTCTTTTTCCGACAAAATTACCTTGCTCAAATCTATATAATCGCCCCAGTTGATACCTAGTTGTGGGTCGCTATACAACACGCCACGCTCACCCTCGGGATACCAAAAATTGTCGCACTTGTACGCAAAAACAGCCTTTTCGCTCACCACGCAAAAGCCGTGTGCAAAGCCCCGAGGGATAAAAAACATTTTTTTATTCTCACCAGAGAGCAGTACTCCCTGCCACTGTCCAAAAGTAGGACTATCTTTGCGCAAATCCACCGCCACATCGTATACGGCACCAGAGATAACTCGCACAAGTTTTGCCTGAGGCTTACCCACCTGATAGTGCAACCCGCGCAAGACATTTTTGCTAGAACTACTCTCATTATCCTGCACAAAATGCGTAGTAATGCCAATATTCAACAAATCCGCCTCGTTGAAAGTTTCCAAAAAATACCCTCTATCATCGCCGAACACCGCTGGCTCGATGACTTTTAACCCTTCAATATCAAAGGTCTCAACATTTTTTATCTTCATTATTGACCCCGTACATATTTTCGTAATATTTCTGATATTCGCCATTCACGATATGCTCTACCCACTCGGGATTTTTGCGGTACCAGTCCAGCGTCAAGCGGATACCGTCCTCAAAAGCAGTAGTCGGCAACCACCCCAATTCACGACTGATTTTTGTAGGGTCAATCGCATATCGCCTATCGTGACCTAGTCTATCGCGAACAAATGTAATCAAGTCCTCCCCGCACGCTTTATTCACATTTTGCTTCACATAATCGATAATGCACTTGACGATATAGAGGTTTTCCTTTTCGTTGTGACCGCCGATATTATAAATCTCACCTACAGGTGCAGAATTGATGACCAAATCAATCGCCCTACAGTGGTCGACAACATACAGCCAATCACGGATTTGCTTCCCGTCACCATAAATCGGGATATTTTTTAGATTGACACAATTATTATAGGTCAGCGGAATAAGTTTTTCGGGGAATTGATTTGGTCCATAGTTATTAGAGCATCGCGTGATGTTCATCGGAAAGCCAAAAGTATCAAAAAATGCCTTGACCAGCATATCAGCACTAGCCTTGCTCGCTGAATATGGACTGTGAGGATTTAGCGGGGTATCCTCGGTAAAAAATCCATCCGCTCCCAAGGCACCATAGACCTCGTCAGTAGAAATTTGGATAAACTTTTTGTTAGGCAAAAATTCGTCAGAAGTCGCCCACGCATCTTTGGTCACATTCAGCAGCACCATAGTACCCACAACATTCGTATTCACAAAACACTGCGGGTCACGAATACTACGGTCAACATGGCTCTCTGCGGCAAAATTGACCACGTAGTCAATATCAAACTGGTCAAAAATCGACTGTACCATATCACGGTCGGCGATGCTGCCCTTAAAAAAGGTGTAGTTTGGGTTGTCCTCGATATCTTTTAGATTTTCGGGATTACCTGCGTAAGTGAGTGCATCGAGATTTATGATACGAATATCATCATAAGTATCAAACAAGTATCTCACAAAGTTTGACCCAATAAATCCGCTACCACCTGTCACCAAGTATGTTTTCATCCAATTTTCTCCTTATTCTTGAGTATCAAAAAAACTTTTTAGAGCATCACACCACGGACGCATATAGTTTTGCCCAATGGCTCTCAGCGCCAAATTGTCTAATACAGAATACTTCGGTCTCTTGGCGCGACTGCAAAAAGCATCACTGCTGACAGGGTCGACAGGAGTAGCGATATTATTTATTCGCAAAATCTCCACCGCAAAATCATACCAACTACATTGCCCCTCACCGGAGCAGTTGTACAACCCATAGTATTCTGTATCCAAAACGCGCAGCACATTATAAACCAAATCATTCGCGCTAGTCGGCGTGCCAATCTGGTCATCCACCACGGTCAAACGGTCTCGCGTCTTGGCTAACTCGAGCATTTTGTATACAAAGTTATTACCGTTTTTGCCATACAGCCACGAGGTACGGAAAATAAAATACTTGTCACAAATCTCTCGAACAAACTGCTCCCCAGCCAATTTCGTCTTGCCATACACAGTCACAGGAACAGTCGCATCCGTCTCATTGAGCGGAGTGTCACCATTCCCCTCGTACACATAATCGGTAGAAAAATGCACTAGCGTGATACCGTATTTTTGACACGCACGAGCAAGATTTTGCACCCCAAAAGTGTTGACCTTGTAACAATTCTCGATATCATCCTCAGCCTTATCTACTGCAGTATAAGCACTGCAATTTATACAAAAATCATATCCGTTAGACAGTGCCTTGTCCACAGCATCTCGATCTAAGATATCTAGTCCATCAACATCAAAAGCCTCTATTTTTGCCGAACAAAATCGCTCATCTATCGCCCCGATATCCGCGCGCTTTTGGGCGAGACAGGTGAGGAATTCGCGTCCCAACTGCCCTTTGGCACCCAATAGAATTATTCTCAACATTCTTCGTTATATATCTCCTGCAAATATTTGCCATATTCGGTCTTTGAATATTTTTGCGCGGCTACCATGAGAGCCTCTAGGTCGATATATCCCATTCGGTACGCGACCTCCTCGATGCACGCAATCATATAGCCTGTGCGGACTTGGATAGTTTCAATAAACAAATTCGCCTGCAGCATATTGTAATGCGTACCAGTGTCCAGCCACGCAAAGCCCCTGCCCAATTTGTTGAGCCTGCACCGCCCTGCCTCTACATACATATTGTTGATAGCAGTTATCTCCAACTCACCACGAGCAGACGGGCGCACCTGCCTAGCGTATTCCACCACTTTATTATCATAAAAGTACAGCCCAGTGACAGCCAAATTGGACTGCGGATGCTCGGGTTTCTCTACAATCTCGTACACCTTGCCATTCTTTTCGTACGCCACGCCAAAAGCCTCAGGATTGTTCACTTTGTAGCCATACAATTCCGCACCGCCACCGAGTTCGTCAATGTTTCTGACGCTATTTTGGAGCATTGTAGACAAATTATTCCCATAAAAAATATTATCACCCAAAACGAGGCATACATTATCTTTGCCAATAAAATCAGCACCCAAAATGAACGCCTCTGCTAGCCCTCGAGCCTCATTTTGGACAATGTAACTCAACTTTATCCCCAGTTGGCTACCGTCGCCCAAAAGTTGCTCATACATAGGGACATCACGCGGGGTACTAATAATGAGGATATCTCTAATCCCAGCCAGCATCAGCATAGATAGCGGGTAATAAATCATCGGCTTGTCATATATCGCCAGCATCTGCTTTGAAACGGCGAGTGTCGCGGGATATAGCCTAGTCGCCTTGCCACCAGCCAAAATAATTCCTTTCATTGCATCACATCCTTATTAAATTAAGGAATTATATCATATCCAAAATACCTAAGTCAACTATTTGAGTTGTTTTGCGCTAGAGATATTGCGAGCAAAACGGCATATTTGCCCCTTTGAGCTCGAATTTTGCTGATTTTGCGAATAGTTGTCAGTCTGCCGAGGGCTCTAGCACGCATTTTGCGAATTGCTGACCAATCAGCCCTCACCTCTCGCTCGACCTCCCCCCTGCACTCAGTCCACCGAAAAAGGCAAATCGTCTATCCACTGTGCGCAAATCTCGTTTAGGTGAATTATCGTATCATTAATCAGGTCAGCGAAGCGTGTCTGACTGGACGGTAGGTCAAAATAGACTTCGCTAAGCACGGAAATTATCTTGGCAATCTCGAGGTCGGGGCAACTACCGACGCACGCCTCACCATCACGCTCAAAGACTACCGGACTTTCGCCGCATTGTGAAAAACAGTAGTCGATGAGTTTCAACTGTTGTTCCGTAAGTTTCAGCGGATAACACTCCTCCATACGCCACCCCAAAAAAGATTTTTTCTCATTGTAGCAGAGTTTGCCCGATATGTCTAATACTTTGCGCAAATTTGTGTAATTGGCTCACGCTTCCCCACGCCACATTAACAAAAACAAAAGAAAACCGCCCCACTCGGGACGGAAATCTAGCGAACTGCGACACAAACTATTCAGCACTCACTTGGTTGCGCGCTTGTTCTTTCTTCAATTTGAGAGCCGCTCTGCATTCTTTGCAACGAACAGGGTTTGAAAACTCTTTTTCCCTGTAAAACTCTTGCTCGCCTTCGGTAAAAACAAATTCCTTACCGCAGTCTTTACATTTGATAGTGATGTCAGCCATCTTTTCCTCCATAAATAATCTAAAACTACGAAATAAGGTGTTTTTTGTTGAAAAAATGTTATATCTTAGTTTTATGGAGTATATTTTAGCACAAAATTTAGCAAATGTCCAAACTTTTTGATAAATTTTTTTTATTTTTTTTGAATTTACTTATTGACTTATGTAATAAAAATATATATCATTAGTATTACTAATGAGGTGAAAATGAGATATATTTATATAGTAAAGAATATTGATTGTGCGCAATGTGCAAAGCATCTCGAAACTAGCGTGGCTAGGATAAAAGGCTTTGAGAATGTGCAGTACAACTTCGCCACGATGAAGTTGTCTTTTGATACCGATATGGACAGTCGCGAGTTTTTCCCAGAACTGCAGAGGGCGATTTATCGCACCGAACCTGATGCAGAGATTATCCACGACAACGCGCCTGCCCTGCACAAGCGCCACAAATTTGACATTCATCTAGCGCTATTTTTGCTAGGCGCTATTTTGGGCTTTGTAGGCTGGCTCGTACCTATGAGTGTGGTGGCAAAACTCGTCCTCATCACCCTAGGCGTCGGGCTACTATTATACAAGACTGCCTTTAAGGCGGGGATGCAGTTATTCAAGGCGAAGACTATCGGCGAGAGCCTGCTCATCACTATAGCGTCGCTCGGCGCGTACGGGCTGGGGCTTTTCCGCACGATTACCGAAAATTTTGCTGAACTGGGCGAAGGACTAGAGGAGAGCCTCATCGTCATTATCCTATACAGTGTCGGCAAAATGCTAGAGAGCAGTGTGCTAAAGAGGTCTAGGCAAAATATCAGTTCGCTACTCGAGGTGCAGCCTGAATTCGCGATGATAGTACACGGTAATCACGAGCACAAGGTCCACCCAAAAGAGGTCAAGGTCGGCGCTACCATTCGCGTGCGTCCCGGCGAGCGTGTGCCTCTAGACGGCGTAGTAATAGGCGGCAGTGCCAGCATTGACACCAGCCACATTACGGGCGAAAGTCTGCCGAGAGCGGTTCACTCGGGCGCTGAGGTTTTGTCTGGGACAATCATTCTCGACGGCGTACTAGAGTTGCAGACCACTAGCCTATACAAGGACAGTACCGTTTCGCGCATTATGAATCTCATCGACAATGCAAACGACAAAAAGAGCAAGACTGAGACCGTCATCAATCGTTTTGCCAAATGGTACACCCTCATCATCCTGAGCGTCGCAGCCCTTGTGCTAGCGATTTATGGGGTTTTGGGCAACTGGATGACAGGTATCGAGCAGTGTCTGATACTGCTATTCATCGCCTGCCCTTGCGCCTTTGCGATTTCTGTGCCGCTGGCATACTTTAGCGCACTCGGCAAGGCAAGCAAAAACGGCATTTTGATAAAAGGGAGCAACTACCTCGATGTTGCAGCAAAACTAAATCACATTTATTTTGACAAAACTGGCACCCTCACCACAGGCGATTTTGTGGTAAAAGATGTAGTGACTCTGGACACAAAATACTCTACTCGTGACATTCTCAAATTCGCCGCCCTTGGGGAACAAAACAGCATCCACCCTATCGCGCGCGCTATCACACACAAAGCACACGGCATTCCGCTCGACAAAGTGGAGAATTTCGTAGAAAACAGCGGCTCGGGCGTATCGTTTACCTATGGCAATGATGTAATTTTCGTCGGCAATATCACTCGAAACAACACGGACGAACTCACCAGCGTACAGGTAATGATCAATGAAAAATCTGTCGGCAAAATTTTGCTCGCTGACTCGCTCAAACCTAGTTCGATGTCTACTTGCGAATACTTGCGCTCGCGGAGGATTTCGCTCAGTATGTTGAGTGGTGACAATCAAAAAGTCACTCAGCACGTAGCCGATTTGCTAGGCATTACCGACTACCACGCGGGGCTGACTCCTGAGCAAAAATACGACATTTTGGAGAAGCACCTCGTCGCACAGCCAAAAGGCGAATTCACAGCATTTGTAGGCGACGGCATCAATGACGCTCCTAGCCTATCTAGGGCGGATCTAGGCATTTCTATGGGCTTGGCTGGGTCACCAGCGACAGTTGAGGCGAGCGATATCGTAGTGGTAGATGACAATCCCTCAAAGATTGCCGACCTCATCAAACTCAGCAAATTCGCACGCAGCATCGTTTGGCAAAACATTATTTTCGCAATCGTGACAAAACTCGCCATCGTCATCCTAGACATTACAGGAGTACTGGCGGCGAGCGGTGCGGATATGATTATCGCGGTAATCGGCGATGTGGGCGTCACCCTGCTAGCCATTCTCAACTCGCTGAGGATTTTTCCGTACAATTTCGGACGCAAAAGAGTCAAGAACGCGGGCAACAACACGGATAATACCCACCACACCGACGACAAAAATTTGACCAGTGCTACCCCTACAGTTACCCTGCACGCACGCACCGAGGCTCAACAGATAGATATTACTCAAAAATCCGATTTTGCGAATAGTTGTGCCGACAAAAATGGCGCCGCACCCAAAACGCACCCCCATTCACACCAGCATTGCGGATGTGGTCACGACCACTCAGGGTGTAATTGCGGGCATCATCACACAGACGATTAGCCCCTACTACCCCGCCCCATTATTGGGGTCGGGCGTTAGTTCGTGTGCAAAGAAGGGTGAATTTTTGCCCGACTAATATTTGCTCAAAATAATTGGAGATTTTTATCCAAAACATTGACAGCAAAATCACTTTGTGATAAACTAAGTACATTATTTAATTTGTGAGGTTCATTATGGAAATGGAAAAAACTTATATTATGCTCAAGCCTGACGCTGTCCGCAGAGGGCTAATCGGCGAAATCATCGGCAGAATCGAGAAAAAAGGTTTCAAGATTGTAGATATGAAGATGTTTACGCTGACCAAGGAACTGTGTGCTGAGCACTACGCGCACATTGTAGACCGTCCTTTTTACCCTGAGGTTGAGGAATATATGACTAGCGGCCCTGTAGTCGGGATGATTGTCGAGGGTGAGCACGTTATCAAGGGTATGCGCAACTTTATGGGCCCTACCAAATACTTGGACGCTCCTGCTGGCACTATCCGCGGCGACTATTCTTGCAACGACCGTGAGAACCTTATCCACGGCAGCGACGCAGTCGAGACTGCCGAGGCAGAAATCAAACGCTTTTTTAAGTAATTTTTGATTGAAATATTAGATTTTATGCGTTAAATTGCAATGTTTTATGCGTAAAATCATACGCGCTATGCATTAAACTTGTATGCGCTATGCATCAAATTACCAAACGACCCACTAGGGTCGTTTTTTGCTATTTGATAATTTGTCCGTCCGCATAAAAACGGTCATCCTGTCCCCTCCCTCTTAGCCCCCGCTTACGTGAGGCTATCGTCAGTCTTGGCAATGGCTGTTTTCGGGGCACACAGTGAGCAAATCTTCCCACCCTTTAGGACTTTGCCACTACACAACGAAATTGGGCACAAGGCGACAAAACCACACAAAAACACTAGACACTGTGTCAAATTTTTGGTATAATTACGCGTAAGAAAAATTTAATCACGGAGGAAAAATGCCAACAGAACATTTCCAAAATCTAAAACCAGAACGCAAAAATTCTATTGTACGCGCCTTTACTAGGCAGTTTGCTACTCGCGAGTATTCTGATATTTCGGTCAAAGAATTGGCGGACGAAGCAGAGATTTCGAGGGGCAGTTTTTATCTATATTTTAGCGGCAAAGAGGACGCTTTTTTGACCAGTGTCAAGAGTTATACAGACAGGCTAGAGCAAGATTTGCTGAGTATCTATGAGACTTCGCAAGGGGTCGAGGATATGGTGCTGCAGGTTTTCGACTACCTCACCCACCTCAGTACTTTTGAGCATTCATTTTTTGAAAAAATTAGCAACAATCTATCGCTCGGCATCCCTGATATTATCGCGCAGACTTTTGACCAATTCAGTTACAAACTGGACGACATTCTCAATCAGCGCATTCGCGATGCAGGTATAGCGATTACGCCTGAAATTATGGACGAAATCAACATTCGCAAAGAGACTTTGTTTAGTATAATGATTTGCGCCCTAATAAACATCGGCATCCACCGCACCACCCCGCCCGAAGAGCGGGAATCTCTGCGCAAAAAAGTCAATCTCATCATCTCGCTCAAATCAAAAATTGAGCCAGAAAAAGAGCCTCAGGAGGTAACGGAATGAAAATAATTCACTGCGCCGACATTCATTTGGGCGCAAGGATGCGCACTCATCTCAGTTTGGAGCAGTCACTACAGAGAAAGGAAGAATTGCTCAAAACCTTTTGCGATATGATAGAATACGCGCAAAACAACGATGTTCGCGCGATTTTGATTGCGGGTGACCTGCTGGATACCAGTTCGGCAGATACCAAGACTCGGAATGTGGTCATCGACATTATCACCAGCCACCCTGACATTGACTTTTATTACCTCTGCGGCAACCACGACAAGCACAGTCTAATCAAACTCAGCGATGTAGCGCCTGCCAATCTGCACACTTTCGGCACTGATTGGACGAGTTTTAATCTAGACGGCGCAATACTCACAGGTGCGATTTTGGGCGAAAATAACGCAGAACTCTACGCAAAACTCGACCTCGACCCAAAAGAATACAACATTGTGATGCTGCACGGCGGAGAGACGCACGGCGCGGACTATACCACCCCAGACACGGTCAATTTTGACGCGCTCAAGGACAAGAATATCGACTATCTCGCGCTCGGGCACATCCACACTTTTCGCACGGGCAAACTCGACCGACGCGCGACTTATGCATATTCAGGCTGCCTCGAGGGGCGGGGTTTTGACGAATGTGGCGAAAAAGGCTTTGTCCTACTAGACTTGCAGCCGAGCGGGATGACTATGGAATTCGTGCCATTTAGCAAACGCCGACTGCACGAAATCGAGGTAGACATCACCGACTGCCGCACTATGAACGAACTGAGCACTGCATTTAACCAACAAGTCGCCCCTATCCTCTCTAGCGACCTAGTACGGGTGATTTTTGTCGGCGAATACGACCCCGACACGCACAAATATCTCAGCCTTGTGGCGATGGATGCCAAGAAAAAGTTTTACTATTTTACATTCAAAGACAAAACGACCCCAAGACTCGACCTCGAAAAATTACAAAATGATGTGTCGCTCGCGGGGGAATTTTTGCGGTCGATTAGGCAGAGTAATTTGCCACGCGAAGAGCAGGACGAAATCATCCTGCTCGGGCTAAAAGCACTGAATGGCGAGGAGGTAGAAGAATGAAATTATTGCGTTGTTTTGTGCAAAACTATGGCAAACTGCACGAGTTTCAGTACGATTTTAACAACGGGCTAAACATAATTTTGCAAGAAAATGGCTGGGGAAAGAGCACCTTTGCGAGTTTTGTAAAGTCGATGCTATTTGGCTTGCCCGCCACGACAAAACGCGACATTGACCAAAATGAGCGACTCAAATACACCCCGTGGCAAGGCGGCGCTTTCGGCGGCTGGATTGAATTTAGCATAGACGGTACCCCCTACCGCATTGAGCGGACTTTTGGCGAGACAAAGTCAAAGGACAAGGTGACAGTCTACGACCTAAAGACCAATCAGCCTATCGAGGACGCGAATTTTGTCGAGAACAAACTCGGGATGAACGCGGACACTTTTATGCGCTCGACCTTTGTAGAACAAGGCGTGTTTAGCACGGCGAGCGACGAGAGTATCAAGGCGCGGCTCGGCAAACTCATCCAAAACGACAACAATTTTGAACTCAGTGCGGTAGACAAAAAACTGACCGAACTTCAGGTTTCGTACAAGTTGCTCAAAGGTAAGGGCGGCAAAATCCACGCGCTCGAGACCGAACAGGACGAAACGCGGCAGCAAATTGCCCAAGCCTCAGCAGCGACCGAGCAAATCAAAGATTTGACGCAAAAAATGGACGATTTGGACAAGCGCTCTGATGTAATAGATTTGCAAATCAAGGCGCTGCGCGACACCCAAGACAAACTAAACGAGCAAAAAACTCAGCAAGGAATGCGCGAATATTATCAAAATTTGCTACAAGACACGGAAAAAGCGAAAGCCGCTGTTGCCGAAAAAACGGCGTGGTTTCGCACCACCCCACCGACGACCGACGAAATGGATAATATCACCACCTTACAGCGCAAGGAAGAGCAGCAAAAACTCCGGCTGGAAGCACTCAATACCGACCGCTCAACACAAAAACTGGACGAATTGAAGGCATATTTCGCCAATGGAGAGCCTAGCGAGCAGGAATTGAATACGGCGAACGATATGCTCAAGAGTTTACACAGCATCCCCGCTCACGAGGGGCTCAAACCTGTCGACCAGCAACCCAAAAGCACCCGCGTGTCAGGGATAATCGCGACGACTATCGGCGCGGCACTCACGATACTAGGGATTGTGCTAGGCTTTGTAATGTCGCACCTGATTATCGGAGTCGCCGCCCTCGTGGTGGGGCTAGGGCTAGTCGGCATCGGGCTGTATCACATACTCAAAAAACAGGCAAACCTCTTTAACATAGAGGCATATCAGCCGACTGGCGAAAGGCGGGTACTCGAGCAAAAACTGTCGGGATTTGTCTCAAAATACAACGAAAACACCGACCTTTTGGAAGACTCGCTATACAACATCAGGTACAAGCAGCAGCAATTCGCCGACCTAAAGCATAGCATCAGCGAGATACTGACGCAAAAGGAGCAACTACTCGCCGACCTACAGTCCACGCACGACACTCTGAATGAATTTTACTCAAAATATTATGATGATTGTAGTGATTTTGCGCAGTGTTTTGCCGATATTTCGGGCAAATTCAATGATTTGCAATTTCATCAAAAACTACTCGCAGACAAGCAAGCAGCCCTCGAGGACTTTAGGGCAAAGCGCACCGTGCCAGCCGAAGCGCTCGACCAAGACGCAATCGCCACCGATGATGAAACGGTAATTAGACAGCAAATCGTGGAGCAAGAGGCGTACAAGCGTCAGGTCGTCGACCAGCAGAACCATATCAAATCCCAAATCTACACCCTATCACGAGTGGCGGACAATTTGGATTATTATCAAAACAAGGAGGCAGAACTCACCGAGCAAATCGCCGAGGCTACCCACAGGTGGAACATCATCAAACTGACGCGCGAGTATCTGCAAATCGCCAAGGACAACCTGACTAGCAAGTACCTCGCCCCACTTTGCGCCGCTTTTAACGAATATTCGCTCAAACTGCTGGGCAGGGAATTCGACGCATTCTCTATCGACACTGACCTAAAAGTGCTGATAGAAGAGCAAGGCGCCAAAATGGACACAAAATATTTTAGCCAAGGCATCCGCGACATCATCGAACTGTGCCTGAGGCTAGCCCTCGTCAAAGTGCTTTTCTCTGGCAGTATGCCTCCTATCATCCTCGACGACCCATTCTACAACCTCGACGACAAAAAAATGAAAAACGCGATGAGCCTAATCCATGACCTGAGCGACGAAATACAAATCTTGTACCTCGCCTGCCACAGCAGCCGTGCATAAATCACTCACCACATCAAAAAACTCGCAAGGACATACTTGCGAGTTTTTCTATTATTATTCATCAAAACAAAAATTTTTAAATCGATTTTGAAACAAATCGGATTTATTTGCCTGCTTTGGCACTCTCCGCCTCGGCGTAAATCACGCTTTTGCTCACACCGCGGTCTTTGGCGACCAGTTTGAGCGCCTCCATTCGGCTCACTCCCGCAGAAATGTAATGCTCGATATGCTCATTTATCGTCAAGTCATTCAGAGCACTCGCAGCCTGCTTACCCTCAATCAATATGACGAATTCGCCCCTTGCATCAGCAATGGTCAATTCGTCAAGATAGCCGCGGTAAAAAGTCTCGAATTTTTTGGTCAAATCGTTGGCGACCACCACACGACGGTGCCCAAACACCCGCGCACAATCCGCCAAATCCTTACGCAAATCGTGGTCAGCGGAATAAAAAATCATCGTCACTTCGGCGCCCGCAAGTTTTTGGAGCAGATTGACGCGCTCCGTCTTTTGGTCGGGCAAAAAGCCGCCGAACACAAAGCCTGCTGTGTCCAGCCCGCTGCCGACCAATGCCGTCACCACTGCACTCGCCCCCGGTATCACTTCATAATCAATCCCATGTCGAACCAACTCATCCACCAGCACAAAGCCGGGGTCACTAATACTAGGCATTCCCGCATCACTAATCACCGCCACCGACTTGCAGTCGTGCACGAGACTGATAATTTTGTCAGCAGCCGAGCGCTCATTGAACTTGTGATAACTAAAGGTCGGCTTGGCAATGTCGTAATGACGCAACAAAATGCTACTGTGCCGCGTATCCTCGCAAGCGATATAGTCGACCGACCGCAAAATCTCTAGCGCACGAACGGTGATATCGCCGAGATTGCCGATAGGTGTGCCGACTAGATAGACCTTACTCATCGCGCCCACTTCCTTTTTGCTTGCTTACCTTGTCGAGAGCGAATTTTTGGACACTGCCGTCAGAATTTAGCCTTACCCCCACCATTTCGCGCAAGCAGTCGTTAAACTCGACCACTCCATCCCCGCTAGGGGTGCTGACCGCAGTGCCGATAGCAGGCATTTGCGCCAAAATCTCTTGGTACTGCCCGTACTCGTATTGCAGGCAACACATCAACTTGCCACACAGCCCGTTGACCTTGTTGGGCGTCAGTGCGCTATTCTGGATTTTCGCCATTTTGATAGTAGTCTGCTTTGGCTGAGTGAGAAACCTACGGCAACAAATCGGCTGCCCGCACACACCGCACCCGCCACAAAAGCACGCTTCTTCACGCTCGCTAATCTGCCTCATCTCGATGCGCATCTTAAAAAAACTAGCCATTTCGCGCACCAAAAGCCGAAAATCCACGCGGTCGCTGGCGGTATACATTACCAAGAGTTTTTTGCCGTCAAAAGAGCGCAACACTGCGACCAAATTGAGTGAGAGATTGTGCTTTGTAACGAATTGCTGCACAATAGGCTTGTCTTTGGCATTTAAAATCTGATTTTGCGCATTCTGCTCGACATCGGCTTGGGTTGCAATTCGCACCAATTTGGCGACGATTTCCATCGTCTCATCGGGCTGCTGGGTACGTAAAACGGTAGCAAATTCCCAAATGCCGTCAATATCCAGTATCACCGCAGCATCGCGTGACACCGCGATCTCGCTAGTAGCGGCGACGACACGCGCATCCCCGAGACGCGCATACACTATATTGGCCATTTGTGCTTCACCTCCAAAATCATAAACAAAAACGAGTCGACTATGGTATTAAAATTGCAATTCCGCTGGCGTTTTTCTACAAATTTGCTACATTCAAACACCATATTTGTAATTGCGTCCACGCTAAAAGACCGCACGATATCACGAGCCAAAGGATTTGAGACCACTTGACCACCGAGCAAACTAATCGCGTCGTGGCAATTCCTCTCAAAAATTGCCAAAAATTCCTCAAAATTGTCGTTGAATTTGTACATTTTTGAGGCGTAATCTATCATTTGGCTCGACTTGCGAAAATTGGTCATCAAGTCGCGCACAAAATCCACCGTGCTAGCGAAACTCTCCGAATTGGCAAAGTCAACCGCCTGACTACAGTTGCCGCCGCAGTGCATCAAAATCGTCTGTTTGAGAGCGGGCGCGATGTTCAATTTGTTTAATTCAGTATCAATCTCCTCCGCCCCAATCTCTGGCAGGCACCACTTGCGACAGCGGGACTTGATAGTAGGCAAAACGCTACTATCCTCGGTCACTAGCAGGATAAAATATGTGTCTTTGGGCGGCTCCTCCAGTGTTTTGAGGAGTTTATTCTGCATCCCAGCGTCGATGCTGTTGGCATTATTAAGGATAAAAATCTTGCGATCGGCAGAATACGGCGCCTGAAAGCAGTTGTCTAACAGGTCGGCAATCTCACCCGAGTTGATGACCTTGTTTGTCTTGGGATAATACTGCACATCCACGTGATTGCGGTGCAAAATCTTTTGACACTCGGCACACTCAAAGCACGGCTTGTCCTCGCCATCACACATCAGAGTGAGCGTCAGATACTCAGCAAAATTTTTTAGCGCGTATCTATCCGCAGAAATCAGCATAATGCTCTGCGCTATCGACCTATCCTTGGCATCGCGATAAATCGCGCTCGCCCGAAAATCAAGTAAACTTTTTTTCAATTATTTTTCCTTTCGCTTTTTTTGATTATACTTTTTCTCAAAGGCGGAAGTGATTTGCTCAAAAACCTGCTTTATAGGTTGCGAAGAATCAACTACCAAAAACCTACCCTTGTTCTCTTTGGCTAGCAAGTCAAATCCCTGACGAATTCTCTGGTGAAACTCATAGCCGCTGCGCTCAATCGCATCATTTTTGTCCACGCCCCCCTTGCGCGAAAACGCCTCTTCTTGGGGAATGCGCAGGTAAATAGTGAGGTCGGGCACCAGCCCTTGCGCAGCGATGCGGTTCATCGTCTCTACATCCTTGCGATTTAGCCCACGCCCGAAACTCTGGTACACTGTGGTAGAATCATAAAACCTATCCATTAGCACGATTTTACCCTCGTCGAGCGCTGGAATGACACGTTTTGACACAATGTCAGCACGCGCCGCCTCAAAAAGCATCAACTCAGACACAGGGTCTTTGTCTTGAAAACGCATATCCTTGGTCAGTGCCCGCACTGCCTCAGAAAAATCCGTCCCGCCTGGCTCACGCGTCGCAAAAAACGACAGCCCGCGCTCATTCAAATAATTCTTGAACAACTCGGCGTGAGTCGTCTTGCCGGCACCCTCGCCGCCTTCAAAAGTAATCAACATACCTTTCATAATTTACTCTCCTATTTTTTATTAATTTTAGCACAAAAAAGTGCGTTTGTCTATAAAAATCTAACAAAACAAAAACACTCGCGAATGGAATTGAGCGAGTCGCCCTCTACCGCGCGAGTGAATTTAATTAATTATGAATAAAGGTCCTTGAACGAATCAGGGAAATAAACGATAGTTTTGCCACTCATCAAGTGGTCGAGCAGTTGCTCTTCGTAAGTGGCGTATTGCTGCACAGTGACCTTTTCAATCACTTTGTCGAGCATCGTCTTGTTGTACAGTGGGTTGAGCCTGTAGCCGTCCAACTGGAGCAGCACAGCATCCGTATTCAGACTCGTCCCGTCCACATTGGTAGGCACGCCAGTGTACATAATAATGTGGTAACCATATGAGGTCTCTACCCACTCGGTAGTCATATCGCCGATATTGCCCTTGCCATCATTGTACAATGCCCTACTAGCGTCGGCGAAACTCTCTTGCATAGCGTCGGTAATCGAGGTGTCAGTAGGAATGTAGTAGCAAGCCTCTGCCCCGATCGTCGCGTCATCTTGCGAATAGATGTGCATCAAGTTGCCGAATGCGGTAATCTTGTCTACCGAATTGCTCTGCGTGCTGACCTGCATAATTTGGTCATAAATCTCACTCAGAGGCACATTTTTGCCAGTAGCACGGTTATACCCTGTGGTCTCAGCCTTGATATTAGCAACATTCTTTTTGTAAGTTGCCTCGTCAATCTCACAGTTTTGCAATTTGACCAATTCAGCCTTGATACGGTCGTTTTGGTCATCGCTAAACTTAATCAAAATGTGGTTGACCATCATATACTTGTTGGCATCTTTCATATAGTACACATCGCCAGCGCCTGTAGAAACAGCAGAATCAAAAGCGCTAGGGTTGTCAGAGTACTTGTCATATTGTGCGCTGTACAATTCGCGGTACTTGCCCGCCACATCGTTGGCAGTCACAGCAATATTCGCCTCGGTATACTTGTCTTGGAAAGCAGTCAATACAGCATTTTGATAATAAATCTTGTAAATCATCTGCACATTACGCAAGAAAGCATCCTCATTGGTCTTGGTCAAGTTTCTGTCGCTCTCATTGCGCAACAAATTGTTGATAAACTTTGCCCACGCCTCGTCGCTATAACTCTTTTCTGCTGTGATAGTAGGGTCCATTAGTTTACTATCAGTCCAGTGCCAATATGTTGACCTAAATGTATTGTACGCCTGCGTAGCGAGTTGAGAAAAGGTCTTTGACTCAGCCTCAGCATCGGTGTACAGCCCTATCGAAGTACTAGCGGTAGGAGTATCCTCGGTCACTTTTTTGAGGTAAAAACTACCCGAAGCAAGGTCTTGCACCACGGTATAAGCCTTGTCATATGATGCGTCGTCATAAGCGGTGTAGTCGTCCTCATCCTCTGTTTCTTCGTTATAAGTGATGCCGTCCTCGGTGCGCAACTCGGTCTCGAGGCTCTCTACCGAACTATTGACATAGTCATACACATTCTGCCAAACCTCGTTGAGTTGATAAGTAGACAGAGTGAGTTTGTCCACATTCTCCTTTGCGCGCGCCTGTACCATATCGCTCGCATCCGAAGTCAAAAACTCTACCAGCAACTTGCGCTTTACCTCGAGGTCAATAGTATTCCTGACACCGTCCTCGGTAGGTGTAGACTGATTGTCAAAGCGACTGTTGCCAATGTAGTTGTACGAAATCAGCAACTCCTCACGATTGACGACAATTCGCCCACTATCATAACTAGCGACAGTCTCAGCCAAATACTTGTCAACATTGGTCGTAACCAAACTACAACCAGCGAACACAGGCACAATCAGCACGCACAGCGCTAGCACAAAAAATTTGAATAAACTAACTTTTTTAGCCACGATACTCTCTCCAATAAAATTTTTAGCAAGCACATTTTAACACAAAAATTACCTTTTGGCAATCTTTTTTATGCAACTTTTGCCAGCAACTTGTCTAAATAATCAAAAATTTCGCTCCAAACCTCATTTATCCCCATATTTTGGTTATTATGAGAGATTATTACCCAATTATCCTTTTTATAAACAATATAGTCCTTATTCGCCATATCGCCCACACGGTCGAGCAAATTCGCGTTTGTATTAGGCACATATAGAGCAGATTTTTGGGCAGTCACACTGACACGGTCAATCCCCAAGACTTGGCACTTGGCCTTGAGCAGGGCAACCTTTATGAGCCCCCCGACAGGTGCTGGCACCGAGCCGTACTGGTCCTCTATTTTTGCCTCGATTTCTTGGGCATCGCTAGTATTGCTAATGCCTGCTATTGCGCTATAAATCGCCATTCGCTTGTGCTCGTCAGTCTCAAAACCCTTGGGCACAAAGGCGTCGATATCCACCTCGATTTTGACCGCGCGAAACTCTGGTTTTGGCTCGCCTTTGGCTAGAGCGATGCTGCTATCCAAGAGTTTGCAGTACATGTCGTAGCCGACTTTTTCCATTTGTCCGTGCTGCTCGGCGCCTAGGATGTTGCCCGCCCCACGCAATTCTAGGTCGCGCATCGCGATTTTGAACCCGCTCCCTAGCGAGGTAAACTGCATCAGTACAGACAGCCGCTCGTACGCAGTCGCACTGAGCGAGCCCTCGTCCATATAGGTAAAGTATGCCCACGCGAGTTTGTCACTACGCCCTACACGCCCGCGTAACTGATACAGTTGGGACAAGCCCAGTTTGTCCGCCTCCACCACAAACAGAGTATTCGCATTAGGCAAATCAATCCCGTTTTCGATGAGAGTAGTGGCGACTAGCACGTCGATTTCGCCCTGATACAGAGCCAAAATCGTGTCCTCAATTCGTGACTTTTCCATTCTGCCGTGCGCGATGCCTATACGGACATTTTCGCCCAATTTATCGCGCAAACTATTCGCAAAAACATCAATATTCTCTATCCGCGGATACACGACGAGGGCTTGACCTTTGCGAGATAATTCGCGATTTATCGCGGTAGAAATCAGGGTATAACTAAACTGCGAGACTACCGTCTGCACAGGCAATCTATCCAGCGGCGGCGTCTCTATCGTACTGATATCGCGTATCCCTGTGAGTGACAAGTGCAGCGTACGCGGTATCGGGGTGGCAGTCAGTGTCAAAACGTGGACATTTTTCTTTACATTTTTGAGTTTTTCCTTGTCACCTACCCCAAAACGCTGCTCTTCGTCCAAGACGAGTAGCCCCAAATTATCAAAAACCACATCATCACTCAGCAATCTATGTGTACCGATGAGGATATTGACCTTGCCTTTCTTCAAATCGTCCAAAATCGCCTTTTGCTGAGCGAGCGACTTAAAACGATTGAGACACCTGACCTCTATTCCGTAATTTTTGAGACGGGCAGAAAAGTTATTATAATGCTGCTCGCTGAGAATGGTTGTCGGCACGACCACAGCCACCTGAAAACCGCTCATCACTGCCACAAAACTCGCGCGGATAGCCACCTCAGTTTTGCCAAATCCGACATCACCCACCACCAGCCTATCCATAATCTTGCCACTAGCCAAATCAGCATAAACATCGGCAAAAGCACTCGCCTGATCAGGGGTCGGAGTATAGCCAAAACTAGCCTCAAATTCCTCCATTATGCTATCATCTACGCGCATAATTTCGCCGTGTGTTTTCTCGCGCTCGCGGTAGAGTGCCAGCAGGTCAAAAGCCAATTCTTTGACACTCTCACGCACCCGCTCTTTGGCTTTTTCAAAGGTGTTTGTGCCGATTTTACTGAGTTTTGGCTTCTTTTCGCCACCGATATAACGCCCCAGCATATCCAGTTGCTCGGTAGGCACATAGACCTTGTCATTATTGAGGTAACTGATGACCACATAATCGCGTTTTGCCGCGCCGATAGACAGTTGAGTCACCCCTTCGCAAACGCCTATTCCGTGTGTCGCGTGCACCACATACTCGCCGACCTCGGGCAAGGTAAATGTATCGGTAATTTTGACCATTTGCTTGGTAAATGCCTTGTCTTTTTTGCGCACAAATTTGCACTCTTCGCCGCCGAGAATCAACAATTTGTCCGCGACGAAACAAGCCCCCAAACGGAGCGAATTGACCAAGATATTTACGCGACCATCGAGAGCATCATCCACCCGCGCGATTTTTTCGGTCGGGATATAGTGAGCAATTTTGCGAAACAAATCCTCCGCCGTCGCCGCGTCATTCGCGCAAAGTATGACAGTGTAGTTTTTGTCGGTAAATTCGCGCAAACTATTCGCAAAATACTCATAATTATCCCCCAGTTTTGGCATTGGGAGAGTCTCTAGCGAGTGGACTTTTTGAGGGGCAAAAAACTTGTTTTGCGTAATGATAGATTGAAAACTGAGGCATTCTTTGTCTACAAAACGCGCGCAAATTTCGTCAAAATCGACCAGCAAATTCTTGAATAATGGCACCAGTTGCCCCGTCTCTATCCCCTCATCTACCCCACGCTTTACGCGGTCGAGGTAATCGGTGAGAGTTTCGACACATTGCTTGGGCTGGTCGACGACTACCCTTGCGATAGGTGAGATTAGGTCGAATATGCTAGCGGTCGGCAAAAACGCTGAGAGGTAATTCCACGCAGAACGCGGGATGCTACTACTGCCCAAGTTTTCTCTCGCTAAGCGCAGGTTTGACAAGGCTGAGAGATACCCCTCGGGGTCTTTTGCCTTTGCCATACGCGCGCGATTGGACTCAAATTGCCGATTGAGCGTCTCCTTTAATTCATCCATTTCGCTCTCTGCTATCACAAAGGCGTTTGGGCAGACAAAAACACTCTCTTCCTGTTGGACGGAGTACTGTGTGAGAATATTAAAAGTAGTGATTTTTTCGATTTCGGTATCAAAAAAGTGTAGCCTGTATGGCAACTCGCTATTTATCGGGAAAATGTCAATGACATCGCCTCGCATAGCGCACTGTCCCACCGTCTCCACACTGTCTACACGAGTATATCCGCGATCGATGAGGCTGCGCAAAAGGTCAGACATTTCTACATTCTGCCCAGTAGCAATACTCAGCGCGCTATTCTCAAAATTTTGACGCGTAGGCAAATGCACGGCTAGCATATCGGCAGTGAGGACGCAAGCGTCGACTTTGCCAAAAACGATATCATTTAGCCTCGCTTGGAGATTGATATTGGTGTTGCCAAACTCCATAATATGATAGGTAAAATCGTCATTTGCATCGCACAAAAGCGCCACTTTTCGCCCCATAGACGCGAGGTCTTTTTGGATAATTTCCGCATTGTCGCGCGTGTCGGTGATATAGCACAAAAAGTCCGTTTTTTGCGCAGAGAGCATCACGCGCTCACCCAAATTCAAGCCAAAAACGCTCACCTTTTTATGTGAGCGCAAATCGTCCAAAATCTCGGCAATTTTACCAGTTGACAAGAGTTTATCTGCTATTTTCATAATTTTATCCTGATTTTTTGTGAATTAGTTTGTGTTGGCAATCTCCTCACCCCGCATAAATGCGTAGGCAAACTTGACAGCTTTCTCCACTCCAACCGACAAAAATGCCAAATCATCAGGCTTGAACCTCTTTAGCACAAAATCAGCCAAATCACCCTGTCTAGCAGGCGTATCCACTCCTATCCTGATGCGGCAAAATTCCGTCGTGCCGAGCCGAGTAGTCACCGACCTTAGCCCGTTGTGTGTGCCAGCAGAACCCACTAGCCGCATCCGCGCAAGCCCAATAGTGAGGTCGATATCGTCTAGAATTACGCAAATATCTTTGGGCGCTATGTGGTATTTTTTTGACAGAGCAAAGACGCAGTCGCCGCTATTATTCATATAGGTGAGCGGCTTGACCAACAGGACGTCTTGCCCCTCGTACTGCGTCTCGATGACCAGCCCGTTTTTGCGTTTTTTCTTGAATTCCACCCCAAGTTCTTTGGCAATCATATCCACCGCCATAAAACCTGCGTTGTGCGGCGTATTGTCAAATTCTGAGCCAAAATTACCCAATCCAACTATCATTCTCATAAAATTTACTTTCCTTTTACTTCTCCATTATGTACATAACTAAATGGCTCTATGATGCTATTATCTCTGATTTTGCTATGCTCGATGACACTACTAGTTATTTTGCACCCGTCGCCGATTTGGCTATTGATAATAGTATTCCCTGGCAAGAGCATCGTATCCCTGCCGATTACCGAACGCCCCAAAATAGTATTGTTGGGGTAAACTACCGTATTTTGCGCTATCATCACATCGGCGTCAATATTGGTACTCATCGGGTCGAGTATCTCTACCCCTGACGAAATATGATAGCCCAGCACGCGATTTTTGAGGATTTGCTGCGCGCGCAAAAAACTAGGAATATCCATCACGCGCATAAAATCGTCGCCAATGTTTAGGTTTGCATTGACACTGCTATAAATCCGCTCCGCCGTGCGCAAATAATCGGTCACAAAAATGTATCCGCGGTCGAGTTTGCACACATTCATACGCTTTTGCTTTGCATAGTCGATAATCCCCAAAAAAGTCTGCCGCTCCAAAAGAGGCGTATCTGCATACAATACAGCAGTATATTTTTTGTCACTGAGATGCGGACGAATAATGGATAACAAATCCCTCTCTTCGCTCGTCTCAATCTCTAGTATCGGACAGTCAGCACACGCTAACGACACCCATTCGGTCAGGGTTTTGCCGCAAATGCGATAGTCAAAACTGCGCTTGTCCGAGCCAAACGCTGCCTCGTGGATTTTGAGGATAATTACCGCGACATCACTGTCGATACTCTCTCGCCTAAAGCCAAAAACCTCGTCGATTTCTGACCAGTCATTCTCGATTTTCTTTTCCTCTTGCATACTCAAAATTGCCATTTTCTCCCCCTTTTTTACTGCTCATTTTTGGAGCGTTTTTCTCTAAAAAACTGTGACAAAATCCCTGCACAATCCGCCTCGCACACTCCACCCATTACCTCAGGGCGGTGATTAAAACGCTTGTCCTCGGGCAAATTGTACAGCGAGCCGCAGCAGCCAGCCTTTGGGTCGTACGCGCCGAAATAAATCGCCCGTACTCGAGTGTTGATGCACGCCCCCGCACACATCGGACACGGCTCTAGCGTGACATACAGGTCACAATCATTGAGGTGCCAATCACCCAACTTCTTTTGTGCCAGCTCGAGCGCTGTGATTTCGGCGTGCAAGATTGCGTTTTTGTACTTATTCTTTTGATTGTGCGCCCGCGCAATCACCTCGCCATTCCGCACCACCACGGCGCCAATCGGCACCTCGTCGATGCGGTAGGCTTTTTTCGCTTCGACTAACGCGCATTGCATAAATTTTTCTCTTTGCTCCACGGCTCCGCTCCCCCCAAAAATGCTGATAAAAATAATTTTGCGTATAGTTACGCATTATTTACCCCTTTATTGTATCAAAACTGTATCAAAAACGCAAATATTTTGGGAGTATTAAATAAAAATTACTACAATTCTTTCCCTTAAATCCCACCCGCTACCGCAAATGGGCTAGCAGGTCGAGAATGACGGTGCGATTTTGCTGATAAATTGGTTCGAGATGACTAGGTGTGATAGGATGTGCGAGCAAATCGCTCCCCACCTCAATCGTGAGAGCGGGGATATTTAGGGTTGCAACACACCAATCCTTGTACCCGCCCGCACTGTTGCCAGTCTTTTTGATTTTGTAGCCAGTAGCACGACTGGCAACTCGAGCAAGGGCGTAATGCTTTACCCTAGTAATGGGCGGCTGGTGAAAGTCGTAAAAAATCACTTCCCCTTTGCTGTGGTAACTAACCGTCATTTCTAGGCGCAAACTCTGCGTAAAATCCACCAAAGCACGCACTTCAGGCTCGCTATGCGCCCCATAACCCACAAAATTGGCACTGCTAGGCGTGTGGATATTTTGACTCCCCGTCCCCCACCGAGCATCAAAATTGACATTTAGGTCGACACCGCGGATATTCGCTTTCCACGAGCCGAAATCGCCGTCGGGGCAAATTTCGTCTAGCAGTGCGTGATACTCGGGCGGAACTGCGGACTTGCCATCCAGCACAAGGCTCACACCGTCGATGTTGACTATCGGCACAAAATACACCGTCCCCACACCTGCGGATAAACTAGACGCAGTGTCAAAAATATGCCTTTTGGCAAGGTAATATGTAATGTACTCGCGTGCGTGAATAGCATACTGCACGAGGATTTTGGGCGAGCCACACCCCACTGCAAAAGCAAAAATCGGTCGCCCCAGCACAGTACGCCCTATGCAGATTTTTTCTGCACCCGCCTGCTCGAATAATTGATAAT
The DNA here is from genome assembly GCA_964579205.1 of uncultured Christensenella sp. GTDB lineage: Bacteria > Bacillota > Clostridia > Christensenellales > UBA1242 > UBA7867. The sequence continues at coordinate 88,309 of CAZOFH010000004.1, forward strand.
CACGCTCCAATTCCTGCCCAAATATCTGCCCTGTTTCCATTGCCGCATCTCACCCACACAAAATATATCAATATATTCTGTATGCAGCCCAATGCGCTTTTGTGCACAATGACAATAACACGCCTCCTGCCGCGGCTACTCGCACATAGAATAAGTCAAAAGGAGTATTTTAATTATTTGTTTTGGGATTTGCTGACATCTCTCGGCTCTCACTGCAGCCCCCCCCAAAAAACAAAAAAGCAGTCCTTTTGACTACTTTTGATTGGCTTTGTTGTGAGCATCTGTGAGAGCAAAGATGCTGTCGTTTAGGTCGACATTGACTTTGCCAAATGCCTTGAAAAATTCGGCAATATATTTGTCACGATTGACGCCGACGACGACGGAAATTTTGCCGCGCTTGTGAAATTTTGCATAAGTTTTACCCGGCTCCTTGTCGACATCGACGAATATATCGGCGCGCTGCAATTCAAAAATACGCGGATTTTTGATAAAAAACAGTGCGCAACTGTCGTTTGTCGCGATACGCTTGTCCGTACAATTCCTCTCCCAATACGCGGTAAACATCGTCATCAAAAACTTGCCGACGGAGTTTGTGAGAGCCAATTCTTGCACCTGACTCTCGGTCAAATGTGCCACGTGGCGCCCGATATACGACGGTATCATCACTATCGGCACGCCGCTGTCGAGCACTATCTGAAATGCCTCTGGGTCAAACCTAATATTAAACGAAATATGCTCAGGCATCGCCAGCATCCCGTACGGACTCGCCCCCATAAAGACTATTCTCTCGAGGTACTGCACCACTTCGGGGTGGTGGGTCAAGAGTTCGGCGGCGTTGGTCTGCGGACCCCACAGACACAGCGTAATCTCGTGCGGGTTCTGCATAATTACCTCATACATAGCCTCGACTGCCGAACACGAAATCGGCTGCGTGAGAGTAGTCTTGGGCGGAATGTAGCCCCCCATTCCATCCTCACCGTGGACATTACGCGCGTACACAGGCTCGCGAAAAAGAGGCTTGCTCGCCCCCATCGCGATAGGCACATTTTTGCCAAAAATATCCATAATGTGGCACGCATTCCTCGTAGCGGTCAAGACATCGATATTCCCTGCGACAATGGTCACTAGGCGAATATCCACCGTTTTGTCAAAAAGCGCCAACACCAGCGCGGTAATGTCATCCACCCCCGGGTCGGTATCGATAATTATCTTGTGTTTTTTCATAATAACCCCTATTTTTATTATGCAACTATATTTATATTATATACAATTTTTGTCAAATAAGTAAAGCGAAACAACCCAACTTTTTTGCAATTTGCAGCATTTCATCATTCATTACGCTTTGTATAAAACAAAAGGCAAATCCCTACCCTCTTTGCATTCAACGGCAGGAATTCCCTTTATCAAATGGTCATACAAAATCGCCACGACATTTAGCCCAGACTACTCCCCCATTTGGCTAGTCTTGGGGCAGACAGGGCTAGCGAATTCTGAGTCGGCGCCACGGCTCAATTCACTCCGCAAACAGCGGGCAGTGACCAATTCGCTCAATGCGCAAATCGCAATATCGCGCGGATGATTGGTCGGCAGATTGGGATTGGAATAATCACGATAGCACGGCACGTTGTTTAGTTTGCCCACCTCGCGCAACAAATCTTGGTACTCTTCTCCGACGCAGAGATGCAAAAAAGGCTTTGAGTCGACGCCATTAAAATTGAAAAACGCGTTAAACCTCTCACTGACGCCCACCGAAATAAAATCATTCGAGGTAAACATCCACACATTTTCCATATTCTCGATGCTCGGATACTCGGGCTGGTCGACAAGAGAAGAGCCGACTTCGCTCTCGCGGTACTTGACCCAACTATCGAGCGGTGGCAAAACGGTATCCTTGTCCAAAATCGTCATCGTGTCAAAAATCCCTGGCAAGAGTTTGGCTGATTCTGCCTTGATAACGGCATAAGCATCGACACGCGGACGACGAATAGTCTCAGCACGCAAAAGATAGCGGACTGGCAGCCACGCGGTACCGGTACGCTTGGACAACACTGCTGCTAGATGCTTGGTCAAATTGTTGGTATCGAATGTACTGATTTGACTAATGCGGTGCGCCATACGCAGACGCTCAAGGTCTAGACCACGCATCTGCGAGGTCAATTCAGCCTCTTGAGTAGTAGGCAAGACGGCGGGCTTGGTCAATTTTGCCCCAGTGGTAGCGTGCGAAATGCAGCCCGCGTACACAGCAGAATTGACAGATTTTTGGAGGCGTTGAATTTGCCGAAAAAGTCGCCGCTTGTCATCGGTCAGCCCCTCGAATTTTTCAAAACAACTATTCACTTTGCGTAAGTGGTCATCGGTCATAAAAACTCACAACTCCCCAAAAACATTTGATAATCAAATTTTACCATAAGCCCGCATCAAAGTCTACTTATTTGGGGCGAAAAGTGTACAAAATCCGTTTTTTATGCCGAAAATCGCAAAAATCGGCTAGAGTTGACAAAATTTATAAAAAATTGTTGACAAAAACCACAACTTGTTGTATAATAATTTTGTAATTATATCCATATTGGCTTTTGGCGATGTAGCTTAGTTGGTTAGAGCGGCCGGTTCATACCCGGCAGGTCAGCGGTTCGAATCCACTCATCGCTACCACTACGCCAGTTGGGTATATTTACTTTTGGCTCCATGGTCAAGCGGTCAAGACACCACCCTTTCACGGTGGTAACGCGGGTTCGATTCCCGCTGGAGTCACCAAAATTAGACCACCCCCTCTCGGGGGTGGTTTTTGCTTGTACATAATCGAGGCAGGAGCAATTTTTTGTGCAAGTATTCATCCTGCTAGCCGTCCACCTATAGTAGGACATTGGCGGCGGATTGTGCCAAAGCATTATTTTGCGCAGAGTTTACCCGCAAAATGCTAAGATACTATCACAAAGAGCATTTTACCCCTGCGCGGAATGAGTAATACTAAGCCAACTTGACAATGTCGAGATAAATATTTGTAGCGGACGGCGTACTGCCGCCAGTCATAGTAAGCGAGAGAGCTAGTGTAGTCTCGGCATCAAAAGAATACACGCGCGTGCGGCTCGGATAACTCGAGTCCTCATTTGCGACTACTGAGGACGGCATATCGGCGACGCTATTGACGAGCAGCCGCAGCGTGACGCTATCCCCTGTCTGAGCGGTGACTTCGGCGCCATAAGCAACCGCATACACTCCCGCAGCCAAGGTATACACACCTGTCGACGGCTCAAAAGTAATATCCGCACTCCCTGCAGGAGTAATCGTCGGAGTAGTCAAAAAATTGGTCGTGGTCGTCACAGGTGTAGTGCTATTAGCCACGCTAGCAACTACTCCGCTATTCCCCGCCTCACCAGTCGCCCCTGTTGCACCTGTTGCTCCCGTTGCCCCAGTATTACCCCGCAGCCCTTGCGGTCCTTGGGGTCCTGTAGCACCTCTCAGCGAATTGAGGTTATTCAGCCCACCGCAGCCACAAGGGCAACAAGAGCCGACCATATCCACCGTACAACAATCATTTTTGTTATTAAAAAAACACATAATTTTTTCACCTTTGAATGCCGCTCGGGCATTCCTTATATTATATGTGTGATATAGGTAATGGGTGAAAAGCAAAAAAGCAGGCATTATTTGTCTGCTTTTTTGATACTGAGTGACAGTCTATTTTTCTGCAAATCCACCCCAATGACGCGCACGCGCACGTGGTCGCCCACAGTGAGGACTTCGCTAGGATGCTTGATAAAAGTGTCGCTAATCTCGCTCAGGTGCACCATTCCGTCAGTATGCACCCCGACATCGACGAACGCGCCAAAGTCGATGACGTTGCGCACTACACCATCCAAATCCATACCAACAGAGAGATTTTCTAGCCCCAAAAGTTCACTACGCAACACAGGCTGAGGCAAACTATCGCGCACATCACGCCCCGGCTTGCACAACTCGGTGGCGATATCCAATAGCGTCGGCTCACCCACGCCACACGCAGCGGCAACCTTGGCTACTCCCTCTTGGTCAATGCGCTGCGGCAAAGTAGATAGATTGCCTGCACGCACATCGTTTTCGGTCAAGCCAAAATACTCTAGCAGTTTGCGCGCCGCAGGATAACTCTCTGGGTGCACTGCTGTATTATCCAAAATATTCTTTGCATTCGGAATACGCAAAAAGCCTGCGCATTGCTCGTATGCCTTTGCACCGAGTTTCGGCACCTCTTTGAGTTGCTCGCGCGACACAAAGCCCTTGTTTTTATCACGGAATTTCTCTATTTCGCCAGCGATACCAGCATTCAGCCCACTGACGTGCGTGAGTAGCGGCACCGAAGCGGTGTTTAGATCGACACCAACCGTGTTTACACTATTCTCTACCACACCGTCCAGCACCTCGCCCAAGCGCTTTTGCGGCATATCGTGCTGATATTGCCCGACACCCAGCGATTTTGGGTCGATTTTGATGAGTTCGGCGAGCGGGTCTTGGAGCCTGCGAGCGATAGAAATCGCACTACGGGTAGTAACATCGTATTGCGGGAACTCCTTTGCTGCGTACTTGCTCGCACTATACACACTGGCACCCGACTCATTAACCATCGCGTACTGCACAGGTCTGCCGACAGCCTTGATGAGTTTTGTGACAAAAATCTCCGCCTCTTTGCTAGCCGTACCATTACCCACCGCGATAGCATCTACGCTGTGGCGGATGATGAGCGCACTCAAATCGCGTATCGCCTCGTCCACCTTGTTTTGCGGTGGCGTCGGATAAACTACTGCCTTGTCGAGGACGTTACCATTCGGGTCGATGACAGCAATTTTGCACCCAGTACGGTATGCTGGGTCGACCGCCATAATAGTCTTATTCTTGAGCGGCGGCTGCATCAAGAGCGGCTTTAGGTTCAACTCAAACATCTTGATACTCTGCTCATTCGCCTTGTCTGTGAGGTCATTACGCAATTCCCTCTCGAGGCTAGGAGCGAGCAATCTCGTGTACCCATCCATCACGGCGTACGCCACCACCTGCTTGGCAGTCATTTCGGCGAAAACCACCTTTTTGGGCATTTTGAGTTTGCTCTGCTCGTCGAATTCTGGCATTACATCCTTGTGCCCGTGCTTGCAAAATTGCCCCAGCAATACATCAAACACTTTGTTTAGCCCGTCGCGATTGAGCACCATATCCACCTTGAGCGCGCCCTCTTTTTCACCGCGGTTGAATGCCAAAATGCGGTGCGCAGGGATAGCCTTGATGACCTGATGAAAATCCTTGTAATTTTCGTAAACTTTCTTGTCGTCCTTGTCCTCTTTCCATTCGCAAGCAATATTCGCCCGTGGCCAATACAACTCACGCAAATTCTTTCTAGCGGTTGGGTCATCAGCGACAATTTCTGCGATGATGTCACTAGCACCAGCGAGAGCGTCTTGGACAGTCTCGATATTTTTCTCAGGGTTGACATAAGGGCTCGCCAGCGCCACTAGATCGTCATTATTCTGCGCCAAAATCGCATCAGCCAACCCCTGCAGCCCAGCAGCAATCGCCACACTAGCGCGGGTCTTGCGCTTTGGTCGGTACGGACGATAGATATCCTCGATTTCGGTGAGTGTCACCGCGTCATCGATACTCTTTTGGAGTTCTGGGGTGAGATTGCCTTGCTCGTCGAGGAGTTTTGTCACCTCAGCCTTGCGGGTGCCCAAATTGCGTAGATAAGTCAGGCTGTCGGCAAACTCGCGGATAGTCTGGTCATCGCAACTGCCATGCATCTCCTTTCTATACCGCGCGATAAAAGGCACTGTGCACCCCTCATCTAGCAGATTGATTAGATTTTGCGAATAGTTCGGCTTGATATTGAATTTACTTGCTAATACTTCAAAAATTTCCATAAAAATCTCTCCATCACAAATTTGACCTCATTATACCAAAATAAACCCGTTTTGTAAAGCGATTGGATTTCATTTCCTGCATATAGCCGCACTAGCAAATCGCAAAACAAAAACGCAAGAGCAGCCTCTTGCGTCAAAATATCCTATTTTACTCACCCTCAGTAGTAGGTAGGTCGATACCATTCGGGAAAAGCATCTCGTACTCAGTCACCACTGATGCAGTACTCACGCCATCAGTCCTAGTAATACTGGTATGCGTGAGGCTTTTGAGTTGCCTATTCAAAAAGTCAAAAGTAACATCCAGCACCTCATCACCACTACCGCAGCGTCCCGTCACAAAGATGCCGATTTGGCTAACGCTAGTAATGTTTTGGGCCATTTCGGCAAAAAGAAACTCCCCTGTCGCAGCCACTGGATACACGCCTCTCAGCGCATTAGTGATTGCGTTTTGCCATTCAGTGCCGTTTATCTCGGTCTCTGTGCCGCCCGTGTAGCGATAATATTTGCCAAAGCCTCCCTTGGTGACATAGTAATAATACTCCACCTGCTCGCTCAGCACCTTACCTGCCTCATCATACTCGGTAGTAGTATTCCTGAGCACAAAACCCTCGCTCGTCTTGACCATTTCAGCGGAACGTGCAATCCGCGATTGCCAAACCCGCGCTCCATTCGCATCAAACTCGTACTGCGTCACATTTTGTCTACAGCCCACTTTGTCTTGACTGGTGATTTCGTCAAAATCCCCCACGCGCAAGGCGGTAGTGCTGTCTGCTATCGCTTGGCTCGCCCACTCGACGGGTATAGGCTTTGGGATGACGAAAAACACAATCACGCCCACCACTACTATCAAGGTTAAAATTAGTGAAATCGCTGATAAAACTCTCATTTTTGCCCCCTATTTATTTTCTTTCCTTTATTGCGGTATGATTTGCCCCGCGCTAGTTCCACACAGAGCCCCTGTAGCACACTACTGCGCCACCTGATAGCCTAGCGTCTATTTTGTCTCGCGGTAATTTATCCCCATAGCGGTCTTGAGTTTGCGCAAGTTCTCGGCAGCCACCGCACGCGCCTTGTCACTACCCTCAAAGAGTATTTGCATCACTTTTGCCTTGTCTGCGGCAAATGCCTTACGCCTTTCGCGGATAGGTGTGAGCAATTCATTCAAAATCTCGTACAAAAAGTTCTTTATCTTGACATCGCCCAAGCCACCACGCTGGTAGCGCGCCTTCAATTCGTCAAGGCTCGAGTACTCAGGTAGGTATTTTGCGAAGTGTTCTGCCCTACAAAACGCGTCAAGATACGCAAACACTACATTCCCCTCGACTTTGCCAGGGTCGGTAATCTTGATATGAGTCGGGTCGGTGTACATATCGCGCACCTTTTGCTTCATTACCTCGGGTTCATCTGATAGGTAGATAGTATTGCCCAAAGATTTGCTCATTTTTGCCTTGCCGTCCGTACCGATGAGCCTGCGGCAATGCGTATCCTCTGGGATGACCCCCTTTGGCTCGACCAAAATATCCGTCTTGTAGAGGTAATTGAATGTCCGCACGATGTCGCGTGCCTGCTCTATCATAGGCAACTGGTCCTCGCCCACTGGCACGATATTGGCATTGAATGCCGTAATGTCTGCCGTTTGACTAATCGGATAGCACAAAAAACCCACAGGAATAGAGTTGTCAAAGCCTTTTTCCTTTATCTCAGACTTGACAGTAGGGTTGCGCTCTAGCCTTGCCAAAGTGACCATATTCATATAATAAAAGGTAAATTCGGTGAGTTCGGGTACTTCGGATTGGATAAAAATCGTGACCTTGTTGGGGTCTAGCCCCACTGCCAAATAATCCAATGCCACCTCAATGATATGATTGCGCACTTTCTCTACATTGTCATAATTGTCCGTCAGCGCCTGCGCGTCCGCAATCATCACATAATAGCCGTCGTACTCGTCCTCATTCTGCATACGTACGCGCTCAGCGAGCGAACCGACATAATGCCCGATGTGCAGCCTGCCTGTTGGGCGGTCGCCCGTCATAATTATTTTTGCCATTTATTCTCTCCTTATATTGCAATTATTGCAAGAAACTCTTTAGGATTACAGCCTCAGCCTCTTCTTGACTCAGCCCTAGGGTCTGCAGTTTGACTATCTGCTCACCCGCGATTTTGCCTATCGCAGCCTCGTGAGTGAGAGTCGCATCAGGGTGGGTATTTTGTAGCGCGGGAGTACTAGCGACCTGACCATTGTCAAATACGATTGCGTCGCACTCTACGTGCCCAAAACACTCATTGTTGCCGTTGATTTCGGATATAAACTCTTGCCTACTATTGCCCTTTGCCACGCTGCGGCTAGTGACATTGACGCGAGAACCGCGCCCGTTGAGTTCTACTCCAAAGGTCGTGCTAGCGTCTTGGATATCGGTGGTGAGGATTGATTCTTTGATATCCAAAATCGCGTTGTCGCCCAAATCAGCCTCGGTCACTCTCTCGCTATGGCTCACCCCGCCTAATTGCATCGTCTCCATTACAAAATGCGCGTTTTCTGCCAAATGCACAATAGTGGTAGGATTGAGGTTCTTTTCTACCTCGGTAGCCCCCTCGCCTAGATGCTTTTCTACATATCGCACAATCGCGTCTTTGCCTATCCAAAACTCGTGTATACCATCGTGCGAATTGGCAACATTGCCGTCGTTGTGCAGTCCACAGCCAGCGACTATCAGCACCTCTGCACCGTCGCCGATAAAAAAGTCATTGTACACGAGGTCATTGAGGTCGCTCTCGGTCACGATCACAGGGATGTGCACACTCTGCCCTTTGACCCCAGCGGCTACGCGGATGTCGATGCCGGGCTTGTCCTCTTTTGTGCTAATCTCGATACCCTCTACGCTTTGCCTAGCTAAGAGCTTGCCATTCTTGCGGATGTTGTACGCCCCTTGGGGTACAGAATGCAAGTCCGCAATTTTGAGTAACAGTTCGCTATCTATTTTGTCCATACTACACCCCCTCCAGTTTTTTGCAATTTCTCGCCACGCTGAGTTTCGGCAGCACCTCACTTGGCACGCCAGCGAGCGCTACTACACCATTATCGATGAGAATTATCTCGTCCGCACTCCCAAAAAGTTTCTCTTGATGACTGATAATGATATTGAGTGATTGAGGCGAAATCGAATTTTTGAATATATCTACTAGGCTATTAAAACTCCATATATCTATACCAGCCTCAGGCTCGTCAAAAATGTTTACTTTAGCACGCCGCGCTAGCACAGTCGCTATCTCGATGCGCTTTAGTTCGCCACCGCTCAGAGTATTGTCCAAATCGCGCTCTAGGTAATCTCTAGCGCACAGCCCCACCTTGCTCAAATACTCGCACGCGCTCGAGGTGTGCACCTGCCCCTTGCTAGCGTATTCTAGCATCTCTCTCGCGCTCAACCCCTTAAATCTCACAGGCTGCTGCATCGCGAATGCCAGCCCGAGATTGGCACGCTCGGTGATAGAGGCGCGAGTGATGTCCTCGCCGTTTAATAATATCCTGCCCGAGGTCGGCGCAAGGATACCCATAATTATCTTGGCTAATGTCGATTTACCACAGCCATTGGCGCCAGTCAGTACATAATTTTTGCCCAAATAAAAGTCATAGGTTACACCGCGCAAAATCTGCTTCTTGACCCCGTTCTCTACCACTTCATAACATATGTTTTGTAATGATAACAAGTGTTTTCTCTCCTTTCTACCCAAAACTAAAATTTATTCACTCACGCACCCGTTCGCCCCAATATTAGAGCCAAACTATGCGCAAAATCGCTCTTTTGTGATGTCCGACAGCGCAAAGTGGGCTGCATACTACCACGCATAATACTAGCATAGTACCTGCATAATACCCCTTATTTAGGCGGCGTAGCAGCCTCTAGAGTCTTATGGCTCACAGAGCCTACTCTCAGTCTCCCTCTCCGCGTCGGACGGCACTCACAGTATAATTATACCACATAACGCCAAAAACGCAAGCATTTTTTACGCAGATAACGCACAAAAAACAAAAAAGCCTGTGTTTAGACTTTTTGTTTTTTGCCTATTGAGTGGTGCTTTTGGTTAGCCAAATCTCTAGCGCTAGATTAGTTTGCGCTGAGCCCTGAGTATGAGCCTGCCGTGGTCTGTAGATAAATCTTTACCCCAGTGGTTTCGATACCGACAAACTCGATTACCAGCACATTGCTGCCTTGGCTAGCGTAATATGTCACACCTACTGCGACATTTGAGTTGCGCAGAGTGCCTTCGTTCTTTTCTATGTTAAACCAACCCGCGTTGTCGAATGAGAACGCTGTGATGACGTGTCCTTCTGGCGGCTGAAATGTGATAGTCGCCCTCTTTAGGTTTGTATCAGCACTATCATAAGCGGTGCAGGTCGTAGTGCTACCAGTAGTACTTTCTACCGAGTACCATTTCTCAAAACTTGCCGTCGCCTCAATGTTGGCAGTGTAGGTAGAAGTGCTGCTGACAGGGTTGCCATTAGGTCCATAAATCAAAGTGTTGTCGATGTAATATCCCTTAAAGTAGTAGCCCATTTTACTAGGTACGGTGATATTAGGCATACTCTCGTTGTAGGTCAAGTTTACCGCAGTCGTCCCTTTATCGTCTGCCGTGCTAGCATTCAGTTTGAGGACTACAGTCACAGGTCTCCACACGGCGTAGAGGTTGATAGTGCCCGCGCTCGTCGTGGTGAGGTTCTTTATGCTCTGCCCGTCTTGATAAGTCACTCCACCACTACTGGTCAGCGCCCACCCGAGGAAGTTGTACCCAGTGCGAGTGAAAGCATTCGTAGTCAAGTTTTTGTTTGTGTCATAAATGTGCGTGCTGGCAGACATCGTGCCACTACCGCCATTTGCGTTGTAATTTACTGTATATGTTATCGGCGTCCAGTTGGCGGTAATAGTCGCAGCGCCGTAGCAATTCGCAGGGATGGTCACCGTGGTATTAGATACCGAGAGGCTACTGCTCGAGCCGCTAGATGACCAACTAGATAGAGTGTATCCTGTGCGGGTCGGCAGTGTGATTGTCTTGGTCTGAGAGGCACTCGGCGAGAATGTATACCCTGTAGATGTGCTACCGCCAGTGCCGCCATTTGAGTTGACTGTTATATTATAATATGCAGCAGTCCACTTTGCATATAGCGTAGTCGCCACAGTTAGGTCACTTGTCTTTGCACTACTACCACTCGAGTAATAATATCGCGTGCCGCTACCATTGGTGCCCGTGTAGTATCCGCCGAATGTGTATCCATTCTTGGTCGGTGGTGTAATGCTAGGCATCGCCGCACCACAGGTAGCCGTTACCAAGGTCGTGCCTGCCGTAGTGGCTGATTGATTGTTGAGAGTGACGGTCACCCGTATGGTTGTCGCCTCCCACGAGGCATATAGGGTCATATCCCCTCCACTACTCAGATTGAGTGCTGCTTGGTCTGCATAAACCACCGACCCGCTGCTACTAGTCGCCCAGCCCTTGAATTTGTAGTCCGTTCGCGTAAAAGTATTCGGGCTCAGCGTCTGCGAATGCCCGTGGAGGAAATATTGGCTATTCATCGTGCCACTCCCTCCGTTAGCATTGAATGTGACGGTATACCCAGTTGCCTCGTCATAATAGTTGGTCGCGGTAACCGTGCTGCCCGTGTCGATATTCTTGTAGACGTGGCTCAGGTAAAGTATGGTCGTCGAATGCCCATAGTAATTATAAATTGGGCGGCTAGTACAATCGGCAGTGCTATTTGTAGAGAAAGTTTGATTGCAGTAACTACATTTATAGCCAGTGACATTACTGCTACAGGTACCGTTTTCATTACTAGAATCCTTTTTAACATTACAATGACTGCAGTACCACACATAAGTCGCAGGACAGGTGGTTTGGACTATTGTTCGCTCATCCATAACATTTTCACAAAGAGGACAGTAATATGTGGCATAAGTCTTTAATCTGCATTGCCCCCAACTATAACTACCTGAACTAAGAATACTCGCAGGGTTGGTCGCTCCACAAGTTTCGCATTCCCAGTAATAATTACCTATACCGCCAGACTTTGATGATGCATAGTGCTGATAATACTCTCTTTCGGAAACCATTTCACCTTGTTCATGTGGATCCCCATATCTAGACCAACTATGAGTGCCCGATACCGCACGACAACTGTGCGAATAATAACTACCACTTGGCGAACTATAGCAAGTCCCGCTTGGGTTCATTGTAGTATAGTCATTAGGAGTTTCTGTGTGGCGCGAGTTGGTACATCTGTAGTGCATCGTACTCGATTCTATTGTATAAAAACTGTCACCATTTTTGTAATATGTCGTATCACTACTGAGGGCATGCGAAGCGTCGTTTTGCAGCGAAATGGTCGGGTACACAAAGTTGAAAATAGCGAATAGCGACACAAAAGTCACGAGTAGCGAGACCACGGTAATCAATATGGTTTTGACGACATAATTGGTGGCTTGACGCTGAGTGACATTCAGGTCATCATCCTCAAATTTTTCTACCTGCTTTGCCAATTTTTTGTCTTTCATTTTCGCCCTCACTATTTTTGTTTTATTGGGGTTGCCAACTTAGCGAATTTGCCTCACCCCCAAAAAAGTTGAATATTCTATTCAAACTCTTGCCCATTAATATTATTTTAACTATTTTTGTCGAAATTATCAACTAATTTGAGGCAGTTTTTGAGATTTTTTTGATTTTTTTGGCAAATTTTACCCATACTCCCCCACCTTTTTACCCAAATATCGCAAAATCAGGGGTTGACAACGCGCGCCAAATATGTTATAATCACTCAAATGTTTGAGGAGTAGGTTATGATTTTTTCCACAGAATATCGCCAGCCAGAATGCGATGAGGAATTGGCTGAGGACGCAGAGGTAGTCACCCGCGTGCATTATTATCAAGACGAGAGAGGGATACTGCACAATTTTGTTAGCCCCGCCCTCGACCAGTCGAAGGATGCCGCAGATAGCGTCTCGAGCGAGGCGCAGACGCTCATTATGCAGGCGAATGGCGGCTCAAAGGTTAGCCTAGCACTCGCGGCTTGCTCATTGCTGACTAGTACCACCCTAGTAGCACAGGCTGCGCTCGGGCTCGGGCTGAATGCCTTTGACTTTGCCCTCTCTGGCATTATGCTGAGCGCGACCGCTGTGGCAGCATTTAGGGCTCGCAAAAAGTATCTTTGTGCTGAGTATATGAGCCTCGAGGCAGAGAATTATCACAAATACTATACAGCATTAGTCGAGCAGGAGTATCAGCGCACACAGGCACACGACTCTCAACTGATGTTTAGATAGGAGGCAAAAGATGAGCGAAAACAACGACAGCGAGTACTGGGGCTACAAGACATTTCACCTACTGCAGCCCAACGACGAGTACATTCATATCTATGAGACGGATAGCCGCGAGCACAACGAAGATTTGCTCAACTATGCAGAGCAGTCTTTCGCCATCGAGCAAGAACTTTTGGCTGGCGCGATTTTCGACTCTGAGCGCAGGCATTACACTTGGGGCTGCTGTATGGGCGCGGCTCTCGCAATCCCTAGTTTCTTGTGCCTAATGTACGACCTCCCCGGCATCATCACCGCAGTGGGTATCGGCGTCGGCGCAGGCTTTTTGGTCAAGGTTCTACAGGAGAAACTCACTCGCAAGCAACTGCAAGAGGCTCTCGACGAGGTCTACTCTGAGCAAGACCGCCTCGCCGAAACTCGCAAACTCGTCTGCCAACAGCGCCGCTGACGCCCCCGCCACCGCCCATAACGCAAAATGCGCAAAATCACAGATGCTGCCCCCCGCCCTCTTTTTTCCCTCTTTTGGGGTGGTGGGAGCAGCAATATATCACAAAGCCCTCACCCGCGGGGGCTTTTTTTGATGTATTGAGCGGGAATATATTGACTAATCGGCGAGATTGGCTTATAATAAGAATATGATGAAAAATGATTTGGATAAAAATAATATAATTGATACTACTATAGACGACGGCGCGGCGGATATCGCCGCTACCTTAGCAGGGGCGCAGAGCGCGGACGACGCGGACGCAAGAGGACAGGCAGGTAAAACAGGGGCCCACAAGACGGGCGCGGCTAACGCCCGCGAGACTGGGGCGCAAATTCGCAGACAAAAGCCTGAATTGCTGGCACCGAGCGGCGACTGGGATAGTTTTTTGGCGGCGATAAACAACGGCGCAGACGCGATATATCTAGGATTGGGGGATTTTAATGCGCGGGCGAAATCCACCTATTTTAACACGCAGAATATTCGCGAGACTGTCCGCTATGCGCATTTGCGTGGGGTCAAAATCTATGTCACTATCAACACACTGGTGAGCGACGAGGAGATGCCCAATTTTATCCGTCTAGTCGAGGCGTGTATAGAGGCACGCGTGGACGCCTACATTGTCCAAGATTTTGGCTGTGCTACCGTGCTAAAGGCGATGTTTCCTAATATCGAGTTGCACGCGAGCACGCAGATGGGCATTCACAATGTTTTTGGTGCCAGAGTGGCTCGCGACCTAGGGTTTAGCCGTGTGGTTTTGTCGCGCGAAGCCAAGTTGGCTGACATTATCGAGATTGCGCGGCTGGGTATCGAGATAGAATTTTTTGTGCAGGGTGCGCTGTGTGTGGCATTTAGTGGGAACTGCTATTTTAGCGCGCTCGCCCACGGGATGAGCGGCAATCGTGGCAAATGTCTGCAACTGTGCCGCCTCCCCTATTCGGCGAGTATTGACGGGCAAGAGGTCGGCTCGGGCTATCTCTTGTCCGCTCGCGACCTATGTATGATAGACGAACTCAATCGGCTGATAGACAGCGGGGTGATTAGTTTCAAAATCGAGGGACGTTTGCGACGCGCGGGCTATGTTGCCCAAGCAGTACATACCTACAGGCAGGCGCTGGATGCTATTAGCGACCACCGCGACATTGACCACAAGGCAGAAATCCGCAATCTGCGTCAAGTCTTCAGCCGTGGCGACTTTAATTATCACGCGTATCTAGATGCTGGCGTGCCTGACGATGTCATCAACCCGCTCAACCAAAACCATTTGGGGCTAAAAATCGGCGATGTGGTGTCGGTCGAGCGCTTTAAGGACTTATTCAAAATCGGCATCCGCACCACCCACCCACTTCGCGCGGGCGACGGGCTAAAGTTTTGTGACAAGACAGGTGCCGAGGTGGACAGTCTCGGGGTCGGTAATGTCCAAAAACAGGGCAACACGCACTTTATTTTTACCAAGCACAGGCTCAGCACCGCACTGGATGTCTATCTGACTCTCAATAGCAGCCTCGAGGACGCCGTGCTTCGCAACACACGCCGAGTGCGTATTAATGTGGCTTTTGAGGCGCAAGAGAACCACCCTATCCGCGTCACTGCACGCACAGTTTCGGGCGAAAAAGTAACAGTGACGGTCACGAGCGACTATATTTGCCAACCTGCCAAGACTGCACCTACCCAAGAGGCAGAAATTCGCGATATTTTCGGCAATCTGAATGCGGAGATTTGGGCAGTGGACTTTGACAAAATCGCTATCGGGGCGGTCTTTATCCCAAAATCCGCGCTCAAAGAGGCTCGCAGGGTGCTGGACGCACAACTCTCTGACGAGATTTTGGCTCAATACGAGCAGCGGCAGGCAGGCATTCGCAAGGTCTGCACGTTAGACAGCATCACCACCCCGCCGATGCCGCAGCCGCAATATGACAGCATCACCGTCATCAACGAAAAGAGCGATTGCGACGCGCTGAATGTAGGCGAAAACGACCTAATCATACTCGCGCCGATGGACTATTCTGAGCAAAATGTCCGCACTTTTTGGGACAAGGTGAGCAGACTCACCCAGCATATCGGACTAGCGCTACCTACCATTGCGAACGGACAAGACTGCGCAAAACTCAAAAATCTCATCGACATACTGCCCGCTACTACCCCGCTACTCGTCGAGAACGCGTACGGGCTAAGTTTGGGCTCGGCACACCCGCTCATCGCTGGTACCGGTATGAATATTTACAACTCGTACACGGTCGCTGCACTGCAAAAACTGGGCGTCGGGCATTTTGTGTGGAGCAAAGAAGTGCCTAGCCCCCATTCGGAGGCATACCAATTTGCTTTCGGCAGGCAGACGCTGATGCATTTTGCGCACTGCCCTTTCAAAACACTGTGGCAAAACACCTGCACAAATTGCCATTTTGCCGAAAATCTGACTTTTCGAGGACAGGACAGCAGAGAGTATCGCATTTTGCGCCACAAGATAACGCAGTGCTACTTTACCCTGCTCGCGGAAAACGCGACAAAAAAGGAAAAAATTGATAGAAAATACATTGATTTGAGGTAAAAATATGGATTGGAATGCTGTTTGGGGCGCTATTCAAGATTTTATCATCAATAGCGGTCCCAAAATACTAATGGCGATAGTTGCCTTTATTTTAGGCATAATTATCGTCAAAATCATCATAAAATTGATAAATGTCTGGCTCAAACGCTCGCGTCTCGAGCCGACTACTCGCGGGTTCCTCAATTCCGCGATAAAAATCATCCTTTATGCGGTGCTAGTGCTCATCATTCTCCAAATCCTCGGTGTGCCGCTCACAGGGCTAACAGCAGTGGTGACCACCGCGGGTGTGGCTATCGCGCTCGCGCTCAAGGACAGTTTGTCAAATGTGGCGTACGGAATGATTTTGGTATCGACCAAACCTTTTAAACAGGGCGATTATGTCAAAATCGGCGCGGTCGAGGGTACGGTACGCTCTATCGAGATAATGGCGACTGAGATAATTACCATTGACAACAAACTCATCACTATCCCAAATCACATTGTCTACAGCGACGCTATGATAAATTATTCTGCGCTCAAAAAACGCCGTATGGATATGTATTTTACCGTGGCGTACAATTCGGACATTGAGAAAATCCGCAAAATTATGCTAGCAGTTTGCCACAGCAATGGCTACATCCTCACCTCACCTGCGCCAGAGGTGCACATTCACTCGTACGACGGCAACAATATGCGCATCTTTATGTTCTGCTGGTCGGTCGGCAAGTATTGGGACGTATACTATTATCTAATGGACAACGTGTACAACGAACTCGCGCGCAATGGCATCGCGGTCAACCCCGACCGTATGGAGGTGCGTATGTGCGATGAAAAAGAGGATATCAAGTTTATCAAAAAGCCTTTGCCAAAGCGCGTCGAGCCAAAACCTATCGAGACAGAAGAATTTAACCTATTCGACATAGAGACCTTCAGCGATTTGGGCGACAAAATCAAAAAGCAAAAACTCAAGCGTCTCAAAAAGCAAAAAGCGCAGATTGAGAGCGAACTCGGAGAAATCGAAAAGACTCTGCCCGCAGCGAAAATCCGCCGCCTAATCGAGACGAATTCAATTATGCTCAAAAAACACTCCCTCACCCTGCGCAAAACAACTGTCAAAACCTTATTTACTCAGCAATCAAACGACAATAAAGAACAGAAAAAGACAAAAAAGGCAAAAAGCAAAAAAATAAATAAGGAGTAATTATGGCTAGTAGCGTAATTCACTGGGCTATCGCGAATGTATATCTGCAGTCGCAGCCGCAAGCAAATCGAGAGGAATTTAAGGCGGGGGTCGCCGAGCCCGACATTGCGGCATACCTGCAGGGCGACCAAAAGAAGGCACTCTCCCACTACACCGACCTAGAGCCACGGCAACAGGAAACGGCGCAAAATGGCGATTTTTGCTTTCGCACAATGTGCCGCACAAAAGTCAATCTATACAGATTTTTGCGCGAAAACGACCTAGGCGAAAATGATTTTTTGTGGGGTTACTTTTGTCACCTTGTCGGCGACTACTACTTTTTCAATTACTTTATCGACCCAAAATTTTTTGACGACGACCGACACAAATTCCGCTTTATTTACAGCGATTATGACCGTGTGGCGCGCCCCGTCGAGGAGCGCTACAACATAGCGAACATCGACAACCCGTGGGCGGATTTGCACCGCGACGGCGAGCCTCAGTACTTTACACTCGAGGCACTATTTGACTTTATCGACCGCGTCGGAAGCATTGACCTAAACAAACTGCGGACGGCGATTTTGAATTCTAGCGATGAGGCGTGGCGGAGCGAAATCGAGCATTTTTACACCGAGCAACAGCCCGCCACTATCCGCTTTCCCCTGCCGAGGCTGTGACTCACACCTACATTGCTATCAAATTGCGTCACTACTATACTAGATAGCCCCAATAAAAAAGCCTGCTAATGTAGCAGGTTTTTTGTTATTCCCTCGAGCATATATTCAAGATTTTTCTCAAGGCAGAGCAATCCAAGACAAGCGGCTTTACCACCTATTGTCCACTTTCTCAGCGAACCCCAAGAGGTTGTTTATCTCCAACTTTTGCCCGTTATCCAGCACCACCCATCCGTCAAAGCGCCCGAAGACCTGATGCTGCGTACTCTTGATAATGAGGGCGTTTGCATTCGAGTGACGATCCAAAATCGGGCGGAATTTGAGGCTCAGGCGGTCGTCATTCGAGGCGAACTGCCACTCCTCCAAAAAGGCGAGTTTTTTGCCGTCCTGAGGGATTGCGAATGCCACGCGGTCGATTTTGTGCGCAATTCCGTCATAAAAGAGCATATTTTCGCTCGCTTTTGAGGTGTCGCCAAAACCGTAACCTAGGTTAAACCCAAAGACCTTGCCATCCACCAGCCCGCACGCGCTCGACCAATACCACGTATTTTGGTACGTCCACACGCCGCGCCCCCAGTCGAGAATAGCGAAAGTGTCATCGTCAAAGGTAATCTGCTCATCACCTATCAAAGCAAAGCCCTTGGCTCTAAAGCCGACGATTTTTTGGTTGTAATAAAAGTGCTTGCTTTTGGCGAATGGCGTGGCGATTACCATACTCTCTTTCGGTTCATCATACAGCACAAACTCTGCGTAAAAGTCCTTTTTGCCGTCAAATTTTTGCATCTTGGCACGCAGAGTGCGCTCGCCGTGATTGTTGCGGAAATAAAAGTCCACGCGCTTGTTTTTGAACTTGGTATCCCCTGTCACCGAAGTATTGGGTAAATTGGTTTTGCCGCGCGGCATAAAGGTCATCGGGCTGGTCGTCTTTTCCGTTTTGTTGTCAAAGTCGATAAAACTCGCCGAAATCATCCCCATATAACTATTATCAGCCACAGTGAGCGCGATAGCATATTTTTGATTGTAAATCAAGTAATAATCCCACTCCTTGATGCGGAGTTTGTTTGCCTTGATAGCATTTCTGTCGTACTGAAAAAGCATCTTTTTGGCATAGCCCGCCTCAGCGATATTGCCGTATTCATCCAATAGCGGCACGCGCGTCGTTATTTCATTATTCATATTTTTCTCCCCTATTCTTATACTTTAATATACCACGAAATTTAATTTTTACAAAACAAAATCAACAAAAAAAGGAGATTTTGCCCATCTCCGCCCAAATTACTCATCATTGGTGACCGCAAAAGGAAGCAATTCTTGAATAGAAAACTCCTGCATTTTGTCACCACTAACGCAAATCACCGAACTCCGCGAGCCAAATTCGCGCAAAAACTGCCGCTCGCTCCCGCTCGGATAAATCATTTTTTTGTCGCAACAAATCACGCCAGCAATTATAAAATTGCCCCCCTCGCTAATTGCCTTGCACACGGCGACCTCGAGCGCGCCAAAAGTGTTACCCAGAGTGATATTCTCGATATTGCACCCTGTAAAAACCATTCCGTTTTTGGTCAAAACGCACGCGCCCACAGGGGTCTCGGTGTACGGGCAATACGCCCTCTCACTCGCCTCGCGCGCCTTGATGACCAGTTTGTCGATAATTTCCTTTTCCATATCTCTACCCCACTATCGCATCTAATACAGAATACATAGCCTCCTCTAGCCCGCGCATCACGGCGGCTTCACTCGACTCCTCGTGGTCGTGTCCCAAGATGTGCAGCATCCCGTGTACCAAGAGTTCGGCAATCTCGCGATCAGTAGTATGCCCCATTTCGCGCGCCTGCGCCTCTGCCACCTCGTAGCAGATGAATATTTCGCCCAAGTACAGCCCGCCATTCGCTGGGTCGTAGTCGAGAGGGAAATTCTCACGATTGAGCGTCTTGCCACTCGCGGTATCCATCAGCCTAAATGTTATCACATCGGTCGCCTTGTCCTTGTGACGGTATTCGCGATTTATCTCTCTTATCTCATCAGCACCTACCAAAAACACGGTGAGTGAAATATGCGTCGTCGGCTGGTTTTTGAGTTTTAGCACGCTGGTCGCGATTTTTTTCATCGCGTCGCGGCTAATTGTCTGCGCATTGATTTTGTTTGTTAAATTAAATTTCATTTTATCCTTCCTTATACTCGCGTTTTGCATAATAATTAATGTAATACTTGCCGTCAATGTGATTTATCGTGTGTTTTTGCTCGATAATCTCGCTTTCATCCAATGTGTCGAGCAGTTTTTGCTTCGCCTCAAAGACGAGCCCCTCGCGCTCCGCCTCAAAATCTCTAGTCACGCTCACCGCCACAGTCTCGTAGTAACGGGTCGTCTCCACCTTGACAGGCAATACCGAACTCAAGTACTCGCTAGTCACCTCGATTTCGTAATGCTCAAAAGGCACTGTGACCTCGTTTTGAGACAAAATCGTTCCACCGAAAATAGTGCGCATAGCAGATACCACCCTCCCCGTTCGCCCGTATTCAACACCCTCAGGGTCAAACTCTACGCAACTATTCTCCCACACAAACAAGTACACATCGGCGCTAACTTCGCTCGGCACCTGCTCGCCCGCAGCATCGAGGACATACGGCGCGACCAGAATTTGTCCAACCGTGACCGCATCGCCCGCACGCACCAGCGCTGTGCCATTAGCGACAAAAATCCTAGACACCACGCCAGCACGAGTGGCAAAAATCCCTGCGGAATTGTCGCCTTTGGGCTCGGAGATAATGGGCGGAGTACTAGGAGAAGTGTTGACTATTAGATACGCACCGCGACGGCTGACACTCACCATACTCACGCTCGGCACGGCAGAGAGGATTTCTCGCTCCACCGCATCGCAATCAATATCGTGCCACGCATCACCATTATACCCCTTTTCGTCCAACACTTGCCTAATACTCGCCTCTATCTCGCCCGAAGTCGCCATCACTCGCACGCCCCAGCAAAACTGTGCCGCCACCCAAAGTAGCACAACCGAGCACACCACGCCGATTAACAATCCCACACGATACCACATATTGGCAGGCTGTGGCGTGATTACCCGATAAGTATAACATTTTCGCGTCAATATATCAAATAATATTGGCAAATTTCGGCGGTTTGTTTCAAAAAGCATCACCGTGTCGCCAATTCGCCGAAAATCCACCGCGATTTGCTCCTTTTGGATGAGTGCGACCAACTCGCCAAAATTCACCCCCGTTACCTCGACTTGACTTTTGCAAAAACTCCGCACTCGCCACCCCTATTTGATTTTTGTATAATATCATATTACTCAAAGTCGCAAAATATAATATTCAAAAAATCTCTCGGAGGGCAAAATGCTGCTGGACGACCTCGCCGCCGCGCTCTGCCTCAATGGCACCACGCAACAAACTTTTTCCATCCTCAACCTCAATGGCAAGGGCATCCGCGTCGAGGGGGCGATTTCTATCAAAAATTGCACCACGGTGCGCATAGATTTTGCCTTAGGCAAGGCATCCTATTCCGTACTAGGCGAAAATCTCTGTATCAAGAACCTGACTCGTGGCTCGGTCGTCATCAAGGGACAGATTTTTGGCTGTTTTGACAATGCAAAAATCAAACTGTAAACAAAAAAGCAAGGGCTCTAGCCCTTGCCCCAAAATATTCCTTTCTGAATAACTATAGCGTCTGCCGCCCCCAGTCGAGAGCCAAACGCCCCAGCGCCGTGAGAGGCTATCTCTTGCCCTTTTTCTTTTTGGCACTGCGATGAGATTTCTTTTTGCCAGCACGCTTGCTTTTTTTTGCCGATGCGACCGCTTTCTCTTGATTACGCTGCTCTTGCCTAATCTCCTTTTGCTCTTGCTTTTGCTCGCGTTTTTCCTCACGCTCAAAGAATTTCTCTTGCTTTTCGTCCTGCTTTTTGCAATACTTCTCCTGCCGCTTGAGGTCGCGCTTCAATTTCATCTGAATATTAGTCTCACGTTCGGTACCGTTGAGCAATCGCTCGATATTCGGTCTATGCGCGTACCAAGTCAGCGCAAATATGCAGAAAGTGAGCAGAGTGATGACGAGGTTTGGCTCGGGCAAAAAGATATTTTGCCACACCACCGACACGGTAATCAGCAATAGCGATGCGAGCGAAACATATTTTACGAACCACACCAGCACAAAGCACAGACAGAAAGTAACCAACGTAACTATCGGCTGCGCGAACAGGAATACACCTAGCGATGTCGAAATCCCCTTGCCCCCCTTAAAGCGGTTTATCACAGGGAAGATATGCCCGACCACCGCGGCAAGGCCACACGCGTACATACCGATGATTGCGTCGGGATACACGCTCACCCCGCCGAACCACGCACCGCCGAACACAAAGTAGCCCATTCCCGCGGTCACCACGCCTTTTACAGCGTCGAGCATCAGGGTCAAGTACCCGAGTTTTGCGCCCATATTGCGGTACATATTGGTGGCACCGAGGTTGCCCGAACCTTTTTTTGACAGGTCAACATTTTTGGCAGTAGAAATAATTTTACCGAAATTGATATTGCCTATAAAATAACTCACGACACACAAAATAGCCAACAGCCAATAAATCATTTCCTACTCCTTGTCTTTATTTTTCTTGCGAATAAACAGCCTAATCGGCGTCCCCTCAAAATTCCTAGCCCTACGCAAGCAGTTCTCCAGATACCTCAGATAACTGAAATGCACCAAATCAGGATTGTTGACAAAAATCGCAAAACTAGGCGGAGTCACTGCCACTTGGGTAATATAATTAATTTTCAGCCTCTTGCCATTGTGAGTAGGCGGCTCAGTGGTACTCATTGCGTCCTGCAAAATCTCATTGAGTAGCCCTGTGCTGATGCGTGCACAAGCATTGTTGTAGACATACTCCACTTTTTCCATAATGCGCCCCAGCCTCGTGCCGTCCTTCGCTGACACATATTCGACTACAAAATAATCCATAAATTTTAGGTTTTGCGCCAAAGTCTGCTTGTAACGGTTGACCGTTTTGGAGTCCTTTTCTACCAAATCCCACTTGTTGTATAGGATGACAGACGGCTTGCCCTGCTCGTGCACATAGCCCAGCACACGTACATCTTGCTCGGTGATTTCGTCACTAGCGTCCAGCACATATAGCACGATATCCGCTCTACGAATCGCGGTGAGACTCCTCATCACACTAAAACCCTCTATCGACTCATAATCAATCTTATTCTTTCGCCTGATGCCCGCCGTGTCAATGAGGATATAATCCTTGCCATTGTATCTAAAAGGCACATCCACTGCATCTCGAGTAGTACCAGCCACATCGCTGACCACCACCCTATCTTCGCCTAATAGGCGGTTTGTGAGGCTGCTCTTGCCCGCATTTGGTCTGCCGACGATAGCGATTTTGAGCGTGTCGTCCTCTTCGGTCGCATCTACCTTGACCCTAAAATGACTGACCACCTCATCCAAGACATCTGCCACACCCTCACCGTGTGAGCAACTCATACACAGAGGCTGCCCCAAGCCCAATTCATAAAACTCGACCGCGAGATTGTAGTCGGCATTCTCCATTTTATTGACCGCCAAAACAATAGGTTTTTTACTTTTACGCAGAATTTGCGCGACATAACGGTCATTTGCTGTGATCCCCTCTTTGCCATCCACTATCATCAGCACCACATCCGCGACGTCAATAGCGAGTTGTGCCTGATACACAATGTACTTTTGCCACTCGTCATCACTGCTAGGCGCGATACCTCCCGTGTCAATCATCGTAAAGGCATACCCCGCCCAATCCACATCGGTATACAGCCTGTCGCGCGTTACCCCCGGAGTGTCCTCGACGATGCTAATACGTCTCCCCGCCACACGATTAAAAAAACTCGATTTGCCGACATTCGGTCTGCCCACTACCGCCACAATAGGTTTTATCATAATTCACTCCTAAAAATTTATCCATAGTAGTGTAGCACAAAATCAGATTTTTTTCAATACATTTCAGCCACCTTTGCAAAAATTGCAATTTCTGTTGCACTTTGAGCAGCTTTTGCGCCTTTTTAGGACAAAAAACAGCCCCACACCCACCATAATAGCCAAAACAAGCGCCACCACCACCGCTAGAGTGCCACTTTTTGCTGCCGCTTTTACCGCCGTCATCACTAACCACGACACGCAATATGCGAGGACGAATTGCCCCACCACCTGCCCCCAAAAAGCCCGCTTGGGTAGTATCGCGCGCAACTGTGCCAAGGCACTCACGCACGGCGTGTACAGCACGCAAAATACCAAAAAGGCTACCCCGCTGAATGTGTCAAAATGCACCACAGCCATAGGGTCGAGTAGCGTCGAAAGAGCAGTCGTGCCATTGAGCACCGCGATAGTCGATAGCACCATTTCCTTTGCCGCAATGCCGACGACGAGAGCCACCACGCTCCCCCAGCCTAGCCCTAGCGGCGCAAAAATCGGCGCGATGAGTTGGGCAATTTTTGATAAAATACTTTCCTCTATCGCCACGGGGCGCAGAGCGAAATCAAAACTACTCGCGAACCAAATTATTACTCCGCATATCAGCACGACCGACCAGATTTTGCGCAAAAAATTCCCCGCTGTGCGCAAAGTTTGCCTACACAACGCCCCGAATTTCGGCAGTACGAGTGGGGTAAATTCAATTATTTCGTTTTGGATAGGCGTCGGGCGAAGCGCTTGCCACACTCCCGCCACCGCAATAGCCACCCCCACACCCAAAAGGTATAGCAAAAACACCACGACAAACGCATTTTGCGGGAAAATTGCAGAGGCGACACAGAGCAGCACGGGGAGTTTTGCATTACAGGTGAAAAATGGCAAAATGCTCGCGGTTTTTTGACGGGCGACGGGCGATTTGATTGCCAAAACTGACGGCACAGCGATAGTGGTGCAGCCGAACCCGAGCAGCATTGAGAATGCGCTCTTGCCACTCAGCCCGATTTTGTTGAGCAGCGGCTCGAGCACCCACACAATCCGCGCAATATACCCCGATTGTTCCAAAAATTCGAGGCAAAACCGCAAGAGGCAAATTTGCGGCAAAAATCCTATCACCCCGCCTATGCTGCCTAGCATGCCGTCGGCAAAAAAATCATTCATTCCGCTCGGCAAGTTGAGTAGCGAAATGACGCTCATTATGGATTTTGCGCATAGTTCCCACGCAAAAACCGCCATTTCCGAAAGCCACGAGCCAACCGCTCCGAATGTCAGCCAAAAGATAAATAGGAGAATAATCACAAAAATCAAGACGCCCCGAAAGGGGCGATTTGCGATTTTGTCTAGCCCAGTGTACGCGCGATTTTGCTCGCCTCCCTGCCCAACCACACAGCACGCGAGCAGTCGGTCGATTTGCTTTTTACGTGCCTGCGCAGACTGTGCGGGAATGGGATTTTGAGCGGCTTTTTGTGATGTAGCGGCGCGAATTTTATCCCAAAATTGCGCGTCAAAATCACGATTTTTCGGGTCATAGCACAGGACCGGCACGCCGAGGAGCACGCCAATTTTTTTGTAGTCAATTTTTGTTCCATTTGTGCCCGCCTGCTCCACAAAGTTAAAGAGTAGCACCACTCGCCTGCCGCTGGCGATGAGTTGTAGCGTGAGGTGTAGCGATTTTGCGAGTGTCGCACTGTCGATGATGTTGATGATTAGCGCGTTTTCTTGCTGATTTAGGTGCGCAAGAGCGTTTTTTTCATCCTGCGAAAAAGCAGTGAGCCCGTAGATGCCGGGCAAATCTGCGATTTGGTATTGCTGCCCAACGCGTTCGAGCGTTCGCGTGTCGACGTCCACCGTCACTCCGTTCCAGTTCCCCGTGCGCGCCGAACCGTGCGTGAGACGGTTAAAAATGGTCGATTTACCCGCGTTCGGATTGCCCACCAGCAGGATTTTTTGAGGAGTAATTGAGGCTTTTTGAGGACTGCTTTGGGTGATTTTTTGAGGATTATCGCTAGCAGCAAAATGCTCTGTTTGAGCGACCTTGGGAGAGCGCTTTTTTGCCTTGTTTTGAGCGAAAAAACTTGCTTGCGCGGCGGCTTTTTGCGGGATTTTTTGCAGAATTTTTTGCAGAATTTTCATATACTCTTTACCTCGATTTTTTCACAAAACATTCTCGGCAAAATAAATACGCAACCGTCGATTTGCACCATCGCACGCCCACAACTGCGCAGCAATACGCGGATTTCGTTGCCCGCGAATATCCCGCGACTCTCCGCGTACTCTCTCAGATTTTGCGCCAAATCCACCCGTTCAATCACCATTTTCGCCCCGATCCACACCTCGCTCAACCGCATCCGCACCCCCGCCCTTTTGCGTTATTCTATTCCCACTCTGTTGGGAATATTAATTAGTTTGGCTCTCTCCTTGTTTTGACTATGTGCGATTTTTTACTTTTTGGAGGCTCGGCTCCGCCTCACAGATTCCACGGATGCCAAGGCAGTCTCTGAATGACTAGCAGGGGCAAGCCCCTGGCCCCAATAATTTAAGTAATTGTGGCGCAGCCCCGCCGCTTGCCGTTGTGTGCGCTGTTGCACACAACAATAAGAATAATTTCTTCAACTGTAATTCAGCGCGGTACGCAATACCGCGTGGAATCTGTGAGCGATAGCGAGCCCAAAAACTTAAATAATCAAAAATTAATCACCTCCTATTGTCATTCAGAGGACACCAACGGTGTCCGTGGAATCTGTGAGGCACGCTGTGCCGAACCCAAAACAAAAAAGACCCAGCGGGTCTTTTTTGTTTCTCTATGTATCGGATTACTCTATCATCTTACTCTGTATTATCCACTTCGAGGTTGACATTGCTAGACGAAACTAATTCAAAGACTGCGATAACGACGGTGTCGTTTATCAAAGATTTTTTGAGTTTGACTGATTGCGCAGTACTAAGGACGCGCCCGTCCGATGTTTTCCAGTGCTTAAAGCCGTAGCCGACCTGCACGATATCGGCAGCCAGCGTGATTGTGTCATCGTCCTCCAGCGTGTCAATATCCTCGCCGACCATATGCACCACGCCGCCAAAAGTCGCCTGCACCGCCACGCCTTTGACCGACCCTGTGCTGTTCTTTAGCCCACTATATGCCCCCGCAGTAGTCTGCAGGTAGAAACTAATCGGGCTGCTTGTGCTAATACCCTTAAACTCAAATACGATTTCGTTCGAGTTCTCATTTGCGTAGTAGATAACTGCCGCAGCGAGCGAGGTATTCGCCAAGTTTTTCTTGACGCTGTCCACATTGTGCCAAGTTGTATTGTCAAATGAGAATGAGGCGACCTTGTGCCCCGATGCAGGTGCTATCGTTAGCGAAGTGTTTTTCATTGTCGCGTCTACGCTGTCATATAGCGTGTAACTGGTCGTGCTCCCCGTCACACTTTTGATATCATACCACAGCCAGTAGGCGTAAAGCGTGGTAGCGGCAGCAAAAGTCGACAACGAAATTGCAGGCGTGCCGTTGGCATTGTAGATTTTAGTGCCTTGACCGTTCGGGAACAAATAATAGCCGCCGAATGCATAACCAGTGCGCGTTGGGGCGGTAATGTTTGATAACGCAGAATTATATGTTACCGTTTGGGTAGTTGTGCCAGTAGTCGCCCCCTGCAAATCAAACGAAAGTTTTACTCTCACTGGCGTCCAGTTTGCGTAAAGAGTGACATTCTCGGTAAAAGTCGACGCGGCTATAGCAGGGGTACCATCGGCATTATAGATTTTTGTGCCAGCACCATTTGCTTGGGTATAATATCCGGCGAAAATGTAACCATTTTTTACGGGGGTGGTAATGGCTGGAAATCCGTCGCCTTTGGCGACACTTATTTGATTTGTACCGCCACTTCCGCCTTCTGAGTCGAGTGTCACAGTCCAAGGGCGCCCCGCCGCGAGAGACGCGGCAGAGTTAAGAGATATGAGAAGCGAGGGGCGTACCGCTTGGCTATAGTTCACACTACTGAGACTATCAGAGGAACCTGAGGGGTTGAGATTCTAGCTACAAAGTGCATTATCATCGTACGCAGAGCGCCCCCACGTGTAACAATAGGCTGTATTTCCATAATTGGACTGTGAGGTGCCCAGATAACTAGTTGAGAATGAAGTACTACTCCCATCGTATGTGGTTCGCTCAGCAGTATTGGTCTCCCATAGGCCGTCGTGAGCATCCTCATACCCCATCTCCGCCATACTAGGCAACCATAGGTAGTCGTCTCCCCAGTTTGCGTAATCAGTTTTGCCTGTGTAATTGTAGTCGCTGCTGTACCAAGAGCCAGAGTAACTATAGCCGTTCGTTGTAGTCAATGACTCGTTATTGAGCCAATAACTTGTTTCGTTTCTATTTGCAGGATTCTGCATATTAGTCATCCAAGGCATCTTGCTGGGTGTAGAAAGGAAGCGGGTCAACCCCTTGCTAGCCACAGTATACAGTGAAAAGATGTGGTCAGAGGATTGAGTAACAGTGCTGCTTAATGCGCTA
Source organism: uncultured Christensenella sp. (assembly GCA_964579205.1). Classification (GTDB taxonomy): domain Bacteria; phylum Bacillota; class Clostridia; order Christensenellales; family UBA1242; genus UBA7867. The sequence goes on from CAZOFH010000004.1 coordinate 116,820, forward strand.
TTACTGGTAGCGTATTTACTCTTGTTGCCAGTACCTGTATTGTTTAATGTTGCTACTCGAATGTAACTGGTACCATACATATTACTTGGATATGTACCTACTGTTGAGTTTCTCCAGTCGTCAGACCAGTCACTGTAGAGTCCCCCATTCGCGATACCATAGTGATCGCCAAGGTTCTTATTCTGCCCAGACCAAGCATCTTGGTGGTTGTTGCTTAGCCAAAGTGTGGCTACTAGGTTGTTGTCCGTGTCTTTTGACACATAGGTGACTATCCAATCCAGTCCGCCGAGGCGTACTACAATACTTTGCCCACTAGTTTTGTTGTATGTTTTTGCGCGCAAATTGGCTGCAGTAAGTGGTGTGGTGCCCACGCTAGTAGTGAGGCTGTCAATTTGCGTATTCATATCGCCCGATGAACCATATATCATATTGACTAGCGTCGTCATTGTCTCTATATTAAAAGGCTTTGTAGCGGTCGCACTCGTTGGGTCGAGCAGCAACTCGTCCACATGCTTGAATGAACTGGTGTTTGACGAAGAAAATGCCGCGGTATCCGTGGCTTTTTCGTTTGTGGATAAGTGGCTAACCAAGAGCCACGCTGATAGAGAAATTACAACAACAATTATTAGGCTAATTAATG
>CAZOFH010000005.1:0-72555 GCA_964579205.1 uncultured Christensenella sp.
CCTGATGACAGTTTTCTTTCAGCCAAACCGACCTTTGCGATTGCTTTACGGTATTATTTTACACCATTTTTTACAAAAATATCAACTAATTTCGACCACTTTTTCAAAATTTTTTAATTTTTTTTGGGTTCTTGGCGTTTTGGGGAGTAGTTTTTTGGCGTTTTGGGACTCCCCCCGCAGTGGCGGCTTGCCGCAAGGCGCCCGCAGGGTGCCTGATGCGCCGAATGGCGCATAGTGCGTGCTGCAGCACGCACGCGGCAAGCCGCCCTTGTAAGGAGAAGAACGGTAATTTATTGTGCTCAAGGTCTCCCCAGCCCCCGTCGTGAAACGAACGCCAAGACTTGCGGTCAAACAAAAAAGACCCAATCGGGTCATTTTTTTTGTTATACGAGTGATGGGTGGACTACACGGAGTTTGCCGACTGTGCTGAGCACGGTCAAAGCATCGCCAGTGCCAGCGTAACCACCGATTTTTACACCATTTTTGTATGCCTCGTTGTCAGCGCTTTTCTTGGTCGAAAAGTCCTCAAAGCCTGACAGTTTGAAGTAAACTGTGGTAGTCGTCTGCCACTCTTTGAGCAAGAATCCGTAGCCAGCGTCCAGCATATCAATATTGATTTCGCCCGAATAGGTCTTGACCACATTGTTGCCAACGAGCCTGTCAAAACTGCCGTGGAATTGCGCTCTACCATTGTTTAGAGTATTAAAGTTGATCGAGCCATTGATTTCGTTGACAGTGACCAGACCATTGCCAGCCTCGACAAAATAATCCACCTCGTTACCTTTGCCATTGGTAATAGTGATATTACCATTCACGCTGCGAGCGGTCAAATCGGCGCAAGCAGATTTTACAGTAATACTGCCGTTGGTCGTCTCGAGGATTGACTGCCCGTTCAAATTGACTACAGACACTGAGCCGCTACCTGTCACATCCGCCATAACAATATTAGCATTCGTGTTCACTTTGAGCGAGCCATCCACGCTATTAAAGTACAGTTTTTGGTAGACGGAATCGAGCGAGAGCGAACAATTCACACCGTCAAACACGACATTGCCCATTACACAAGAACCGTTAATAATACCCGTAGAAGCATTGACCATCAGGTCACCATATATAGTCTTAAAAGTCACGCCGCTATTGTGCAACTTGTCAATAACTAGCGAACTCTTATTTGTCGCAGAGCCGACATCGGCTACAGAAATATTACCCAATCCGCTAGAAATACCCAATTTGACATCACAAGCCAACGAAGGGCGGATAGTGATATCGCCAGAGGCTTTTTGGATATTTACACCATCGGTAACATCGACATCACAAACGACTGTTGAGCCGCCATTTGCCACGACATCCAGTCTCTGAATATTGAGAGTGTGACTACGGTCGGTGATTTCCTCACCTATAGTCACCTTGCCGCTGTTGGTTTTTATGAGCAAAGTCTTGTCTGCTAGGGTATCTACATCGACGTACACATACACAGCACAATCATATCTGCTATACCAGCCCGTAGGCTCGGTCGTCGACAGTGTGAGATAATTGCCGTCTTTTTTTGTCTCAAAGACATAGTTCGACAACGCAGCCACTGAGACATCATTATTAGCAAAACCGCTATATTGGCGGGTCAAATTGGCATCCAACCCCTTGGCAGTGTGCGCGGTCTTGGTCACTTCGTTTGAATAAACATACACATCCCAAGAGCCTGTCTCAATGCAAAAGGTGTCTACCATTCCCCACCTCTCCACGTTGTCAGGATGCTCAATATCATAATAACTATACATTACTTTGTCATCGCCATTGACATAGTGTATGCCAAAAACAGAGAACGATGGGAAAAGAACCATTGCGCCCAGCAACAGCACGACCACGACAACTGCTAGCGCCAACAAGATAATGATTATTTTGAGAATATTAGCAAAAACATTCATTATACTATCTCCTAAAAAATTTATTCATATGCTAGCAATTATTTGAGTACAGCCTTGATCCTGCGCACGCCGCTACTACTACTCTCTTCTTTCTGAATCTTAAACTGCCCCAATTCCCCAGTATGGCTGGCGTGAGGGCCGCAACAAATCTCCTTGCTAAAGTCGCCCATAGTGTACACGGTCACTTTTTCGCCATATTTGTCATCAAAAATCCCGATAGCGCCGCTTTCTTTTGCCTCGGATACCGTCATTTCGTCGCAAGTGATAGGCAGGTCGCGGGCAATCTGCTCGTTGACCATTGTCTCGATTTGGCTCAATTCTTCTGGAGTCAACTTGTGATCGCAGACAAAGTCAAAGCGCAATCTCTCTGTCGTAATGTTGCTGCCGCGCTGCTCTACATAGTCGCCCACTACTCGCCTAAGGCTCGCTAGTAGCAGGTGTGTAGCTGAGTGGAGTCTGCGCAAAATAGTCTGCTCCTCCTCTGATTTTGCCTCAGCGACGCCGCCCTTAAACATTGCTCCCGAGTTGTCACGAGACTTTTGCTGATGCTCCTTAAATCTGGTATCAAAGCCCTCTTTATCTACCTCTAGACCCCTCTCTCTAGCCATATCCACGGTCAAATCAAGTGGGAAACCGAAAGTATCAAACAATCTAAATGCGTCCATACCCGAGATAGTATCGCCAGCATTCAAGCCAGCGGTCACGCGGTCAAACTCTTTTACACCACCCTCGATAGCGTGCATAAATTTTTGCACCTCTTTGGCTACCTCGTCTATGATAAACTCTCTGACTTTACCAAAGTGCTCAAAGTCCTCGGTGTAATAGTCTATATAAACTTTTGCGATTTCTGTCAAAGCGCTAGGCTCGATGCCTAATTTGCGCGCACAGTTTACCGCACGCCTAATAAGCCTACGCAAAATGTAGCCTTGACCGACATTGCTAGGAGTAGTCGGGTTGATATCGCCCAACAAAAACACTGCTGCACGCATATGGTCGGCAATAATACAAAAACTCCTGCCGAATTCGTTATCAAAATCAAATTTTTTGCCCGACAAACGCTCCAACACTGCGATAGGCTCGACAAAGCACTCATTCCTAAAGGTAGAATCATAGCCATTCAAGACGCACTCTATCCTCTCTAGTCCCATACCAGTGTCAACATTCTGCTGAGGGAGTTTTGTCAACGGAGCACCCACGCTCTCTACATTAAACTCCATAAACACATTGTTCCAAATCTCGACCCATTTGCCACAGTCACAAGACGGGTCACAATGCTCGCAGCAGGCAGGCTTGCCCGTGTCGTAAAAAATCTCGGTATCAGGGCCGCACAGACCTACGCCCGAACCAATCTCCCACCAGTTATCCTTTCTGCCGAAAAAGTGAATTTGCCTATCCTCTAGCCCACAATCGCGCCAGATACTAGCACTCTTTTCGTCACGAGGAACAGTCTCATCACCCGCAAACACAGTCACAGCGAGCCTATCACGCGGAATACCCAACCAACGCGGGTCGGTGAGGTATTCAAAACTCCACCTAATAGCCTCATCCTTAAAATAGTCGCCCACACTCCAGTTGCCCAGCATAAAAAACATTGTGTGGTGGCGGTTGTCCCCGACCTCGTCAATGTCATTCGTCCTCAAGCACGGCTGAATATCAAACAATCTCTTGCCCAATGGGTGTGGTTTGCCGGAAAGGTACGGGATAAGCGGCTGCATACCAGCGGTGGTGAATAGCACGCTATTGTCACTAGGGATGAGTGACGCGCCCTTGATTTCTGCATGTTGCTTGCTCGCCCAAAACTCGCGCCATTTGCGCATAAGGCTCTTACCTGTAATATTTTCCATAAATCTTAACCTCAAATTGTAAACTAATATATAGTTTATTATAATATTTTGGCGATATAAAGTCAATAATTAAACCCCAAATTACTATTAAATTTTGCGTAATTATGAATATTAACCTCAAAATTTAGCACACTAACCAAAACCAGAGGGGTGCAAAATGGAATTTGAACAACAAAAAGAGAGAATAAAGGAGCATTTTTGCCAGACTAGCGACCTAGAAATCAAGGAATTCACCACCAAAAATAACCAAAGCGTTCTTTTGGTCTTTTTGGCTAACATTATCGACCAATTATTACTCACATCCAGCGTGATTGCGCCGCTACAAGATTTGCCTAGCCATAGCGAGGATAACGCCGATATCGCAGACCTCGCTATGGGAAAAATTATTTCTTTTAGCCAAGTGTCGGTCGCGCAGGATTTTGACACTATAGTCGAGCAAGTGCTGAATGGATTTTGCGCCGTTTATTTTGCCAATTCGGACAAAGTGCTCATCGTCGAGTGTGCAAAATGGATAGTCCGCACCCCCACCGAGCCGCCGACTAGCGCGGTAGTCAAAGGACCTAGAGAAGGCTTTGTAGAGGATTTTGTCACCAACATCACGCTGATTCGCAAGCGCCTCAAAACGCCCAAACTCAAGGTAGACGAAATGGTCATCGGCAGAAAAACGAATAGCCAAGTGCGGATAATTTATCTATCCGATACTGCCGACCCAAAAATAGTAAATGCAATCAAGGCAAAACTACAAAAAATCGACATCGACGGCATTGTCGACTCAAATTATCTAGCAGAATTTTTGCAGACGGGCAACCACGTGATTTTTAAGCAAGTCGGCACTACCGAAAAGCCCGATGTCGCCGTAGCCAAAATACTCGAGGGCAGGGTCGCTATTTTGGTAGACGGCTCGCCTATTGTGCTGACCTTGCCATACATACTGTTAGAAGATTTGCAATCCAGCAATGATTACTACACAAATCCCGCCCGAGCGACTTTTTTGCGATATTTGAGGCTATTTTCGGGGGTCATCGCCATAATGCTGCCGGGGCTGTATGTCGCCCTACTCTGTCACCACGCAAAAGCGATACCGATAAAACTACTCATCACCATCACAAACTCAATCCAAGGTATCCCCATTCCCCCGCTTTTGGAGACGCTATTTATCATTTTCCTATTTGAAATCCTCTACGAAGCCTCACTCAGAATGCCTAGACATATGGGATTAGCATTGTCTATCGTAGGTGCGTTGATTTTGGGCGACACAGCGGTCAAAGCAGGGCTGATTTCCCCGCCAGCAGTGCTAATAGTCGCGCTCACAGGGGTGATGAATTACACCATTCCAGAACTAAGCAATCAGACTTCATTTTTGCGTCTAGTTTTCACCATAATCGGCGGATTTATGGGAATTTTGGGGATAGTGCTGGGCGGATTATTCCTGATAGCATACCTTGCCAATATGGATAGTTATGGGTCGCCATACCTGTCGCCATTCGCACCGAATAATCCCACTGACAAAAAGGACGGACTGGTGCGTCAAAACATTCCGCAAATGGGCTTGAGACCAAAATCAATCAAAAACATCAACAAACGGAGGCAAAAAAATGACCGAACTGACTACTAGGCAATACATCATCTTGAGCCTTTTCTTGATAATGGCATCAAAGCTAATGACGATGCCCATTAGCATATTTGCAACCGCCCAAAATGACGCAATAATATCCATTTTGCTTGGCTCACTAGTAGAAATCGGGCTAGTGCTCCTCATCACTTGGGTAATCAAGAAAAATCCGAATACCAGTCTCATTGGACTACTAAAACGAAAGGTCGGCACGCCCATAGCCTATGCGATTATTTTTGTGCTGTACGCCTTTGTGATACTCAAATTCATCTTTGTTATGCTAGAGATTTTCGCCTTTTTCAAGGACTATCTGTATGACGACTTTAACCCGCTCATTTTTGCCCTGTCCACTTTTTTTGTGGTCGGCTACATCAGTTACAAGGGCTGTCGCACAATGGGACGCACTTGCGAAATCCTCTTTCCAATCATCGTCGTGGGGCTAGTGGTGGCGCTGGTCTCTAATGTAAAATTTGTCTCTTTTGACAAAATGCTGCCGTATCTCGACAATGGACTACTCCCGACAATCAAAGGCGTAGGCGAAAACCTGTTTTACTTCGGCAATGCCCTGCCACTGCTATTTTTTGTCGGCAAAGTCCATATTTCGCCCCGTTTTTTGTCCAAAACAGCGTGGGCTAGCACCGCACTTTTCGCATTTATACTCATATTTTGCTTCGCATTTTACGATATTTTTGGGTACAGCACAATTCTCAGCACATTCGCAATCAGCGACTACACGCAGTACGACCCGTATATACTAGATTTGCAGCGGCTAAATTGGCTGAGTATGATGCTCGACATTACCAAACTTTTCTGTTCCGCCAGCATTCTGCTCTATTGTATGGGGCAAGCGGGTAAATGGATATTGCACACACGGTCGAGTTTTTTCCCGATAATTATCTCGCTAGCGGTACAATTCGGCTTGTCCACCATTATCAATTTTAGCCTCCACGACAGCCAAAGGCTCATCACCACGTACATCAGTTATTTTACCGCAGGGCTAATGGTGCTGACGATAATTTTGTGCATAATTTTGAGTATTCATAGGAGGGAAAAATGTCCAAGCGACTCTTTAACAAAATCATAATGTTTGCGGTAATAATTTTTCTGCTAATACTCGCCCCGAGCCAAATCAACCTGCCCAAACAGACCAACACCCGAGCGATTTGCACAGGGCTCGCCATTGACAGTGCCGAGAAACTCCCTGACGGCATAATGCTGACCGCACAAATCGTCATTCCACAGGCAGGCGGACAATATTCGCCCAATAATACACTGGTGTCGGCGGAGGGCGAAAATCTGCTAGACGCCTTTACCCAACTGGATTACCACATTGGCAAAAAAGTCCGTCTCGCCCACTGCGGTTTTATCCTGATTGGGTACGAAGCGAGCCAACATAACCTCGCCGAAACACTCGATTATCTGGTGCGCGGCAACAACGCAGGCAACAATACCCTGCTCGTGCATACTTCGGGCAAGGCAAAGGACCTCATCACCATCGCTTCTGACATCAATTCAAACGAAACCGACAATATCCAGACCATCGTGAGGTACAACGAGCAGTATGTGGCGACTTCTGAGGCGAACTTGCGGAGTTTTTATGACGCATACCTCAGCCCGCACAGCACCAGCATAATGAGTTGCCTCAAAGTGAACAAGGAGGAGAGCCAAGGTCAAAGTGATGACAGTAGTAGTGGCGGCGGCGAACAAAGCGAAACCGAGCAAAGTGGCGGTTCATCCGCAAGCCCTGCTCCCACAACGGACAAAATCAAAAACGAGGGCGAAATCGCAGTTTTCAAAAACGGTCGTCTCGCCAAAATTCTCACTAGCGAAGAGCGTGTCAAGTTTAGTTGGCTAGACAATCGCCTAAACGACACCCCGTTTTCGCTCGAGCATATCACTGACCAAATTTTTGATGACGCAACGGTCGGATTTAACATAACGGACAAAAGCATCTCTGCCGAGTACAAATTTGTCAACAACACCCCGTGCATCTATTACACGATTGACCTAAACTTGCGTACCGAAATGATTTCGGAAGCGAGCGGGAAACTACCACGCACGCAAAATTATCACACCCCAGCGGTCGCCGATGCCGTGCAAACTCGCGTCTCAAACGACGTCGCCGACGCAATGGAAATTGCCAAGGAGTATGGCTTTGATACGTACAATTTTTATCGCTCTTTCCTCATCGCCTGCCCCGCCGAGTGGAAAAAATACTTGACACAAATCGGTCCTGACGGCGATTATATGCAAAATGTCGAGGTTTTCGTCAAAACGAATATCAATACTTATGGACTCGGCTCGGTCATTACCGCGACGAAGTAGTATGCCATTGTGCTAAAAAACAAAAACCAAAAACCGTCACATATAGTGACGGTTTTTGGTTTTACAGCCCTGTAATAAAATACAAGTCTGCATATTTTACCCCGCAAAATTAGTCGGCAGAATAAGGCAAAAGAGCCATATATCTAGCACGCTTGATAGCGGTGGTCAATTCTCTCTGGTGCTTTGCGCAAGTACCAGTTTGACGGCGAGAAACAATCTTACCCTTTTCAGTAACGAAACGACGAAGTCTAGCCACATCCTTGTAGTCAATCTCAGACACTTTGTCTTGACAGAATTGACAAACCTTACGGCGAGGCTGTGGGCGACGACGGCGCTCTTGCTGCTGCTCCTCAGAGCGAGGCTTACGCTCAAACTTCTCTTGCTTTGCATCCTTGTTCTCAGCCTTTGCCTCTACAGCGGGCTTTACTTCTTTGATTTCAGCAACTTCTTGGTTTTCAGCCATTTTTGTCTCCTTTTAATAAAATAATTTAAAGTGATTAATAAAAATCAAATAAGAATAGGTTTCATTGAATAAATTTGAAAAATTAAACTAAATAAAATTTTGAATGATTAAAAAGGCAAATCGGTGTCATCTACAGGCTCTAGAGCCGAGACCTTGGCAGTCTCTTGCGGCTCTGCAGCAGTATGACTACCATCGCCAGCACCAGCATTCTCTCCCCTAGGTGTCAAAAACTCAACATCGTCGAGGATAATATCGGTAGTGTAGCGCTTTTCACCATTCACTTCATAAGTACGGTTTTGCAAAGCGCCAATCACAGCGACCTTGGTGCCCTTGTGCAGATACTTGCCACACCTGTCAGCCAAACCTCTCCACGCGGTGAGGTTGAAAAAATCCGCCTCACGCACACCGTCAGCATTAGCAAAATTACGGTTGACAGCAATGCTAAAACGGCACATAGAGATACCACTATTGGTGGTGGTGAGTTCTGGGTCACGAGTCAGGTTACCAATCAAAAATACTTTGTTCATTGTCATTTGCTCCAAAAATTATTTTTTAATAATCATCTTGCGAACGAAGAATTCGGTCAGAGCCATTTGCTCCTCCATCTTGCGCAAAAGTGTAGGGTTGGCAGTAAAGTTCATCAAAACGTAGTACCCCTCACGCTTATCTTGGATAGGATAAGCGAACTTTTTGACACCAATCTTGTCAATAGAATCAACGACACCGCCGTCAGCCACTACCATATCACTAAACTTTTTGATAATAGCCTCGCGAGCCTCCTCTTCTGCATTGATAGAAATGATGTAAAGCATCTCATACTTGTTCATATTGAGAAAACCTCCTTTTGGACTAATGGACAAAGCGAACCAACGCACGAGTAGCCCGAACCATTACCAGCCCGAGTGCTAATACTAGCCCGCTAAAAACATACTAGCCCGCTTTGTCAAGGATTACTCTCGTAATCTACCCATATTATAGCACAAGTTTCGTAAACTTGCAATACTTTACGCAAAAGAATTTTTGGGAATTTTTATAGATATTCCGCTTTCTCTTGTCACTATGTGCAGGCAGTTTCGTTTTGGGGTTCGCTATCGCTCACAGATTCCACGGACGCAAATGCGTCCTCTGAATGACAAAGGAAGGCATCCCCCCAAAACAAAAAGACCCCCACAGGGTCTTTTTGTTTTGCCACATCCCTCAAAAACTTGCAAAAGCCAGTTTCCCTTTTTTAGGCATTTCGATTTACGCCCATTTGATGCCGTTGGTGTTAAAGTCGATGATGCCATTCCAGTCGGCGGTAGAAATGGTCGCGCCAGAGTTTTTGTTTTTGGCAGTGACGACGACTAGCCCTTGCATTTTTTTGCCCAAGTTGGCGGTCGTCAAAGTCTGAGTCAGCGGATAAAAGTCATTTATCATACTGGTAAAACTCGTCCCCACCGCGGTAAACTCTTTGGTCACGCAAAGAGCGGAATAAGCATAGGTTTGATTGCTCGAATTTTTTGGCACACTAGTGATGAGCGCCTGCTCTTGGGCAGTGTAATTGGCACTAGTGACCGTGGTCGTGCCTGTAGAGGCAGTAATCGCCGAAATCGAACTATTGGTGGTGTACACAATAGCGAAAACACGCACTACTACCGAAGTCCGAGTGCCAGTACCTTGGGTCACTTTGACACCGATATTCTCAAAGAACGGCGCCGAAAGAGTGGCATCATCCACGATATATGTACTAGTCGCCCCTGCGGTCGCGATTTGCCAATGGTGACTATTGTCTATCCCCTGCACCTCGAGCGTAACGCTATCGGCAAAACCGAGCGAAACCGACGCTTTTTTGGCACTGCTAAAGAACGCCAGCACAATAGTACTGATTACCGCCGCCACCAGCAAAAGAGTTAGCACGGAAAAAATAATAATGGTCGGCAAATTTTTCATCTTGCGCAAAATCAATTCCTCCTAATATACACTCTTAATTATTGTACCACATTTGTACATTTTTTTGCAAATAAATTGCAGGATAATTTTGACAATTCCAAAAAATTGTTTTTGAGGCTTTTTTTGGGGTTCGGCTAAAGCCTCACAGATTTCACGGACGCAAACGCATCCTCTGAATGACAGTGGAAGAAAATGACTAAATAGTGTCGGGGGCGGCTGTTCCCGACTGGGTTCGCTAGCGCTCACAGATTCCACGCAGTTGTAGCAACTGCTCTGAATGACAGAGGAAGAAAATTTGACTTTATAATAATTAGTAAAATGGGGTCGAGGGGGCTCCCCCCAGCCTCTAAATAGCAAAGGCAGGCATCCCCCAAAACAAAAAGACCCTGCGGGGTCTTTTTGTTTTCGTTTAGTAAATTACTCTATCATTCAGCGGCGTGATAGCGTGGGAGTTATCAGCTGACTGTCCAAGAGGTAGTCGAGATATCGGCAGACTGGATGGCTTGCTCGATGCTACCTGAGTTTTCGTATACTGCAGCGAAGTACAGAGTAGCAGTAAAGGCAGTGTCAGCCAATGCGTTGATAGCCGAGTCAGTGTAGCCGGTGTTGATATATTTTGTGAGCCAAGCCTCGGCGCCGGTCTGACCACTAGCCTCGAGAGTGAATTGCGCCCATTGATATGATGTGCCAGCGTTATTAATCTTGGCAGAGAAATATGTCGGGGTGCCATTCGCAAAGTTGCGAGAATCAGAGGTACTATCAGCCAAAGCGGTCGTTCCAGTCGCGGTAGTAGTACCTACATTGAGGGCAGGCTTTGCCTTGCTCCCGTTGGCAGTGATGACCACTGCGACAGCCACGATTACCTTTTTGCTGGTGTTATTCTTGACTCTGATAGGAGCCAGCGCAACACCTTGAGTGAGTTCGGTATTGGCGGTCAGTTGGTTGCCGATAGTGCCGTTTTTGTTGACGAGATACGCTTCCCATTGCCCTGAACTAGTGAGACCGTTGGTCGCGGTGATAGATACCTGACTCGCGAAACTCAGCGTATTACTAGCCTTGGCAGTAAAACTAAAACCTGCCAGCACGATAGTAGCGGTGAGGGCGACTGCCAGCAAAACCGACAAAACTACTACACTGATACTCAGTGATTTTGTTTTGGTAAGTGCCATATTTGTTTTTCCTCTTAATTTTTTTTGATTTACAAAAACAATGGACAACCCAAAACAGGTCGTCCGATTGTAAATTATTTGTTAATGTTTATTATGCACCAGCAAAGCTTGAGTAAGTACCAGCAGCGATAGCAGAGTTGATGTTTGTAATAGCGTTTGCATCATCTACAACAGCAACAATGTAAATTGTACCCTTAAATCCTGAACCAGAAGCCAACGCTGTAGAGTTGAATGCTGAGTGAATGTAGTTAAGAACTGTTGTTGCAGCAGCAACGCTAGCACCTTGCTTAAATACTTTCCAAGTAGCAGCCTCAGTGCCTGGAGTTACTGTAGAATCAGTAGCGCCAGTAGCGAATGCATTCCCTGCAGAGTGAGCAGTATCAGTAGTAGCAGCAGTAGAACTGTCAACATACAAACCAGCCAATTCAGTACCAGCCGCTTCGATTTTGTAACCTACAGCGATAGCTACACCTACAGAACTTGTGTTTTTAACAGTAATGTTTGAAAGTGATACACCTTGTGAAAGTCCGCTTGTTGTGCTAGTTGTTGTACTAGAAATAGTACCATTAGCATCGATTGTGTGAGCGTTCCAAGCGCTACCTGAAACACCAGTGACTTCCAAACTAATACCATTACCGAAAGTCAAAGTGGTAGTCGCACTACCTGTGAACGAGAAGGCTGCGAGTACGATTGTAGCAGCCAAAGCGGCAGCCAAAAGCACCGACAAGGTCACGATAGCTACAGTCGACATTTTTGTCTTTGTCATAATAAATGACTCCTTTTTATTTTTTTTGAATTGTGTCTCGGTATCCAACCTATTTACGACGGGTCCCAACAGGTCGTATGAGGTTTTCGCCAGACTGTATATCCTCTTGCCCATAAGTATACTGCTGTCCAGCGGTGCCACAGTGCTAGGTAAAAAACTCGGGTACATTACCTGTCAAAAAATCGCACTCGGCTGGCACCGAAACTATTGTGAGACTACTATCTACTCTGCTATCCTTGCACAGCATCATCCCCCACCTCTCCTATTTTTGTCAAGGCTAGAGGACACGATCTCCTGAACCACCCTATGAGCATGGGAAATCATTCTTCGCTCTAGTCTTGTCATTAGTGTGGTATGATGTCGCCCGCGGATAGTCGAGCATCTCAGTAGCACAGCCCCGTCATCAGACAAAGGCGGAGCCGTAGTCTCGCTACTGGGTAGTTTAGGGAGGTTCCGCTCCACAAGTTCATCATTTATTGGAATAATAATATCATTAATTGATATCGTTTGGCAAACGATTTTGAGGTATTTTTTCGATTTTTTTTATTTTTTTTCGATTTTTTTTGTTTTTTGGGGTTTTGGGGGGATTTTTGTCACTTTTTGACGGCAAATATGTGAGTGTGAGGAGAAATGACTGAGTATAGGAGGAATAATGCAGCACTATGTGCAAATTCTCCCTTTTGTTACATTTTTTGCATTTTGCGCTATTTTTATACACTGCCGATGAGGAAATTGGAGGGAACCACCTCATAAAAAAGAACGCCGTGGGGCGTTCTTATAAAATGATGCATTACGCGGCGATTGGCTCGACGTCTACGGTAAATGCGCAATCGACGGAGGTGACAGTACCCACGAGGTAGCCGTCATTTGGGCTGCCGCCAAAGTTACTAGTGCTGGAGGTATCAAAGCCTAGTGGCACGGTGACGGTCAAGGTGGCTGCTTTGGCAGTGCCGGCGGTGACCTCTAGTCCGCTCCCCAGTCCCAAGGCGAATGTCCACGCGCCTGCAGTAGTGGTGACGGTAGCGGAATTATTTGAATTTGACACTGAGGTAAAACTCTTTGAACTATTCGTCCCCCAATGCAAGGTAAATGATGTCAACTGAAAGTTGGTCAATTTTACCTTGGTCGCGTGGTTGGCTTCGGTAGGTAGGTTAAAGTGGACGGTGGCTTGGCTAGTGCCGCCGGGGTACAATTTTGCAGCGACAGAAGTGCTACACGCGACAGTACCGAGGTCTGCTATATAGACGGTATTTTTGCCATAACCGTACGATGACATTGCGGCGAGAGTAATGCTCGCGGTCATTGCGACGACCATTATCAACACCATTGATATAAATATGGTTAGAGTTGCTCGCGAATGGGTAATCCTGCGCATTTACTCCCCCTCCTAATTGATTTAATTCGTAGTGATTAGTTTCTTAAAGTCATTGTAATATGTTTTGCCTGAGTAGTTTGAATCGAGTGATTTTAGCCAAGCCAAGTATTTATCTTGGACGGGCTGGTTTAGGTAGTTATTATAAAAGGTCATAGTATCCATACTGCTGACTGACATGCGGATACTCGTCTCGGTATCGGTGATGTCAAAGTAAAGTTTGCTATCCGTACCGCTAGACAAGTCTACATACTGCCCTGGAGAAATCGGCGCGCTGACAAAGTAGGTATTGTATCCGCTAGTCGCCGTGCTGTCGCTCGCTTTGATAAAGGTCTGAGGTGCAGAATTTAGAGTGATGTATGTAGTCCAATTACCGTTTGAGAACACACTATTCTTGGCAGGCTGAGAGCCGCCATTGATAATCTGGATAGCATAGATGACGGTGACATTTGAGTTATTATAAATAGTGATAGCATTTGACGAAGTAATCGTATCAAATGAGGTGGCAGACGGCATCTTGACTTTGTTGAATGCGAATGAGCCGTCTGACTGCTTGGTCGCTACAAACGAGGCATTGGCAGAGGTAGCGCCCGTATCTGTAGATGACCCTGGGATGCGTCTATTGGCGCTGTGCCCTGAGTACATCAATATCAAATCGTTGGCGTCCATTGTGCCGCCATTGGTGATATCCACGCCGTCTGTAGTCAGCGTACCCAAGGTACCCACAGTAGCATAAAGGTCACGACTCGACCACTCTACGATAAAACCAGCCTCTTTGCCATTACTAGAGGTGGTATCTAGCGCGTATTGTGCTTGCGCCAACTCGACTGAGATATTGCTAGATGTGGCGCCCGTGAGGGAAATCGTCTTTGAAGAATCGTCGCGCTTTATCACCTTGTAATAATAGTACCAGCCGTTGTCCTGCAAAAACCACTGATTGCTATTGAATGTAACTCCGCTACTCACCAATGGCGTGGCGCGCAAGACGCAATCCATATCGCTAGTCACGGTAATAGAGCCATTGGCTACTGTCGCACTGAGAGAGCCGACCACACCTACACCCGGCACATTCTTTGACTGATTGAGCGCGAGCGAGGCAAATAGTATTGTGCCGGCGAGACACACAGCCAGCAACACGGCGGTCACTACGACAATCAAGACAAACGGCGTTCTGCGTGCGTTTTTATTCAAAACTACTCCCCTCCTAAAAATTTTTCTGTAATCATTTTATACTATTTAATCAAAAATGTAAAATTATTTTGTGCAAAAAATTGATAAATTTGTCAAAAAAGGCAAATTTTATCCGTGAAGCATATTTTCAAAGCGGATTTTCTCTTCTTTTTGCTTTGCCAACTGCGCCTGCTCCACTGCCAATCGCTCGTATTCGGTCTTTTTGTCCAAAAATTCCTTGAACTCTTGGTCATTGTGCTTTTTCTCGATAAGGGCGCGTGACAAGAGCAGACCTATGAGGACACAGATAAACACGGCTAGCACTAGGATAAAGTTGGACTGAACAAACATTATCACATACCCCACAAATGGGATAGCGACTATCATTTTGCCCTGCACTGCCTCAAACTTTATGACGTGGCACAAGTTTTGGTCATTGTATCTAGGGTCGTCGCTATTCGAGCCGACCATAATAATTACATCACTGCCGACGCTACGCACCTTGTGAATGTAATTATTCGCCCCGTGGGAATAACTCAATATATCCCCTACCTTGATATCCTCAATGCTCGCGACTGGCTGGGTAATGACCATACTACCTACGCTAATCTCGTCCTTCATACTGTCGGTCGGCACTAGCCCAATGCGCAAGCCCACTAGCAGCCCTAGAGCCACCATAAACGCTACTATTAACACAATGGATAGCAAGAATGTATTGATGACATTGATAACGGTGACCGCTCTACTCGGGATGACCTGACTAAAGAGGTAATTGTCGGTGAATTCGTTCATCTGGCGGCGTTTGTAATTGCGCAATTTGAGCATTTCGCCGCTAGGTTCGCAGGCTTGGTCATACTGCTCCATTATAGACTGCATTTTGCCCTGAGGAGCGGGTGTCTTTGGGTCGTACAACACTTCTACTGCGTCAGAGCGTGGCTGCTCGGCATTGAGCATCTCGGTACGAGTGAGGTTTTCGCCATCCTCTACCTGCCGCTGTTCCTTTTTTTTATTTCCAAAATCCATATTTTCTCCTATTTTTACAAGGATTTATTACTATTGTACCAAAACCCGACAAAAAACTCAAACATTTAACGGCATTTTTTATAAATTTTAGTACATTTTTTGAAAATGGTCTGAGTTTTATTTATTTTGTCTTATTTTGCTGGTTTTTATACCCTCGCGCGCGACTATTATATATATGAAAGATAGGCTGGCGTCTGAGGCTCGAGGTGGCGGCGCACTGAGGCACGGGAGCGGTGTGGGCTCAGCCCCCTGCTGCATCGACATACTGCGGGAGAGACTTTCGCTGTCTCTTGTCGCTATGTGCAGACTGTTTTGATTTGGGGTTCGCCTACGGCTCACGGATCCCACGCGGTATTGCATACCGCTCTGAATGACAAGTTTTGTAGCGGTGCTACATTTGATTTGATTGCCGCAAAAATTGGCGTTATTCACTTGCCAAAAAAAAATCGAGGTGTTATAATGGTAGTATTAATCTACAATTAAGGAGAAAATTATGAATATTTGGCACGAAATCGAAAAAACAAGAGTAAAGGCGGACAAATTTGTCGCCGTTATCGAAATCGCTAAGGGCAGCAAGGTAAAATACGAGTTAGACAAAGAAACTGGGATGATTATGTTTGACAGACTGCTGCACACTAGTATGGTTTACCCCGCAAACTACGGCTTTATCCCTCGCACTCTCGGTGGCGACGGTGACCCACTAGATGTATTGGTACTGACTACCGAGGCTCTGATGCCCGGCGTTTTGGTCGAGGCGCGTCCTATCGGCGTTATCGAGATGATCGACGACGGCGAGGCTGATGAAAAAATCATCGCTGTGGCTACCTCAGACCCATTCTTTACCAATGTAAAGTCACTAGACGACTTGCCAAAGCACACTTTTGACGAGATGGTGCACTTTTTCGCAAGATACAAAGAACTGCAAAACAAAGTCACCGAAATCAAAGGTGTACATGGTATGGAGGCTGCGCTCAAGACTGTCAACGACAGTTTGCTCAACTACACTGCGGAATACGACCGTAATTAATTAAATTAGGAGAATTATGCAAAACACTGATGCTAAAAAGGCTCAATCGTTGGACGACCCAACGGGGCGTATCTATTATCGCAGAATCGACCTGTTCCACGAGGCACTAGGCACAGTAATACTACTGGTGGTAGTATTTTGTATGTTTTGCGCGGTTTTTTGGCTAGGTACGCATTATGCAAAGCCTGTACAGGGTGCTAGTATGCAGCCTAATATCAACAATTATGAGACTGCCACGGGAGACATCGCGATAGTGTCGAGCATTAGCACTTATTCGCACAATAACATCATAATTGTCGATATGTTGCGCTCAAAAAATACCGACCACCTAGTACAAGGCAGGCTACTCATCAAACGGGTCATCGCCCTCCCTGGGGATTCACTCAAACTTACTTTGGACGGCTCTAGGTACTATTTTGAACTTAAAAAGAGCGGCACTGAGGAGTTTATACGGCTGGAAGAGGCTTTTACCAATCCGATGACCAGCGCGGACAGGGCGAACGCGTTTCACTCGCAATCGGGCTGGACGGTGCATATACCTACCAACACGGACGGGTCTATCACCATTCCGCAAAATTTCATCTTTTTCGCTGGAGACAATCGGGACGGGAGTTATGACTGCCGCAACTTTGGCCCTGTGGAGACGGATGCTTGTGTAGGCGTGGTGGAGTCGATACTCTACAAGGACAATTTTTGGAACAGGCTGTTTGCCGCGATAAGTTCTATATTCAATGTCCAGCACACAGAGGCATATATTAGGGATTAGGATTGTATCCTACCCTTTTTTGTTCCCCTTTTGCCGTACGAGAGCGTCTATAGCTGTCCCAAAATGGCGCGACAGCGGGCACAGATAATGGTGGGCGCAAAATTTTCACTTTAATTTTTGACAAAATAATTGCGTTTTGGATAATTTTTTGGTACACTTGACGCAATAAAAGGAGTTTAGCGAATGGCTTTTTGCAAATTTAGTAGCGAATACATAGCAAAATCTTTCACAATGATAGACAATGTTTTTTTTGCGCGGTATCTCCCTTCTACCCCACCGAAACTCACGACAATTTATCTATACGGGCTGTACCTCTGTTCGCTCGAGGGCGATGCGACGCAAAACAACACGGTGGAGAGGTTTGCTGAGGCGCTGGGCTACGATGTCGAGGATATCGTCGACGCGTACAACTATTGGGAGGAGCAAGGACTGGTGCGCGTAGTTTCTACCCAGCCAATGCAGGTACAATATCAACCGATTAGAGGGGCTAGTAGTGCCAACCGCCGCTACTCAAAGGACAAGTACACCAATTTTAATATCGAAATCCAAAAAATCATCAGCGACAGGCAGATTACGCCGAATGAATTTGAGGAATACTACGCGCTAATGGAGGGGTTTTGTCTACCAGACGGGCGCAAAATCGACCCTATGGCGCTACTGCTGATAGCGAGATTTTGCACACAGATAAAGGGTGCGGGGATAAATTATCGCTATATCACCACGGTCGCAAAGAATTGGGCGTGCGAGGGCTACGTGACGGCGGAGCAGGTCGAGCAAAAACTCAGCGCGTACACCACGCAAAATAAGGAAATCACCCAGATTATCAAGGCTTTGGGGAGCAGCAAAAAGCCGAGCGTGGAGGAATACGACTATCTACACAAATGGACGCAGCAGATGGAATTCACCGTCAATGTCATCTGTTTCGTCGCCAAATCTATCAAAAAAAGTGCGGGTATTAGCGGCTTTGAAAAACTGGACAAAAAACTGCAAAAGTACTATGAGGCGCGGATTTTTAGCGAAGAGGAAATCGCCACGTTTGAAGAAAACAAAGACGCGATTTTTTCGCTGGCACGCAGTATCAACCGCACTTTGGGGCTATTCTATGACGATGTGAGCAACGAGGTCGAGACCTACATTACCCCGTGGCTAGGTCTCGGGTTTGACGCGGAGACGCTATTGCAAATTGCCCAAAACTGTTACCTAAAATCAAAGCGCACGCTGGCTGCGCTCAACACCGAGATAAATACCCTATTCGAAAAAGGTATCGTCACTCATGCCGCTTATACCGAGCATCTCAAAGGTCAAGAGACAACCAAGAGTCATTTGGCCGCCATCCTCAAAAAACTCAATATTGAGCGAAATGTCACAAGCCTAGATATGGAGTTTTGGCAACGGTGGACGTACACGTGGGGATTTGTGCCTGATGTCATCGATATTGCTGTAATATTCGCCAGCAAACGCGGCGCAAACATAACTTATATAAACACCCTCCTCGCCGACTGGCACAGTCAAAACATTCACTCGACTGACGACGCACGAGCAGCACTACAAAAAATCGAAAACGCTGCACCAAAATCGGCACAAAATTCCGCAAAAATCAACAAACGTAAGTATTCACAAGAGGAGCAGCAGTCTATCTTTGACAACTTTAACGAAATCGAACTCTAAAAAGGAGTAAAAATGAACAAAACTCAAATTATTATCAATGAATTGCAGCAGATAAACACCCACTGCGCTTATGCCGAACTAAAGGCAAAGAACAACCTCAGCATCGCCAGACAAGACGCGGATTTTGCTGATATTGATGCCAAAATAAGGAAATTGAAACTCGACCTCAGCAAGACAGACGACCTCGCACAAATCAAAAAAATCAACACTTCTATCGCCTCACTACAAAAGAAACTGCCGACTATTCTCAGCAAACTCGGGCTCAGCCTAGACAGCCTCACCCCGCAATACGCGTGCCCGATTTGCCACGACACAGGATATGACAATGGCAGCCACTGCGCTTGCCTTACCGCAAAAGTAAAGGCAGCGCTAGCCAAGCAATGCGGGCTGCAAAACAACCTGCAATACTCCTTTGCTACCAGCGACCCAAAACTAGTAGAGAGCGACAGCAGTCTCAAAAAGGCGTATGCGGTAGCGCAAAAATATGTAGCGAATTTCCCCAATTTTAAATATCCAAATCTAGTATTCGTCGGCAATGTCGGTGCGGGCAAGACTTATCTCATACAATGCATTGCCAATGCCCTAATCGAGCGCGGCAACTATGTCACATTCTCCACTGCCTTTGACCTAAACCGCACTATCCAAAACTCATTTGGCACGAATTCGCAAGAGCGCGAAGCGATGCTAGCGCCATTCTTTGAGAGCGACCTACTGATTATCGACGACCTCGGGAGTGAGCCGATTATCAAAAATGTCACTTTGGAAAATCTATTTTGCGTCATCAACGAGCGCCAATCGCGCAATTTGCCGATAATCATCAGTACCAATCTCAATCTCGAGGAATTGCAAGAGCGGTACGGCGACAGGCTAGCGTCACGCATTTTCAACAAACGCATCAATCTCCTCATTCCCTTTTTGGGCAAAGACCTGCGTGTCAATTAGTCAAATAAAAAAAGAAGTTTATCCAAGTTTCAGCCCAGATAGACTTCTTTTTTTATTCAGAGTATTTATCTAGCCACCTTTTTAGGCGTGTTCTGTAGTCCACTCAATCGACCACTCGTACTCTCCTGTCGTCACCTCTACTCGTTTGAAGCGTGGGTATAGCCCTGCGAGGTTGGTAAATGCAACATTGAGCGAACTGTCATAAACAGCGATTTCGCGGTCATTGATGTGAGCGCTTGACTGCAGTTCTTCTAGAGTCTGATTATTTACATCACTATAACTCTTGAGATTGCTCTCAGTAATCGAGTCTGTAGAGCAGTAGTAACTACTAGCAGAAGTAGGTGTACTACCGATAGTCGGATAACTCTTGATAAAGTTGGTAGTGATGACAGAGTTGTAGATAACACCAGTACCTGTAGCACCACCACAGATTAGACCTGCATAAATGGTGGTAGGCTCTGTTTCGCCTGTAGCGGCACTAGTCACATAAAACTCGTTGTAACGGATGATACCCGCGCTAATCGTACTAGCGATATAAGCACCATTTTCTACAAATCCGATGATACCACCGAGCATCGCTTGTTTTCCGTCCGTAGTAATCGTACCGTAGTTTACAGAGTATGTCGAATATCCATAACCCATCATACCTGTGATACCAGCCGCAGCACTGAGAGCGTCCTCAGAATTGATATCACTAGAGGTAATCGTACCGTAGTTTTTACACCCGTAATTGTATGAGTAGTATTGTACTGAAGTGTATTTTGCCTCGGTCAATTCAGATGGCGCATCGTATGCTATACCTATGCTAGCACCCGCGATACCACCAGCAAAAATACCACAGACTGCACCACTATTATTGTTTTCGTCCATTGCACTAGAACCGTTGACACAGTCGATAACCTTACCATTATTGTTCATACCTACGATACCACCGACAAATAATGTATCGCACGTGTCACTATAAATCTTTAGGTCGAGCATATTGGTACACTTTTCAATCACTCCGACAAAGCCTTGGTTGTACAAGTGTCGCACGTTCTCGGTACCGTAATTGAGTACTCCTGCCCAAATCTTTTGGTCAGATACCACACCAGCGATACCACCGATGCAATAATTGATCGTGGTGCCGTTGATTACTTGAGGCGCTACGAATCTACCACTGACTACATCTACACGGTTGCCTGATTCGTTGACTTTCGCATCATCACCTTTGATATGACAGTTGTAGATAACGCCAGCGTTGTTCGATACCAAGATACCGTTGTTTATCGCACGCAAGCCACTAGCATCCAGAGTGTTTACCTCTACCGTCAGGTTGGTAATGATACCTGAGTAGTTTTGGAATGCGGTATCATCATATTCACTGCCATCCCCCATAATGATTGGATCGAGTACGGTACCTGTCAATGCGTTCCAGATATACATACCTTGCGACTCAACGACTTGATAATTCTTGATAGCGAATCCAGCACCGTCAAAACCACCGCGGAAATTCAAGTTTGTGTACTTTGGCGCTGCACCCGAGTTGTTGTCATAAAATTCTGCTGGGTACATAATGTTGGTAGTCGCTGCCGAATAAGTCTGCTTTAATTCGTCCAAATCAGGTAGTACAATATCATTTTTGAGTCTAAAGTACTTTTCTGGCAACCAGAAGACATATTGCAGTTGCTCTACACTAGCCACTACGAATGGGTCGTTTCTAGTACCAGTACCAGATTCAAAGCAGTCGAATACCACTTCGGCGACATCGAGCGCAATGGCTTGACTACCGAATGCCTTACCTTTGCTATTTACGACAGACATTTCCATATTCCTGAATGTCCCCAACTGCCAGAATGCTGTGCCACCTTTTTGAGAATTCAGATTGAGTTCGTCATCGAATTTATAGTCTTTTGCATTCAATGGCAACTTCTCAAGTTTTGTCATATTGTTGTTTAGATAGTATTTGATCAAGATGCGGTCAGCCTCGATTTTCTCCTCTTGGCTGTTATTGATTATCGAAATGCCACAACCTTCCAAATCCCAAGAAATACGCACTTTACCATTGAGTTGGTCGAGTTTGAATGAGCCAGCCTTTGGATCATTGAGTTTTCCTGCTGAAAATTCGTACGTGGTACTATTCAAGAATAGAATGCTAGGGTCGGTCTCATTCTTTCTGCTCTCAGCCAATATTATATTATTTGCACCAGAACCCTTGATATGTGCCTTGATGTGATAAATGTATGTCGCACCGTCGCTCGATACACTCTCAGGCACGCGAGGCATTGTACATTTCTGCTCAGAAAGATTTTCAGTGTCAACAGTCTCAGGCTGCACAATCTCATTCTCACCTAGCGTAATTTCACGCGAAATGCTCAGCTTAAAGTTGACATCATTGGCCGTTTGCAGAGTTCTCAGTTCTTCCGTCTCTATCCAAGCGAGCCTTCCGTCCTCGTCAATGTACAGAATCATAGATTCGGCATCCTCACCACTACCCATTATCTGAGTCCCGAGGTCAGGCAACTTCATCAGTTTTGTGAGAGGATTAGCGTTCCAATTTGCGTTTACATATCCCTCGATAGCCGTACTACCTACAGTAGGGATACCTTTTATCCTCACGTACACTTCGTCAATGATTTGACCTTTGAGCCCTACAAAGTCTGCCCCTTCAAAGTCAAATGCACTCTTGTTGAGGATTACATTCTGATATTCACTCGCACCATTTACCTTGTATTTTAGGTCGTAGTTGTTGAGCAAAATCTCATCTGTCCAAGTAATATTACCGTCAGCCACACCCAAGTCTTGGACAGCGCCGCCGTAGATGATTTTGAATGAATTTTGCGCATCACTAGTCAGATAAATCGGATTGGCAGTATTGCCGTACCAATCGTTACCGATCGCATACATAGACACGCTGAATTCACCATTATCTGTGCCAAACACATCAGATGCGACAAAGCGATTGGCAGTCTGGTCTGACAAATCAAATTCAATCGGGCTAAAGTTTTCTACCGTGGTACCCACGCCACTGATGCTGAGAGCATACTTTGTAGCACCTGTAAATCCTATCCAGTCGCCGCCACCGTCACGGATACCAAAGTCGAATTCGCCATTGCTATCAATGCGCGCATTTGCACCGCTACGGTCGATATTGCGAGCCTGATATACATTGCCATTAGGCAGCAAATCGTTGTATACCAGAGCGGTATTGCTATATGTGCCGTTCGGAGTAAAGAGTTTGTTTACCAAAGCCCCTTGCGACAAGTCACTGCTGAGATACCCTATACTTACCTCTTTGCCATTGAGCGTCTGCTCGGTCTTGGCTGTTTCGCCACCTTTCACTTGAAACTGCAGTTTGAATGCACCATAGTTGGCAGCGAAGCCCATATCGCTCAGCATTTCGCTGTAATTGGTGGTGTCAGCAGTCCTGTCGAGTACCATTTTGGTAGTCGCGCCGTAGGTCATATAAATCTTGTACCCTGTAGCACCTATGATTTGGTTCCAGCATACTTTACCTGATTTTACATACCAACCATTGAATGAGGCTGTATTGCTCACTTCTGTCCCAGAAAGGACTGGTGTCACAGTGTTTGGCTCCAATTTGTCGAGTTTGCTGACTAGTACATCCCCGACTACTGCCTGCGAGCCGACTAGATTTTGACCATTACCTAGAGCCTGAGTCGTCACTTGATAGAGTTTGTTTGGGGTTAGCAATGTGCTATTCACCTCAAAATAGGTGTTGTTTGCGCCCAAAGTAGTAGTAATAGTATCTCCTGTAGGAGTGTACTGGCTACCTGATAGCGTCACTTCTCTAAACTCTAGTTTTACACCCTTTGACGAAGCATTATTGTTGACCACTACCACATTGCTACCCTCTACATTGATAGTAGGTGCTGAGTAGATAGTCATAATCTGCTTTTTACTCACGCGGCTAGACATCATCAAGTAATTCTTGCCGTCTATTGTCACGCTAGTTTGTCCCTCGTTAGGTACAACAGTGACATATACTTGGTACTCACCGCCGAACTCGCCTGTTTCGCTATCGGTAAAGATATCTGCTAGCGTTTTGCCAGTACCGGCAGTCGCGTGATACCCTGTAGCAGTGTAGAGGTTGAGTGAGTAGTTTGAGTTTTTGGCTGCGTCATAATCTATGTAGTAGGTCAACTGATTTTCCGTCGCAACTGCTAGTTGGTCATCGAATTTTTGCAGAGTGACCTTGTACCGAGCAGTGGTGCGCTCTTGCAACACTTGCCAATTTAGCACAGGCTCGCCGTCAGCATTGCTCGATAGATACACACCAGTCGCTTCTGCTAGACGAGTAAAGTACTTTGCCTCAGAAAATTCGCTAGTGATGCGGCGAATAATAGAACCCTCTACACCAGACTTGTACCCCACCTGCTGGATTTTGATGTAATAATTCATACCAGACCAGTTCGGCGAAATGTTATATGATGCGTTACCACTCGCATCAGCCTGCACTGTAGTGTTGACCAAAACTTCTTCTCTAGCGAGGTCTGATTTTTGGTAAATCATTACATTAAAATAGCCTTGGCTCTGAGCGTATTCCCCAGCGCTCCATTTGATCAGTTGATTTTCATCATCTATTGTAATGTTGCTAGTGCTGATACGAGGTAATTTGAATACCGTCACAGCCGAGCCCGCAGGGTCATTAGGGTTGAGCGTGTATGTCGCGACATTACTATCATACACCCTGCTCTCGGTACCGTGCAGCGCCTTGATAGTGATAGTGAGCGGGTTGCCGCTACCGCACCAAGTACCCTCATCAGTCAACGCACTCAATGTGGTCGAGTTTGTCGACAGAGTAATTACTTCGGTATCGCCGCTGCTATTTTTAATCGTCAACTGATATGACTTTATGATACTAGTGATATTGTCTAATGTGACTTGAGAATTCGTCCACGATATCACACCAGAATCGCTAATCGTCAGCACAGGAGTAGCCAACTTGCAGATTTCTAGCCCTTGACTCATATAACTAGAGAGATATGACGCATTGTCACCCTTTGCCTGTACTACAAATTCATAGTTGCCCGCAGTCACCAATTTTTGCCCGAAAATGTGAGTCGAAAAGTCAAAACTTGGCGCATATTGATTGCTAGGAGTGATATTCTCCTCTACAGCGAGCGGCTCTGATTCACCAGACTTGTACAGGTACACCGTGTACGATTGCACCGCTGAGCCTGAGTATGACCACGACAAAGTATTGTCGTTGACCGCCAAATTTATTGGGGTCGGCACGATGCGGATATCCAATTCATCCGAGAATAGCGAGTTGATGAGATATGTGTCGTCTGTGTCTACTACTGTAGTGTATTCGGTACCAGTGATTTTGGTCTGAATAGAAATCCTATAGTTTTGGCTACTGCTCAAGTTTGAGAGTACTACCGAGGTGTCATTTATGCTGAGATTGTTAGACAATTCAGCATCATTTAGTTTGATAACGTAGCGGATGCCAGTGTTTTCCAGACCAATGTTCACATCCTCCACCTTATCCCACACCAGCACACCATCTAGCACGCGCAAATTCTTTGGCGCATCCATTTGATACGTCTTGATAGTGTCTGACCAGTCACCGTTTACATAGTCTACACCAGTAGTGTTTGTGTTGATAGCACGGAGGCTAAAACTATAAAATCCGTCGCCGTCCAAATCATCTAGCGCTTCCGCAATAGACAGAGTCGATGAAGCTGACTGAATAGTTTTGAGCGTAATATCCTCTTCGCCAGTGTGCGCAATTCTAATTTCCACCGCACTCGCATTGATTCTATTCCCCGCATCATCTAGCAGCCCTGATGAGCCGCCCCATGTCAGGTTGCCATCGCTAATCGACATCGAAGATTTGGCAATCTTGTTGTAACGGTCTACACGCATAGCGCTACTAGTCAGACTGTCGATAAAGTATGTATCGGTATTTTTTGCATACATAGAGATATCAGCATAACTTTGCGAATTAAAGTCCGCGCTAGTAGGTGAATAACTGTAGTTAGTTTGATTTTCCACACTAGCGATATCCACTGTCTTACCATTGCCAAAATTGATGGTGTATGTCTCAGCATTAGCGACTGCATCCCACGTTAGCACACCTTTTGAAACCTTTAACACAGGAGTCGCAAGTTTTATCAATTTTTGCTCAGCAATACGGATTGGGCTATCCTCATACATACTGTGAGGCTCGGCTACTGCTACGATTTTTATGTAATTGTCGCCAATATTCCAGATAGACTCACCAGCACCGTTTAATGTGTTAAACCCTAGTGAGTACCTTGGCTCAGTCGTGTTGTAACTCCTAGCGAGGTCGCCCGCGGTCAGGTAATTGAGATTGTTGTTACTAATATATACCTTGTATTCTTGGGCATTGCTGACAGCACCCCAAGTGATAGTATAACTAGAATAGTTATCGCTAGAGATATTTACTTCGCCTTTTATGCTACCCAACTGCTGTTTGGCACAGCCACTGCTGTCACTATCCATTAGCACCCGAGCCGTGTTGCTAGTGCCGAGCGCGTACAAGAATACTTCATAAGAGTCATATGTCGCTGGCACATCGGCGAGAGTAGACATATCAAATGATGTTTTACCCCACGCGTCAAAGGTCTCAATTATTGTCTTTATCACGTCTTGGCTACTGTTTTTGTAGACTACTTTTAGTTTGTACTGGTCGGCATTTGGCACATTCTTCCATGTGAGGAGATTTTTGATAGAAGTACCATCGTTGATTGCAGATACTAGCAGATTGCTAGGGGCACTGAGTTTGCCAACTTGAATACGATCTGCAGTCTCAATCCCTGAGCCAAACACATTGCTAGCCGTGTCGGTTTTTGTGCCGAAAATCAGATATACAGGGTCATTGGCTATAGTGTCTGGAATGTCGATTTTGGCTACTTTTTTGCCGTCATTATCCACGATATCAGCCGCGGCTATCGCCTCGTCCCAGATTTGCTGCTGAGTCGGATTGATAGTGGCACTACCCGAAACTGGGATGATTTTGTACATATAATCAGAGATTTGAGTAGTGTTGTTTGCCAATGTAAAACTCAAGACATATTGCCTGTCTTGGTCTGCTGTAACGTCTCCTATCGCCTCAATTTTGAGGTCAGTAGGGTTACCTAGTTTGGTAAATCCAAAAGGAGCCGTACTGTCCGAATTGTTGTACAAAATATTCTCATCGTCACCCAAAGTACGCAAAACCACACTATAGTCACCATAAGAAAAATTTGAGTAATATGTCGCAGTAGTCACCACTTTTTCTAGTGTTTCGCCGTCACGCGTAATGGTCAGTTCGTACTTTGGCGCAAAACTGGTAGAACTCTTGACTGTGACCGCTTCCCAAGACATTCCCGTACCATCAAAACGCGGATTGGTAGGCTTTGAGAGAGTCTCTTTTTCGTTGACTACCTTTATCTCAGCCACATCAGAGAGCGCGTTTTTGTTGTCCAGAGATTTTATAGTAATGTAGCAAGAGCCCGACCCCACCGCCGTAACCACACCGTACTTGTCCACGGTCGCGACTGAAGGGTTGCTACTAGAAAACGCGACCGTCTTGTTGGTCGCCTCTAGCGGCTCAAAGGAGTATTTGAGCGCGTACGTTGTATCGCGCACTAGCGGCACACTCTTTGACTCAGGGTCGAGCGACACGCTAGACACATACACCCTATTATCAATATTGATTTCTGGGGTCTCTTCTTCGCTACAAGCCGCCAGCATTGGCACCATAAATAGCACCATTACGACCAGCAGCAAGTTTTTAAACTTTGACATATGTTTATCTCCTATTTTTCTTATGTTGCCTAAAAACTCACAAAAAAATGCAATTATTTGTCCCAAATTTGCTATATTTGTCCGATTTTGTACCATTTGATACAAATTTTGCCCAAAAGTCAAACACAACAAATCAAAATAATACACCTTAATTGTATCAAATTACAAAAATTTATGCAACAAAAATAGTACCCTGTTACAAAATTTTTTTACTATTTATTTTTTTGATTTTTGAGAGAAACCTACTCCGCTCTTTTGCCACAGGCTTTGCATTTCTTGGTCAAAAAGTTTAGTTTGCCACCACAATTTGAACAGATGCCACGCTGCTTTAGGTTAGCCTTTAGGCGCGACAAATCCGCTATTGCAGTTTGGTTGCCATAGCCTGCAGATTTTGTATACCAGCGCACCGCCTCTATGTAGTCCTGCTCGACGCCCTTGCCCTTTGCGTAATAATCAGCCAGCATACACTGCGCGTGTGAATTGTCGTGCTCAGCAGCCTTTCTGTACCACTCGGCTGCTATGCGATAATCTTGCTCTACCCCGTCGCCAACATTGTAGCAATCAGCCAATCGGCACTGCGCTTCGGCATCATTTTGGTCAGCGGCGTTTTTATACCACCCTAGTAACCTACCGAAATCCCACTTTGAGCCATCCTCGCCAAAGTTTTCCTTGTACACCTTTGCTTGCTCGAGAATATCCATTCCTGCATTTTCGACAGCAATATAATAATCCACCGCCGTGCGATAGTTTTGTTCCACACCCTTGCCGTCCGCATAGCATACCGCTAAACAAAACTTCGCCTCTGTATCGTCATTTTTGCGCACAAGCGCATCGTATAGCCAAAATGCAGTGCCCCAATCTTGCGCCACCCCCTCACCTTTTGCATAACACCCCGCTAACATATACTTGGCGTACACATCGCCATAATCCGACGCCTTTTTGTACCACTTGGCAGCCTCGACAAAGTCCTGTTCTATGCCGCGACCATAATAATAACAATCGGCGAGTCGCCCAAGCGAACGACAATTCACAGAGCAGCGCTCCGCCGCCTTGAGAAATAATTCACCAGCCTTTGCATAATCCTGCTCGACGCCATTACCTGTAAAATAACATTCAGCCAAACGGTCCTGAGCCAAATATAGCCCCTCACTAGCGGCTTTTTGGTACCAGTCTATCACTATTTGAGCATCCCACTCAGCATCCTCATCCCCGCAAAAGACTGCATACAGTTCTTTTTGCTGCGCAAGGTCGACCGCTTCTTCTGCATCGATATACCACTGTGCCGCAGTGCTATAACTTTGCTCCACGCCCTTGCCATATGCGTAACACAATGCCAAGCAAAAGTAGGATTTTTTATCACTGCCATAGTGCGTTAGTTTTTGATAAATTTGCGCAGCCTTTGCATAATCCTGCTCAACACCGTCGCCCGAGCAATAGCGCCCCGCCAGTTCAAACTGCTCTACAATCTCCTGAGCCGCCCTTTCGTTCCATTGGTCGGGCACAGCACTTTTCCACGATACTTTACCCTTACCAAATAAATTATTATAAATTCCGCATTCCTCAAAAGCACATACGCTAGGTCGAGCCCCATTATACCAGCACACTGCTTTGACATAATCACGCTCCACACCTTTACCTTCGGCATAACAAACCGCCAAACAAAATTTTGCGTATCCATCCCCCATTTCTGCGGCGCGAGCGAACCATTTTGCCGCTTCTTTGTAATCTTGCTCAACGCCATCACCGATTGCATAAAAGCATCCTAGATAATAGGCTGCTCCCCTATAGCCTAGTTCCGCCGATTTTTTGTAATACTCAAAGGCTTTTTCGTAGTTTTGTGGGACACCATAACCGAATTTGTAGCAACGCCCCAACTCAATCATTTCTCTCGCTTGTTCTGCCCCGCAATACTCGACCGCTTTGGTAAAACACTCCACGGCTTTGCTATAATCTTGGTGCTCACCCTGTTTATAAAAACAATGCCCCATAGAAATAATAGCATAAACATCACCACGATCAAAAGCCTTTAAATACCATTCCGCCGCCTTATCAAAATCTTTGGCATAATTTTTTCCGCCATATTTATAGCAAGCCCCCATTTCACGCATCGCCAATGGATACCCTTGCTCGGCTGCTTTTGCAAACCATTCTATCGCATTATCCCTCTTGCTTTTGCTAGCAGAACCATTATAAACATCGCAATGCCCGACCATATATTGCGAATAGGCATCTCCCTGCTCGGCGGCACGCTGATAGCAGGCTATCGCTTGCTTGCGTAATGCCCGTTTTTTGGTATTATCATTCTCAACATACCTGCTACACCCATACAAATCAGACAGCCGCAACAGAGCCTTTACATATCCACACTCCGCCAATTCGGTATAAATCCTCACCGCGGTAACGCTGTCTGCCTCCACTCCTTGTCCTCCGTAATAACACACCGCCAACATAAATTGGGCATACATATCTCCGTGCTCTGCTAGATGCTCAAAATTCTCAAATGCACGCCTGTACCATTCATCCCTTTGGGCTATATCCTCTTTCACCCAAATACCAAAATTACAAAATCTCGCCAGCGCGTACTGGGCAAAAGCATCCCCCCGCTCGGCTGCGCGCGTATAATATTCTACCGCCCGATTGGTATGCGGCTCAATACCAAAATTTTCTTCGTAACAATATCCCGCATTGTACTGAGCGACCTTATCCCCCATATCTGCGGCAGTAATAAAATACCCCAACGCTTTGCGATAGTCTTGGGGCACGCCCCTGCCGTAAAAATAACAAATACCAAGATTGTTGACACTTGTCGCAGAATTATAATCGACATTTTGGCAATTATCAGCAAAAGTCGCCTTGTCCAGCGGATAAAAATCAATATCCCCGATGCGAATACTCCTCTCTTGGGAATAAAAAGTATTGTCTATGGCGTTTTGCATCGCGATAATTTTGCTCGACATAACGCATCCACCTCCTCGAGTGATTTATTTAAGTTGATTATATCACACAACAATCGTCAAGGCAAACGTTCTGCTGATATTCGTTCGCCAACAATGCAATACAAAAACAAACAAAAAACGGCTCCCAAAGCGACCTGCGTCACTGCCAAAGCCGTGTAAAAATGGTGCTCCCGAGCCGATTCGAACGGCTGACCTTTGCCTTAGGAGGGCACTGCTCTATCCATCTGAGCTACGAGAGCAAGAAATCACATTAGCAAGGGAAACTAATTGAGCCTATCTACCGCCTGCTCGAATAAACCAACCAGTATAATCCGAACATAGTTATCTCAACTCGCCCTGCTTGTCTTGTAATATTTTTATTATACCAAATAATAGGCGAAATGTCAAATCAAAATCGCTGTTTTGCGCATTTCTCTAATAATTTGGTACAATTTGCGCGCAAAATATGGCTTTTCGAGCGGATTTGTGATATACTAAGTAAAATCTTTGAGGAGCAAGAGATGCAAAAAATTTTGGAGCAATGGCAATTTTGCCAAGAAATCATCAAAATCACGCTGAGCGACACCACGACATACGACTACAAAAAGGTAATCATACACCCAGTTTGTATCAAAAATCAGGTACTATGGCAAATAGAAAAGCACACGGCGGACAAGGTCTATCACAGCAATGTCACGGCGGATGCGGTGCAAGAATTTTTGAGCGACTTTGGCGGACAGTTTCGGCAGATAACCTTTTACTACCCTGATAAAACAATAATTTTTGCAAAACGCGGGAACACTTATCACGCAAAGACTACCGAGGTAGCGCTCGCGGCGCGCACGCAAGGTCACAACCGCGAAAAGCACTATATTCTAGCCGAAGGTGACCAAATTCCTGCCTTTGTCGACCTCGGGATTTTCAATAGCGACTACACCATTGCCAAGGCAAAATTTGACAAATTCAAGCAGATTAACCGTTTCGTAGAAATTCTCGATGAGGCTATCAAGGACAAGCCTAGTGATGAATTTGTGGTGCTTGATTTTGGGTGTGGCAAGTCGTATTTGACCTTTATAATTTATTACTACTTGACGCAAGTACGCCACATCAAGGCAAAAATCATCGGCTACGACCTAAAAGAGGACGTGGTGGACAAGTGCAATCAAATCGCGCAAAAGTACGGCTATGACAACCTCAAATTTTATGTCAACGACGTGTCAAAAGGCGCGCTGTATGAGGGGAAGATTGATATGATCGTCACCCTGCACGCTTGCGACACTGCCACCGACTACGCCCTCGACTATGCTATCAAAAATGAGGTCAAGTATATTTTTAGCGTGCCGTGCTGCCAGCACGAAATCAACCAGCAAATCGCACCAAACGGCGACTACGACATCCTACTAAAACACGGGCTGATAAAAGAACGCTTCTCCGCCCTACTGACTGACGCGATACGGGCAGAAATCCTTTCGCAACACGGCTACACGGTAGATTTGCTAGAATTTGTCGACTTTGCCAACTCGCCCAAAAACATACTTTTTAGAGCGAAAAAGACAACCAAGTCAAAGCCGCAGAATTTTGACATTGCGGCGATTTGTGCTCGATATGGCTTTGAGCAGACACTGTTTAAACTGACCCAAAAGTAGTAACATCGGAGCAAATTATCGAGTTATCAATATAACGTCAAAAACCACGGCAAGATGCCGCGGTTTTTGATTATAATCCCCCTTACCCCAAAAAACTATTTTTTAACAAAAAAAGAGCAAATTCTCTACACCAAAAGCGAATCGAAAATCTCTCTTTTTAAGCCCTAGACTAGATACTAACCAAATCACTCTTTGTTGGTAATAACGTCGTCAAACTCTATATCAAAAGCCTTGAGAATCTCTTTGAGCGACTCTTGCGGATGCAAAACGCTATCGATATCCACGCCCTTGTCAAGGTGCAGACTCTCCGCAAAACTCATCGGAGCGCCGCCGCCCGCTAGCAAATCATAAGGCACCGCCTCGCCATAACTCTTGGGCATCTCGACATTCTCGCCGTCCAAATATTTTTGCGCCAAAGTCACCTCGCTATCATTATCACGCTGCCGTGTAATAGTCTCGAGGCGGCTCCCCTCGCTATCGTAATAGACCTTGATTTCGTTTTCTTTGAGGGTAACGGTTGGGTCAAATCTACCATTGACAATAGCAGGCGACTTGTGCTGCATACGCTCCAAAACGGACTTTGAATACACGCGCTCGCCCTTGTCATTGAGCGTAGAGTTGAGTGTCACTGTAAGCGCATATTGAAAATCGCCCACCACATTCTCAAGTTCATCACCCGGCAACAGCCCAGCAAATTTTGAGCGCAACTCCTCTAGCACGTTCTCCCACTTTTGATACAGTAACTGCACTCGTTTTATCTCCAAATCATACACCGTACGCGAAGAATTGGTAATCTCGTCCGCCTTTTGCACTGCCTTGATGAGTGCTTTTGACACACGCTTTTCTTTTTCTTTATAAATCTCGAGGCTGTATTTTAGGTCATTCATCTCTTGCGTCATCGTGAGCATTTTTTCGTTTTGCCGACGCAATTTTTCGCTATACTCGCGGCGCATTTTCTGCAAAAAGTTGTCTACATCGTCGGTCGAATAACCATTTGATTCTCGTCTAAAATATTCCATAGCCTAATCCTCCAGCAACTTTTCTACTCGTTTTTGCTTGAAATGCTTGACAATTAGGTAGGTCGCAAACGCCAGACCAAACACTATCAATATCGCACTCAGCAACTGGCTGACTCGCACCGAGCCCCACATCAGCGAGTCCGTCCTAAAGCCCTCGACGATGAGCCGCACGATACCATACAAGACAAAATATCCGCACATCACAATACCTTTGATATTCACCTTGTAAAGCAAAAGAACTAGGATAACCGCAATCAAGACATCAGGGATACTCTCATAAAAGAAAGTCGCATTAAACCACGCATCCGCTGGCACCGAGCCATACGCATCTATACACTGCTGACGCGCCAATTCGGTAAAGTGCGAACTCTCGATATTGACCGCATTAGGGAAAAACTGCTGACTAGGATCGGTGATTAGGTTGCCGTACGCCTCTTGATTGACAAAATTACCCCAGCGCCCTATACCCTGCGCGAGGATTAGGCTAGGCACGGTCACATCAGCGACTGCCAAAAAATTCTTTTTGCGAAAAATACAGTACAGCATCATACCGATTGCGCCACCGATTACACCGCCGTAGATAGCAATACCGCCATTCCAGATGGCGAAAGCCTCCCACCCCCAAGGACCATTATTGTAGATAATGTAGTACAAGCGCGCGCCGACGATCGCCAGTGGGAACATCCACAGAATCCACTCGAATGGGTCATCGCGCTTGAATCCGCGCTGCTTGGCATTAAAACTCGCCAAAACAAGCGCCAAAATCAAACCAAAAGCGATAATCAGCCCATACCAGTGAACCTCTAACCCGAAGATGGTAAATGCTATTGGATCCATCACAACCTCACTTTTATTTCTACTTATTATACTAGAATACCGTGCAAAAAGCAACCATTAGAACAAAAAAATGTATAGCAAATTGACCTTGCCACACATTTTTTATAATTTATCTATCTTGTCTGAGCCTGCTCGTCTTCATTTTCCTGCTCTTGCTCGATATCTTGCTCACCATAATCAACCAGTTTGCGAGGCTCGTGCGTAGGCAAACTACCATAGATAGCATTCGCCACTGCCTCGAGAGGATTATTTTCAGAGGTCAGCAAAGCGCCATTCTCGAGCACAATACGCCCGTCACCGTCAGCGACTATTGATATCGGAGTGCCATCTTTGTCAAAACACTCGATAGTGACAGGGAAAGGCAAAACGCCGTCGATATATCTCTCTCTAAGTCTTTGAGAAATGCATTCCAAAGCCACGGCAAACTCTTTGTCCGACCTCGCAGCAAAACTACTCTCAATAATGTCAGGCTCGTGTGTATCGGTATCTTTTTCTACTAGTTCGCCTGCAGCATCCCTCTTTTGAGCGCCAATCTTGATAGAGCCCTCAAAGTGTCTGCTCGGGTCGATATTCTCGTCGAGAGTCTGCGACATATCTGCATTCCTCTCAGAAAACAACATATCGACATCAGTCTGTAGCGATGTCATAGCCCTATTCATCTTGTCAGCCTCTGCAGCGATCTCTTCTTGCTTATTCTTGACGACATCATTAGCCAAAACTACAGGTCTAGGCAGCACATTCGCATACTCCTGCAACTCAGTATCCGAAATCATACGCTTTTTCCTACAAAAAGCCAAGTCACGGTTGAGACTCTTTTCTAGCCTCAATCTCTCTTGGTCAAAGTGGTTTTTGCCATCGTCACGGAGCCTCTTTAGCCTATTCCTAGTCCTCATCGCGCGTAAATACCTACGATATTTGAGATGCCCAGCGATACCACCGATAGCCGACCCCAAGAGCCCTGCGCCCGAAATGGTAGCGACCACCCACAAAACGCCCACCGTCCAGCCAGACAAAAATCCAGTCAATAAAAACAGTGCCAAAAATCCCCAGCCAGAAATAAAACTAGCCACAGTAGGCATTTTTGCCTTTTCCCTAATATCAGAGTCACATTTACCCAAGACTTTGTCGAATTCTTTCTGCGGGAGTTGCCGCTTTAACTTAGCCATCTCCTCATTATGCTCGTCAAACTTTTCTCTGTTCATTCCCTTTCTTCCCTTTGTTTTTTCTTATTATAGCATAGAATTGGATAATTTTCAAGGGTATTGCCCAAATTTGTGATGAAAATTTATTAGGTCACGATGAGTCGTAATTCGGTATTGGCGGGGTAAATCTGGAGCAACTTTTGCAAGTCCAATTCGTTGATTTTCCCCACCACTCTATATTGGCTATCAATGACATTAAATTCGGTGAGGCTGTCAGGAGTCACGGCAGAAATCAGCCTAAACAGCGGCAAATCCTCAGGTACGGCGAGCGACCGCATTTTTAGCCCACGGCTCAAATGACTAGTCTTGCTCTCGATAATCCCCATATGCGAGTAGTACGCCTGTTTGTCCTCTAATATCGAGGTCAGTAGCAGAAATGTGCCAAAGACTAGCAGGGTAAAATTCGGCACAAAGAGTATAGTCATCAAAAACGCGACCAAAATAGCACTAGAGACTGCGATCCCCAAGATGCGCACGCGTCGAATAGCAGTCTTTTTGTCCAATTTTTTGCTCAAAAATGCCAGCAACACCCTGCCGCCGTCTAGCGGGAATACGGGCAGGCAATTTATCACCGCAGTACAGAGATTGGCGTAGACAAACACTTGGGTATAGGCGTAAGTTATAGGAAAAACCCACCACACCGCGCACCCCAGCACTGCCAAAACAAGGTTGCACACAGGTCCCGCGATCGCTACAAGCACCTCGTCACGCGGGCAGAAAAAGCGACTTTCTCCACTAAGTGAAGCACCGTGCGGCATCAAGGTAATCTGGTTGAGTCTATACCCCAACTTTTTGGCGACCATTGCGTGCGCCAATTCGTGCAAGATAATAGTAATAAGATAACTAATCAGCAAGACAAAGTAATTGAGATAGACCAAAATCCCCGCGAACACCACAAACAGCGGATGAACGATATATTTTATCATACCCCACCCCAATAAACATAATAAATAGGCTCACGCACCACACCCGCACTCTGCATATATTCACGTACGCCCAGCATATCGCACACTAGGCAGACTATTGCCACCCAAATAACGGTGAGCAGCAACACAAAAATTTTGTCACGCATATTCCACCTACTCGTTTATTAACCCGACAACTTTTAGCCGAAAACAAGACACCTTGCAACGCAAAACATATGTGCCATTGCTCTCAATGTCTAGCCTAGTGTAGACATCTTCGGGCGCGATATCCATAAAATTCGCCAGCACTTTGTAAATTTCTACATTCAAGAGTTCGTTGAGTTTGTTTGGATTGATGAATTTGTCATTGATAAGGATTTGATTGAGACGCGTTAATTTCCCCATTTTTCTCTCCTAAAAATTTTTGCCAAAGCCGATCTTTTTGCTCTGCGGCATCGCCCGATTGAGTGCGACATTATTAGCCAAATCCACCCAATCACTCATCTCTCCGTCACGCATCCCACCCAAGCCTCCCGTTGTCGTAGACAGCATACCTAGGCTGAGATTCTCGTGCAGTACCCCTATCAGAGGAATGCGTAGGCTAGAGGCGATTTCGTGAGGCGAATACATTATGTTTTTGGCTACAAGGTCGTTTTTGACGCGATTGACCACTAGACTAATGCTATCTATGCACCCGCACAAAAGGTTGCACACGCGCCCAGCATCACGAATAGCAATTAGATGCGGAGTGGTCACGACCAGCGCTTCATTAGCATAAAAGACGGCACGGCGGAATTCAAACCCAACCCCAGCAGGGCAATCAATGAGAATGTAATCAAAAGATGAGTTGAGTTCGTTTATCACATCTTGGATTGCGCTAGTCGTAATACGGGTGGCGTCCGCAATATTGACGCACGGCAAAAAATACAGGCTCGGGTTTTCCTCGCAACGGATGAGTGCTTGTCTCACTCTACACCGTTGCCCCAAGATATCGCACAAATCGTAATTTACCTTTGCGTCCACACCCGCGACCAAGTCGAGGTTGTTTAGCCCGATATCTAGGTCGAGGATTACCGCCTTGCTACCCATTTTTGCCAAATTATATCCCAAGAGATACGCGGTAGTAGTCTTGCCCACGCCGCCCTTGCCACTGGTAATCACTATTCTTCTAGCCATACTGCCTCCACATACGGGTACATTTTAGTGAAAAGTGAGCAAAAAGTAAAGAGCAAAGACTGACCTTTGCCCTTTTCTACACAAGTATATTTTATCCGACATTTTTCATCAATCTTTTGTACAGCGCCTTACTCTTGCCCAACTTGCCCAGCCCATATAGCGTACATTCGTAATTTGCGACGAACACGGGCAAGCCAATTTTGTTACTCATAAACTCGCTTAGCCCCGATATGAGGCTGCCGCGCCCGCAAAACACCGCACCTTGAATAGCCAAATTCTTGCGCGTGAGTGGGGTCTGCTGCCCAAAAAGTTTCGCCGCGGCGTCACCAATAGCCTTGTAATAACCAATTATTGCGTCATAGATATCGCTGCTATGGATTTTCGTCAAGCGCTGCCGCCCCGTCCTAATATCCACTCCCGAGTAGGATAATTCAAACGCATTATTTTTGCTAAGAACTGCAGAATGCTTTAAAATTTCGCCCAAAGTCTCAGAGTCAAGACTAACGCCGTAGCGAAATTTCACCTGCTCAAATATCGCCTGCTCAAAATTCTTTGTCCCAACATTCATAGTCAGCGCCGAAGCGATACCCTGTTCTGAGAGAATGGCGATATCGGTGTTTGCCGTATTGATATCCACTATTATACAGCACAAAAAGTCGTCAAAAGTTATGCCGCATCCCACCATATCCGCTATCGGGTACGGCACAAAATCGACTTCGCTAATTCCAGCATAATATGATAGTTCGCGGATACTTTTTTTGAATTGCGGCGTCACTCCACACGACACAGCGAAATGGGCTACAATGTTTGCATTAGGCTTGTCCACCGTGACGCGACGAACATATTCCGCCATCATTTGCCTAGCGTACAGCATATCGCTAGCGTCCACCCCGTCAACACCCACTGGATAAACGAAAAACTGGTCGTGTTGCGCCTTTTGCGCGGTAGAACCGTAACCCAAAATCTGCACATCCTGATAGTCGCCCTGACACAACACGGCGTTTGGCTCGTCCAGAACGACGCCCTTGCCATCTCGATAAATTGCGGTATTATTCGGTGTAAAATCTATGCTCAAAACTATTTTTGACATTACAAAACTTCCTTTTGACATAATTTTAGCAAAAGTGCGTTTTTAATGCAATCAAAATCACAACATTTTTGACAAAAAAACATACCCCGCAGGGTATGAATTATAATATCTCGAGATTTTTGCCAAAAACTTTCTTAAAATCGACGCTCGCCTCGATAGCCGACTTTACCTCAAACTGGATATCCGCGCCATCCGTCACCGTCTTCATAATGACGGCATCGCCCAAAACATCACAAGCGAGGTCTACAATGTGCTCTTGCTGAGACCTATCGAGCGCTACCGAAATCTTGAGAATTGCAGCCAATTTCTTGACTGCTGCGAGGTCCTCATCATCCACTAGGTCTTTGTAACGCACCCAGTCAGACAGGCTAAACTCCTCGGCATTTTGTGTCGCAGCGATAAAGGCAGCCAGCACCAAATCACGATGAGACAAGCCATAAACCTCAGAATTGAGGATGACAGACAAGGCGTCCTTTTTGCTAGGTGAATACCTCAGTCTCATCCCGCAATCGTACATATAGCTAGCCACTTTCAGCGGACGCAAGTAATGCCTATTTAGTTTGTGCATCACCCGCAGTTGTCTAAACAGCAGCGCCGCCAACTCATACACGTGCAACTGGTTGGAAACATAGTTTTCTCTAAAACTCAAGTTTGCATTGAGGCTGTAGCCGACGATGTCTACGATTGGCTTTTCTGCAGTGCTAGGCACGCATTGGTTAAACAATATACCAGTAGAAACATTCGAGGTAGAGATGATGAACTTCCCCTGCTCCAAATATTCCATAAATGCGCGCACGATAGACAGCCCTGCCGCGACAGAATTCGCCGAACGCTGACTGATGCCCTTGATTTTGCTACGCTTGTCAATGTCTAGTGCCTTGATAGCATTGTAGACATTGTCAAAATCTTTTTGCGTCACCTCGTATGAGTGAGCAAGGTCGAGCGGGTACTTTTTACCCTTTCTGCTGATTTTGCCGATGCTCTCAAAAGCATCCCCGACGCCCACCAATTTTAACTCTTCAAAATCGCAGTCCTTGAGCCAAGCACAATTCTCACTCAGCTGCTCAAAAAACTTCTCTTGGAGAGCCTGCATCACCTGCTCTGGCGTACCGGTAATCTCGGGATGCTTTGTCACCAAGGTCTCGGTACCGTACGGCAAGGTAATGGAATTGACTATCGCCTTGCGCGCATACTGCACTACATGGGTATAGTCGTCGTCAATATACATAATGACGCCTTTGGGCGCGTCGACCGAATTGACTACCGCGGTGTAGACCGACACAATCTCGTCCATCCCCTGCAGCAGCCTAATCTTAAAGCCGGATGCAATCTCCAACTCCTCCAAAAATCCGTAGTGATTCTTTGCCTCTCTAAATCCAGCAGTCGCATAAGCCACCGCCTTTTGCACGCCCAAATCATCACAGAGTTTGCGGTACATTTTGACCAATTCCACACATTCTGCCACCTGTGTAGGCTTGATAAACCCGTCCTGCGCCACATCCTCGTACACCTTGATAGGCTCGATAAACTGGTCAAACACCTCAAAGCAAGTGTCGGCAATCTGCCAAGCAAAAACGAGCTTTAACTGACGCGGGGTCAACTCTAGCAGTGCTACTTTTTCTTTTTGTCTGTCTAGCGAAATTTTCTTTTCCAAATTAATCTGATTCAATTCCTAATCCTCACTGATAGTAATAGCAGATACAGGGCATACACCCTCACAAGTCCCGCATTTTATACATACATCTTTGTTTATCTCTGCTTTGCCATTAGCGTCAAAACTAATAGCCCCTACTGGACACATACTCGCACAAGCACCGCATCCCAAACATACATTTTTATCAATCATTTTTTGTCATCTCCTCATATTTTTTTGTAGACTATATCACAAAATGAAGCCTTTTGTCAATAGGTAAATTGCAAAAAAAAATTTTTATAATTTTTTCAAAAAAATTACGCAAAAAGACTTTATTTATTCTCAAAAGTGTGCTATAATAATGTTGCTTTTTGAGTAAGTGGCATAGTTTCGTACCATTTTGCTGGGGGGGTGGGGCTGTTTGCCCCATATCTCAAAAAAGTGGGCGGAGTGCATTGCATTTGCGGTAATGGCGGAATTGGCAGACGCGCAAGACTAAGGATCTTGTGGCTTATAAAGGCCGTGGAAGTTCGAGTCTTCTTTACCGCACCAGATTTTTACTCACCTAGCGCTAGGGATTAGCAATTCGCTAGTCCCTTTTGTTTTGTTTAGAGTTTGATGCGGTCGACAGGCGCGGCTTGCCGTCAGTCGCGGGCAGCGACTGGTGCGCCCCTGAATAGACAAACGCAAAAAGCCCTCAATATAGAGGGCTTGTATTTTTGTATTGCGCAGGCAAGCCTAATGAATAGAATTACCACGTGACCAATTATCACCACGATTACTTATCATCAAAGTCGTCGTCATCGTCTTCATCAAAATCATCATCGTAGTCGTCATCATCTTCATCATCGTCATCGTAGTCGTCATCGTCAAAATCGTCATCGTAGTTAAAGTCGTCTTCAAAATCGTCCTTATA
This sequence comes from uncultured Christensenella sp., assembly GCA_964579205.1. Classification (GTDB taxonomy): domain Bacteria; phylum Bacillota; class Clostridia; order Christensenellales; family UBA1242; genus UBA7867. The sequence continues at coordinate 41,117 of CAZOFH010000005.1, forward strand.
ATCGTCGTCTTCCTCATCTTCTGCAAGGTCGTCATCATCCAACTCATCGCTAAAGTCGACTTCATCATCCAGAGGTATGCCAATATCGAGGTCGTCTAACCCTTCGAGCACGGCGGCATCGCCATTGACATCGATGTCGTTGACCATTTCGCCCAAGCCGTCATCGTCGTCGGCAAGGTCGTCATCATCTTCATCGTCCCACTTTGCGCCCGTGTCCATATCGTCATCATCGCAAATTTTCTTTTCGCGCTCATGCTCTTTGCGGCACGACTCACACATAATCTCTTCTTCATTTATGTAATTAGTCTTACAAATCGGGCAAATGTCAAGGTCAAAATCCATATCCAGATCCAAATCCTTGTCATCTGAAAATGCTGCTTCCATCTCTTTTTTGCAAACACTACAAAATTTGTCATTCACATTGATATAATTGAGTTCGCAACGAGGACAGCGAATAAACTTGTTATCTGTATCCAAAATAAATTCTCCTAAAACCAAACTTTCATTTGCATCAGCAAATTTGGTTACTATTATATAGACTAATTTGGAAAAAGTAAACTATTTTGACACACTTTTTTAAAAAATTTTTTAGCACCCCTCGATAATCATTTTGTCAGCGACCAAAGCGATAAATTCTCCATTGGTAGGTTTTTCATTACTATCATACACTTTCAGCCCAAACACATCGTTGATATTCTCTATTTTTCCCCTATTCCACGCGACTTCGATAGCGTGTCGGATTGCGCGCTCCACCTTGCTAGCGCTGGTGTCAAACTTGGCAGCAATATTGGGGTACAATTTTTTGGTAATGCTATTAACAATCTCGGGCTCTTCGATAGCCATCTTGATTGCCTCTCGCAAGAATTGATATCCTTTAATATGAGCGGGTATTCCGACTGTGATAAAAATATTGCTGATTTTCTCCTCGAGATTGTGGTTTTTGCGCAATTCTTTTGACCTGCTGCCCAAAATTCTGTCTACTTCGCCCTGCGCGCTCGAATTGTTCTCTACCCCACTCTCGCTCACCGCCAAAATTCTCTCCTTTAACATAGCCACGTCATACGGCTTGACAATATAGTCGCTAGCGCCTAAGGAGACAGCCTTTTTGACAAAATTTTGATTAGTTAGCGCGGTAGTCACCATTACTTTTGGGCAGTTGTTTATCCCAGCGATTTCGCCCAAAACCGCCAGCCCGTCTTTGTTGGGCAACACGAGGTCGAGTAGCACAACATCGGGCTCAGCCTTGACGATTTGGTCGTACGCAGTCGCACCATTGCCGTCAAAATACACCACCTCAAACCTAGTGTCATTCTCAAAACTCTCCCTCACCACATCTTTTGTCTGTTGACTGTCATCAATAATTGCCAATTTGATTGCTTGCATAAATCTCTCCTAAAAACTAAAATTTTTCAAAATAATGCGAGAATTTTGGTCTTCGCCCTTATTTGTATAAAAAGTATAGTTCTATCGACAGAATTTTGCAATTATTCACAATGTACAAAAATGACTAAAATTGTCTATTGTAATCTATTTTTGTACATTTTTGTACATTTGACAAATAATTCTTTTATTCGTTACGCGTATAATTACCAAATTTTTGCAAAAAATATGGTCAAAAAGTGGCTTTTTACGCAAAAAACTTTGCTTTTAACCAATTTTTGAGATAAAACTGTCGGCAATGCGTAAATTTTAGTCTTGATTTTCAAAAATTTTACAAAACAAAATAAGTTTGGGAGGCAAATCTATGTTCAACCTAATTACATTCCTCATAATGAGCGTCGGCGGCATAAACTGGCTCTGCATCGGGCTGTTTCAATTTGATATTATTGCAGGAATTTTCGGCAGTCAAGCCAATTTTGTGAGCCGATTTTTGTATATGATTATCGGTCTGGCGACTGTATGCAGTCTCATCGCCCTGCCTATCAAAAAAGGACGCATCTACGAGCCAAAAGAACTACCTAATGCAAAAAAATCGGATAAAAAAGCCGCCCCAGCCTCCCAAAATGAGCAAAAAAATCAAAATCCTACCACAGAGCCTGCCAAAGAGCAACAAAAAAAGCCGATTAAATAATCGCACTTTTAGATGGATTTTGTGCAAAAATGCACCATTTCCCTCAAGCGATTTTTCAAAATCGACTTTTTTTATTACAAAAATCTATCAAAAACCCATTTTGCGGGCAATTTTTTCGCGTTTTTGGTTCTTTATGACTACAACGAGCCAAGTGATTAGCAATCCTAGCAGCACGACAACACAGAGAACCACGCAAACAATCAACCCGATATTTATACTTGGTGCTACATATTGCTTAGCCAAAAACTCGTTTTGCAAGTTCGCGAGCCCGACAGTATTCTCATAATTTGCCACCCTGCTCGCCACAAAGCACACATCGAGCACGTTATTAGCGTACAAATCGTTGAATGATATTATCACTTTGTTGTCCTCAGCAGTCAACTTTTTACCATTCAAAAGACACGAATAAAAGATGTAATCACTGCTCGGAGTAAACTCCAAAATCACACTTTCATCCAGTTTGAGCGGGATAATATCAGTCTTGACAGCGCCGTTGACTTTAGCCAAAATCGCGCCGTTGTGGTTTACATTGTTGATATACAACACGCGCTCTTGGGCTGCAGAAGTTTGGTTTACGCCCACAATAATCATCGTGCCGAATTTATTTGTCTCGATGACCAATTTGCCGTCATTACAGAAAGTCTGCATTTCGGTAATTTTGGTCAAATCAAACTCACCATCGCTACCTTTTTGACACACAAACGCCCTAAAACTAGCATTGTCGCCGACATTTTGCAATTCAATTTTGAGCATTTTGCCATTCATAAAGGTCACTTCGCCGCCGCAAAGACTGAGAGCAATATTGTACACGCGAGTCGAATACGTGGTCACACCTTGCATACTCTTTTGCTGCAAAATCGCGGTAACAATCTCTTGCGCATCGTCAGAATTGAGAGTGCTGCTCACAAAACTTAACTGACTCAGCAGTGCTGGGCTACCGTTTTGAATAGTGCCGGTCGCAGTCTTGTATGTCCAGCCCGACAAATCAAAATTGTTGTTTGGGCTGAGCGACAGCCCCCCACTCTCCTGAGTCTTGGCATATTGTGAGACCTCTACATTGAATTTTTGAAATTCCATCGACACCAAGTCTGGCGATTTTTTACTCTTGCTGCCGACGAGGTTACTTATTCCGAATGAATAAGTCTGATAATTGTCGTTGAATAGCGCGCTGGCGGTAAAACTGAAACTTACCGTCTCAGGGGCTTGGGTACTATCCCAAAAAACTTCCGTCACAGGCGCAGCCACAGCGTCACGCGAAGCAGTGACAACCACTTCAATCGGAGCGGTAGCATTTTCTTTTGCCAAAGGCTCGTCATATTCGATGACGATAGTATATGTTTTGTCGGCGTCCAGCACCTCGGTATTGCTAGGTGCTACCTTTTTAGCAGTAGGTGCAGGGACAAAAGCGGCGTGACTTTGGTTGACGATTTCATCACCCGTTATCACAAACTGCTCTGCCGACACGGAGTCATATTCTCCAGACGCCAAAGGGGCGGTATTGATGACCGCAAATTGCACAACCTCTGCATCCGCAGGCAGGGTTAGCACAGTCGCGGTATCATTTTCGGTAATGAGGGCAGAGTACCCACCTTCGCTCAAAGTGATTTGAGTAGACAGTGACCCCCAATTACCCCACTCAGACGCAGTCCCGCCGTCCGGCATAGATTTTATCCTAAAAGACAGGTACTGCCCCTGCGCAGCCAAAGCGGTAGCATTTTTACCCAAATAACTAGCGCTCAGAGTCGCAGTTTGCCCAAAATTGCAACTAACCTCTATCGGCTCGATGTAGTCGTAATCGGTAACGCTCAGTTTTACTCCCTGCAGAGCGGCGCTTGTTTCGTTAGAAAGGTAGTGCTGGTAGCGCATTTTGTCTTGCCCGACGAGCAAAAACTCCTCTTTGTCACTAGACAGACTATTTGCGCCGCAGTCAATAGCATACCACGAGTTGCCGAGTTTGACATAGTTCCACATAGCAGGCACAAAACTTTCGTTTTCGTTGAGAATGTAGCCCTTGACCAGCACATTCTCGATATCCATTGCATTCAGCACGTCTCTCAAAAGTCTAGCGAAGCCCTCATACACCGCGGTGCCACCATTGAGCGCGCCGTAATTTGTGGTAATCTGCCCTGCCTTTTGGACATCCACCACGCCGCTTGCGTTTATGCCGTAGCCAAAAGTCGTATTGTCCAAAATCAAAGTGTTGGCACGACGAATTTTATCCAAATTGGACTCTTCTGCCTTGGCAGTATTCACCAAAGTTTGCAATTTTGTGTTGTACTCGGTCTCTGCGGCAGTCACCTCGGTCTGAGACGAAAAGCCGCTAGCATAGTAGTCGCTATTTCTGCCCGTCCCCATAGTGACTACATATTTGTTCTCTCTAATGCCGATGCTCAACTCAAATTTTGAAAAATCGACATAAAAAACATTGTACTCCATACAAAAGGCGTGGCACGCCCTCTCAAAATGGCGCAGCAAAGTGTGGTCGCCGTCGGTATACTTTTGCGCCTGCTCGGCAGTCACCACCCCTTTGTCAATCAGGTCGTATTCTTGATTGCCCAATTTGAGCGACCCCCTGTTGTACATATCGACCATTGCATCATAAAATTTCTGCTCATCGCTACTCAACTCTGAGTAATATGCCCTACCATTACTCTCGGTAGCGACGGCGGGCTGATAAAAGGGTATGCTCACGCACGCAAGCATCAGGAAAAGCACAATTATCGCCAAAACGGTCACACAAATTGACTTTCCCACACTTTTTGCCCCCAAAATCATCTCCTTAGTCCTCCTTATTCGGTCTGTTTCTTTGGTGAGAAATTTTTGCAAATCAATACACCATTCATATGATAACACAAAAATGCAATTTCCGCAAACATTTGCAACACAAAACAAAAAAATATCCCTCAAAAATTGAGAGATATTATTTTATTAACCCAAATCGAATGAATCTAGGTCGCCGTCAGGCAAACCGTCGCTAGGGTCTACGCGGAGTTTCTTTGGCTCAGCAAATTCCTTTGCTGTTTCGTTAGCAATCTCTTGCTTAACTTCCTCAAATACGGTCGGAGTCACAGAATTGTACATCCTAAGACCTGTACCCGCAGGAATCAACTTACCAATGATGACATTCTCCTTTAGTCCGACTAGGTGGTCAACCTTACCCTTGATTGCGGCATCGGTCAATACCCTGCTAGACTCCTGGAATGATGCAGCAGACAAGAAACTGCTGGTAGACAGGCTGGCTTTGGTCAGACCTTGCAAAATCCTCCTAGCGCTGGCAGGTGTTTTGCCCGCCATAATAGTCTTTAGGTTGATATTCTCTAGATCGTTGATATCCAAAATGTCGCCCGGAATCAAGTCTGTGTCGCCACTAGTCTCGACTCTGACGCTGCGAATCATCTGTCTAACAATAATCTCGATGTGTTTTGAATCCAGAGGAACGCTCTGAGACTTGTAAACTGCCAAAACTTCTTTTAGCAAGTACTCCTGAGCATCTTTGACACCACGAGTACGCAAAATGTCTTGTGGGAAGATGCTACCGTCAGTCAATGGAGTACCCGGCTCGATAACCTGACCTTCGGTCACGGCAATCAAACTCTTGGCTGGCAACAAGTACTCAGCGTCGCCGCTAGGAGTGTGAACCTGTACGCACTTACGATTGTTTACATCATAAATGTGCACTTTACCACCGACTTCGCTAACGATAGCGGCGTCATTAGGTCTACGAGTCTCAAACAATTCCTCGACACGTGGCAGACCTTGTGTAATATCTTTTGCAGATGCGACACCACCAGTGTGGAAGGTACGCATGGTAAGCTGAGTACCCGGCTCACCGATAGACTGAGCGGCGATAATTCCGACAGCCTCACCGACCTCGACCATACCCGTGCTGACCATATCACGACCATAACACTTTGCACATACACCGTGCTTACACTTACATGTCAGGAGAGTCCTGATAGTCACCTCTTTGATACCTGCAGCCACAATCTTGGCAGCAATCGCAGGGGTAACCATTTCGTTTGCTTTGATAATGAGTTCGTTGGTATTTGGGTCGTAAATGTCATCGACAACGACACGCCCCTTGATCCTACCTTCGAGTGTCTCGATAATGTGGTCGCCACTCTTTAGGTCGCTAACTGTAATACCTTTGGCTGATTCGCCAAGTGAAGCGAAACAGTCCTCTTCGGTAACGACAACGCCGTGAGCGATATCTACCAACCTACGAGTCAAGTAACCTGCGTCTGCAGTGTGCAATGCCGTATCAGCCAAACCTTTACGACCACCACGTGCAGCGATAAAGTACTCGATAGGGCTCAAACCATCGCGGAAACATGACAATACTGGCACATCAATCTTGCTACCAGAAGTCGTAGCCATAATACCACGGATACCACAAAGCTGGTTTACCTGATCATCACTACCACGAGCCTTTGACGCAACGATCATCTTTAGACAGTTGAATGTACCCAAGTTGCCTACCACGGTAGCCTTGACTTGAGCGGTTGCCTCGTTCCACAACTCGATGTTTTTGTTTACTTTTTCGTCACGAGTAATCAAACCACGCGCGTACAACTTTTCGTTGCGCTGCGCCTGAGCCTGATGCTCGGTAATAATTTTCTTTTTGTCCTCCGGAATCAACATATCATAAATGTTGATCGTAATAGAACTGAGGGTCGAATGCTTGTAGCCGAATGCCTTGACTTTGTCTAGCATCTTTGAGGTCTCGGTAGTACCCAAAGCGAAATAAGTTTGGGCAACGATTTCTGCCATTTTACCCTTTGTAACGGTGTAGTTTACCTCGTATTCAAGGTAATCCTCTGGCTTTTCGCGTTTTACAATACCGATACATTGAGGGATACAACGGTTAAACAAAATCCTACCTACAGTAGTAGCCACACGCCCTGTCACCGTCTTGCCATCTACGACAGCAGTACGCCTAACTTGGATAGGTGCCTCTACATGAACATAGCCATTGTGATAAGCCATAACAGCCTCATCTTCGCTAATGAACATAGACCCAGCGCCCTTTTCGTCAGGATTCTCAATAGTCATATAATAGATACCCAAGATAATATCCTGTTGAGGCTCTACTACTGGCAGACCTGACGCTGGCTTTAGAATGTTGTTGCTGGCGAGCATCAACACTCTAGCCTCGGTACGCGCCTCGATAGACAGTGGCACGTGAATAGCCATCGTATCACCGTCAAAGTCCGCGTTGTAACCTTGACAAACGAGTGGGTGAAGTTTTATCGCTCTACCCTCGACCAAAACTGGCTCAAACGCCTGCAATGACAAGCGGTGCAATGTAGGCGCACGGTCCAAGATGACAGGGTGATCCTTGATGACATCCTCTAGGATATCCCACACCTCTGGACGCTCGTTCTCTACCATTCTCTTTGCGCTCTTAACATTCTGAGTAAAGTTTAACTCAACCAATTTGCGCATAACAAAAGGCTTGAACAACTCGAGAGCCATTTCTTTTGGCACACCACATTGATACAACTTTAATTCAGGTCCGACCACGATAACAGAACGACCTGAGTAGTCTACGCGCTTACCCAACAAGTTCTGACGAAAACGACCTTGCTTACCTCTGATCATAGCGGTCAATGATTTGAGTTCTCTTTGCTTTGCACCCAAGACAGGCTTACCGCGCTTACCATTGTCGATAAGTGCGTCGACAGCCTCTTGGAGCATACGCTTTTCGTTCCTGATGATTACGTCAGGAGCAGCCAAATCAATCAATTTTTTGAGACGGTTGTTTCTGTTGATAACCCTACGATACAAATCGTTTAGGTCACTAGCAGCGAACCTACCCCCCTCCAACTGAATCATAGGACGCAATTCAGGTGGCAAAACTGGTAGCACATCGAGAATCATCCAACGAGGATTGTTGCCACTCTTTAGGAATGCCTCGACAGTCTCCAACTTTTTGATAGCTTTGAGTTTGCGAGCCCCCTTGGAATTTGCTACAATGTCCTTGAGTTCCTTGCTCTCTTTCTCGAGGTCAATTTCGGCGAGCAATTCTCTGATTGCCTCACCACCCATACCTACTCTAAAGGCACCAGCGCCGTATTTTTCTAGCGCGTCGCGGTACTCTTTGTCAGTGATGACCTGCTTTTTCTCAAAGTCAGTATTGCCCGGCTCTAGCACAATATAACTAGCGTAGTACAGCACCTGCTCGAGGTTTTTGCTAGTCATATCGAGGATGCTACCTACCTTGCTACTACCACCGCGGACGAACCAAATGTGGCTAACAGGGGTCGCAAGTTCAATGTGACCCATACGCTCTCTACGCACTTTGCTACGGGTAATCTCTACACCACATTTTTCACAGTGGTGCCCCTTGTACCTTACTCGCTTGTACTTTCCACAGTGACACTCAAAATCTTTTTTCGGTCCGAAAATGCGCTCACAAAACAAGCCATTAATTTCAGGCTTTAAGGTACGATAATTTATTGTTTCTGGTTTGGTTACCTCACCGTGAGACCACTCTCTGATCTTCTCTGGTGAAGCAATACCGATCTTTATAGAATCGAAATTTTTTAATTCAAACATTTATCGATACACTCCTATTCATCAAAATCATCATCAAACAGGTTACCAGCATTAAACGCATCTTCGTCATTTTCTATTTGATTAAATTCGCTTTCGCTAATAATATCACTTGACTCGCCTTCGATATCGTCAAAGTTGAGTTCGATTTCTTTACGCTCATCGTTGTGCGCTTTTGCCACGCTCGGAATATCAATGTCGTCATTAGTCAGTTCGGTCAATTCAATCTCTCTGCTGTCCTCAGTCAAAATCTTGATATCCATACCGAGTGACTGCAACTCTTTGACCAGCACCTTGAATGACTCAGGGATGCCCGGCTCAGAAATTGGCTGACCTTTGACAATAGACTCGTAGACATTATTTCTACCAGCGATATCGTCTGACTTGATAGTAAGCATCTCTTGCAGCAAGTTGGCTGCACCGTAGCCCTCCAATGCCCAAACGTCCATCTCTGAGAACCTCTGACCACCAAACATCGCCTGACCACCGAGTGGTTGAGCGGTAACGAGTGCGTAAGGACCGATACTACGAGCGTGCATCTTGTTGTCAACCATATGAGTAAGTTTGAGCATATACATATAGCCGACGGTTACTCTGTGGTCAAACGCCTCACCCGTCCTACCGTCGTAAAGCACCATCTTTGCATCATCGTCAAGGTTGTTCTGACGATACAATTCGCTGATTTGCTGCTCAGTCGCACCGTCGAATACTGGGGTCGCAACTTTCCAGTCCAGCACTTTGGCTACTCTACCCAAGTGAACCTCGAGCAACTGACCAATGTTCATACGGCTAGGCACACCCAATGGGTTCAAAACGACATCGACTGGCTGACCATTCGCCATAAATGGCATATCTTCGCTAGGCAAAATCCTAGACACGATACCTTTGTTACCATGACGACCAGACATCTTGTCACCGACAGACAACTTTCTCTTTTGAGCAATGTAAACTTTTACCAGCATATTCACGCCAGCCTCGAGTTCGTCCTTGTTTGCTCTGCTGAAAATCTGCACGTCTACGACTACACCGGCACGGCCGTGTGGCACGCGCAAACTTGTGTCTCGCACTTCTCTCGACTTTTCACCGAAAATCGCACGCAACAATCTCTCCTCAGGGGTCAACTCGGTCTCACCTTTTGGAGTAACCTTACCTACCAAAATGTCGCCCGGCCTAACCTCTGCGCCGACACGGATGATACCGTTTTCGTCCAAGTTTTTGAGTGCTTCTTCGCTCAAATTTGGAATGTCGCGAGTAATCTCTTCGTTACCGAGTTTGGTAGCGCGGCACTTTACATCCTCAACCTTGAGGGTAATCGAGGTATAAATATCCTCTTTTACGAGGCGCTCATTAATAAGGATCGCATCCTCGTAGTTGTAACCCTCCCAGTTCATAAACGCAACTAGCATATTCCTACCAAGTGCCAACTCACCATTACAAGTAGACAAGCCGTCTGCGATAACATCGCCAGTCTTGACTCTCTCGCCCTCTTTTACGATAGGCTTTTGGTTGAGACAAGTATCCTTGGTAGTCTTGGCAAACTTGGTGAGTTTCTTTTTGTGGATATTACCCTCATCGTCCATAATGTCGATTTCGCTAGAATCCATATATTTTACCACACCGTCGCAATCAGCCAGCACCAGTGCTCCACTATCCCTTGCAGCGCGGTACTCTAGTCCGGTACCTACGATAGGCGCCTCTGTCCTAATGAGTGGCACAGCCTGACGCTGCATGTTACTACCCAGCAATGCACGAGCAGCATCGTCGTTCTCTAGGAATGGGATACAAGAAGTCGCAACCGAAATCATCTGACGAGGCGAAACATCTACATAGTCAATCTCGTCGCTAGAAACCTCGATAACCCTATCCTTGTAACGACAAATAACAGTTTTGTTGATAAAGTGACCTTGTTCATCGAGTGGCTCGACTGCCTGCGCAATCTTGCACTTTTCCTCGACGTCTGCCATAAGGTATACGACCTCGTTGGTCACCACACCTTTTTGCTTGTCAACTTTTTTGTATGGAGTCTCCAAGAAACCATACTCATTAATCTTTGAATAAGTAGCCAAAGAGTTTATCAAACCGATTGACTGACCTTCTGGGGTCTCAATCGCACAAATCCTACCATAGTGAGTGTAGTGGATATCACGGACCTCAGCACCAGCACGGTCTTTGCGCACACCGCGAGGACCGACTGCCGAAACCTTACGCTTTTGAGTGAGTTCACTGAGTGGGTTGACCTGATCCATACTCTGAGACAGCGGACTGGTCTTCATAAAGTCCATAAACGCCTTAGTCACGTGGCGCGCATTCACTACCGAACTAGGAGTCGCCTGAGTCAAGTCCTGCCCTTGCATACTCTCACGAGCCAAAGTAGCCATTTTGGCCATACCAGAGTGCATAGCGATGTTTACGAGTTCGCCCACACTACTTACACGACGGTTAGCCAAGTGATCGATATTATCAATGCTGCCGATACCCTCAATCAAATCGAGCAAGTAACTAATTGACGCCAAGATATCGTCGATGACGATGTGACGATTGATGAGTTCTTCTTGATGCTCGCGCACAATCTCAAGTTTTGCATCCTTGGTCTTTGCATCCTTGGTCAAATCGAGATAAACCGGATAATTAATCAATTCATAAATCCCGTAGTCACGAGGATTACACTTGATAATCGAATCGAGAGCCACGCGGTTGTTACCACGCATCAAGTGCTTTTTGCCATTTGAAAGCAGCACATATACCTCATTGATACCCGCGTTTTGGATCATATTGGCTTGCTCTTGAGTAATCTCGGTACCCTCAGGCAAAACGGTGCCATTGATCACCAATTCCTGCCCTAGAGTCAGCCCTGGCAAACGGTTGCACAGGTTCAACTTTTTGTTGAATTTATAACGACCGACTTTTGCCAAGTCGTATCTAAGGTTGGTAAAGAAAGTATTGAAAATAAAGGTACGAATAGTCTCAGCACTAGGCAACTCACTAGGCTTTAACTTCTTTGACAACTCGAGCAAAGCCTCTTCTTCTGTCTTTTGAGCCTCTTGCTCCAAAGTATTGAGAATGAGAGGGTGATTACCAAACAAAGCAGCAATCTCAGCCTCGCTCCCCAAACCCAAACCTTTGAGCAAAATACCTGCAGAAACCTTTACACTACGATCCATAGTCACGCGCAAAGTGTCCTTTGGAGTCTGCTCAAACTCGAGCCACATACCTCTAGTAGGGTTTAACCCAGCCAAATAAAAAGTCTTGCCAGTGTTTTTGTCCTCAATAGCGTCAAAATATACTCCTGGACTGCGCACGATCTGACTAACAACTACACGGTCTACACCGCCAATAAGGAAAGAACCAGTATCCGTCATCAGAGGCACTTCACCCAGCATTATGTTTTGGTCAATAGCCTCACCCGTCTCCTTGTTGATAAGGCGAGCATCCACCCTGATAGGTGCATTGTAAGTGAGGGCGCGTCTACGGCACTCATCCACAGGATACTTTACCGCAGAATAGTCGATGCTGTAACCCAAAAAGTGCAACTCAACCTTGCCGCTAAAGTCCACAATAGGAGAAAACTCGGCAATGGTCTCGCCAATCCCTTTTTCCAAAAATTCTTTGTAAGTCTCCTTTTGAATATCCACAAGATACGGCATCTCGATAGGCTCATCGACGCGCGCGAAAGAAACACGCTCAGTCTTACCACACATCACTTTTCTGATTGATGATTTTTTTGTTTCATTGTTTGCTGGCATTAACATTATCTCCTTGTAAAACATATTTTTGTTTTTAAAAAGTTGCCAAGTAGAATACTTTTGTGCTATTATCTATATTATAAGGACATAAAAAGGCAAAATCTGTGAAAAATGATGAGTTTGGGCTAGGCAACAAAAAAATATGCTTTTGTAGCCAAGCACGATTTTGAGGCAAAACGCCCCTTACATATTAATTTTTATTGAAATTAATCCCTAACAAACTCAATATTCCCCACCACTCACTCTTTATATGGATATAATAGTTTTATGAGTATAGCATAAAATATAATTGTTGTCAACACAAATTTGTCAAAAAATTTTGAATAAATGAGGTACGATATGCAAAAACGCGACAATACCGACCTACCACTCGCGACAAAAGCGACAATGCTAATAGAAAAATATGGGACAACAGCGCTCTCATCAGTCATCAAAAAAGACAAGGAGACTAGCGCTGTTTATTCCTTATATAATATACCATACACAGCACACAAGACAGACCCTCTGCGGCAATTCGACTGGCACTGCCCGCATTTTGCTGTGGCGAGCCCGCAAAAATCGGCTTTGCCTACCCTTTTTTATATGCACGGCGGATCGTGGTCGGCGGCGGATAAGAGCATCTTTTCTATTGTGGCAAAAGAATTCGCGGAGCAAGGACTCATCGTCATTAATCTAAATTACCGACTGATGCCGCAGGCTACCCTATCTGAGATTTTCGGCGATACTATGGACTGTCTGCACTTTTGCATAGAGAATGCCGAGATGTTTGGGATAGACAAAAATCAAATTTTTTTGGGTGGAGATAGCGCAGGGGCGCACTTATCTAGCCTAATGGCTAGCCGCATCAGCACCCAGACCAAGCCCTTGGATTACAGGATACTAGGCTGCATCCTTTTTTATGGGGTGTATGACATTTCGCACCTACACAGGCTCAATTTTCGCACTTGCCGCGCTATCGGCAGATTTTGGGAGGAAAGCCGCGCCACTGACAGTGCCGACCTCGAGAAATTTTATCACGACTACTCACCCATTCGACTTGTGACGCCTGAATTCCCGGCGACCTTTATCACTGCGGGCGAAGTGGATAGCCTCACAAAAACGGAGACCATACCTTTTGTCCACAAACTAAACTCCCTAAATATCGACTGCGACGCGCTAGTTTTCCCAAAAAATCGACGCGACGCACGCCACGCTTTTATTAATTTGAACAACCGAGCAAGGCGCGAGGCACTCATCCGTGCTTTTGATTTTGTACGGCGCAAAATCTCCACCCCATTACGCAAAGCGACAGCAAAAACCCCCGCCACCCGATAACGAACAAAATTAGCGAGAGCAGGGCTGAATAGGCTCTGTTAGAGGATACACCGCACCCCCGCCCCTTATCCTTGCGCACACTTTATCAAACGCCAAAAAAGCGACAGACAAAAGGTCGCTTTTTTTGATTGCTACATCCCCCACAGCCTCACTTTGGGCATTCGTTAGGGATAATTATTATGATTTACTTTTGCTGATTTTGGGCATTTTTGCGACGAATAAGCATAGTCGCTACCACCACGCAAATTAGCGCAACAGCGATACACATCAAGACGACAATTAGCGCCATATCGCGCTGAGTCTGCTGATACGGCTTGCTCAAGGTCGTGGCTGTGCCAGACATTACCGAGTTTGTGACCTCGACGGTGTACACACTATTAAAGTATGGCTCTTGGATGACATAGTCCTGCCCAGTCGCCCCGACAATCATTTCGCCGTCCTTGTACCACTGGTAGGTCAACTTGCCGACCACGCCGCTGACTGCCGCGCTAAGGGTGTCGACATATCTAGTGATGACTACTACTGGAGCGGTAGCACTAGGAGTAAGAGTGACAAAGCCGTCCTGCTCTTCCTTTTGTTTTACACTGGTCTTGACAAAATACGCCTCGATGATATTGTTGTCCTTGGTCAAATCGGTATATGTCAAGGTCAACTTGTTGTCTATCACAGGCTTTTCTACCCCATTTACCCAAACATAATCCACCACAAAGCCGGCGCTAGGAGTAATAACGAAGGTCTTTGATTCGCTTGGCGCAAGGCTAGCGAATTCGGCATCAATACTACCGCCCTCATGCATCAGCGCCAAAACTTTTTTGGAGGTCACGCCCTCAGGTTTTTGAGTAGCGACCACGGTAAAAGGCGAAAATTCGTTACAGAAAATGACCACACCGTTTTCGTTGATTAGGCAATCGACTTTCTCCACCTGCCCAGTGGTAGAATTGTAGTGATAAGCCTCAAAGGTCACACCAACCTCTTTGCCGCTGTACCCCTCAGGGAAAGGCAGCATAATCTTTATCCTCTTGCCATATGGCAGTTGCTTCATCTGCTCATTGCAAAGAGTGAGGCTAATGTCATAAGTCTTGGATGCTAGCACAGTCTGACTAGTACTACCCAAATCGGTAGCGATACCAGCATTGATTGAGGTCTGAGTATTGCTATCAATGTGTTCATTGACTACTAGCGCCACGCCGTGACTAATCTTTTTGTTTACAGGGTCGGTAAAATCCGCAGGTCGCCAATCAGTCGTATCTATGTCAGCATTCTCCAAAATTTGCGGCTTGCCATATACTTCATAAGTCTGCCCCCATTTGACTGGACAGCCGACATTAGTCTGATTTAGGACGAAAAATCCTGTAGACATACATTCTCTACCCGTCTCAGCACTACACAGCCCTTTGACCCGCATCGTGTAGGTGCAGGTATTCGCAGCATAGCGCGAACTGGTAGTAAAGCGGCAAGTGACCGTCCTGTCATTATCCCACGCGACATCGGTAACACGGATATCGTCTAATACCACGCCTGCATTGTGGGTGACCTCGACAGAAACTGATGCACCTGATGACAACTTGAGTTTTTCGTCAAAAGTCATCGACACGTCATAAGTTGCACCCGAACGCAAGATTTGCGAACTAGACGGCGTAACATTTATCGGGAAAGGTCTGTGCTGAGATTTTACTTGGAATTGATTTTCATAAGTGTCAGAGTACTCGATTACATCAGCAGCGGCAACATATGCCTGCGAAGATGAGGTAAACTCAGTCACCCCGACCATTACACTATCAAAATCACCATCCAAACGCAAAACCAAGCCGTCAGGCGTATCTACACAAGCGTTCTCGTAATAATTAAATTCTGTGGTATAGTTGGTCAATGCCGCCCAATTTGTGCTCGCATCACCAAAGTAATTAGCCACAAAGAATAGCCCCTCTTGATTGTACAACTGCTCACCGTTCATCCCCTTGTATGTCACGCGCAAAACATCTTTACCTTCATATTTTGTCTGTTCCATAGCAAAATTTGAGTTGTACGTGGTGGCAGTAGAAAACTCAGAGTTGCACAAATCAGGCTGTCTGAACGCATAGCCCGACTGCGAAATCACCGCGTCGGGAATGTGACTAGCGCCGACTTTGCTATACCCAGCCAAAAAGTACTGACACTCGCCGTCTTTTTTGCCCGAATCCATAGTCGTGTCCACCATATACCACAGATTGTTTATCTGCACAAAATTCCACATATGTGCTTCAGAAAGGGTGATAGCGGTCTTGTCCTCACCGTTGTACTCATTGTACATTCCGATTATAGATACACAAGGGATATTTATCTCGTCCATAATTATTTTGAAACTACGCGCATACGCCTCACACACACCCTCGCCCTTGACTAACGCGCCGTATGGATTGCGTACATAAGCCTCATTGCCAGCGGTACAGTCGAGTTCGCTCTTGTACACCGCCTTATTGCGGACAAAATCATATACAGCCTTGACCTTGTCTCTGGTATCGGTCAACTCGCCCACCTCGGTCAATAGAGTAGTATAACTCCCCTCTAGTGCCTCAATAGCGGCATTCACCTTGGTTTCATCGGCAAAATCAGCCCCATCGGCGCGGTAATTGTCCGTTCTGCCCGTACCCAAAAATGCATAATTTTTGCCATTTTTTGAGAGAGTGCGAATTGACATTTTGTCAAAATCCACATAAAAAACCTCTGGGTGGTCCAAGTAAAAAGCGTCACGCCCAGCCCCGAAAGCATACAGGAGCGCCATTGAATTGGTCGCGTATTTGTCGACATCTTTTTGCGTCAAAAAGCCTCCCTCTACGAGGTCGATGCTTATATTACCTTTTTTGAGAGTGCCGTCCTCCCACATAGCCTTGATAGCGCGGTAAAATTTTGCCTCTAACGTGCTGCCATTACGCTCAAATTGGTCATAATAAAAGGTCTCTGCCGACACCACACTCGCAGCAATCGGGCACGGCTTTTCACGCGAACTGCCCACTAGCATCCCGATAGCGAATAGCACAGCAAAAGTCGCTAGCAAGACGGTCGCCGCGGCACAAAACTTGCGCATACTCAATAGTTTCATATATTTCCCCTTTCGATTTTGCATATATGATATCATTTTTTTGCGAAATTCTCAACCAAAATGCAATATTTTTTTGAAAATTCGATGAGTATTGCGCAAAAAGTAACTCACCCCCCCACCTCTCGGGGGCGGGGTGCTACAAAAAATCGACAGAGAAATTTTAGGCGAGGGTCTCCAATACGACAGAGCCGTCTAGCCACGACATAATGTAGCCCGCCAATTTTTTGTGCGCCACTGATTCAAAAGCCTCGATTAGGTCGCTAGGGGTGACTATCCCAAACATATTTTGTTCATAAAAATACCGCAGCGATTTTTGCATCTTGGCATCGCCTATGATGTCGTTGATGCTGTCGAACATTAGCACGCCCTTTACGTAGGTCAGATACACGTACTCGGTCTCCGTCTTAAAATTGTGAATGTTTCGGTTCATACTGGTATCCAAAGTGTCATAAACATCGCGATACACATCACAAAACAGTAGATAACTGCTCAGAGTTTCACCCAAAACTTGCTTGCTCGTGCGCTCGTATTGGGGGTTTCGGTCATAAAAAAGCGCTGTCGAATACTCTGCCAAGCCCTCGTCAATCCACGCGTATTCGCACTCATTATTGCCTATTACCCCATACCACCACTGGTGGGCAACCTCGTGAATAATCGCCTCGCGGTACTCGTCCTCGATATCCAATTCGCTAGACACATACACGAGTTGCGGATACTCCATTCCACCCTGAAAAAAGTCGGCTTTTGCCACACGCAACACCTCGTACGGGTACGCACCAAACATTTCGCCGAATGTCTCTACCGCATCGACCGCGGCAGAGAGATTTGCTTCTGCTTTTTCGTCGTCAAAATAATAGTACTCGACCAAAATATCGCCTGCCAAACGGCTCTTCATCTCAAAATCACGACTAAAAACCATAGCAAAATCGCGGACGACTTGGCTAGAATATACGCTCGTTTTGGCGCCATTTTGCTCGCTTTCGTCTATTTTCTGCCCCGAACTAGCCAGCGTCAAATCACTAGGATATGTGATGCTGACGGTGTAATTGGCTACCTCGCTAAAGAAAGGGTCGCCATTGGGCGAATAGCCGTCCGTCACAAAACTGCCATTCTCAAAAACGCACGCCACAGGGTACCAATTCCCCAAGTTTAACGTGTTTTCTCCATAGCCAAAACGATGATTGCAATTCGGGATAGTCAAGGTAAAGTCGATGTCCACCTCTGCCCAAGCACCACTTTTGAGCGTGCTAGATAGCGGCACGATGAGCAAATTTTTGTCCTCACCGCCGATTTCAAAATCAATCGCCTTGCCTCCAACCTTGACCTCGGCAATGGTGATGCCACCCTCACTAAAACCGTTGGGATAGACCTTATGCTTTTGAGCCTCGCTGTATGCACGGTATTTGCTCGCATCCTCACGAAAGGCATTGGGGTACAGGTGAAATTTTAACTCGCCCAAATCCACCGAACTTGTGTTGTGATAGTCCACCTGCATTTGCGCGCTCAAAGTCTTTGCGTCCTCATCTAGCGTCGCATCGATGCGATATTCTGTAATATTGTGACGCAATTCATCAAAGGACGACTGCTGCCCGCACCCAGCAAGGGCAACTGTACAAGGCAATATCATCATCACCGCAACAACAAAACAAAAAAGTCTTTTCTTCATTTTTCGCTCCCGATACCGTTTTTTATGCGGTAATATATGCCCACTCGAGGGCTAGATATGCTCCCAAACAGCCACAATGCAAAAAAATAACTACGCAAAACTATACACTAGAATTGCCCTGCCCTATTCGATTTTGTCGATTGGGTACTAGTTTTTTGTAATTTGTGTAAAACAACAAAAACAACCGAGTGATACTCAGTTGTTTTTGTTGTTAATTATCATATTCGGCTCTGATTTTTTTGATAATTGTGTTTTTGAGTTGTTCCTTTGTCAAAAGACCGTCCTTGTAGTATTTGCAAAGCGCCTTTATCTCGTCATCAAGCGCATACTCGCGCATTACTGCAGGGCTGCGAATGATTGGTTTTGGCTTTTGCAAGAAAATATTGCCCACACATGCGCCTGTAATAAACAATGCCACAGATATTAGCAGTGGTGCAGCAAAGATAATACCAAAAATCCTTGTGTCTGGTATACACAATCCCCCCACAAGCATCGCTACCAATAATATAGGAGTAATTATTGACAGCGTCAACATATTGCCTTTTGATGGTTTTCTCTTTGGAGAAGTCTTGCACATCAAAATAATAACCAAAGTAAGTGCTGCATAGTAGAATAAGCAGATTATGACACCAAGCACTTCTGTCGAATAGCCTTGCAATACAATACCATTATATCCTGCAAACATTTCTTGATTAATTTCAAGCGAGACAATCGAGCCATCGCTCGATGAGCAAATCAAATTTGTGACCATATTTGCATTTGCATAAAGGATATGAGACCTATACGTTCTCTGATTTTCTACAGTCCAATAATCAGGGTCCTCATAGATATCCCAATCATCCAAAGTATATACATCACCACCGATATTCACCTCGATACCTGAATCATAGATCTCTTCGACGGACTTTATGTAACAGCCCTGCTGCAGGGCTTTAGTTTTGATTGTTACCCTCAAACTATCATCATCAACAGTGTAATAAGACGGCGAACGCAGCATACCTGTGACAATGAGTGTCTTGTATTCGTCAGCAGAAGTATCATAACTATTGACAAACACAAGATTATCATTCATTCCTACGATTTCACCCATATCTATGCCGAGGCAATAAAAATCATATCCACTCCATTCGCAAGCAGTATCCAATACTTCATCTTGCGTAATAGTTGGCAAATTGCCATTTATATCATAAAAGCTTTTCTCGCATATATCCAAAACATATTCATTAGAATTAATAACGGAAATATCCTCAATTCCAAGCGCGTCCACAGCCACACGAAAGTTTCGACCATCAAACGCATCCAAGCAAACACATTCAAAATAATTGCTAGATGTATAACCAAATACACGGAATTCATAACCTTCAAAAGTAAAGGTTATATTATAAGTATAGAACCAGAAAAGAGAAGACGGTTCCAAAGTGATAATATTTGAATACTCATAAGCATCATAATCAATAGTTACCCTGCCTAATTCTTCATCAATAACAGAAAACTCAGGGTCAAAAGCGTCTATTACAATTAACCTTTCACTAGAATAAGAACTATAAGCAAATAACAAGTTTTGATTTGCACTACCTACACACAAACTATCTGAATCTGTATAGGTAGATCCTTCCATAACCAAATCATAGTTTTGAATATCCCTCTGCTCAGGATAATAAATCTCTCCGGCTGTTGCTGGCAACATCAACATAATTATTGCTATAGCCACAGAAATTGTGAGAGAACAAAGCCCAACAACGGAGGCAATGCGCAAAATTTTTCTTTTTGATTCCTTCATATCGTGCGCCCCCCTATTTCAAAAAGACTTCTACCAAGAGTTCTTTCATTTCCTCATCAGTGAAAATGCCGTCCTCGTGAAGTTGTCTAATACGAAATACCTTGTGGTCGATCACATTGTCCAAGTCGCAATCAAACTTTTTCTGAGGTTGTGTAGGAGCGACCGTCCCGTCAGGCAAAACGGTAGATTGAGGTTGCGCCACCGTACCACTAGCCGCCGCCTGAGGTTGACCCGCCATACCGCTAGCCACAGGCTGAGGTTGCCCCAATAGTCTAGCGAACTCTGCTTTGTTCTTGACAAATCCCACACAAAACAGCACTAGTGCTGTCGTCACAACGAGAATGTCCAAAATTGCTAGAATATTCAGCGTTAGAATAATTGTGAGCAGATGAATAAAAATCACAACTGCCGACATAATAATCGCCGCTAGCAATTTGTGTTTGTATTGCGCATACTTGCCTGATTTGTCAGGATTTGCGCAAAGCATCGCAGAAAAAACAATCAACAAAATGTTGCAAATCATCAGCCCGAACGAGCCCAACAAATACGCTATACCCTGCGCCACATAGCCTGTTTCAAAAGCAGCACTGATGAGAAGAACCGAGCCACCGATACTGATTAGTTCTAATAACAGACTCAAGCCACTAAAGCAGAGAGTGACAATCGCTGCTGCCAAAACTATTTTCTTTTTTAAATTTGACATAAAATTCTCCTTTTTCCGTAATAAAATTTTTGAGTTGATTAGCCGAAAATCACTCAAAGTATTCGCGTTTGGTCATATGAGCCAACGCGAAAAAGACTGTCTCAAGCAGCCCAAATAAGAAAATTTTATGTGTTTTTTTACAAAAAGTGTACTCTCAAAATTTACATATTTTTTGAGGCTAGTTAAGCCCCCCCCCGGGGGGTTATCCACATTTTTTCCACTTTTTCCTTTCCTTTTACCTTTTGTTATGTGATTATATAACAAATAAACACTATTTGTCAACAACTTTTCCACAATATTTGACAAAATATTACAAAGTGACAAAAAACAAGGCAAACACCATTTGCCTTGCTCTATTTTTGCTATTTATTTTACATTCAACAGTTGAGGGTACTTCCCGTCGACAAGGTTCCACACAGTGATGTCAAAACCGTCGCCGCGACCAGTGAAAGTACTAATCTTTTTGCAATCCTCGTCAGTGTTCCTACCGTCATCACAAGCAAAGCCTTCGCTCAAGATAAAGTATGAATATTGACGCTCGATCGAGTCAATCTTTGCACTCTCTGCCTCAATATGGTCATTGATATTGTAGATACAGTTCTCTACATAGCCCGCCAACTTTTTGTTGCCAGACCACCAGCCGTTAGTTTGTCTGATGACACTACCAGACTCCCAATATGCGTCACCTGCCTTTGTATCAAAAGTAGCGCTAGAATAGCAGTATGCCACTTTACCGCAGTTTGCCTCACTCTTGTATGGCAATTCAGCGACAAAACCAGCCATCAATTCACCCGACAACGCAGCGGTAGTATAACAATCTTTGATAGTACCGCACTCGTTGAGACCAGCGAGACCGCCAACCTTTTTACCTGACAGGCTACCAGCAGCATAACTCCTACTGATACCTACAAAACTAGCAGGGTTGTTATTAGTCACTAGCAAATCGTTGACCGCAAACTTGCCGACAATTCCGCCGACATAATAACCGCCGTCAATGACAGCCTTTTTGGCAGAACAACGCTCAATCTTGCCCTCAGAAAAACCTGCGACACCGCCCGCCAAGACATTCTCAGCAGTTTTGGTCACGATCTTACCTTGGAAAGATGACCCGCAGAGAGTCGCCATATTCACACCGACGATACCACCAGTATAAACGAGCGCATTTCCATTCGACTTTGTGTCGATAGCGTAGCCAAAAGTGTCGTTTTCAGTGTTTAGGTTACCCAAATATTCGCAAGAATCAGCATAACCCTTGTTCTCTCCGAGTACACCGCCGACCAGCACTTGCTCAGAGCAAGCGCTAACGGTAATGTTTAGACTAACAGTCAGGTCATAAGCGTACTTTTTGCTACCCAAATAGCCGATAGCACCGCCGACTACTGCTGCTTTTTTGTTTGAAACTGCGATTTTGTCAAAACCGTTCTCAGCAACACCTTGGACAAGTGTCTTGTTGTTCATCACTATAATTAGCGAATAACCAACATCGTTGACACCTTTCGCCTCACAGTAACCAATCACTGCTCCGACAAAAATTGTCTCATCTTGCTCCGCGCTGAGTTCGATTTTTACACCATTGATTTTGACGCCATTGATCACAGCCCTTTCGCCGACAAAACCAAACAAGCCGTAGTGTTTTAGCCCACAATCGGTCACATACAAGTTCTGAATTTCAGCATCAGCACCCATAATAAATGTACCGTTGAAAGGCTGTTCTGGAGTACCGATAGGCACCCACGCTTCGGTCATCACAACATCTTTTGTAATATAATACGTCGCGGTGTATTCCTTGTTGTCATTGCTTGCCAAGTCTGCCTCAAATAGCGCCCTAAACTCTGCTTGAGTCATAGTAGCGCTAGGCTCAACGGGAGGCTCAATAGGCGTTTCTGGCGGAACAACAGGCTCCCCAGGGTCGGTTGGGTCAATAGGCTTGATAGGCTCTATTGGGTCGACAGGCTTGCCTTGGTAAATACCATTAAACACATACACAGGCATAGCGCTCGCGTCCGACCTAATGAATGGATATCCGCCATTTTCGGTTGATTTGATACCCCAAGTCTTAACAAAGTCCCAAGTCGTGTAAGCTCCGCTTTGACTGTAGGTCACATAGCCCAAAGTCGCATCAGCAGTAGCATCTGTCTGACTAATTCTCTCCAAATCAGCACTCGTAGCAACGCTTTTGAGTTGACTCTCGGTCAAACCGTTCGCAATGTAAGCATTTCCCGCCACATTACCAAAACCGATACCAGCGAGAGTGCCGTTTTTCAAATAATAGTTACCGTAAACCCTATTACTGCTCTTTTGAGCCTCGGTAGTTGGGTTGAGGATAACGCCATATGTGCCGTCTCTATTTATATTTGCACCGATGATTGCACCGACACAAGCATTATTATCTACAGCACTGATTTTGCAGATTGCGTAGTTGTCCAAAACACTCGCTCTACTATTCTGAGGAACGCCCGATGTATCGCTATAATAAGCGTAGTTGTAGCCGACCACACCGCCGACATAAGCAGCAGAATGCTCATCATTAGCGGTCGAGTTTATCTCAACATTGACAGTGTTGTCCTTTATCAAACCACAAGCATCATTAGAGGCTACCAGACCTCCGACGATTTGGGCTCTCGAGGTAATTTTACCTGATACAGAACAGTACATTACCCTTGCGGTATAAGTATTAGCCTTTGCTTCGCCGCTATTTAACACCGTGATACCAGCATCGCCATCCAGTGATTTTTTAGTATTCGTGATAGAAAGCCCCTGAATATTAACGAATTGGATAACACCAGCATTCATCAAAGCCACACCAGCCGTAGCGTCATACGCACCATTGATCACCACATTATTCATATTAATGCGAGTAACCACACCGTTTGAGCCAATCGCACCGAAAAGCCCTGCAACTTGTGCATCAAACACGTTAGCCTCCTCGGTAGAAGTAGCCCCGCTAGCGCTCTCAGCGACCGTTTCAGAGCCACCAGTGCCTGTTGTCTCGTCACTTGGTGCAATGTTGGTCATCGTAAAATTGTTGATAAAATGCCCATTCCCGTTGTAAACGCCCTCAAAACAACTCTCTTGCGCCCACCCGATAGGAGACCACGAAGTCGTACCCAAACTCATATCAATGTCAGCGACCTGCAAGTAGTTTAGGTTCAGAGCGAATTTTGTAGTATTACCAATATTCGCCAAATCGTCATAATTACGGACAAAGTAAGGATTACTTTCCGTACCGTCGCCCACACGGACGGTTAGGCTGAGACCAGCATATTTGGGGTTGGATGTTTGCAGCAAAACCTCAACTTTCCCACCCTTTTCTGTAGTCTCAAAACGAAAAACATTATCACTCACACGCTCTTTGAGTTTTAGCACAGTCTCATCCGTACTAATCAATGTATAAGTATCCTTTGTCGCATACGTCCTATACACGGTGATATCAAGAGTCTCACCAGTGTTAACATAGCGAACAAGGCTATCATCTTTGCCATCAGAAAAACTGAAAACTTCTTCACTACGCATAAAGTAGAAAATAGTCAAAGCAACAGTAACGATGACCAGTACCGCCAGCAGGAATACCAAAAACCTATCGACAACTTTGTTCATATTTTTCCCCTCTTTGTTTTATTCTCATAATTATATCATATTTTGATTAAAATGTCAATACTCTTTGGAATATTATCGACCAAAATTACCAAAATTGAATTTTTGCATCCGACTTTTGGTGGTGTATGCGTGAATATTATTAATTTTTTTGCATAATTATAAACACAACAACCTTTTCAAATAACAGTTGAAAAGGTCTCTCATAGTCCCAAACTTATTGCCAAAGCGGTGTCGATTTCGCCTAGTTTTTGGGCAGCATTACCGATTTTTTCTATCAATCTAGCCTTGTCAAGAGTGCGAATTTGCTCTAGCAAAACGACACTATTTTTCTCCAAACCATATGTATCGCCGCACAATTCAATATGTGTCGGGAGTTTTGCTTTGTTAATTTTGCTAGTGATCGCCGCGACGATAATTGTGGGGCTATATTTGTTGCCGACATCATTTTGCACCACCAAAACGGGGCGTACTCCGCCCTGCTCGCTCCCTACTACAGGAGAAAGATTTGCATAAAAAATGTCGCCACGCCGTATCGAAAACACAGTATTTACTGCTCCTTTAACCAATTTTCGTAATCAAAATCAGCAAAATCGCCCCAAATCTCTTCCGCACGAAAACCGTCAAAAAAGCGATAATCTTCTCGAAATAATATATGCTCGCGAGGCGAAATTGTGTGCCTCGAATGCTGAGCCAATTCCTGCTGATAAGATTCAAAATCTCTCATATTAATTTATACCTTTTAACACAAATTTTATACCTAAAAATAAAAAATATAGACTGTCAAATCTATATTTTGTAAATTCTCAAAAATTATTCTAAATAATTATACAATTTGCGACCGCATACTCCGCCTCGTGCGAAATGGACACCGCAATTTCTTTTGCTGACATTTGCGAAAAAATTTTTTCTGCATAATTATGCAAAAAAACCACAGGCGCGCCATCATTATTAGGGAGGATTTCTATATCGATAAAATTCACCCCACTGCCGATACCGCAGCCCAACGCCTTGGCAACCGCCTCTTTTGCGCAAAATTTGCCCGCCATTCGCTCTGCCTGCCCCGCCTCTGTGCGATGAAAGCGGATATGCTCACATTCTTTTGCAGTAAAGACACGAGTCAAAAACGCCTCATCATCAATTTTTTGATTAAATCTTTCGATTTTTGCTATATCAATCCCAGTCCTCATAATTCTCCTTTTTCATCTGACTAACCACCCTATCGATTTCGTTCCACTCAAAGCCTTTGCCACTCAAAAATCTATATAGTTTTGCAAAATTGGCGGCAGAAAAGTCCTTGTTTTGCATATATTTGTGCGCAAGAGAGGCTATCGTATCGTCCTGCGTCTCCAAACCAACCAACGCTGCCTCAATGATTTGCGAATTTATCCCCTTTGTTGATAGCAAATATTTTAGTTTCGTTTTACCATACTTTAAGCAATAGGTCCGCACAAACATTTGGGCATACTGAGCGTCGTCAAGATATTGGTAAGCGACCAACTTGGTTATGACTGCGTCAATAATTTTGTCAAAATACCCCTTACCGCGCAAATTTTCACGAACTTGACTAATCGTTTTGGGAGTTTTGCTGATTAGATTTATTGCCTGTTCAAAAGCGTAATCAGTCTCACTTTCGAGTGAAATTCCCTCCAACTTTTCCAGCGAAATCTCCTGCCCAACAGATAATTTGTATTTGAAAACGGTAAACTCGTCTAGCGTGCATACAAACACCCCATCGATGTAGATGTGCCGACGCGCTTTTTTGGACTTTGCAATTTTAATTTCTGTGATTTGCCCCATTTACCCTCCGTTATTCAAAAGCAAACATACCCTGTTTTTCAAGTTCGGCGTCGAGAATTTTCTCTTCAACCCCAGCAACAAACTTGACGGTAGCGCATTCACCAAAGTCAGTGTCCAAAATCTTGATTTTTCGATTTTTGAGACTGTTGACAAAGGGCTGATATTGCTTAAAATCCATTGATTTTTGATAAAAATTTGCATTTTCCCAGAGTACTTTTTGCGCCGATTTTAGACACTCTGTCACCGCTCCGGTGTACGCGCGCAATAGTCCGCCTGCGCCCAATTTTACGCCACCAAAATATCGCACGACTACAGCAACAAGATCAAAGAGCCCCTGTTTTTCCAAAACTTCCATCATCGGCATACCAGCGGTTCCCGATGGTTCGCCGTCATCACTCATTTTCGCCGAATTTTGTAACCTATACGCAAAACAAACGTGACGCGCATCTTTGTATTCTTGGCGTTTTTGAGCAATAAAATCTTCCGCATCTTCCGCCGAAGTGATATGCTTTACAAAACACAAAAAGCGGGATTTGTTTATC
This sequence comes from uncultured Christensenella sp., assembly GCA_964579205.1. Lineage (GTDB taxonomy): Bacteria > Bacillota > Clostridia > Christensenellales > UBA1242 > UBA7867. The sequence goes on from CAZOFH010000005.1 coordinate 67,964, forward strand.
AAAATCTCGCTATAAAAAATTTGTTTATCAGCAACAGAAAGTAATTTTTCCATTATTTTACGATCACTCTAATTATATTCTTTTTACCTTTCTTTAGGACGAAACTGCTAGCAGGACATTTAAAGTCCAAGTCCGAAATCACACGCTCATCTACTTTGATTCCACCGCCAGCAATCAACTTTTTGGCATCGCCGCGCGACTGAGCGAAGCCCAGAGCAATCAAAACATCTATGATACCGCGGTTTTCTGCCGAAATTTCTTTTTCCAACATCTCACTACCGTCACCACAGAAAGCGCCACGAGCCTGACGGAGAGCCGCATTGGCAGCATCTTCGCCGCGGATAAGTTTGGTCACTTCGTACGCGAGCCTTTCTTTGGCAATATTTATGTCCTTGCCAGTGTGTTTGCAAATTTCTTTTATCTCTTCGGTCGGCAAAAGGGTGAGCATAAAGAACCATTCTTGCACCTTTTCGTCCTCGACGTTACGAATAACCTGAAAAAGGTCGTAATCACTAAATTTGTCACCGTCCAGCCAAACCGCTCCGCCAGCAGACTTACCCATTTTTGTCCCGTCAGCCTTGGTAAGGAGCGGAGAAGTCAAGCAAAACACCTGCGCTTTATCTTCTTTTTTCTTTATCAAGTCAGCACCAGCGACAATATTCCCCCACTGGTCACTACCGCCCAATTCTACAGTACAGTTGTAATTTTTGTACAAGTGGTAAAAGTCGTACGCCTGCATCGGCATATAGTTGAATTCCAAAAAACTGAGTCCATTCGCCATTCTTTGCTCAAAACAGCCCGACGACAACATTTTGTTGACCGACATATTCAAACCGACCACATTCATAAAATCAATAAAGCCCATATCCTTGTACCAGTCATCGTTGTTTACAATCACCAGTTTATTCGAGCAATTTGGGTCAAAAAAAGATGCGAGTTGAGTCTTAATTTTGCGAACATTCTCATCACGCTGCTCTTGCGTAATCATAGGACGCATATCATTCCTACCGGTTGGGTCGCCAATTCGCCCAGTCGCGCCACCAATCAGAGCAATCGGGGTGTGCCCCGCCCTCTGCATACGCACCAACTGCAAAATAGTACCCAAATGACCTATGTGCAGACTGTCTGCCGTCGGGTCATAACCAGCATAGCAGACGACCCTCTCTTTGCTCATAATTTGTTTCAATTCGTCCAAGTTGATAGACTGGTAAATCAGCCCACGCTCTTGCATATCATCAATCAAGTCTTTCATAAGAAACTCCTTTTAATTACTACTATATGATACCACAAAAAGCCTAAAATAGCAAGAATAAATAAAAAAAAAGGCTTAGCCTTTTTTACTGCCTCTCGAGTTGCAAATCCTCACTTTGAGATTTTGGCTCAGCCTTTGACTCTTTGTCATCCCAAAAATCTTTTAACCCCGTAACTCTGTCGAGTGACCTGCTATCAACAACTTTTTGATAATAATCTTCACAATCCCTCAACAATTTGACTGGATAAGCATCCCTATCGCTTCTTGCAACAGTCTTTAGAGACTCTATAAATGAATAGTCGCAATGTTCAATCATAAATTTAAGATGCGCTTTTTCTGGAGTAACATCGAAAACTGTAACATCCCTCGACTCACTCATATTCTCATCGCACATATCCTCTAACTGAAATGTCACAACATATGCGTAGTTGCCATTCTCGCACGGCTCATCAAAACTCATTTGGCAGTCAATACCGACAATATTCTTGCCATCACATTCATCTTTTAGATAAAACTCTTTTACATACTGCTCAATAACATCTTTTGAAAAATTACCAAAATGCATAACACCCACACTCCTTTACTGTTTGCTATTATTATACACAATTTTTGCTATCTGTCAATGCAAATTATAAAAATTTATAAAAATAAGGGCAAAATATGCCGAATTGTTTTTGAAAAAAGCGCTTTTATGCTATAATTATGTTGACAAAAAATTAAGGAGTAAACATATGAAAGAACGAAACTGTTGCATAAAAACGAATTCTTGCCCGCACTTGGGTCCTGCGCCAATACCGCAAGAAGGCTTTTTTGAACAGGTAAAGAGCATCGAAGGCATTAGCGGATTTAGCCACGGATGCGGAAAATGTGCGCCGCGGCAAGGCGTATGCAAATTGACTCTGAATGTCAAGAACGGGATTATCAGAGAAGCACTGGTCGAGACTGTTGGCTGCAGTGGAATGACACACTCGGCTTGTATGGCGGGCGAAATTTTGGTCGGGCTCACCCTTTTGGAGGCGCTCAACACCGACCTAGTCTGCGACGCTATCAACGACGCGATGAAAGATATTTTCTTGCAACTTGCTTACGGGCGGAGTCAAAGCGCCTTTTCTATAGGAGGGTTACCTCTTGGTGCGGGCGTAGAAGAACTGGGTTCCTCTCACCACAGCCGTGTCGGCACAGTTTATTCTAGCGAGAAATGTGGCGTCAGGTATTACAACACGACTGAGGGCTATATCACCAGACTTGCTTTGGACAAAAATAAAGAAGTTATCGGATACGAATTTGTAAATTTGCCGAAATTACTAAAAAATATTCGCAGTGGAATGTCTGGTCAAGAAGCTTTGGCAAAATCGAGCGGCGCGTATGGAAGATTTGACGAAGCGAAAGAAATTATCGACACTATGGAGGAGCAAATATGATAAACTATTTTGAGGGTTATGACGAAAGAGCAAAAAAAATCAACCATTTACTCGCTAAATATGGCATTAAATCGCTCCAAGAGGCTTATGATTTGGCTGAAAGCGTGCTAAACTGCGAGGATTTTGTCAAAAAAGTGCAACCGATTGTGTTTGAGAATGCTGTTTGGGCTTTTCGTATAGGTGTTGCTTTGGCTGCAAAAACTCAAACTCGGGCGGCTCAAGATATTGCCCTTTTGTTGGGTGAATCCTTGCAGGCATTCTGCATCCCCGGGTCAGTCGCAGAAACCAGACAAGTGGGCTTGGGGCACGGTCGGCTCGCTCGCACTTTGCTAGACGAAAACACAAAATGTTTTTGCTTTATCGCGGGTCACGAATCATTCGCCGCTAGTGAAGGTGCGATAGCGTTGGCAACGAGTGTAAACAAAGCACGCAAAACTCCTCTCAAAATCATCATTAATGGTTTGGGCAAGGACGCCGCATACATTATCAGTAGAATTGGGGGCTTTACCTTTATTGATACCAACTACGACTATCAGCAAGACAAACTGATAATCAAAGGCACCAAAAGTTTTGGCAGTGGCGACCGTAGTAAAGTCCGCGTATATGGCGCTCTCAGTGTGAATGAAGGTGTAGCAATCTGCGCTTTTGAACAAGTCGACATCTCAATCACAGGTAACAGCACCAATCCGACAAGATTTCAACACCCTGTCGCAGGGATTTACAAAAAATACTGCGTCAACAACGGGCTGCCATATTTCTCAATCGCGAGTGGCGGCGGCACAGGTAGAACTCTGCACCCCGACAACTTATCGGCTGGTCCCGCAAGTTATGGAATTACCGACACAATGGGTAGAATGCACTGCGATGCTCAATTCGCTGGCAGCAGTTCTGTCCCCGCTCACGTAAATATGATGGGTTTCATCGGCATGGGCAACAACCCAATTCTCGGGTGTTGCACAAGTTTGGCAGTTAGGCTAAGCGAACTTATCAAATAAATTCGTGCGGATAGCACTACACTTTTACGTTAAACTTAGGTTGCGGCATATATGTAATTGTTTAATATTGTAGTGATGCGTAGACAAAAGAAAAACAATCTCTAGTTTTGATTAGAGATTGTTTTTTTATATTTTAGCAAGTATTGTAAATTCAAAATTATTTTATTAAGGGACACGATAATGATAGACTTGCTATATGCAACAAAAAACAGCCACGAGGGCTGTTAATGGAAATCTGGCAACGACCTACTTTCCCAAGCGGCTGCCCGCTAAGTATCATCGGCGCTGAAGGGCTTAACTTCTGTGTTCGGAATGAGAACAGGTGGATCCCCTTCGCCATAGTCACCAGAAATGGTTCAGTGTGTATTAGACAACTGCATAATTAATATAGCACAAAATCACTTGTTTGTCAATATATTCTACAAAATTAGTTATTTAACATTTGTAATCATCAGCAAGTCAACGGGAAACTACCCGAAGGTATATTTTCCATTTGATCAAGCCCTCGACCTATTAGTATTAGTCAGCTGAACACATTACTATGCTTACACCTCTAACCTATCAACCTTGTAATCTTCAAGGGGTCTTACCAGATTAACTCTGTGGGATATCTAATCTTGAGGGAGGCTTCACGCTTAGATGCTTTCAGCGTTTATCCCGTCCGTACTTCGCTACCCTGCAATGCTGTTGGCACAACAACAGGTACACAATTGGTACGTTCACCCCGGTCCTCTCGTACTAGGGGAGACTCCTCTCAAATATCCTACGCCTGCAACGGATAGAGACCGAACTGCCTCACGGCGTTCTGAACCCAGCTAGCGTGCCACTTTAATGGGCGAACAGCCCAACCCTTGGAACCGACTACAGCTCCAGGATGTGATGAGCCGACATCGAGGTGCCAAACCTCCCCGTCGATGTGGACTC
>CAZOFH010000006.1:0-72187 GCA_964579205.1 uncultured Christensenella sp.
GGTACTATACGCTATCGGTCACTAGGTCGTATTTAGCCTTAGGAGATGGTCCTCCTATCTTCACCCCGAATTCCACGTGCTCTGGGTTACTCTGGATACTGAATGCTAAAAATCCATTTCGTTTACGAGACTATCACTCTATATTGTTCTGCTTTCCAGCAGATTCAACTACGGATTCTTTTGCGTGATTTCAGTCCTAACCCCATCAGTGTTACCACCAATGGTTTGGGCTCTTTCCCTTTCGCTCACCACTACTAAGGAAATCGATATTTCTTTCTCTTCCTCCAGGTACTAAGATGTTTCAATTCCCTGGGTTCCCCTCCATTACAGTATTTAATTCCTGTAAGGATAATGCTCTATTAAAAGCATTGCGTTTCCGCATTCGGACATCAACGGATAATTGTCTATTTGCGACTCCCCGTTGCTTATCGCAGCTTGTCACGTCCTTCATCGGCGCCTAGTGCCAAGGCATCCACCATACGCTCTTTGTAGCTTGATCGTATACGTCGTTTGCTATTTTGCGTTCTGGCTTTACCTTATATATGATATATAAGATATAGCTTAGCATTTTGTTTTGATTGTCTTTGTTAAAAAACTAGCGTAAATTTGTAATTCGTGAAAAATTGCATATTACACTATTTTCGTAGAATATATTAAATAAGATATTTAATACTATACTAATTATTCAATTGTCAAAGTACACACTGGCAACCTTTCGGTTGCGTACCTATCTTCTCTCGTTGAACGGTACTTGCAGAGTATACTATTAAAAGCGCAAATAGTCAACTACTTTTTTTAAAAAAAACGAAAAAAATCGTAATTTTTGCCCTTTTTTTGGCGTTTTTTGGTCACTCTACCGTGTGTGTCCTGCTTTTTCGCCCATTTCCCCCCCTAAAATCAACAAAAAGATAATAAAGAAAATGAAAAAGAACTACTAAAAATAGTAATTCTTTTTGTCATTAGTCACCATAATACAGCACAAAAACTGCATAAGACGCTCCGTTTTCGCTCTCAACTGCACGCGGAGAAATACAATTTACCCCCTGCAAAGACTTTCTAAACAGGTTGGCTGGCGATGAATAATTCGAATAAGCATCGGTATTGATAGCGAATTCGATATAGTCCAAGTTCTCTTTTGTATAGGTCGCGAGCGCGAGTAACTCGGCATAACTCTCAATCAAAATGTCGTGAGTGCCGTCATAAGTGGTCACCGCATAATAATCAAAAGCAGTATTAGCCACATCTTTGTTTGGGTAAATTTCTTTGTGCTTGCGCTCATTGGTAGCCCAAGCATCGGTGTGCAAGAAGAAACTATGGTTTAGGCTCTCGATGTAAGTGGTGTCGTAAAAGTCGTTTTGAGTAACGTCGACCACATACCACTCCCCAACACCATCATTGCCTACGAGGTCGAGTTTTACCTTGTTCCACGCGTGGTCAGGGACATTGGAAGTATTTTGCGAGGTGTTGCTGACACCGACAACCTTGTAACAATCGATGCCCTCGATGCCGCAAAGCAGAGCAAAAGTCTTGCTCATACCGTCACAAACGGCTTGCCCTTGGTCAAACAGCACGCCCTCGATATAAAAGCCGCGGTAATTTGAACTATTGCCTGCCATTTCACCTTTGGCAATGGCTGCATCAATTTCGGGAAGTTTGTGATCGTAGTGCGTAGTGTAGCACAGCCAGTCGAAAATCGCTGCGACTTTTTGATAATCGCTCATATAGTCAGAGACAATGGTACGCAAAACACTCTTTGCCTCGTCAAAAACAACGCTAGCAGGGTTTGTGCTGTCTGGAAACTCAGGACGGCAGCCATTCTGCACAGCGTAATACAACTGGTCAGAATTGTACACCATAGCAGTCTTTGTGCGCGCATTTATCTTGAAATCGTCAAAATCGCTAGCACGCGGAGTCTGGGTATAACTATTAGGTTTGACCGCCTGATTTTGCGAAGAAACATTAGGCGCAGTTAGTTCGGGATACATTGGGTGGAGATAAGTAATCTGCGTCTCATAAGAGCCGTCAGAATACGACCCCAAGGTGTACGAAACATGCTTTATTTCTTGATAATCGGTAATGCATTGCTTGAAATCAGCCGACGCCGTACCGTGCTCATAAGGGGCGTAATCAAAGTAGAAGTGCATATTGGCAATGCGATAATACAATGTATACCACACAATATCGCGCAACTCGGCATAAGAATTAGCCACAAGGTCAAACTCGCTGCCGACAAAATCATACTTTACAGTCGCAAAGTCCGCTTTTTGGGCGGTTTGGTCAAAATATGACGCCATATTGGTATAAGGTGAAGCGGTGTATCCGCTGCTTTCTGCCCCTACTGCGGCGATGCTAGCAAAGACTGCCCCACCCTTGGCAAGAGTCACGCCGTTTTGGCTCAAATTGATTGACTGGATTTGGGCTGAAGGCTTGTTTGCGACGCTAAATGTCTCGCCATTCAGCACACTAACATTGTAGGCGCTAGCACCAGAAATAGTAGGCCATTCGCAAATCAACTCGCCCTCAATCATCTTGATTTCAAATTCAGACGGAGTCTCTAGAGTGACATCCATCACAAAACTCTCAGGGTCACTATATAGTGATGGCGCGTAAACGTGGGCTTGGGCATTGGAATATGCAAAAACAGACGCCTGATAATTGCCCGAAACATCAGCCAATCCGTACAGATTGCACGAAGTAGACTGAGTAGCGTAATACTCCTCAACCATATTCTCTGTGCTTACCAATTTTACGCAGTAATAATCCGCATTCGCGACCGCATCCCAATAGCACATATAACTCTTTGCTTTGATTTCCATTCTAAAGTTTTGTGGTGCGGGCAGCCTATCATTAGCCACCGAAACCGAAACGATATCCGAATAACCCGAATCTGTCATAAAAATATTGTTGGTAATAGCACGAACACGCACATCTTGGGTAGCCAAATCCTTTTGGATGAGCGGTGCCAAGTTGTACTTGTTCTCTGTAGTGGTATATTTGGAACCGTTGATTTCTATCTCATAACTAGTCGCATTGGGAACCCAGCCCCAAGAAATGAGGCACCCCTGCGTATTGATTGTGGGTGCCTCAAGTGAGCAACCAGCGAAGAGAAGAACAACGAATAGCACGCAAAATGCAGGCATAATCTTGATTAATTTCTTCATACTTTCCTCTGATTTATATTTTGTTGTAATTTTATGCAGAACCTGCTTCGTTAAATTCAAACACGAATGCTAGAGTAGCGGTATAGTTTACCCACTTGTTTGATTCTTCGAAAGAATCAATGTCTAGCGAGAAACCACTAATTACTTGAACATTGCTAGGATGAGTAGCAGAACCGCCACCATAATCTGCAGCCTTTTCTAATACGCCGTAACCGCTAGTATTGCCGCCCTTGTAATACAGGTAACCATCACTATACTCCCACACATTGTGGTCATATTCATATGTGATAGTCAAAAGCCCCGGATTTACCACATTATTCTCAACATCGTCTTTGAATTTGCCAGTTGGCTCTAGCATTATCCTAAAGCGGACATTCAAATCTTTGCCTGTTTCGTTACGGATTTTGATAGCATAATTAATCGGAGCACCCAATATATAATTGTCTATTGTTTGCAGCGTTCCGCTAGTGTCTTGGGTTGGTGCAATAATTATAAAGCGGTCGGTCTCAATATAGATATTGTTATTATTGCTGTTGTAAGCCATAATCGCGACGATGGCACCAGTACCGACGGTAGCAAGAATTGCCACAATCAGCACCAAAATAATAACCATTCGCTTTGTCCTCTGTGCGGCAGAACCGAAAGCAGACAAAATATCTGTACCCAAGCGGTCGCGGAGTTTTTTAACCTGCTTTGGAGGGAAACCGTAATAACGCCTAGCGAAGTTCATCGAATACAGTTTGCGCACCCTATTGAGTGTGCGGGCGTCAGTCATTGGACGCGCCTGTTTGACTTTCTTTAACTTCTTTATAATGGCATAATTTTGGTCACTGAGTTTGCGGAGATAATTCATCTCCTCTTTGTTGAGATCCTCGGACGCAGGGCTAGCAGGCTGCGGCGGCAAGTTGGTAGGAGCAAAAAGCGATGCTGACTTTGCGGTGGGCTGTGTAGCAGCAGGCTTTTGGGCTGCAGGAGCCTGAGTCGGCTCGGTGGCGCTATTATCCGATTTTGCACCATACCCTGTGGCTGACTGCTGGGTATAATGCGTACGCGGAGCAGCATCCTCAGCAGTCGGTGCGTCATCCTTTGGCAAAGCGGTATCCTCTACCTCTCTGGCTGCTTGTTGGATGTGTTCATCTTGTGGAGGTACTCCATTTTTCTCATTATCGAAAGGACCTTCTTGATTTACGCTATCCACACTATACCTCCTAATATAGTTATTTTTCGTCTAACAAAATAATTTATACTATATATTTTACTATAAAGTTGAAAAAAAGACTAGCAATTTTGCATACTAATTTGAAAAAAATAAAAAAAAAGAGCAAATGCTCTTTCTTTTTTGGTGAATTTCGTAAAAATTACTCGTTAATCTTTGAAACAACACCACTACCAACGGTACGGCCACCCTCACGAATAGCGAAACGCAAACCTTCCTCGATAGCGATAGGAGTAATCAACTCAACGTCCATCTCAACGTTGTCACCCGGCATAACCATCTCAACGCCGTTAGCGAGTTGGATAGTACCAGTAACGTCTGTTGTACGGAAGAAGAACTGTGGACGGTAACCAGATACGAATGGAGTAGAACGACCACCCTCTTCTTTCTTCAATACGTACACGCTTGCTCTAAACTTGGTGTGTGGAGTGATTGACTTTGGAGCAGCCAATACTTGACCACGTTGGATGTCCTTACGCTCAATACCACGGAGCAACAAACCAATGTTGTCACCTGCTTCTGCTTGGTCAAGCAACTTTTTGAACATCTCAACACCAGTGATAACTGTAGTCTTGGTTGGACCCATACCTACGATCTCAACGGTGTCACCGCTCTTAACAACACCACGCTCTACACGACCAGTAGCAACAGTACCACGACCAGTAATGGTGAATACGTCCTCAACAGGCATCAAGAATGGCTTGTCAATAGCGCGAACTGGGTCAGCGAAGTAAGAGTCACAAGCGTCCATCAACTCAAAGATGCACTTACACTCGTCACAGTCAACATTGCCTGCGTTTGCAGCGTCAAGAGCAGGTTTTGCACTACCAAAAATGATAGGAGTCTCGTCGCCTGGGAAGTCGTACTCTGTCAACAGGTCACGAATCTCCATCTCTACCAACTCGAGCATATCAGCGCGGTCAGCAGCAGGGATAAGGTCAACTTTGTTTACGAATACGATGATTGCAGGTACACCTACCTGACGAGCAAGCAAGATGTGCTCACGAGTCTGAGGCATAACACCAGCGTTTGCAGCAACTACAAGGATAGCACCATCCATCTGTGCAGCACCTGTAATCATATTCTTTACGTAGTCAGCGTGGCCTGGGCAGTCAACGTGAGCGTAGTGACGCTTGTCAGTTTGGTACTCAACGTGAGTTGTGTTGATAGTAATACCACGAGCGCGCTCCTCTGGAGTCATATCGATAGAAGCGTAATCTCTAGCCTCAGCCATACCTTTTTTTGCCAAAACTGATGTGATAGCAGCAGTTAAGGTTGTTTTACCGTGGTCAACGTGACCAATAGTACCCAAGTTAAAGTGGGGTTTTGTTCTTTCAAATTTAGCTTTTGCCATAATCTTTGAATCTCCTTAATTTAAATTAGTTGTTACCAGCATTTCTCTGTCCAATAATCTTGTCCGCTACATACTTTGGAACCTCAGAGTAACACTCCAAGTCCATAGTAAATATACCACGACCCTGAGTAATGCTACGCAAGTCGGTGGCATAACCGAACATCTCAGCCAGCGGAACAAGAGCATTGATAGTCTGCTGACCGTCCTCGCTCTCCATTTCTCTCAACTGACCGCGACGGCGGTTTATATCACCCATAACATCGCCCAAGTATTCCTCAGGAACGATGACTTGCACTTTCATAATAGGCTCCAAAATCACTGGAGTCGCATTCTTGGCTGCTTCCTTAAATGCCATACTACCAGCAATCTTAAACGCCATTTCACTAGAGTCAACGTCGTGGAAACTACCATCTACCAAGGTAACTCTAAAGTCTACCATTTCGTAGCCTGCTAGTACACCGTTTTGTCTAGCCTCGTTAATTCCATCGTTGATTGGCTGGATAAATTCTTTTGGAATTGCACCACCCACGATTTTGTTAACGAATTCGTAGCCCGCACCTGGCTCCAAAGGCTCCATCTCGATCACACAGTGACCGTATTGACCTTTACCACCTGACTGACGGACATACTTTCCTTCTTGTTTGGTTGCAGACTTGATAGTCTCTCTGTATGCAACCTGAGGTTTACCGATGTTTGCATCGATATTGAATTCCCTCTTGAGACGGTCACAATAGATATCAAGGTGCAACTCACCCATACCAGCGATAATCGTCTGACCAGTCTCTTGATCTGTATAAGTCTTGAAACTTGGGTCTTCCTCAGTAAACTTTAACAAAGCGGCAACCAATTTCTCTTGACCAGCCTTTGTCTTTGGCTCAATAGCAATCTTGATAACTGGGTCTGGGAAGTTGATACTCTCCAAAATGATTGGCTTGCTCTCGTCACAAAGCGTGTCACCAGTCGTAGTATCCTTGAGACCTACGATAGCAGCGATATCACCAGTACGAACCTCGTTCACCTCGGTACGCTCGTTTGAGTGCATACGGATAAGACGCGCGATACGCTCTTTTTTGCCTTTTGTAGCATTGAGAACGTAACTACCACTCTCCAACTTACCACTGTATACGCGGAAGTAAGTCAATTTGCCGTATGGGTCGGTAGCGACCTTGAAGGCGAGAGCGCTGAATGGCTCGTCATCGCTAGGACGGCGCTCACTCTCCTCTCCATTAGGTAAAATACCCTTGATAGCAGGAATGTCGAGCGGACTAGGCATATAGTCTACTACAGCATCCAAAAGTTTTTGAATACCTTTGTTTTTGTAACTTGTACCACACAAAACAGGGTTCATACGGAGTGACAACACACCCTTACGAATACCTCTCTTGATCTCTGCTTCGGTAAACTCTTCACCAGCGAAGAATTTGTCGAGCAAGTCGTCGTCCATTTCTGCTACGTGCTCGATAAGTTCGGCACGGTATTTTTTCGCCTGATCAACGTACTCAGCAGGGATATCGGTAACTACAATATCCTTACCCTCGTCATCGTTGTAAATAGACGCCTGCATTGTCACCAAGTCAATGATACCCTTAAACTCATCAGCGTGTCCAATAGGTAACTGAATAGGCACAGCATTTGCGTGCAAGCGGTCTTTCATCATTTGAATTACTCTAAAAAAGTCAGCGCCGTTCATATCCATCTTGTTTACATAAGCGATACGAGGAACGCCATATTTGTTGGCCTGTTTCCAAACAGTCTCACTCTGAGGCTGTACACCACCACGGGCACAGAAAACAGCGACCGAACCGTCCAACACCTTGAGACTACGCTCTACCTCGATGGTAAAGTCTACGTGCCCTGGGGTGTCGATAATGTTGATCTGATGACCTTTCCAATATGCGGTAGTAGCAGCACTAGTGATAGTAATACCACGCTCACGCTCTTGGACCATCCAGTCCATAGTAGCCTGACCTTCGTGTACCTCACCTAACTTGTGAGTGATACCTGTAAAGTACAAGATACGCTCAGTCGTAGTGGTCTTACCAGCGTCAATGTGCGCCATAATACCGATATTGCGAACATCTTCCAACGGTGTAGTTCTTGCCATAATATACAATTAACTCCTTTTTAATTAGTTGCCCCACTTGAAGTGAGCGAACGCCTTGTTTGCCTCAGCCATACGGTGTACTTCGTCCTTTTTCTTGACTGCGCCACCTGTGCCATTGTAAGCATCAAACAACTCACCTGCAAGTTTGTGCTCCATACCACGCTCGCCGCGTTTCTTGGCATACAGCACAACCCAACGAATAGCCAAAGTCTGCTTGCGCGCTGGGCGAACCTCGGTAGGAACCTGATATGTAGCACCACCAATCTTGCGTGGGCGGGTCTCTACTATAGGAGCCACATTTTCCAAAGCTTTGGTCAATGCATCGAGCGCTGACTCATTTGTCTTTTCTGCAAGGACGTTCATAGCGTCATACACCAAACGCTCAGCAATACTCAATTTGCCGTCTTGCATAACTTGGTTGATCAATTTTCTGACAACGATGCTGTTATAAATTGGATCCGGCAAAACACTGCGCACTGGTGCAGAATTACGTCTTGACATAATTTTATCTCCTTTTATAAATTTTTATAAACTGTAAATAAAGAATTTATTATTTTGCTTTCTTGGTACCGTATTTACTACGACCTTGGTTACGCTTTGCAGTACCCGCAGTATCCAAGACACCACGAATAATGTGATAACGCACACCGATAAGGTCTTTTACACGACCACCACGAACCAAAACGACAGAGTGCTCTTGAAGGTTGTGACCCTCGCCTGGGATGTACATTGTACTCTCACTACCATTGCTCAAACGAACTTTGGCAATCTTACGCAATGCCGAGTTAGGCTTCTTTGGTGTAGTAGTAGTAACAACGTAGCACACACCGCGTTTTTGCGGGCAAGATTGCAAAAGTGGAGATTGTGATTTCCTTTTTTGTTTCTTACGGCCACTCTTTACCAACTGGTTTATCGTAGGCATAAATTCCCTCCTTATAAAATTTATCAATAAAATCAACCCTAATTTTACTGATTTGATTTGGCAAACGCGATATCCTGCACGGCTGTTGGAATGGTCAAACCGCACCCACCACGCAAACCAAGACCCTTCTGAGATGTATTACAGCACACCTTGTGTAAACTCTCCCACGACCAGATTTGACTGGATTTTGTAATAGTTTTCAAACAGCGCAAAATCGCACTGCTCTGACTACCCTACCCGACTGCTAGGGTAGAAAAACGCTACAAAATCATTTGTAACGAACTCATTTTAGCAAGTTTTGAGATTTTTGTCAAGGTATTTTTGACAATTTCACAAAAAATTAAAGACTTTTTTTCTAATTAAAAATTAATATAACAAAAAATCCCTTTTTGGACAATACCAAAAGGGACAGTTTGGATAATTATCAGACGGACAGCACCAAAAAAGTAATATAACTAGCGAGTATCAGCGCGCCTAATAAAATCTGAATGGTGAGAGAATTTTTTACCTTCAGTTTTGAGTTGCGAATAAAGGTAAACACGAGCAAGAGCACAGCAGAAGCGGTGAGGCAAGCCGCGAGGATTAGGCTAGACAAATCGGTCAAAAATACCGTGCCTGCAAAATAGAAGATATCTGCGATAGCGATTACGCCAAAGTTGAACAAGCACGAGCCGATGATATTGCCGTAGCCTGCATCAAAATTGCCCAAACGAACGAGCGAGAATGTAGACACAATCTCAGGCAGGCTAGTAGCGATTCCCAAGAAAAGCGCCCCTGCGAGCCCACGTTGCAAACCGTACATTTCGGCAATAATGTCCACCATAAAGGTCATAGCAATAGACACACCCACTAACACTACCGCCAGCAACACAAATCGCAAAACGATGCTCTTGAGCGGTAGCGCCATAGCCTTGTTGGCTGCGGCTGACTCAGTCGCAGCGGGTTGCTCAGATGATGCAGCCTCTTTTTTGCCCTGCTCTGCCACCTGCTCAACACCCTCTATCCGAGCAGTCTCGCTAGGCTTTTCGCGAGTGAATAGCAGTGCCACAAAATATAGTACTAGAATAATTGGAGTGAGAATATTGATATTTATCCCCGGAATTACAATTTTCCAGCCGAAAATAGCACAGAGCAAAATCAGTACCGAAACGACCAGCGTCGCGGCACAAATCACCACATTGCCGCGCGAAATCGTCTTGCCTGACACACGCTTGCAAAACAAAATCATCAAGAAACCGATAATCGCTATATCAAAGACATTTGAACCCAAAATATTGCCCAGCGTCATCTCGGGCTCGCCCATTATTGCAGCCGTGATACTAGTGACCAATTCAGGCAAACTGGTGACAGCGGCTAGCAGCACTCCGCCCAAAAACGCGCCTGACAATTTGGTCTTTTTGTCCATTGCGTCCACATACTCACCGAGTTTGTTGGAAACATAGACGACCAAAGCCAAACTAATCACATACGGAAACCAAATCCACCACATTTAGTTTATCTCCTTTTATTATAATGATTTTAGCAGATTAAACCGAATTAGTCCAATAATTTAAGCAAAATTTTGCCAAAAATCAATAATATTTTTGTCTAAAGGAGTAGAAACAGGCGTTTGTGGAGCGGGCTCCACCACTTTCGGTCGCTCGGCGGCACCATACACCTTGACCCCGCGCACCGCTGGATAAGTAACTCTGCGCAGGAGTTTACGGCTAATCAATTTTTCGCCGTCATAAGTCTCCAAAATCGCACGCACACGGTAACCATTCTTTGGCTGCGTCTGATACGCGCACTCGTCTCTATACTTTACCAAATCCGCATACTCTCCCGCTGTATCCACGATTATTTCGTCATCAGCAGGCAAAAGCGTTTTTTCCATTTGAGTAACACGCTTGAGGGTGTAGCCGCTCTTTTGCTTGGCGCCGAACACTCGAAAATGCAACTGATTGCCCGTCACAAAACTTTGCAAAAACAGGTCGCTATCGGTATTATTCACCCATCGCAAATCAGCACTGCCGAAATTCACCATAGCGTCGAACCCCATATTCACATAACTACTTATCAAACTATGGCTATGCACCTCGCGTATATCCACGCCCGCGAGCAGCAACGCATTGTATAGCGTAGTACTGACCTGACAAACACCTCCACCAAAGCCCTCTACATATTTTTTGTCGACGATGATTTTTGCAGGCATATAGCCATTTTTCTCCGTCCTACGACCAGTAATTGTATTAAAACTAAATTCCTCCCCTACAGGCATCTTTAGCCCGTCAAACATTTGCGCCGCGACCTCGATATTATTCTTTCTATTGCTGATATCGCTATTAAAAGAAGTGTAAAAACTGCCGCGCAAATTCGCATAATGCTCAATGTCGCAAAGGTACACACTAGGCTCGATTTTGTCAGGGCAAATGGTGACCTCGATATTCGAGCACCCCTCCTGCAACTGTGTAACGATACTATCCAAAATTTGGTCAAAATTGACCTGCAGCCCAATTTGCTCACTAGCAAAGGAAAAAGGATTGCGCCTATTGCGGGCATCGAACTTGTATTCAGCGTCACGACTCGGACGATTGACACGTGCGGAAATATCGCTCAAAATTCCGTCGATGCCGACGAAAGCGTATTGCATAGTCTCGCGGGCGGAAAAGCCGATTTTGCGGACTTTGTGTAGCAATTCAGCGCGTTGCGAGCAGTCACCCCAACGCCCGAACTTACCCGCAATGGACTGGAAGTAAAAATTGTCGCTCTGATGCTCTGCGGCAATGTATTGCCACGAGTGATTTTGATAGCAAAAGTGGATACTCTCCAGTTCCCCCAATGCGTTGGGGCGCCGACTCTGATCGAGCGAGGCAAACAAGCCGACGCACGCTGACAGCAGCACAATACCCAATATAGAGAATGTTATTTGTACAAATTTGCTCATATCCCTATTTTGCGTAAAAATAACAAAAATATGCAAAAAGCCCCCATCCAAGGGAGGCTTCGCTATGATTATATTCGCTCGTCACAAACGAACGCGTAATGACAAAATACAATTATGACGGCACTTTTTCCGCACCAAAATCCAACTGCATCGTACTCTGCACGTACGAAATGCGCTCGCTATGCTGCTCGTGCTCGGCGGCGTTTACCTCTGCCTGAGCCACCTCGCGAATCTTGGCACGCTCAATCTCTTTGAGCATAATACGCTGCTTGAGACTGACGAGTTTTTCCCTAGACGCAGGAAACAACTCCAACTGTCTCTTGACAAAATCCGCATCCAAAATATCTTGCGTCAGATATGTGAGCATATTCTCTTGCCTAAACTCTGCCACGCCCTCGGCGACAGTAATCGGCAAATGCTTGAGCATACTGCCCAAAATAAAATTATTCAATTTACTAAAACTTGTCTCTGTACTGCTCAAAAGTTTTTTACTGACGCAGTCATACCAATTCTTGGCGCATTTTTGCAAATCATCTTGGCTCAAAAACGCGTTTTGGAAAGCGGACAAGCAATCTGCCATACTCTCCTCACCTGTCAAATGAGCCTCTGCGCGCTGGCGGTTAGCCAAAATCGTGGACCGCATCTCCATAGAGCGGATGCCCTCTACCACCATAAATTCGCTATTCTTAAAATCGCAATCAGGCGCATACACCTCGCTCGAATTACGAGGTCGCATTACCGAGACGCGATTGCCATACATACCTTTGCCCGAAATAAATTTGTCTAGTCTATACCCCAAAGTAGTCAAATAAGCCAAAAAATCCATCGATTGTGCGTTCTTAAAAACTTTTTCTATCATATTGCCCTCCTATGAAACAAAAAATCTAAACATCCAAGGTAAACGGCGCCGTAGGCGCACCCTGCCCATCGTCTATCGAACTATCGACTAGTAGCACTATATTACCTTTTTCTGTTACGACATCGATATACCTCGTAGCCTTGTCCATCTCGCCATTATATTGCATTGCGCAACGGCAATAGACATCGAGGTACTCTTTTGCTCGCAAGAAAGCATCCTCTACGGAGGCTCCCTCCGTGCAAATATTCAAGTCGTGAAAAATAATCGTGTAGCCTTTGCCTTCATTATCTCGGTACAAAACCGCAGGAAATACAAACTGTTGCATAATTCTAACCCTCTTATTTTTTCTGTATCATTATATCATACTATTGGATTTTTGTAAAATGTTTTTGGCAATATTAAGCAAAATACACCCAAGTATTCATCACACACATAATCGCATTCAGCAGCACAAAAAACAAACTCCAAACTAGTATAAAATTCGCCAAAAGATTGGTCTTGTGACGACGCTTTGCGATTTGGCGCACTTTGCTAGCATATACCATCGCCACGACGCCCGCGCCCATCCCTAGAGCCAGCACGATATCGAGCCAAACGACCGAGCCAATCGGGATAAAGCAAAACAGCATAATGGCAATAATACTAAGAACAACTGTAGCGATATTTATCCACAGCGCAATCTTGCTATATGTCTCTATGAATGCTTCATCCTTTAATTCTACCGCACTTTTTTGGTCTAAATAATCAAAATACCCCATTTTTCCTCCGTTACAGTTCTATTATAATAAAAAAAACGAATTATCGCAAACGATTTGTATAATTTTGTGCAATTTTTATGATTTTAATTCGAGCGCGCCCCCTGCACCAAAAGGACAAATTTTTCATAGAATGACTATGACCCCGAGATTACATAGCCAAATCGGTTATGAAATCCAAAGGAGGACACAAAAATGTGTTGTTTTTGTAACAAGACTAACAACTATTCTACCCAATACGCCGACTGCTATTCTCGCTCTGCCATCCAAAATGGCTGCGTAAAAAAGATACCCCTTACCAATACTTGCGGATGTTATCTACAAAACGGCTGGGGAAAAGAATGCGGCTGCTCTCACTCGGGGTCGAGCAAAAAGTGTGCGTGTGAATGCAGGTGCGGCTGCGGGTGCACCCCACCTATACCACCAAAACGCCCACCTTGCCCATACGACAAGTCGGATAGTTGTATCAAGATAAAATTGGAAGGCATTATTAGATTTTGCTAACAAAAAAGTCAAACCGAGACGGTATCGTCTCGGTTTGACTTTTTAAGTACAATAAAAGAAATCAATCATTAATATTGGGATACCCCAAAACACTCGAGCACTAATCCAAAAACTAGATAGCCTCTTTTACCTTAGCGCGCTTACCGCTAAGTTTGCGAACATAATACAATTTAGCACGGCGAACTTTACCTCTGCGTACCACCTCTACACGGTCGATACGAGGAGAGTGAACAGGGAATGTCCTCTCTACACCTACGCCAAAACTGATACGACGCACGGTAAATGTCTCACGAATGCTACCATTCTTACGAGCGATAACTACACCCTCGTAAGCCTGAATGCGCTCTTTGTCACCCTCGACAACCTTGACATACACTCTAACGGTGTCACCAATGTTGAAGTCTGCAACTTTTTCTTTCAAGCCCTCTTTTTCCAAAGTAGCAATAATGTTCATGACTTAATACCTCCTTAAAAGATTACCCGAATGTTCATAAATTGGTACCAGCCCAACAGAGGACCATCCGAAGCCACTTGTGTTAGTTTATCACATATTTTTGTTTTTTGCAATACATTTTTATCAAATTTTTTGAGAAATTTTTAAATTTTAACGCTTACCAGCCGAAAGCCTCTGTGATGAGTGTCACCTCATCGCCCAAAATCTGCACTACATCAAACCTAATCGGCATATCGAGGAGCCCTTTTACCTTTTGATAATACTGTGCGAGGAGCAGGAGTTTGCGCTGTTTTTGCTCATCGACTGCCTCAGCAGGCAAGCCGTATTTGTTGCTCGCGCGAGTCTTTACCTCGATAAACACTAGATATGCGCCCTGCCTAGCGATAATGTCTACCTCCCCCAATTTACAGCGATAATTCTGCTCGATGACCTTGTATTTTTGTTTTTTGAGGAATTTGACCGCCTCTCTCTCGCCCCAAATTCCTAGTTCAAAATTACTCACCTACTCTCTCCCTCGGCTCATCTAGCGTGATGGCGCCTAGTCTACCCTTGCGAAAATCATCCAAAATAGCCTTTGCGCCGCGCTCCCAATCCAGTTCGCCGCCACGCAAAATAAATTTCCGCTGCTCACACACCTCGCCCAAGTATTCTACAGGCTGCTTTTCCTCGTCAAAAGTGAGGCTATATCTATTCAAAAACTGCTCACGATAACTACCCAGCATCTTAATAATAAAATCTAGGCTCAACTCGCTCACATCCAAAATATCCTCTCGGATTGCGTTGATATACGCGAGATTGTGCGCGACTTCGTCATCGAGGAATGCTGGCCACAAGGTACCCGGGGTATCCAAGAGTTCGATATTGCCAGCGATTTTGACCCATTGCGTACTGCGGGTGACGCTAGGCTTGTCCCCTGTGATCGCCTTGTATTTGCCACAGAGGTTGTTTATCAAGGTGCTTTTGCCGCAATTTGGCACCCCGATAACCATTGCTCTCAATGGCATAGTGATGCCTTTTTGCTGATTGCGCTCGATTTTGGGAGCCAAGAGTTTTTCCATAGCGGCGACAATAGATTTGCTCGCATTGGTGAGAGTGGAATTCTGCATAACCACCGCTCTATTCTCGCCCAAAAAGTACTTTTGCCACTCGCGAGTCTTGGTCTCGTCGGCGAGGTCGATTTTGTTTAGCACAAAGATAATCGGCTTGTTCCCGACGATTTCGGGAAACTGCGGATTGAGGCAACTGTATGGCGCGCGCGCGTCCAATACATATATTACCAAGTCCACCAGTTTGATATTCTGCTCCATTTGACGAATAGCCTTGGTCATATGCCCTGGGTACCACTGAATTTTCATTTGTTGCTCCTTTTGTATTAATTAATTGGCGCCTCTTTCGGCAGATTGCGCACTCTCTTTCGCTATGCCGCGGTCGCCAGCATAATCATCTATGATATGCTGAAAAATCGGCGCAAAATCAACCTCTGTAAGAGGTGTAATTTGGCAACTGCCGGCAGTGTCATTTAGGTTGGAGAGTTGCGGTAGACAATACAACATATTCTGCGACTGAAAAATCTCGGCGTCTAGCACTGTACCGCTCGCCTCCATTACATCAACAACGGGGGCAAGAGCCGCCTCTTTCTCCTTGCGTGACGCAAAGTATTTTTTGCCCCAAGTACTACCCCACTGCTGCAAAACATCTTGATTTGCCTCTACCAATTCAGCAAACTTTTGTAGATCCTGCTGTTCCTTTTCGATTTCGCGCAACTTGACACCGATAGTCTTGGTCACATATTGGCACACACCAGCCTCATCATCTGCGTGACGCTGGCGCATTTGATTGAATGTCGCCATCACCGACACAATCGGGTCAGCACTGCTGACGAGCAGACCTTTGCGCAGCCCTGAGTAATCTGGATGCGTTTTGCGAAATTCTTTTAGCCCTTGAATAGAAAAACTACCGTCTGAATTGGTCACCTGAGCGACAAAATCAGAAAACTGCTGATGCTTGACCGTTTTGTCAACATATGCATAATAGTTGTCAAACAAAAAGGCAAAAGCCTCAGAATAGATCTCCTTGGTAAGACGCTGGATATACTTTTTGCTTTCCTTTTTTATCTCGGCTACAGCGACTTTTCTATCCTCGACTGACATTTGGCTATATTGCCCGAATAGGCTAATCTTGTACTGGATGTACCTGCGCAAAAACTCCTCTCTGTCGTCAAAGTTTAGCAATAGCATTATCTTGGTATACTCAGCGCTGCACTTTGCAAAACTTGCCTCATTCTTTTCGTCTAGCCCTTCCCAAAGAGATTTGCCATACTGCTTTACCCCGCCTTGCGATGGCATATGATGCACAATTTCAAAGTCGTTGGCATAGCCTAGCACCCCACTCTGTTTGCCATTGGCAATCCTTAGGTACAATCTGCGGTCGCGACCTGATAGTGCGCCAGCCACACCAAAAACGTCGCGATAACGCGAATTCCTCATCGCATACCCCAACACGCGGTGCATATAGTTTGGATGATCCAACAATGTCTCTACTGTAATTTTCATAACTTTTTCCCCTTCATTATTTTTATAACTCTTGCGATACTATTCTCTAGTCTTGATTGTATAATTTTGCCCTAGCGCCCGCCCTACCCAATCGGGCTACAAACTACCCGCACTCTATCTTGGGTAACAGGCAAATCTCATACTCAGATTACTCTCACCCAGCGCATAGCCTCATTTAGTGACACACGAGGACACTAGTTTGCACCTTGTCGGGCAGCGGCTGATTCTTTTTCGGCTGATGCTGCGATTTTGTCTTGACGATAACCAGAGATAAAAGTCTCAAAGATTGGTACATAGTCAATATCCAAAATATCCTCCATACAGCACAAGCCCGCCCCCTCGTTTAGACTAGACATTTGCGGCAGACGGTACATAATATTTTGCCGTCTCTCGGATGCCGAGCCTGCCCGAGTTCTTCTCTGGCATCCCCCTGAATGCCTCACATACCTTTTTGTGTTGTCAATAAATCCTCTACCGCTACTCTGCTGCCACGATGACAGCACATCTTGATTGTCCTCGACTAGGTTGGTAAAATTTCGCAAATCCGCCTCGTCCTTTGGCTTGGGCTCTTTGTCAGCCTGCACGCAAGCCACGTGGCGCATCTGCAAATCATAGTAGTGATTGAACATTAGAGAAAACACATCTGCATAAATATCATCTGCCAAGCGGTCTAGATATTCACGACTGGATTTTTTGATATCGGCGACCACTACCTTGCGCTCATCCGCAGGCAGAGAGGTATTACGCCCAAACAAGCCAATCTTGTACTGGGTGTACTTGCGGTAAAAGTCCTCGCGCTCTTTAAAATTCAAAAACAGCATAATCTTGGTATAGTCGTCACCACACTCATCGAAGCCCTTTTCGCCCGGAGTACTATTGACCTCTTCCCAAGTAGGGTTTGTCTTGAGAATGATACCTCGTTGCTTGTGCATACGCCTGAGCAACTCAAAATTGTTGACATATCCCAAGATACCCAATTTGTCTCTACTTCTATCCGTAATGAGCGGATGACGAATCTTTAACTGGTCAAGCCTAATGTACAGAGAATTATCAGGACCAAAATCCTCGCCAGTGATACCAAACTCATCCTCAAAGACCGAATCCCTAAAGACGTACCCCATCACCCGATGAAAATATGTAGGATGCTCCATCAGTTTTTCTATAGTATATTTCATAATTATCCCTCTTTTGTTTTTCTATCATAACAATAGGATAGCCTCTCCCCCTATTGCCTGCGCTGTTATTTTGTCAAAAAGCCTAACTCCAATAGTCGCAAAACGGACTACCGCTTATCGCTGTGCGTAGGCTATAGGTTTTGGCTGTGCTAGCCACTAGTCCGCAGCCTTTTGCGCAGATGCATCCGCACTATTTTCTGCAGCAGCACCGCCCATATAGTCTTGCCTAAAGCCATCCAAAAAGGTCTCAAAAATCGGCACATAGTCGATATCACGCACGCCCACGACACTACATCTAGCCACTTCTTCATCTAGGTTTGAAAATTGCGGCAAGCGGTATAAAATATTCTGCTTCCTCTCATATTCGGAGGTTGCACCGAATTTGCTATCATACTCGGTCGGGCGTATTGCGAACTGCTCGCGCAAATCAAAATACTTTTGCCCGCCACGGCTACGCCACGTCTCGATGACATCTTGATTGTCCTCGATGAGTTTGTCAAAAGTGCGCAAATCCTCCTCATCCTTTGGCTTGGGAGCCTTGCCATTTTGATAGCAATACTCGTGCACCCCACGCAAATAGTACTGCTGATTGAGCATTAGCGAAAAGACATCAGAATAAATTTGATTAGTCAAATACCCCAGATACGCCTGATTGTCCTTTTTGATATTCGCCACTACCTCTTTCCTTTGTTCGGTAGGCAAATTGTTGTTGCTATGACCGAAAACGCTGATTTTGTACTGATTGTACTTGCGTGCGAAATCATCACGCTCTTTAAAATTCAAAAACAACATAATCTTGGTATAGTCGTCACTACATTCCGAAAATCCCGCTTCGCCTGCAGCCGCATTCTTTTCTACTTCGTCCCACAAGACACTAGTATTTAGCCATCTACCTGTTTGCTTGTGCATATTCTTGAGCAATTCAAAATCATTAATATACCCCAAGGCATTAAAATCCCTAGTAATATGGTCGCGTCTACCAGTCCACGTACCCTCGCGAATCATCCAGTCACGGCTCAGCCCTATCCTAATATAAAACCTGTCATCAGGTCCCACCACATCGCCGAAAACACCGAAATCATCGAAAAATCTAGTATTCCTCAACGAATATGCTATCACCCTGTGAAAATATGTAGGGCGCTCTAATAATTTGTTTAATGTATATTTCATAACCATCACCTTCGATTATTTTTTGTTAAAAATCCTCTCACGACCTGCCAAAACATAACTCTTATTCTCACTTAATCACGCAGCGCTATCCACCCGCTCTCAAAGTAGCGAGCGCCCGTATACGAGCCCTGTTAATTCTTCGCCTCAGCGACCTAATAGTGCTTTTGCCTGTCAATAGTCACAAAAGCGTCAGTTTGTACCGCGCTCGGCATACTTTGCCTTGCTACCACTAATGCTCTTTTGATAACAGTCCTCTTTGTAATCGTCTACAAAAGTCTGGAATAACGGCACATAGTCGATGTCGCGCAAGCCGACTAGGCTGCAGCTAGCAGTCTCTTCGTTTAGGCTAGAGAACTGCGGCAGACGATATAGGATATTTTGCTGTCTAGTATACTCTGAGTTTACGCCATATTTCTCTACCATACTAGCCGACTGGCTAGACACTGCGAGCCTATTCTTAAAGTATTTTTTGCCCCCAGTCTTTTTCCACATTTTGATAGCGTCTTGGTTATTCATCACCAATGCGGTAAACCTTTGCAAATCCTCGTCGTCTTTTTGGATAGCCTTGAGCCTGTCATTGATGACTTTTGTAATGTATTTTTGTTTGTAAGCGTCGCCAGATTTTTTGCCTCTCAGATGTGCAGGCAACGCCTCGAGCGAAACAATCATATCGGCACGCCCCTCTGGGCTATCTTTTGAAATCGCGAACCTCGCAGGGTGGTCACGGCGATAGATATCCATCAGAGTCTGCGAATAATTGCCGTCGTGGTCAGTCACTCTATGCACAAATTCCAAAAACTCTTTGTTTTTGTCCTGCTGCTCTTGCAAATGGTAATAATTGTCTAGCATTAGAGAGAACACATCATAATAAATCTCGTCAGCCAAGCGGTCTAGGTAATCACGATTGTCCGCCTTTAACTTGGCGACCTCGGCTTTTCTCTGCTCAATCGATTGCGCAGCGCTCCTTTTGCCGAGCTGGCGAATCTTGTACTGGATAAACCTGCTATAATAGTCTTGCTTATCGCCAAAGTTTAAAAAGAGCATCATTTTGGCATAATCATCGCTACACTTCTCAAAATCAGCCCCATCCTGACGCGCCTTTGCCTCGAGCCACAGACGATTTGAACTAGCGACTTTGCCGCCCTGCATATACATATGCTTGAGGAATTCAAAGTCATTGATATACCCCAAAATGCACTCATCCTTTACGCAATCCAGCCTCACATATAGCCTATCATCCTGCCCGAAAATCACCCCCGGTATCCCAAAATCGTCTACATACGGAGTATTCCTAAGAGCGTATGCTATCACCCTGTGAAAATACGCAGGATGGTCTAATAATGTTTCTATATTATATTTCATAATGATTACCTTCTTTTTTGCTTTTCTCCCAATTTCCCACTACTAGCCTAATCTCTTTTTAGCAAATCAGGGCGGCGCAGGGCTGTCAATTTTTCACTCTCGGCACGGCGCCACTTTGCGATTTCGCCATGATTACCACTTAACAGCACCTCGGGCACCTTTAACCCACGAAATTCTGCTGGGCGAGTATACTGCGGAAACTCAAGCAAATCCTCGCTAAATGTCTCATTGCGAGCGGAATTGATATTACCTAGCACGTTAGGCAGCAGCCGGCAAACAGCATCCGTCACCACCATACTAGCCAATTCCCCTCCAGTGAGGATGTAGTCGCCGATACTAATCTCTTGGTCCACAAAAGTGTCGATTACGCGCTGGTCTATTCCCTCATAGTGTCCACAAATGAGTATGAGGTGCTTTTTCTCAGACAAATCGGCAGCAATTTTTTGCGAAAAGCGGTCGCCCTTTGGCGACATATAGATGACCCACGCGTCGTCATCCAAAACACTCTCGATGCAGTCGAATAACGGCTGAGGCGTCATCAATAGCCCTTCACCACCACCAAAAGTATAGTCGTCGCACTTGTGATGTTTGTCCAAAGAAAACTCTCTGATGTCTATCACATTTATCTCTATCGCCCCGACCTTGCTCGCGCGCTCTAGAATACTTTCCCTCAATGGAGCGAAACTATTCGGAAAAAGCGTGAGAATATCAATCTTCATAATCTGTCACCTCGCTAAATTTTGCCTTGTCTACCACGATTTTCTTTGCTTGAGTATCCACCGACAGAAAAACCGTGCGCAAAAACGGGCACGCGATGCTAGCAAAATCTCGATGAATGGTGAGGATATCAGTCGAACCGTAATTCTCCACCTCGACCACTTTGCCCACATACTCACCGTCAGCCGTGTACACTTCGCAATCGACAAGGTCAGCGAAAAGATACTCACCATTGTCTAGGCTAACATCGACGCCGTCAGGTATACTGATGATTGCGTCGCGTAATTCCTCTGCAGCATTCCTATCCCGTGAGATGTCGAGCGAAACATACGCATACCCGTCACGTATAGAGCAAGCAGTAATGTGTGCCGTCTTGCCCGCTACCACCACCTCGGTGTCAGGGCGCAAAAATTCTGCCTTGGATAAAGGCAAAACCTTGAGTTCGCCCTTGATACCTTGCGGCTTTAGCACTTTGCCCAATTCTATTACCATTTTCCCTCCCAATAAAAAACGAGAAATGTTTGACACAATTCTCGTCCAGCACAAGAAAGCCCGTGCAAGACACAAACTTTCTCAAAAAAATTATTCCGCAGCAGCAGCCTCAGCATCAGCCTCTTTTGCCTTTGGTGCAGGAGGCATCTTTTTGGCACGAGGAGCCACGTAAGGCTTAGCCTCGATGATGCCGTCCTTTACTAGCAACTCTTTTGCAGTCTCGGTAGGAGTAGCACCCACGCTCAACCAGTATTGTACACGGTCCTTTTTGAGGTTAAGTTCAAAAGGCTCCTTGAGCGGGTTGTAAGTACCCAAGTTCTCAATGTACTTACCGTTTCTTGCGCAACGAGAATCCGCTGCCACCACACGGTAGAATGGTGATTTTTTGTCGCCCATACGGGTCAATCTAATTTTAACTGCCATTTTGTAATTTTCTCCTTAAATAAATTATATAATTTTCGTTAATTAAAACGGAAATTTCATCTTTTTGCCTTTTTTGCCGCCGTATTGCTTCATCAAATCCTTGCTTTGATTGAATTGCTTTAACAAGGTGTTTACCTCTTGTATCGAGGTGCCACTACCCTGCGCAATACGCTTTTTCTGCCCTGCCTTGATACAGTCTGGGTCCATACGCTCTTTTTCTGTCATCGACTGGATAATCGCCTTGTTTTTGGCAATCTCATGCTCATCCACCGTCACATTACCGACTTTGTTTCTGAGCCCCGGAATCATATCCATTAGAGTGTTGATATCGCCCATTTTCTTTACATTCTCGATTTGGTTGAGATAGTCCTGCAAGGTAAAGGAATTTTCTCTGAACGAACGCTGCAACTGCTCCAATTCTTTTTGGTCGACAGCGCTCTGAGCCTTCTCAATGAGAGTCATCACATCACCCATCCCCAAAATCCTGCTCGCCATCCTATCGGGGTAAAACGGCTCAAGGTCGCCCAATTTTTCGCCGACACCACAGTACTTGATAGGCTTGCCTGTGACCGCCTTGACCGATAATGCCACACCACCGCGAGTGTCACCGTCAAGTTTGGTAACAATGATACCCGTCACATCTAGTTGGTCATTAAACTCCTTTGCCACAGTCACACTGTCTTGACCAGTCATCGCATCGATGGTAAAGAGGATTTCATTCGGCTCGATAGCGGACTTGAGTTCTCTCAACTCCTCCATCATCTTCTCGTCAATGTGCAGCCTACCTGCAGTATCTAGGATGACCACATCCAACCCCTGCTCCTTTGCGTGAGCGATAGCCTGCCGCGCCGTCTTGACCGGGTCTTGGGTACCGCGCTCAAACACCTCGACATTGGCTTGCTTGCCCACAATCTTGAGTTGCTCGATAGCAGACGGACGATAGATATCACATCCGACCAACAGCGGACGCTTGCCTTGCGACTTGAGCAATGCACTCAATTTACCACACAGAGTAGTCTTACCAGCACCTTGCAAACCGCACATCATAATGACGGCAGGCGGAGTGCCCGAAAAATCAAGTTTTGACTGAGTGCTACCCATCAATTCGACCAGTTCGTCACGGACAATCTTGATCACCTGCTGCCCTGGGGTCAGACTCTCTAACACCTCGACACCGCCCGCTTTCGCCGAAACATCCGCGATGAACTTTTTGGCTACCGCATAGTTGACATCAGCCTCGAGCAGAGCCACGCGTATCTCACGCATCGCCTGATTAACCTCGAGTTCGGTCAACTTGCCGCGCTGAGTGATTTTGCTGAAAATGTGGTTTAGCCTTTGGGACAACCCCTCAAACAAAGCCATATCTAACCCTCCAAAGTCTTGAATAATTGAGTGAATTCGTGAGCGATGCGACGAGCCTGCGACTTGTCCACAGCCACACTACTAGCGACGCCGCCGACTCTCGACAAAATATCGTGATACTTGCCTACCAGCCCTAGCCGCTGCTCAAAAGCCTCTAACTTTGCCTTGCTCCGTCGCAAGACATCGCCTACCGCCTGCCGCGTAGTGCCGTTTTGTGAAGCAATCTCCTCTAATGTGGCATTGTAATCCACATAACGGCGCACAATGTCATATTGATTTTTGGTCAAGCAACCGCCGTAAAAATCCAGCAGTTCCGCCAAATACATCTGCTCGGCTAATCTCATCTCTCACCTCAGTAAAAGGCTTGTAAAGTATTTCTACTTTACATAGATTATATACGATTTCGCCCGCATTGTCAAGAGGTTTTTACGATTTTTTGTGATTTTTTTTGCGGAATATTCGGGATGACGGCATAATTGAATACAAAGAATAAAATACCATATAATATATAAGGAATAAAAAATAAAAGAGGACAGGGCAAAAAAAATACCAAAAATGAGCCAGAAAAAGCGGATATGTAGTATAATAATTGTCTCAGTGCTGGCTGTGGGACTGGCGTTTTTGGGGGCGGTAGTGTACTGCTTCCCCATCAAATATCGAGAGGAAATCACACAATACGCCAGCCAGTTTGACGTGAATCCGACACTCATTGCGAGTGTAATAAATGCCGAAAGTCACTTTCGGGCGGACGCTGTGTCCCCCAAGGGCGCAATCGGGCTAATGCAACTAATGCCCGCGACGGCAGAAGAATTAGCAAATAAACTCGGGCGCACGGATTTTGTCGCAGAAGATTTGCTCGACCCTGCCACCAATATTATGCTCGGGACATTTTACTTGCAGATTTTGATAGATGAATTTGGCGAGGAAAAAACCGCCCTTTGCGCCTACAATGCCGGACCGAATAAGGTTCGTTCTTGGCTCAAAAGCAGCACTTTTAGCACGGACGGGACAAATTTAGCCCAAATCCCCTACCCCGAGACACGGGATTATAGCGAGAAAATCGCCTTTTTCAAAAAAATATATGCCGTGCTTTTTTGAGGTCAAATTTTGTTGACTAAAATTCGCCCTTGTGATAAAATTTGTGAAAAAGATAGTAGGTGAAATATGTTTAATTTTTACGTGGACGCTTTGGGCGATATGTACGGCGAGGAATTGGCGAAAAATGGGCTAAATCTCGCACCGAGCAAACTACAATGCAGGGACAAAATCATTAATTTTGAGGGATACAGTGCGGATGCCGACATCGCAAACATCATAGACTGCGTACACAAGCAAAAATGCGACCTCATCCCCCTCACCGCAGACGAGTGGTTTGACTTTTTTAGCCAAGATATCGAGCACGGGCTGGATGTGATATTTTTTAGCATTTCGTTTAACCTGCGCAAGGACAAAGGCAAGGCGATAAAAGAGGCTTTTGCAAAGTTGAATAAGACCTATCCCAACTCAAAAGCAATCCTCGTCAACACGCAAACTTTTTCACGCGGCACTAGCGAAATCGCGTCGCTCGCTCATCTCATATATACCAAGACGGACGACATTGACCAAGCGCTCGATTTTGCAGAGACGATTATCGGCAAATTCGTCAGCCTTATCGCACTCGACAGCGTGGATAATCTAAAGAATAGCCCGCTACTCTGCCCGATTGCCAGCCAGTTTTTCGGGAGTTCACTCAACCTTATGCCGCTAGTCAGCATCGACACCGAGGGCAAATTCCGCCTATTTGACAAGGCAAAAGGCTACAAATCCGCCGTATCAAAACTCTATAGCAATGTCAAGCAAAACGGGCTAAATGTCGCAGACTATACCTTTAGCATCGTTTATTTTGATGCGGAAAAAGAAGCGCGCGAACTGTATGACCGCTTCCGCAAAATCGTCACCGAAAACGAAATCCGCCTCGTCCCTATGTCTCCGCAAAACGCCACCCTCTGCGGCGGCAAATGCATCAGCCTCACCTTCCATAGTAGGTTTTGACAAAGGAAGAGAGTACCCTGATAATATAAGATAAAAACTATCATTGCGAACCCGCCCTCATAGCCCTGCTTATGTCACAATCTTAGATTCGTTCTACGGAAATTTTGGCAGCGACAATCATAGTGATAGAATGCAGCCGTTTATACGGATTACTGGAGTCAGGAACGCATCCCCAGCATTGAGCGATGCGAATACTGGAGCGTTTTGGGTTCAGCACTGCGTGCCTCACCGATTCCACGGCAGGCGATGCCTGCCGTGGAATAACAACCAAGGCGAAGGATAGACACGCTCGCGGGGATGACCGAACGGCTTGCCGTCGGGCGCGAATGCGCCTAATGCGCCAATAGGCGCATAGTGGGTGCGACAGCACACACCACGGCAAGCCGCCTTGCGGGGCTGCACCCCGGACCCGCATTAACAAAACAACAAAAAAGCGACCTAAGGGTAATACCTTTTGAAATTAGTGTAATAAAAAGAACTTTATCAAATGATAGAGTTCTTTTATTTTTATGGCTTTAATTTAAATAATTGTTTTGCCATATATTCAATAACTTTAACATTTACAGCATTACCAAATTGCTTATATGCTTGATGGTCGTTTTTATTACATATAAATGAATCTGGAAAACTTTGTAATCTAGCAGCTTCTCTTGGAGTTAATCTTCTTTTAACTTTCCCAATAATAGGTATTTGAACCATTGCAACCAATGCAGGGAAAACATTTGGTCTTTTAACCCTTATACCCGAAGGTCTAAATTGAATAATTGCATCCCATATTGACTCGCAATCAGCACCACATTGCCATTCTAACTTTTGTTCTGTTGTTGTAAAATCTTGTAAATAATTCCATTTCTTTAGCCATGAATCAATAAAATCTTTATTGTTTTCATAAAGTTTTCTATTTCTACTAATAAAATTTTCTTTCCATTTAGGATATCCTAATGTTGAATAATCATAATCTTTTGAAAATTCAAAAGACCAAATCGGAAAACCTAAAACTTTTTCTTTAATACCACGAATAAATTCATCCCAACAATTTAACACTTTTTCTTCATGTTTTGAAATGTAGTATTTTTTATCTACTTCACCATGTTCTAATATATTAGAAGATAAGAAATCTATATCATTTTTGTCAATATTTGGAATATTAACTGAAATTTCTTTAATTCCGACAGACTCATGAACACCAAGAATAACAACTCTTTCTCTTATTTGTGGAACTCCAATTTGATGAGGACTAACAATAATAGGAATTTCTGTTATAACATAACCCAATTCCTTAAGGCTATTTTTAATAACATTCCATGTGTTTCCGTTATCATGAGAAGCAAGATTTCTAACATTTTCTAAAATAATATATGGTGTTTTATGATGTTTTAATATTCTAATTATCTCAAAAAATAAAGTGCCTCGAGTTTCATCTTCAAAACCCTTTTGCATTCCAGCCTTTGAAAATGCTTGACATGGAAATCCTGCACATAACACGTCATGAGATGGGATGTTTTCTTCTTTTATATCTCTTATATTTATACCTGAATCTAGGTTGTAATTTTCTTTATAGGTTTCAATAGCATACTTATCAATATCAGAAGCAAAAACACATTCGCCACCTAGATTTTGTAATGCTTGATGAAATCCACCAATTCCACAAAATAAATCTATAAACTTAAAATTTTTCTTTAACATACTTTTTCCTTATAATCATATTTGTAAATAATAAAGTTATCTAGAATCTTTTTAGAAATAGAAACTTTTTGTTTCCTAGGGTCTCCATTAGGTTGTTTACCTTGATTAAAATCAGCAAGAACTTCGCCATAGTTGATTCTATTAACTTCTATAATATACATTTTTGTGTAGTTTATAGAATGTTTTAATTTATTGCCGTATGAATGGGAATCATAAAGTTTTCCTTTTGGCCATTTGCCACTATCTAATTTTAATTGGTTAATAAACTCACTAGCTTCAAAATTTTTATCTTTATCTTTTATAGTATCATGTTCATAAACAACATACCAAAATTTGTCGTAAGTATTTATTGCTTCTAGAACACTTTCTTTGTCATTACCTAAAATAGCACCTGATGAAAGACTTTCAGACTTTAAGTCTCCATAAAAAGAAACTTCATTAAACCATAAATCAAAATCTAAATCTGATTGTCCTTTTTGTCTAATATATTTGCAATAATTTTCAGTATTATTATCTTTGGTAAAATGATAAAAACGATACTCTAAAAACCAGCCAGCCCATTCAGATTGAGCCCATTGAGACCATGATTTATTTCTCATTTCTTCAACACATTTAATCGCTTCTAACCATTGTCCAAAAGGGAAACCATAATTAAACTTTGTAAATAAATCAAATATCTTTGTAATCTTATTTTGAACAACAATATTGTCATTAAGATAATCTTTTAATTTTGTATATTTTACAACATATAACATATTGTTATTTCTATCAATTTTTTTGAAAATACCATTTTTCATGCCTTGATATAAATCATTAACATATACATGAGCAGCTGAGTTATGCATCTTTTTCATTAAATAAGTGTCTTTGACAAAATCTACAAAAACAATATTTCCTTTATAATGATACACACCTAGAAACCTAACAAAATAATTTGTTTTATTAGAAACTTCTAATGCAACATTCTTAAAAGACATTTGTAATTGAATTCTTTTCTTAAAAATAGGATGAGCACCATCCCCACCCAAATAGGAAATATTGGCAAACAATAAAACTTGCTTTATACCATCATTATTTAAGTAAACTAATACTTTACGATTTGCAATAATTTCTTCTGAACAATTTTCTTTTCCTAATACTTCAATCAATCTTTCTTTAATTTGATTAGTTGTTAAAGTTTGGTCAAAATCTATTTCTAAACTTAAATCACTTCTTAATTGTTGGCTTTTAAGATTCATACTTCACTCCTTACAAACTATATTATAACACATATTTTTTCAAAAAGCTACTTTTTCTAGAAAAATATCAAAATTTGTAAGAAAATTTATAAATGGCATTTAGGCGTGTACTTGTCTTGATACATGTGCTCTCGCTTTTGCTCGAGCAGACAAGCACACGTCTATAAAATAAATTAAAGCAGACAAAAAGCGAAAGTGTTGGTGAACGTAACACACTTTCGCTTTTTGCTGTTCTATATAATGGCTAATTTATTCCATGGTGAACTTGACAAGAGCCTCTGAAATGAATTTTTCTTTTGCTGGTTAAGCCAGAGAAACGATGTTTATGCTTCCAACTTCGCCTTTTTCGTTTCTCTGCCTTTTGATATTGTGTTTTCATTTCTTCTCTTGTCAAGTACCTTTCACGGCATAAAATAGCCAGTAAAAAAGAGAACTAGATTTTTGATTTCTAATTCTCTTAATTATTACACTAGTTTCAAAATGCAGTGACTAATGATCGCTTTTTTGATTTTGTTTATGGTCGGAATTGTGTTATTTCTTATGAAAAGTATGTGAGCCACGAGTCATCCTGCAAGAGATCCACGCTCACTACCACCCCTTGCGAACCGGTATGTTTGATAATAAATGTATTCGTCGCAAGGTTGTTGTACTCATCATTATTGACATCTATGTAATGAATCACCGAATATCTCAGATATGTCGGGGTAATAATGCGTACACGATATTGTGTGTTTGCGGTCAGCGACCCGCCCAAGTCAAATGATTGCCCTGCTTGGGTAGCAAACGAAATCTTTTTGACTACGACCAAACTACCCGACAAAGTAGAAATCTGTATAATCACCTGTGATTTGGCTGCAGGATAAGCCGAGCCGTATGATGTCAGACCGGGACCCAAATACGCACTGTCAGAGTTATCTTCTACCGAGACCGTGAACGACCCACCCGCAGCCACCGCCGCATCGCCACGCGCTTTTTGTGGCCCCTGCAGCAAGAGCACGGGCAGCACGGCACTCAGCAAAAGCACGACGGCAGCAATAATGCTCACGAGTACTGTTTTACCAGTCTTACCTATTTTTTGCATTGGCAAATCTCCTCAATTTTTTATTATTCTTGTGGCATTTTGACATTATATATACTATTGTACCGAATTTTGTCAAAATTATCAAATGATTTTACATACTTTTTGCAAATTTCGCAAAAAACTTTCGCCACAAAACAAAAAAGGCAGGCAAAACCTGTCTCAAATTGCTCAAATCTTTATGGAAAAGCGACCACGACCGCCACCAATACAGTGCAAAAACTCGCCATTACCGTCGCAAACTTACTCCAAAACGCCTTATTCTTTGGACAAATTATATGAAAACTCATTACTACTCCTCCTAATCTTTTGATAATTTTAGCACTTTTCGCACTACTTGACAAATGATTTCGAGATAGTTTTTTGTTTTTTGCTAAGAGCGCAACACCCTAAGGACGAACTGATACTAATAAACGGGCTAACACTTGAACAAAAGGCTGTCGGCAATGCTATGTACAGACTAATGCTGAAAGGGATTCGCCGCAATGCGCATCGCAAATTCCTCGGACACCGTCGGCGTCCTCTGAATGACAAGTGTTGGCACCCCCACCTGACCACATTAATAAAAACAATGCAGAGGGAAACCCCGCATTGTAGTCAAGCCCCCCCCCTACTACTTGAGGGTCTCGAGTTGGGCAAGTTTGTTGATATGGCGTTTGCGCTTGATTTCGGTACTCTTGAAAGCGAGTAAGACTGAGAGCGTCACGGCGTCGTCAAACTTGCGGATATCCAGCCCCAAGAGATTGTTGATTTTGTTGAGCCGATACAATAGCGTATTGCGATGCACGATGAGTTCGGCACTGGTTTTGATAAGATTGAGGTTGTGCTTGAAAAAAGTTTGCACGGTCAAAATAAGTTCTTCATCGGCAAAAAACTTTTTGACATTGGGGTCGTTGTAAATTTGGCTGACGCAAGCCAAGTTGTTTGGGTCGACATTAATAAGGATATTTTGCAGCAAACTTTGGTTTTGCGAATTATTTTTCATTGTTTTTCTCCGACAAGCAGCCACCGTTTAGGTAATAGACTTTCTGCACCAAGTCGCCCAAAACCTGCTCATTCTCAGACGCAAAAATGATAGTTTTTTGCGCGGGGTCTTTGTCGAGCAAAATCTGCAGGCATTTTTTGGTCTGTTTGACAATTTCGCCGTCAGGGTCATCAAAAATATCGTCGCACAGCAGGATATCTATCGGGCGAAGAGCGAGTCTAGCGATCTGCACTTGCCTACGCTCTAGCCGAGACAGCGTCCCGATCTTGAGGTCGGCTAGATAACTCAATTCAAACTCATTGAGCACGGCGCGCACGCGAGTCTCCCACTCTCTCTTGGGCACTTTGCGATTTTTGAGAACCCACGCGAGGTTGTCAAAAACGGTCTTGCGCTCAAAAAAAACAGGAGCTTGAGTAATGTAACCCAAGTTTACATTGGTGGCAAAATCGACCTTTGATACAGGCACATCACGGATGTAGGCCTCGCCACTCTTGAGAGTCTCTAGCCCAGCGATCAGTCGCAAAAGGGCTGTCTTGCCCGCCCCCTCATTACCGATGATAGCGACCCTCTCGCCATTTTTTACCGTCAAATTGACATTCATCAGAGCATTATAATCCTTGCTATATGCTACGACAACATTTTTCAAAACAATCATTTGTTTTACCTCTCTCACTCTATAATACACTTTTTACAAAATTTAATCAAGTATTATTCTCAAAAAATAATATGTTTTTTCATTTAATTTGCTAGTCAAAAAACAAAA
Source organism: uncultured Christensenella sp. (assembly GCA_964579205.1). Lineage (GTDB taxonomy): Bacteria > Bacillota > Clostridia > Christensenellales > UBA1242 > UBA7867. The sequence continues at coordinate 31,287 of CAZOFH010000006.1, forward strand.
CTTTTGGTATAATGGGACTTATACAAATCACTAATTGGAGAAATAATTTATGGATTTATTTGAAAAATGCTATAACTTTGACACTGTCAAAAAAATCAAAGAGGCTGGCGTTTATCCTTACTTTCACTATCTCGAGAGTGGGCAAGATATCGTAGTAAATATGGAGGGGCACAGGGTCATTATGATCGGCTCAAACAACTATATGGGACTGACCAATCATCCTGAGGTCGTCGAGGCTGGTATCGAGGCGTACAAAAAGTACGGTTCGGGCTGCTCAGGGTCGCGATTTCTCAATGGCACGCTAGACCTACATCTCACGCTAGAACACGAACTTGCGGAATTCCTTCACAAAGAGGACTGTATGACTTTTACCACAGGCTTTATGAGCAACTTGGGTATTATCTCGGCTATCGCAGGCAGAAATGACGTCATCCTATGTGACAAGGAGAACCACGCGAGTATTTACGACGGGTGTAGACTGAGTTTTGCAAAGATGCTGCGTTATGAACACAGCGATATGGCTGACCTAGAAAAACAACTGCAGACTATCCCTAGTGACAAAGGCATCCTCATTGTGACTGACGGCGTATTCAGTATGGGCGGAGACCTATGCAAACTGCCAGAAATCGTGGCGCTCGCCAAAAAGTACGGTGCTAGGATTATGATTGACGACGCGCACGGGCTGGGCGTATTCGGCGAACACGGTCGCGGCACGGCAGAGCATTTTGGGCTGGAGGACGATGTAGATATCATTATGGGTACATTTAGCAAGAGTTTGGCGAGTCTCGGCGGCTATATGGCGGGCAAGGCGGAGGTCGTAAATTACGTGCGCCACAGTTCGCGTCCTTTCATCTTTGCTGCTAGCCCTACCCCAGCGAACGCCGCTAGTGCTTTGGCTGCCCTGCGCATTATCAAGCGTGAGCCTGAGCGTGTAAAAAATTTGCAGCACATTGCCGACTATATGCGTAACGCGCTCAAATCGCGCAACATCCCTATTCGTGACAGTGTAGCGCCTATCATTCCTATCGAAACATACGACGACTACCGCACTTTCCTCGCGTGCAAGACGCTTTTTGACAAGGGCGTGTATGTCAACCCAGTCGTAAGCCCTGCGGTCGCCCCGGGCGACGCAATCATCCGCACTAGTTACACAGCCACTCACACCGAGGCACTGATGGATGAGGCTGCCGACATTATCAAAGAGGTCTTTGACCACCTCCCACCTCGCGACGACTCTATCAAGTTTTAGTCTCGAGCAAAATACAAAAAAACGACCACATTTGGGTCGTTTTTGTTTTATCAAAATTCACATACCGAGGCTGTGACCGTGCTCCTGCCACTCCTCGTGATATGATGAATTCAACTTACAAATTCTCGAGTTTGAGTCGGATTTCTTCATCGTGCAATGCCTGTAGCATTTCGTCGATATCGCCCTGCATAAACTCAGTGATATTGTGCAGACTGAGCCCAATCCTATGATCGGTCACGCGCCCTTGAGGGAAATTGTACGTACGGATACGCTCACTGCGGTCACCAGTACCGACTTGGGTCTTGCGCTGCTGCGCATTCTCAGAAATAGCTTTTTGAGTGTACAAATCCTGCAATTTTGCGCGCAAAACGCTCATCGCACGCTCTTTGTTTTTGATTTGGCTGCGCTCATCTTGGCAAGCCACTACCAACCCAGTAGGCAAGTGCGTAATTCGGATCGCAGAGTCCGTAGTATTGACACCCTGCCCGCCGTGACCACCCGCGCGGTAAGTGTCGATGCGCAGGTCTTTATCATCAATCTCAAAATTGACCTCCTCGACCTCGGGCAAAATCGCCACAGTCACAGTACTCGTGTGCACCCTGCCTTGAGACTCAGTCTCTGGCACGCGTTGCACGCGATGCACACCACTCTCCCATTTTAGCGCACGATAGACACCGACGCCGTCCACACGCATTACGCCTTCTTTGAGCCCTCCGACCTCGGTAGCACTGTACTCGACTATCTCTGTCACCCAACCTTTACGCTCGGCGTACTTGCGATACATAGCAAACAATTCCGCACCAAAAAGAGACGCCTCATCGCCGCCTGCTGCTGGTCGAACCTCGATATATACATTGCTCTCGTCATTTGCGTCCTTTGGGAGTAGCAAAATCTGCACCTCGCTATCTAGCCCCGCGATTTTGCTCTCAGACTCAGCCTTTTCCGCCTCAGCAATCTCGACCAATTCCTTGTCTTGGGTCTCTGACAAAATCTCACGCGCGTTTTCGATTTGCGAAAGTACAGCATTATACCGCTCATACAACTCGACAAACTCTGCTAGGCTAGCGTGCTGCTTCGCAACTTTGCGATATTCATCCATATCCTCGAGCAATTTCGGTGAGCACATCAATTCGCTCAACTCATTGTACTTGTCGACAAATGGCTTTAACTTTTCTATCATTATTTTCTCCTCGCAACGACATAACGTTCTACTTTATACAAATCTCTCAAGATTTCGATTTCGACGAAATTCTCCTGCAATAGACCCGCCACAGCACCAGCCTGCCCGTCTCCGACCTCGAGATAAATCCTCCCGTCAGGAGCCAAAAATTCAGGAGCGCGCACCGCTATATCACGATAAAAATCTAGCCCGTCTTCGCCACCATACAGCGCCAAGCATGGCTCAAAATCCTTTACCGACTGCGGCAATTCTGTCATTCCGCGGGAATCTATGTATGGCGGGTTGCTCACCAGCACATCAAAAGTCCCCGTCACATTCTGCCACATATCGCTCTCGACAAACTGAATCTCGGCATTATTCGACTCGGCATTTGCCCTAGCCATATTCAGAGCATTCAGACTAACATCTACAGCCACGACCTCCCAATCGGGGCAGGTCTTTTTGAGTGCAATCGCTATACAGCCGCTCCCCGTGCAGAGGTCGAGAGCGCGCACGCTCTTGCCCCTGTTTTGACGAATAACCAAATCGCACAACCCCTCCGTCTCAGGCCTAGGGATTAGCACATCGGGCGAAACGCCGATTTTGCACCAATAAAACTCTGCATCGCCTAGAATGTATGCGAGTGGCTCGCCCTTTGCAAGCCTATCCACACCGTCCGCCAGCACTGCAGCCTCCTCGTCTGAAAGGTCGCGATTCGCCCACTCTTCAGGCGAAGCATCAGTCAGCGTTTCTCTGAATAGCCATGTCAAATCCCGCCTAATCGAATCCTTATCGAGCCCCGAGAGCATATTGAAATAAAAATCTAATATCGTCATAACCACCTCATAAAGACTAAAAATAGATGCCTAAAAAAGCACCTATTTGACTATTCAGCAGTAATTTTGTGTTTTCTGTTAAATTTCTCAACACGACCTGCAGCATCGACAATCTTTTGATTACCCGTAAAGAATGGGTGACACTTGTTACAAATGTCGACTTTCATAACATCACTTTTGTAGGTTGAATTGGTAGTAAAAGTCTCACCACAAGCACACTCAACCTTAACTTCGTGATAATTTGGGTGTATTTCTGATTTCATAATAATTACCTCGTAAAAAATATTAGTAGCGTTATTATATACCATTTTCTACAAAAAAGCAATAGTTTTACGCAAATTTATTATGAATTTTTATTTTCTTTGCAAAAGTCCTCTACTCCTCCCCACAGCATCATACCTCTCACGCGCGCGCGTATCTTATATAATGGGGCTCCCCTGAATGACGAAAAGGAAGAATTTTGCCTTTTATATTAATAATGGAATGGAGTCGAGTCCCCGCAGTGTAATTCAGAGGATACCAACAGTGTCCGTGAAATCTGTGAGCGGAGCGAACCAAAAAAAAAAATTGAATAAATATTGTTGAGTTCTCAAACAGATGGCGGGCAAAAATAGTGGGTAGCGAAACGGAAAATTGTGCACAGATACCCCATTACACATTTTTAAAATTAACAACTTTTTTGGGCTCATTGAGTTGCCCCCCCCCCGCTTGTGGTATACTTGTGGATAAGTGGTAAAATTACGCAATTTTGGCGGATTTCCACAAAAGACGCTCTCGATATGTTCGCTCAACAGAGAGGTTTTCAGGACGGTTATGACTTCATTATGAACTGTGTGAATGTAAGGTGCCCTAATGTATCTCCTCACAATCCAGATGGCGCCAAGGCTGCCAGTGATGTCATTACCACCAATAGGGCTGAACTAGAGGAGTATAATGCAATAGTTACTGATATAATGGATTACAGAAAAGACTTCGCAATATACAGAAACGAGCGCGAGTTACTTTCGCAAGGTACCGATATGAATGCGGCTCTCAACAAAGAGGTTGACTTTAACATCAAGGACCCTACTGTTGCAAATAATTTGGATAGATTGGGCGTAGACACTACAGTCAGCGCCAATGATTTGCAGGGTGAAATGTCTGACAGTCCGTTCGACCTCAGCACATTGCAACTCGAAGACGCACTCGAAATCGGTATCGCTGGCGCTCTCGTGGCGGTAGGTACTGCGTGCATCTCTAGCAAGGTACTAGAATTGTTTGGCAAAGGCGACAAGGGGCGTAAAGTGCTCTCTAAGGGTGCTAGCAAAATCAAATCTAGCGTCAAAGGGGCTCTCGACACTCTCAAAAATATATCTGCGAAGGGTACAAACGACCTCGCAGATGTTTACAATGGTATCGAGCAAGGCATGCAAAATTCTGCTGCCAACACTCAATCAAACGACCAAGAAATGCAGAGATAATACACTGTAACAAAAAAGCGCCCGAAAGGGTCGCTTTTTTGTGTGTTGAAAGACAAATGAGTAGCAGTCTGGGGGGGCTTGGAAGAGATTGTGCGGCATGGGGGGCGGCTTGCCGTCAGGCGCCCGCAGGGCGCCTAATGCGCCGAATGGCGCATCGTGCGTGCGGTCGCACACACACGGCAAGCCGCCGCCCCGTCGGGAGACAAATAAAAAGAGGCGTCCAAACCTCTTTTTAAACCTATACAACCAATTATCTCGTCTGCTTGAATGACCATTTAATGGCTTCTATAGCATTATCCAATCCACTATCATCATAAAAATTGAGTTCATAAGGCAATGACCACCGATGAGTTTGCGGAACCTCATATCCCCCACAATCAACCCCCTCAGGAGGCGTCAAAGTATTCACACGAATTTTGCTTTGTTGTACATGTATTTCTGCAAAACGCTTACCAAATTTTTTATATCCAATGTAATTTTGTACCGCATACTCACCAAATTCAGGCAACAATTCCCCCAATCTCCGTCTCAGTTCTCTGTAAAGCCTAATCATCCCCGGATTTTTACACCGTGCCAAGTAATCTTCTGGCGACATGCGACCTGCATTTGCTCCAAACGAACAAACCTTTTTTCACTCATAATCAATTCTCTTAAAAAATTTTTTTGCATTATTGCACACCATTAAATCCGCTTTTGTTATTAATTTGCCACTTTTTGAATTTCTCTAGCATTAACCTAACAAAATATTATGTACATTTCTATAGTCCATCTCGACAGTTTTTCGCCAATTTCACAACAACCACAAAGAATTCACACAAAAAAATACAGATTTAATCACATTCATCAAACACTATAATAACAGGGAGTACCCTCCTTTCGTATTATATCATAAGATTTTGAAAAACCGCAACAAAAGTTATATCTTTTTATATCAAAATAAATATACAGATTTATTTTATCACTATTGATATATATTTTTATCTTCGCCAGATTTCTGGCAATAGTGTTGTGCTATTTGATAGATATCGCCTGCCCCAACCCACAAGCAAATATCCCCCGCCGAAAGCAGCACGTCCAGATTGAATTTTAGATTTTGATAATTCGAGCAATACAAAGCATTCATTCCCCGCGGCAACGCAAAGAATAGATCCGTACTATCGCCACCAGCGAGAGGTTTTTCCCGAGCTGCAAAAGTTGGCAACAGGATGAGATTTTCGCTTTCGCCCAAAACATTAGCAAAGTCAACCAAGAGACTTTTTGTTCGCGAATATGTGTGCGGCTGAAAAATCGTCACGATTTTCCCCCTATGAGGCAAAAATTTCGCTGTTTCCGACAATGCACGAATTTCAGTCGGGTGATGAGCGTAATCCGCAAAATGCCTGACGCCGCCGATTTCACCCAAATCGCAAAAACGCCGTGCCACCCCCGCAAAATTTTGAATGCCCTCTATAATACACAAATAAGGCATGTGATATGCAAAACAAATGGCAATGCACGCGAGTGCATTCAGGACGTTGTGCTTGCCCGCAATTTTCAATTCCGCCCGTAGAAAAAACTTATCCTGCTTATAACAATCAAAAGTAAACACGCCATCTTTTTCGTGAAGATTTCGAGCTGAAAAATAATTACTCGGTTCAAAGCCGTAAGAAAGAAAAGTTTTATTCTTGACTTTTGGGGGTGAAAAGTCATCACCGCAATAAACCACGAATTTTTTTGTCTGCTTTATCAATCTTTCAAAAGCCTCCACCACATCATCATGGTCGCGGTAAGTATCCATATGGTCACACTCGACATTGGTAATACAGACGCAATGCGGGCGCAAGTGCAAAAAACTACGATTGTATTCGCAGGCTTCGGTAATAAAATACTGACTACCCCCCACCCGCAAATTACTATGCCAGTTTAGACTCTCGCCACCGATATGTACGGTAGGATTTGTTTTAGCCAAATCAAAAATGTTTCCGAGCATTGCACTGACGGTAGTTTTGCCGTGCGTCCCGCTAATTGCTATCGTATGCTCAAAATGCGCAGCCAACATCCCCAAAAATTCCGCTCGCTCAAAAATAGGCTTGTGCAAATTTTTTGCCAATTCCAAATCGGGGTGACTATTTGCAGCAGTCGTGTATACTACAATATCGGCATTTTTGACCAAACAAGCATTTGATTTTGTGCTAGATTTTATGCCGAGAGCATTTAGGTCGTCCAAAACTGTAGATGCATTGTCATCCACACCAGTTATCACATAGCCTCGACTCTTTAGCAATTTTGCCAAAGCACTCATACTTACCCCACCAATTCCGACAAAATGAAGACTTTTTATATCATCTTTTTTTAATTTTACTTTCCTATTCATAAACAGGTTATATTCTGATTTTGAGTGAATTGTGTATCAAAAACACATAAAAAATCACGATTTTACCACGTTTTTGATGCATTTTGATATATTTTTGATACTTTTTCGCACTTTTAGGATTTAAGTGCGCGGCTTTTGCGCACAAAAAATCACCAATTTGTTTAGCATTTTATCACTGTTTTAGCACATCACTTTATGCCATTTTTTGCACAATACTAACACCAAAACAGCAAGCATATCTATTAAAATCACCCCGAAACGGTCGCAAAATGTACAAATTATGCATAAAATAATGTAAAAATTAATTAATTTTGCGCGTTTGCTTTACACACAAATCAAACGATTAGGGGCTGCGTTTTACAATACATCATCGTGAATAATTATACATTATTTTGTATATTATAAATTTTATCAAAGACTGCATTTTCACTCGGCAATGGCATTTTTTATAATAAAACAATAAAAAACTATCAAAAATTAATAATTTTCACATTTTTAGGAGTATTTTTCACAAAGAATCAAACACACACAAAAATTTATTTATGCATATTATGGTTGTAACTATACGAAACAAAAAGGAATACAAAGATGTCTAAAATTATTAATGTTTCACAAATCACCTCAAAAATTCAACTACCAGATAGCACTTACAAGGATATAACAACCGAAAGCAATCAGTCTATCATTGACAATATGGCTGACTTTACCGCAATAAGGAGTTGTATCGAAACTTATGCGATACCGTCGCAAGAAATTGAGCAATGTCTATTATTAACCAATGACTGCGACATAGCAGTCAAAAACGTTCGCATTATTGACACGATTGGCAACGGCGCAGAATTTCAGACAGGCACCGTCTCGATTGATGGCAGCCTAGACCCTACAGCCAACCCAGAAACTGGTATCCAATTAGACCAGCCAATAGAGCCTAATAATTCTATAGAGATTACTTACAAAGTAATGGTTAGTGACGCGCCAGAGGTCGACGAATTTTCTACTATTTCGCAAATTACTTACGACACCGACAACACTACGGGGCTTAGCACAACATCAAATACAATAGACACGCCTATCGTGAATGAAAAACTTACCGTCGACAAAACCTCTAATCTATCAGCCGTTATCAAAGGGCAAACTCTTACCTATCAAATCACCGTTACAAACGAAGGGAATGTCAAGAATACAAATATCGTTTTGACCGACCCAATACCTAGCGCAGTAACATTTCAAGACGCCTCAGTCAAAATAGACGAAACACCCCAAGCCGACGCCGACCCACGGAATGGAATTACCCTATCCGACCTCAATCCGGGTGACAAAACAGTAGTAAAATTCGACGTTACAGTCAACTGAGATGATGCATAATTATACAAATTTTGTTATAATTATAAATTTGTAAAGCAACTGTTTCTAATAGTAGCAAAAAGTAGTTTTGATAATAAAAACTACTTTTTTATTGCTTTTTATGCATTTTTTTGCTCATTATTTTAATTTCAGAATGGAAATTGTCACCATTGGCACGGCAAAATATGACTGCGATACAGTCTGCATAATATTACAACCATTTATAAATATACTTTTTTTCTGCGAGTTTATCAACTCATAAGCCGAAGCAATATTATCCACCACGAATACCCCACTACCCACTACATTATTAGCACACTCTTCTCGCGTCCACGTCGTTGCCGCCGCCAAAATCTTATCGCTATCAACCTCTCTAAACGCAATGGATACAAAATCTGTAGCGGGGTCAAAATCGGGTTCTGAGCGTTTTGTGTATGCATTTGTAGTAAAAACGATGTAATAGACGCCTGTTTTGTTAAATTGGATAGTTTTATCCACCGAATCTAATGTAAGAATATTACCATTATCCAACTCAAGCCTCATTAGGGGCAACCGCGTATTGGTAGGAATCTCTACCCCAGTCGCAGGAAATTGCGTAGGATCATCATTATAGGAGATGATTTGCGCACAAGGGATATCCAGAGGACCCGCAGGCCCCACTTCACCGCGCTCCCCAGGGTCGCCCTTATCACCTTTTTCACCCTTTTCGCCTTGAGGACCGGGGTCGCCTTTCATTCCTATTTCCCCCGGGAAGCCCGTAGGCCCACGCGGACCGACAGAGCCCGTAAAACCTCTTGGGATGCCAAAATCCAGAAAATGTACACCGTTTAGATATCTATCCGCCACACTTGCGTTATTTTCTGGCTCTAGCGTAGTGACATTACCCGCTCGCACCACTTCAGTTTCACCAGTCTCACCCTTGGGTATGTAAAAATCCAACCAATTCCTGCCATCACTGTAGGTATTCTCTACCCGCGCAACCTCTCCCGCGTCCAGCGTAGTAGTACCCCTAACAACTACTTCACCACCAGTAGCGCCTGTTGCCCCAGTCGCTCCCGTAGCCCCAGTTGCGCCAGTCGCTCCCATCATCCCAGTGGCACCCGCAGGACCAGTGGCTCCAGTTTCCCCCTTTTGCCCAGTGGCGCCAGTCGCACCACGCAAGCCTTGAGGTCCTTGCGGGCCTGTAGCACCTGTCGGTGTAATTATTTTGGAATTTATAATTCCGCAACACTTGTTTCGCGACGAGTTGCCCCCATTGTCAAAATTATCAAACACATTACACTCCTAAAAACTATTTTAATTATTATATAAATTTGCTCACTTTTTTGTTAAAAAACAGCAAACAACCACCATTTTTGTGATTTTTATCAACAAAATTAACAATTTATAGCAATTTTGACATATAATGTTTTTGACAAAAAACATTTTCCTACAAGGAGCATCAATGTCCAAAATAACAAATCAAGCATTTGTCTCGTCAGAGTTTAGTACCTCTACTCAACCTACGCAAAAAGGAAATTTTGCGAGCAATCTATTTAGTGTGGAATATCTCACGGATTCTTTCAAAAAAACTCGCTCCAGCAGTCAACCAAACGCGCATCCCAACGATATTGTCACTTTTAGTATCGAATTAACAAATATAAGCGACCTTGATTTGACCGACATTGTTATACTAGACACGCTTGACAATAATTTGGAATTTGTACCGCAATCACTAACTATTGACTCTACCCCATACCCAGAAGCAAACCCTACGCAAAACCTAACAATAACCCCACTATTATCGCCAAACCAAACAGTTGTGGTAGCATATCGAGCAAAAATCAGCAACAATCCAACCTCAGATTGCGCACTTTCTACCTCAAGAATTGTTTTCTCAATAGACCACGGGCCAAAACTGAGCGAATTTTCAAATACAACCCAAATACCAATTATATATAGTTACAGCAATATCGAGATAGCCAAAAACGCCGATTTGACAACTGCAAAATCAGGCGACATAATAACATTTACCAACACAATAATCACAACAAATATTGGTAATACCAATTCAGCATACTTTGTCGAAAGTATACCCAAAGGCACACGATTTGTACCCAAAACTGTAACCATAAACGATGAAATTGCGCCGACGCTAGACCCTCAAAACGGTTTTGTAATTAACGACTTGAAGTCAAATACAACTACAATAATAAAATATAAAATCGAGGTTTTATAATGGAATTTCAATCAAAAATAATTTACCGCGAAAATGGTGATTGTCAAATCTTTTACAGCAATAGACTGAACATACCCACTCTAGCAAAACCTGTTACGACGGAATATTATAGAGCAAATTGTGTACTAATCCCCGCCGAAAAATCTGCAAAAATAAAAAATCAACCTAATTGACTACTTTGTTAAAGTGCTACTGAAAATTCATAAAAATACACAAAAAAACGCATATTTTACCGCAAAAAAACAGCACTATCGGGGGTACTATGCATGGTATTATGCAGGTATTACGCATTGCATAACAGCCTCAATTTACCCCCATATCCCTCATCAAATTTTGTTATATTAAGTTATGATTTGACAAAAAAACTCTAAATGTCAAATGTCATAATTTATAAAAAAATGTTAATATTTTGGAAATTTTGTGATATAATATAAGTGTATAAAAGGAGAGAAATATGGCAGAAAAAAAATCAACTCAATCAAAGTCTACTAGTGAAAAAAGCAGTTCTTCTAGCAAGTCTACCACGATTTTTGGTTGGAGCCTAAACAAGATTAGTTTCTATACTATTGGTGCTGTTGCTCTATTCTACCTCATCTCAGCAATCCTTGCTATTTGTGGGGTAAGCTCGTTGATTATCACACTCTTGCAAAACATTGGTACAGCAATCTTGATTTGTATCACTGCATTCCTTGCTTGGAAATATGTCAAGAGTAAACCAACTGTGTGGAAAATTCTTTACTTTGTAATTTTGCTTATTGTTTTGTTGGGTATTGTTCTTCCACTAGTATTGTAATTAAAGAAACAGGTCGGGCGATCACGCTCACCTGTTTTTATTTTACTTATGGTATGTAATATTATTGATGATGGTAAAAGCGCGATAGATTTGCTCTGCCAAAACCACCCTAATCAGTTGATGTGGCAGCGTGATTTTACCAAAACTGATAGACTTGCCCAACCGTTTAACTCTATCATCCAGCCCATAACTACCGCCGATGACAAAACATACCTCGCCGAAATCGCTCTCCTGACTCACAATTTCTGCCATTTTTTCGCTAGAAACAGCCCCGCCCTCGATAGCTAAACAAATCACTTTTTTGCCACGCAATTTCTCTAATAACCTATCTCCCTCGGCACTAATAACGGCGGATATTTCGCTCGCGTTCGCCTTGTTTAGTTTGCTCTCTGGTATCTCAATTACAGTGAAATCACAGTATTTTGATAAGCGTTTTTGATATTCACCGAATGCGTCAACCCAATACTTTTCTTTCAAATTCCCCACGCATACAATAGAAATTTTACGCATTTTTTACCCCGCTTGTGTAATACAAAATCAGAACTTGTTAGCCCTCCCCTCCTATCATTATATCATAAAACAACAACAAAAGTCAAGCAAGCCACAGCACCCAAAACGCATACAGAGCCACCTAAAATAATTATTTTTAAGTACATAATAATTATATAAAACTGAATAAAACCTCTTTTTTTATCTCTAAATAATTAAAAATAAAAAACAACGCCCAAATAGCGTCATTAAGGAGCAAAAAACAAGCACTATCCCGCTAATTTTTGTCACTTAGTGACGAAAATTGGCGTTTTGGCAAAAAGAAATACCAAAAATAGCCCAAAATCGTCACATAACCACAAAAAACAGCGGGTTACCGCCACAAATCAACAAGTAACCTGCACAAAAAAAATAATTACTAGATCACATTTTGTGCTTTTTAACAAAAATAATTATTTTAGATTTTTTGGGTATTCCACCTACCCTATTAATATTTTACTTCTTTAATTTTTGCTTGTCAAATAAATTGCAGTACTTTTTTTATTTTTTTGTAATGAAAAAAGCAACCCGCAAAAGGCTGCTCAAATATTCTAACATTATAACTTAACAATGCATAACGATTTACAAACGGACATTCTCTCCTGTCTCAGCGCTCTGATACATAACCCAATACCCTGCGCCATCAACATTATTAAGGTCGATAGGCAACCACTGACAATAATCTATAAGACCCTCTGGCGGAGCGCTTGAGCGTGAAGATGCAGGTATTCCATAGCACAAATGCGTCACAATGGCACCGTCATAGAGTTTGCCAAGAATATAGTGTTGACTCTCATTCGGTGCATAATTCACCTTTACCCACTCGGTATTGGCTACCAAATCCTCCAATTCGGCAAAATGTGGGAATTTGCTGAATAATTCATCAAGTTGCGGCTGAATCAGTGAATAAAAATTCCCTGAGGGCTCTATCGCGATCTCATTTATCTCGTCGCGCACTGTTACCTCATCCTCAATTTTTTGCTGCACACCGCTATTTGCTACAAAATCTGGCGCAGTTCGAGCAATTTCCTCATCAATCAATTCGTCAAGTTCTTTGTCACTAAACTCCTCAAATAGTTCGCTATAATCCGCATCACTATCGGGACTTTGAGCCAGAGCCAAGCCCTCTACTGCCCTATTATTTGCGTTTGTAGACGCCAAAAGTAGCAAAATTTGTGCATTTTCGTCCATTTTGGGCAAAGAAAAGGTGTAATCTTGGGGAGTTGTCACATCATCGAACACAAATTTTTGCTCTCCGATTTTTATTGCTACACTGAGAGGTAACAACTTTTCGTCAACATTAAAAACTTTGATACTACCTGTAGTTTGCGCCCCAAGATTTATCGAAACCAGACCACGAATAGGCTTTTGACCTGAAGAGCGATACTCAGGCAACTGATTGACAATCAAATTTTTGGTAATCATTTTCACTCCTATAAATTCCTAAAACATTATATATTAACCAATCTAAAAAAAGTTGACAAAAAAAAGACTGATTATGCAAAAAAATCAGTCTTTTGGCGTTATTTTGAAGAATTGACAACACGCGCCAATTCTACGAATTGTTCTTTGTCCAGTTTCTCAGCACGGACATCAAGCGGCAAACCACATTCCGAAAGAATATCATTCACGCCCTCCCTGCTTAACGAGTAAGCGTCCATTAGATTATTAGCCAAAGTCTTGCGGCGATGCGCAAAACTTGCTTTGACTACCGGGATAATCTCGCCAACTGGCAAATTGGTCGGCTCAAACACGATAGACAAAATCGCGCTATCGACATTCGGCATCGGGGTAAACAACTGTCTCGGAACATCGCGGCACTTCTTCATTCTGCCGTACAACCCCAAAATCACAGTAATCGCGCCGTAGTCCTTTGTCCCAGCGCTCGCGGTAATTCGGTCGACCAACTCGCGCTGCAGCATTACCGTAATACTCTGTATCGGCAATCCACTCTCAATGAGGTAGAAAATAATCGGCGTCGAAATGTAATATGGCAAATTTGCAACAACTTTGAAAGGTTTTCCACTAAACTTGGCTCCAATCTCGGCAGGCGAAATCTTGAGAATATCGCCAAAAACGAACTCAATACAGCCCACATTTGCGAATTTTTCGGTCAAAAACTCCTTTAGCGTGTTGTCTATCTCCACGCTCACCACCTTGCCCGTCCCGACCGCGGCACAAATCTCTTGAGTCAGCGCCCCTGCACCGGCGCCAATTTCTAACACATTATCCCCATCCACAACCTCAGCGTCGCAAACAATCGCACGCAAAAGGTTGGTATCCTTGAGGAAATTTTGCCCAAACTTCTTTTTGAAACGAAAATCGTCAGGCAAATTCTTTTCACTATCTTTTCTCATCAAATATCCTCATTTTATCAAAAAATTCGTAGGCGTTGGCAGTCGTCACCTCGGCGACAGTCTCGAGCGACATGCCTTTTATCTCGGCAATCTTTTTCGCCACATACTCCACATACTCAGGTCTATTCATCCGCCCCCGAAACGGCTCGGGTGCAAGATATGGCGCATCCGTCTCCACCATCAGGCGCTCAAGCGGCACGGACTCAACCGCCCGCCGAATGTCTGCGCGAGGTTTGAAAGTGACTAACCCAGTAATGGAAATCATCAAGCCAAAATCCAGCACCTTTTGTGCAACCTCTGCATCGCCCTCAAAGCAATGTACCACACCTCGCCCGAAACGTTGTCGATTGCTCTCGAGCCACTCAAAAAAGTCATCGAACGCGTCGCGGATATGGAAAATCACCGGCAAGTCAAATTCGCCCGCAATCTCAATCTGCTGGTCAAGCACAGCAAACTGCGTGTCGCGATTGAGGCGCGACGTGTGATAGTCTAACCCAATCTCGCCGACAGCCACCACCTTGGGATGAGCAGCATTTTTGCGCAAAAACTCCGTAACAGAGGTATTGTACTCCTGACAGTTATCAGGATGAACACCAAGCGCACAAAAAACTCGGTCATTACTCGAGGCGAGCCCAAGAGACGATATGCTACTCTCAAATGAAAAACTCGGGCAAATCACTCTGCCGACCGTGCCGTCCTCCAAATTAGCTAAAATTTCGGGCAAAATGTCCGCCATTTTGTCCACATTGATATGTGAATGTGTGTCAACAATCATTTTTCTGCTCCTTTATACGCACGCAAAATCCCGCATTTTTGCCACAAAATTCGTTTTTGAACGATAATTGCAGCAAATGCGGGGTCAAAAGCACAATTTTGTCACGCCTAAGGCGCTAAAAATAGGTATTCAGTTCTATTATATCAATTTTTGACCGCTAAGTAAAGTTTTTTCATAAAAATGACCACTTTTTAATACTTTATTGTATGAGAAAAATTTGGTTTTTTATGGTGCTGAGCGGCATCGTTACCCTAGTTTTTGTCAATCCCGAGGACTGTGTAAATGCCTTGATGACTGCAGGAAGCGATGCAGTGACATTGACAATCAAACTGCTGGGTATCTATGCTGTATGGCTAGGTATTATTTCGCTCGTGGACGCGACTGGGCTATCAAATAAAATAGCCTCGCTACTCGAGCCCGTCATCGACTGGCTATTCGGCAAAACGGATGCGGAGACAAAGAGGTATTTGGCGCTAAACCTGTCTACAAACATCCTAGGCCTTGGCAATGCCTGCACACCAACAGGGCTAAAGGCAATGGACGGGCTAAACAGGCTCAACGGAGGGGCGACGACCGCGTCGACCGCAATGATTATGCTCATCGTACTCAATGCGACCAGCATTCAACTCATCCCCACAACGGTCATCGGGCTGCGTCAACAATACGGTTCGACCAGCAGCAGCGACATAATATTACCCACACTCATCGCTACCACGATTTCCACCATACTCGCCATACTTTTTGTCAAAGCGCTGAGTAAAATAAAAGGTATAAAAGTAAAAAATGATAAATATTAGCATTTATGTAGTGCCTGTTTTGCTAATTTTTTTGCTACTGTATGCGGCGAAAAAACGCGTCAATGCTTATGCCTCTTTTACGCAAGGAGCAAAGGGCGCAATTTCACTTTGCCTCGAACTCCTCCCCGTATTGGTCACGATTTTTGTAGCAATCCAATTATTCAAAATCAGTGGACTGACAGGCATTTTGGCAGACCTGCTAGCCCCTGTGATGAACACACTATCCATCCCCGCCGAACTCACCGAATTGATACTCATCCGACCTTTTAGCGGCAGCGGCAGCCTCGCGATACTAGAAAATATCTACTCGACATATGGCGCTGATAGTTATGTAGCGCGATGTGCCAGTGTGATAATGGGCAGCAGTGAGACGATTTTTTATGTGGCGACCATTTACATTAGCAAAATCAAGGTCACGCGACTCCTTTATGCCATACCCGTGGCGCTTATTTGCAACATTATTAGCGCTATTATCGCCTGCTTTGCGTGCACTATTTGCTAAAATCGCGCACAAAATCACCCAGCAAAAAATCTTCGCCGTGACCTGAATGCACCACCATATTAGACGGCAAGGAACACAACCAATCCAAACTCTCTCGCATCGCCCTCGCATTCCCAGTAGCCAAATCGACCCTGCCAATTCCGCCGCCAGCAAACGCCAAATCGCCGACGAAAACATCTTCGCCCAAAATGACGCTGATGCTATCACTCGTATGTCCTGCGGTAAAGATAGCCTTTGCCAACACCCCAGTCAGAGGCTCAAAATCGCCCTCGGTCAAATATTCTACTCTGCTATCCTTGGGCAAATCGACCTTAAGTTTATGCAAAATCGCATCGGATAACGAAATACTCGAATCAGCAAGCCCTGCTGCCGTTTGGGGCGTCAAAAAGACAGTACCCCCCGCAAAAGTCTCTAGCCCTGCGCAATGGTCGGCGTGGCAATGCGTCAAAACGACCGAACGAATAGCGATATCTCTACCAAACTCGGCGCGCAAAAACTCCTCTACATAGGCATATTCAAAACTCGGGTCTATGACGCAACATTCCCCGCGCTTGACAATCAAAAAAGAGTTGCTACGCAGCCCAAAAACAGCCAAAGAGCCGTCAATTCTAATGATTTTCATACACTACCTCAGAGGAATTTTATCAAAAAAAGCAAAATTTTGCAATCGTTTTGATAGACTAAAATCGACTTTTTGGGTATAATTATTAGGTAAAATTTTACTATTTGGAGGAAAAATGAACAGAGATATTTTCAAACTTATGCACCCCAATTCGGTAGCAATCATCGGCGCGAGTGCAAAGGCTGGCAGCGTCGGTAACGAACTGATTTTGCGGGCGACCGAAGCACGTTTTGTCGGCAAACTGGTGGCTATCAATCCCAAATCTAGCGAGATTTGCGGCGTGGCGTGCTACCCTAATATTGCGGACGTGCCTTTTACAGTCGATACAGCCATCATCGCCGTACCGGCAGGCAGCGTGCTGGATGTGATGAAGGAATGCAACGCAGCAGGATGCAAAAATGCCGTGATTATTTCGAGCGGATTTAAAGAAGCGAGCGAAGAAGGGCGCGCAATAGAGCAGGAAATCGCCAATTACGCAAACCAAAACGATATGACCGTCATCGGTCCAAACTGCCTAGGCATCATCAACACTGACCCCGAGTATTGCCTCAACGGCTGCTTTGCCCCACTCCAGCCTACTGTGGGCGGCATCGGTTTTGCCACTCAATCAGGAGCACTAGCGAGCGGGATTATCAACATTTTGCCGAACTTGCGCATCGGGCTATCGCAGATGATTTCGCTAGGCAACCAATGCCAAGTCAACAGCATCGACGTCTTGCGTGCGTGGGAAAACGACCCGTCGGTCAAGGTGATTTTGCTATACCTAGAGTCAATACCTGACGAAAAGGAATTCCGCGAAGTGGCTGGGCGGATATCACTCAAAAAGCCGATTTTGGTTATCAAATCAGGCAGGTCAAAGCGGGGCGCAAAGGCATCTGTTTCGCACACGGGGAGCCTCGCTGGCGACGACACAACGGTCAATGGACTATTGGCGAGCGCGGGCGTAATCCGCGAAATCGACCTGAGAGACCTCTTTAACTCCGCCCAAGTACTCAGCAAATGCCTTGTGCCAAAAGGCGAGAAGTTGGCGATAATTACCAACGCGGGCGGTCCCGGCATTATGGCTACCGATGCTGCGAACGACTATGGCATTGAATTGGCAGACCTTACAGACAGCACAAAAGACAAACTGCGTGCCGTCCTCAGCCCTGCCGCTAGCGCAAACAACCCTGTCGATGTCATTGCTAGTGCCACTCCTGAGCAGTATGAGGCGAGCGCGGAGATTTTGCTCGGCGCGCGAGAGGTGGACATTCTCTTTGTCATTTACCTGTACATTACAGGCAAAAACGACATCCGAATTATGCAATCGCTAGAAAATCTCAAGAAAAAATACCCAAACAAACCAATCATAGCGATGCTAATGACGACGCCGAATTTTAACAACGAACTAGCGAACGAAATCCCAGACTGCACCATCCCTACTTTTGACTCAATCGACAACGCTATGCGTGGCATCAGCCGTCTAATCGAGCGCAAAAGATACCTAGCGGAGCAAAAAGGCAATGCTGAGATTTGCCTAGATATCGACCACGAAGCAACTGAGCAAATCATCCAAGCAGCGAGTCGCGCAGGTATCAAACAACTGACGACCTTGACTAGTCTACAGGTATTCAAAAACTACGGACTACCTTTGCCAAAGTTTGGGAATGCCCAGAGTGTTGCTGACGCAAAGAAAATTGCAAACGAAATCGGCTACCCAGTCGTACTCAAAATGTCTAGCAAGACTGTGACGCACAAGTCGGACATAGGCGGCGTAATCACCAATATCAAGAGCGAAGCAGAACTGGTAGAGCACTGGTCTAGGCTAATGGACAGGCTGCACGAGGCGAAAATCATCGACTCTCTAGACGGCATCGTAGTAATGCAGCAGGTCAAGGGTGGCAGTCGCGAACTGGTGGCGGGCATAGTCAACAAAAACGGCACGCATCAGATGATGTTTGGACTGGGTGGAATTTTTGTAGAAGCACTCAAAGAAATCGCTTTTCGCCCCTGCCCTCTCACACCTCTCGACGCACGCAAACTAATCGAATCAACCAAGGCAAAAAACATCTTGGGCAACTTGCGCGGCAATGCTGCGGCTGACCTTGATTTGCTGCAAAAATGCTTGCTCGCTCTCAGTCAGTTAGTCAGCGATTTTCCTCAAATTTGCGAAATCGACGCCAACCCCATTATGGTGGATGAGCGCGGAAATATCCTCGTGGTGGACGCTAGGATTGTACTAGAATAATCCCCCCAAAAACTCCGCAATGGCTAACGAAATCAAGCCTTGTGTTATTCAAATAATTAGGACTAATCTGTCCTAATTTTTTGTTTTTGCTTTTGGGTATGGCGATATGTTTATAGTTCTTTGATTTGAGTGATTTGTTTTGGTAACTGACGATAACTTGGCAACGGCTGAGTATGAGGTGCGGTATGCGGCATCGCCGCATACCGCCGCGGCTTGCCGTGAGGCGCCCGCAGGGCGCCTAATGCGCCGAATGGCGCATAGTGCGTGGCGTCCGCCACGCACCACGGCAAGCCGCGTCCCCGTCGGGAGACACCGTCACATTCGACAATTACGCAATATAATGGCTCACTATTCAGCCGCTACTCTTCGCCCCCTGTATGCTGCGACATATGGGCTAAAAAAGATTTACGCCTATTGGCTATGTAGTCGGCTAAGATAAAAAAACGACTAATATGGTGATTTTATTTTACTTTTTTGCGAAAAATAGATATAATAATATTGAATTGGTTCTTGTCTAACACGAGACAAAGCCAACCAAGGAGGATTTTTTGATGCAAAAATATTTTATAGCATATGGCACAAATATCAAAACTGATGAATTGGCAAAAAGTTTCCCAGAGGCAAAAATTATTAGTTATGGCTATGTCAAAAACTACGCGTTGGAATTCGTAGGCTTTAACGGTCACGCGATTGCGATTGCGGTCAAAAAGCGCGGCGAAAGACTGCCTGTAGCCATTTGGGATTTTCCAAAAGAGATGCGCTATACGCTGTCGAATTTTGAGTCATTCCCATATCTTTACGAGCGCAAAACTGTCACCGCACACGTAGGCAAGATGCGTCTCAAGGGCGAAATCTACGTTACCAAGCAAAAACTGAACTACGGAAAGCCTAGCAAAGATTATCTCAACAAACTCAAAGAGGCGTATGCTGAGGCAGGTTTTGACCCACAACTCATTGACATTGCGCTAGCGAGGCAGCCCGACGAAGTGACTTCACCACAAAATAAGGAGTAATAATGCGTATAGAATTGCCAGACTACGACAGTTGTTGTGTCAATCTCACCTGTTCTGTCCAAAAGCATTTTGGCATCACACCCCGTCACAACACGCTCAAAATCGTCGATGACGAACTCAAAAAGGACTACAAAAATGTAGTCATTTTACTTTTGGATGGGCTGGGTCAACAGGTTTTGCAGGAAATTTTGCCCAAAAATAGTTTTTTGCGTAAATACTTTGCTCAAGAATTGAGTGCGGTATTCCCTAGCAGCACTGTGCCTGCCACGGTCAGCATAAAGACAGGGCTAACACCTGCAGAACACGCTTGGTGGGGACATTTTCTGTATTTCAAGAATTTGGGACAAACTATCAATGTTTACACAAACACCGATATGTTTAGCCGAAAGCAGGCGCCCAAGGACGATGTCGCCCACTACAACATTCCATACTTGAGTTTTCTCGACCAAGCGAACGAACTCAACCCAGATTTGCACGTTTATACCGTTTGCCCTGCCAACGCGCGCGACAATTTTAGTACTTCCCAAGTGACTTGCAACGATATGACCGATATGTCTGAATACATTACCACGCTATGCAATCTCGAGGGCAAGCGACTCATCTATGGATATCTAGACGCACTCGATAGCACGATGCACAAATTCGGCTGGCACTCGCCCGAGGCGAACAAACTCCTCAACGACCTAAACTATCAGGTGGAGGATTTGTGTCAAAAATGCCCAAACACGCTATTTTTGATTACAGCGGACCACGGGCAAATAATCAATGGCGAAATCCGCGACATTACGCACTACCCTGATTTTATGGACACGCTGTATATGATGCCGACTGGATGCACACGCGCGATGAGTTTTGTAGTGAAACCTGACAAGCACAAACTTTTTCAAAAACTTTTTGCAAAATATTTTGGCGACAAATTTGTGCTATTTAGCAAAAAGCAAGTACTCTCAGACAAACTCTTGGGCGACGGGATTTGCCACGATGAATTGGACAATTTGTTAGGCGACTACCTAGCCTGCGCGACCGATGACTGCTCGTTTGTATTCTCGACCATTTATGGCTCGGCGCGACCTGAGCCAAAAGGCGTACACGGCGGGCTGACGCAAGCAGAAATGCGCGTTCCTCTCATAATTTACGGCAACAAAACAACAAAATAAAGGAATACCAATGGACACTCAATCTACCCCTACACCACCCGAAATCAACGGAACGGTACAAAAGGCAGCAACCAAAAACTCGCCAAAGCCTAAAAAAACTGCAAAGCAAATCCTCAAGCAGGCGTTCTTTTTTACCTGCTTTTCGGCAGGTGCTGCCATTGTGCAAATCGTATCTTTTACCCTGCTAAACGAAGTTTGCTCGCTACCCTACTGGCCTGCGTACCTCATATCGCTCTTGCTATCGGTGATTTTCAACTTTACTTTCAACCGCAAAGTAACCTTCAAGTCGACCAGCAACATCCCGCGCGCATTCAGCCTAGTCATCCTGTACTACCTCATATTCACGCCGCTGTCGACGATGCTCGGGCAAAACCTGACGGACATCGGCTGGAATGAATATGTGATACTCATCGGAACGATGCTCATCAATTTTGTGACCGAATTCTTTTACCAGAAACTGTATGTTTTCGACAAAAAGAGCACAGCGCAGACGGACGCCTCAGAGCGAACAGCAACCGAGGATACCCAAACAGACGCTGACGCAGTAAATAGCGCCGATGCGGATATCGACAGCAGCAGCAAATAACAAAAAAAAGACCCAGATTTCAGGCAACTCATTTGTTTGCCCAAACAATCAGGTCTTTTTTGTTTTGATTATTGACGGACAGCCTCAGCACTATCTGACTGAGTCTGAGTATTCTCTACTGCCTTTGCAGCGTCTTTGGCAAAATAAGCATCCATCTTGGCTTGCACAATCTGCCTCTTGGCATTGCGCTCAGCAGCCTGAGCAATACGCGCCTCTCTCTTGACACGCTCAGCACTCAACTCGTGAGCATACTGGTCGCCAAAATTCTCAATCATAAATTGAGTGTAAGTATCCTGAATACGCATCATAAATTCGCACCTCCCTTCATTTTGACAAGGCGAACCGCCCAAATACGCGATAGCAAAATCGCTGAACAAAAACGCCTCTTTTTCCTTGTACTCGCTGTCGCCGAGAAAATCGTGCTCGACAATCCAACCCGCATTGTGCTTTTCGGTAAACATCTCCAATGTGCGGTCGCTCTGACCTCTCATATTGCCTACCAAATATTTCCTCGCAAAAAGCATCACTTCGGTAGCGTCAAGTTTGTCTACATATTTCATAAAATCACCAACCTAAAATTTTTTGCATCTTATCGTATCACAACTTTGCCCCGCCGTCAAGATTTTTTCTCAAAAAACTACAAAAAATTGCATATTTTGTGAAAAAACAAAAAAGTAAACAATTTGGCTAGCGGTAATATCTAGCAAATCATCTACTTCTTTGGTTTACAAAACATCTTTTTCGCCGAGACGAGCAAACATTGCCTCAAATTTCCCGAAGTCCTGCCCTCCCTTTGCCTCGACAAATTGCCAAGTAGGTTGAGCATTCAGGCGCAAGTAATCCCGAATTTTCTTGGCTGCAAACGGCATAAACGGCTCAAAGAGGTTGGACAAATTGGCGATAATTTGGACACATGTATAGATGCAGTCATTGAATGCCGTCTTGTCCTCTTGCTTGTTGAGCACCCACGGCTGCATTGTATCGTAATACTTGTTGGCATCCTCGACCAAATCCATTACGCAAGCCACCGCGTCTCTAAAATTATTCTCCATAATATTCGCCTCGACCGCAATATATGTCTGGTCGATTTTGGCGCGCATCTCGGCATCCATTTGCCCATTAGGCAGGTATCCATCCAAGCCCTTGTAATTGAGCGTGCGGTTGACAAAATTACCAAACTTGTTGACAATATCGCTATTATGGAGCGCGTGATAATCTGCAAAAGTAAAGTTTGAGTCTCTCTTCTCAGGTCCATTAGCGATACAAAAATATCTTATGCTGTCTGGGTCAAATTTGTCCAACATCTGCAGCATTGGCCAGCCATTGCCCTTGCTTTTGCTGATTTTTTCGCCATTAATGTTGAGGAATTCTGAACTTACGCAATGTTCAGGCATCAAGAAAGGCTGCTTTGTCGCCATCAATAGCGCAGGGAAGATAATTGAGTGAAATACAATATTATCCTTGCCGTGGCACATATACACGAGATTTTCTTGACCATCTTTTGAATACCAAAAGTCCGTCCAGTCCAGCCCATTCTCAGCGCAGTACGCCTGCGCAGCGGTCACATAGCCCCAAACTGCCTCAATCCAAACATAAATCCTCTTGTCCTCGTACCCCTCGAGCGGCACAGGCACGCCCCAATTTAGGTCGCGCGTAACAGCCCTATCGACTAGCCCTTCGGTCAAAAACTTGTCCGTCTCGTTGACCGTGTTTTTGCGCCAATAACCCTTGCAGCGCTCAAAATGCTCACGCAGAGGCTCAGAAAATTGCGACAGTGCAAAATATAGGTTGGTATTGTCACGCACATCGGTCTCACTACCGCAGATGCGGCACTTGCCTTTGAGCAAATCTTGCGCCTGAAAAACATAGTCGCAACTACCGCACTGGTCACCCTTGCTCACTGCACCACATTTTGGACAAACCACCTCGACCTCGCGGTCATAGATAAACTTGTTGCACTTTGGGCAGAAACTAGCAGGCTCGGTCTTGGGATAAATGTAGCCATTTTCCTTTAACTGCAAAATCATCTCTTGCACACGCGCACAGTGGTGGTCGCTCGCCGTCATCGTGTAGTAGTCATAACTCATACCCAATTTCTCAAAAACCTCTACATATTGCTCGTGATACTGCTCGACGATTTCTCTAGGTGTCCTACCCTCGCGAATTGCACGCTCGGTAGTCGGAGTGCCGTGACAATCAGTACCGCTGACCATCAACACGCGGTTGCCCTTGGCTCTGTGAAAACGCGCCAACACATCCCCCGGCATATATGCGGCAATATGCCCCAAATGAATATCACTATTCGCGTATGTCCACGCAATACCTATCAAAACATTCTTCATAATATTTCACCTCTCCCCCAATGATACCACAAATAGCACAAAAAATCAATATATTTCGTCCACAATCAAAAAAGCGTGCCCTCAAAAATGGACACACAACAAACTGGTTGATTTTGGATTAGGCAAAACGAGCAGTCTAGTTTACACTACTACACAGCATATATCCCTCCAAAAGGCAAACCGAAACAAACTCACAGATACTCTCGCCCGACACACTCATTTTATTGCATCATTTGGTGATTTTATTACCCCATTTTAGCATATTTGAGGCAATAAATCAAGTATTTGGCGAGGTTTTTGAGGGAATAGCAAGTAGTTTTTGTGGTGAAATAGGACGCAAAAACTCGAATTTAGGGCTGACTGCGATGGATTTTGACATTGACAAAATAGGGTTTGCAATTTGGGGCGCGCCCACAAAATGAGCAAAGGTAGGGCAAAAAAATAAAAGATAGCGTTTACTATCTTTATTTGTAACTTGCATAAATTGCATCAAAGAGTTTGCTCCAGTTGCGGCTAGCGAGACGCAAATTCTTGTCCTTGGAATGGTCGAGCAACCACGAGCAGGCTTTGGTCGCGAGTTGAGCACGAAAATCAGCAGGCAAAGTTTTTTGGGTCTCGGCAACACTCAGCTGCTCCAAGAAGGGCAGATTAGGACGCAGCACGAAATCTGCGCCGAAAGCGTCGACTAGCAAATTGCCACAAGCATTGGCGAAAACATCATATGGTATCAAGTCCTCGATTGAGTTTATTCCAAAAGCGTCTTTTAGCACGATGACCTTGTCACTCTGCGCGCCATAACTCTTTTTGAGTCGAGGTACGAGATTGTAAGTGGCGAAATTTTCCTCCGCAAGCACACACGGCAAGACATTTTGTCTAGCCAAAATCTGTGCCGTGCCCTCTACCCCGTCGGGAGTGGAATTGAGCACTAGCAGCGGGGTCCTGACCATATCGCTGCCAATCTGCTGGGTGTCGATGAGGAAATTTTTGAAACAATTCAGATACATTTCTACCGCGGCATCCATCACGATGAGCGGTGCACTATCGCGCAAAACAGCCTCGCTCACCTGCATACTCACCGCGGTAGTCACTGGTACAATAGCAGCCTGACTAGTACGGTTTTCCTCGGTGAATTTCATATCGCTACTGATGAGGCTGTGACCCTTTTTGTCCTTGTAGACGACGCGAGTCCTATCGAGATGCTCGGCAGGTAGCATAAAACTGCTGTGGGTCGAGTAGATGATTTGATTGGTCTTTGCCAATTCGTCAAAAAACACGACCAAATCCTGCTGCGCCAACCCGTGCAAGGTCGCACCGCTCTCGTCGAGCAGCATAACGGTATTGGTGAGGAAAAACTGACTCTCCAGCGAAAACACCAAAAAGAAAGATAAAAACCACTGAATGCCGACGCTGCGGTCATCCAAAGGCGCGCGGATGCCATTTTTGTCGGTCACAAAAATAGTCAAGTTGCCGCCATCAAAGGCAAACTCAAACTTGTACTCGCCCTGATGCCACCACTGATTGAATTCTTTGGTCAGCCTCAGCCCCGCCTCGTCGAATAGGCGCTGATATTTGGCTTGCTTTTGCACGATTTCTTTGAGTTGAGTCGCTGTCAATTTCATCTGTTTTTGCGACGCCTCCGCGAGCAGCGGCGTATCGCAAGCCAGCATTTGCGGCGTGATGCCTATGTAC
The DNA here is from genome assembly GCA_964579205.1 of uncultured Christensenella sp. Taxonomy (GTDB): domain Bacteria; phylum Bacillota; class Clostridia; order Christensenellales; family UBA1242; genus UBA7867. Next base: position 57,294 of record CAZOFH010000006.1, read on the forward strand.
ATCAAGAGGAGTTTGATAGTCCTCTGTTTTGACTTTGAAATAGTATTTACACCGCTCTTGTTGAATTTTGCTAACATTTGAGGTAGATAGATATTACTATCCAAATTACCGTAGTTGCTGTAGTAGACAAAGCCCGGCATAATTTTTATCACAAAATCATCTAGCGCTCTACGATACTCATTCGGAATGTTGACGGGATATTCGACCACATACTCACCGCTCAAAGTGCGCGAAACTCTGACATTGTCAAAAGAGATGCCCTGCCCAAATTTATTCTTGATGAGTTCTTTGTCATAGGGGCGCAGTCTAAACTCTGCCGTGATAAAAATCGGCATTTTGTCTCCGTCCATAATAGCATCAAAACGGTCAATCGGGATATCATTTTTGAGAATTTTATTGTCAGCGCGAGATGCTGGATTCAATTTCCAAAGGGCGCGCAAGAGGTTACTCTTGCCTGCCTCGTTGACTCCAGCAATAGCCGTTACGTTGTCGCAAACGACCCAGCCGCTGTCAACAAAGGAACGAAAATTTTGCACTCTAAATCTTGTTAATTTCATTTGCTTACCGCCTTATGTTATCTCGCCTCATCTTGGCTAACAATTCCTGAGAGGCGCTACGTGTAGTAGTCGTATTAATATTGTCAAAACGCTCTGAAAGCATCAATTTGATAGGTTGATTGGTATCCGTAACAGGCTGCCGAATGTACACATAATCATCGCGCTTGTCATTGGCAGGCTTTTTGTGCGTGATGATTTTGCGCGGGGTGGCTACCGATTTTGATTTACTAGTAGTCACGCGCGGAGTGGATTTTTTACGAATAGCCGCAGGAACAGAAACTGCAGCAACTACGGGTTCGACCAAAACTGGCTCGACCTCGACTACCTCTACCCCGCTAGCGACAGACTCACGGCTATTGCCCTCTCGAGTGCCTCTTTTGCGTGTGATACGCTCGCGAGGAGCCTTTGGCTTGCGCGGGCGCGTAGCCTTTGGCTCGACTGCCTGTGCGTCTATCTCGACTGTTGACTCAGGGTCAGCAGCCGCCTCAATACTCGGCACATTGGCCACATCAGCGACGGTAGGAATAACGGGCTGCTCTTGAAAGAGCGCAGCACGATATTCACTCAAATCGGCGTCAGTCAGCTGCCCCACGAGCGTCGCCTGCCTATCAGCGACCTCGACCACCATAGGCTCATCACGCAAGATATCCATCCAGTTATCAAAAGACATCTGCCCTTGCGTCACCCCATTATAGGTATCGGTGTAGTCTGCATAAGACGCGCGCTGAATAGTGCGATTACGCGAGGTAGCCCGCCCTGATGAGCGCGACCTGCCCGATTTTGGCAAAGCCTTGCCTACAAAGGGAGGAATAGTCAACTGCTTGTAAAAAGGGTCAGAAAACTCTGAGCCATAAATGATGATAGATTTTGCCTCAGTAGCGACCAGTGGTGAATCCTTTGCCTCATCCAGTGCCTTGTCCAAGCGAGCCTCTCCCTTATGAAAAATCGCCAGTACCACACTAATATAAATCGCTAGCAAGCCCGCACAAGGCAACAAAACTAGCGAAATCGTAATGTAAGTACTCAGTGTACCGTGATAAAAAATGGATAGTAACGCACCTACGAGCAAGAGTGCAAGAAGAAAGCCTACGAGGAAAATGCGTACAAAAAACTTGTTTGCCCCAACTTTGTCTGCCATTATTCTAATGCCCCCAAATACCAGTCTACCTATTTTTTACTATTCTACCACAATTACTCCACTTTGGCAATTAATTTGCACCAAAAAATAGAAAGGAAATTTGTTTTTCGCCCCCTCTCTCACTCTTTGTTTTATTGCCTTTTTTCCAGCGAAATTGCCAAACTTTACACCCCAATAAAAAGTGTAAATTTTCACAATAATTGCCCAAGCGCTTACTTCGTGACAAAAAATATGATATAATATATTTATCATTAAATGTACAGGAGCAGTATTATGCAAAATGAACAAGTAGCAAAAGCAATACCGTGGAACCCATGGCACGGCTGTAAAAAAGCAAGTGCGGGGTGTAAAAATTGTTTTGTATTCAAGATTGACCAAAGATACGGCAGAGACACCTCGGTGATAACAAAAGGCAAAACAACCTTTATGCTCAAAGATAAGGATTGCCCGCCAAATTCCTTGGTCAAGCTCTGCTTTTCATCCGACTTTTTTATCGAAGAAGCGGACGAATGGCGCGCAGAATGTTGGGATTTTATTCGCAGGCGAAAGGATTGCATCTTTATCACAACGACCAAAAGACCAGAGAGAATCGCAAAATGCGTCCCCGCGGATTGGGGCGATGGCTGGGAGAACTTTCATCTCAGTGTTTCGATAGAAAATCAAGAAATGGCTGATATCCGCCTAAAACACTTTTTGGCAGCACCGATAAAGCATCGAGAGGTGTTTTGCTCTCCACTGATTGCACCGATTTCTTTGGGCAAATATCTCGACACGGGCTTGATAAAATGCGTCAACGTCGGCGGCGAAATGGCTCCCAAAAATGAAGTCCGCCCAATCCAATACGAGTGGGTCAAAAATCTATTCTTGGAGGCAAAAGAAAGGAATATCGAGTTTTATTTTCACCAATGCGGCTCAATGTTTTTGCGAGACGGCAAAAATATCGGCAAGTGGAAATTGAACGAGCAAATCCAACGCGCAGAAGAAATCCAACACGAACTCGAAGAAACCTACAAATAACCACAACCAACAAAAAAAATCCTAGGCAGGAGTATATAGCGATATACATAACTGTCTAGGATTTTGTTTATTCGCATTTTGCTGGAAGAGTAATTTTTGGATTAGATGCCAGCAATGCTCGGAGTATGCCGAATAATTTGAGGGCACATATTGAACATATGTAACCGTTACACAAACTCACAAAAAAGAGGATATCAGCCCCTAGACGCACGCAAATCAAGGCGCAAAAAAAATCCTAGGCAGGCATGTATAACGATATACATAACTGTCTAGGATTTTTTTGCAGCAACGAAGAGTTGCGTAGCACATAGGGGCTGAGAAATTTAGGCGGTGAACTTGCCCGCATCCTCCAACTCCCCCACCACCTCATACAAAGAGATGAAGTTTGCATAACCTGTGTAGTAGAACTTGGTCGAAGTCGAGGTCGAAGAATCCTTGCGCAAGTAGATGGTATTCTGAGTAGGTTTGTTGGTATTGTCTACTGCGAAGAACGCTGCATCATAATAAGTTGGCTCGGTAATCTCAGTCTTGTTGCCTAGCAAAAAGTATGTGAACTTGTCCCCATTGGCAGTAGTCATCATCTGACGCTCGTCCCAGTGAAAAGCAACCGAATAAGTGTTTTCTTTCTCTAGATTTGCGAAAGATTTTGACGATGATTGGTCATAAACTGCAGCCTTGCCTTTGCCAGCGTAACCATTGAAAATAGTATCGATAACTACTGGGCTACCCGACCTATTGTATGCGTCCCAAACTTTGTAAAAGTCGTCACGGGTAGTCTCATCATCCTCAAACAGAGTCAAACTGCCCGATGTAGACTCGAGGACTATACGGTCAGGAGTAGTCTCAAAGTTGACCCCTGTATATGTCGGTATTACAGCCAACAGAATGGTAGTCAAAATGAGGACTGCTATAATAGAGTATGAAACGACAAAGAATATAAAATTACCTTTGCTCATACGCTTGAAAAATGGTACTTGCGTGCTGTTGTCTTGCACTGAAATGTTGTTGTCTTGATTTTCCATAGTCATTCCCTTTTTGTGAAAATATAAAGCAAAATACCTAAATTTGCTACATTATGATAGCACAAGAACAAATATCGGTCAACTAATTTTCACTCTTTTCTGTATTTGATTTGCTCTTTTCGGCATTTTTGGCTTTTGGAGCCGTCTCTGCAGCAGGCTTTTCTGCTACTTTTTCTGTAGTCTCTGCGGCTTTTTTGGGCTCGGCGCCTGCAGCCTGTGAGTCGGCAGCAGGGGTAGCAGGTTTGGCCTCGGCGGCTTTGGGCTCATCCTTTAGGGTATCTGTCTTTTTCGCCTTTGACTGCCCAGTACCTGCATTGGTATAAGCCTCAAAAACGGTCTTTTCCAAATCGTCCATCGCGCTCATAGTCTGGGCTGCTTTTGCCTCTTGCTCTTGCTTTTTGCGAGCCAAAACCTCGGCATCCTTTTGCTTGCGCGCAGCGGTCCTAGCGTCCATCGCGTCCATAACTTGCTGAGCGGTCTTGCCCGACATCAACTCGTCAACCTCTTGAGAATAAATCGTCTTTCTCTCGATAAGGACTTTTGCCATTTCGTCCAAAATACTACGGTTTTTGGTCAAAATATCGATAGCGCGTTTCTCTCCGTCTTCGATAAATGCCTTGACCTCTTGGTCGATGAGGTTGGCAGTTTGCTCACTGATATTTGAGTGTTGTTGAAAATCTCTGCCCAAGAACACTTCGCCACCAGAAGCGTAGCAAACAGGACCCAATTTTTCGCTCATACCGTATTTGGTCACCATATCGCGAGCGATATTGGTAGCGACCTCGATATCGTTTGACGGACCAGTAGCGACCTTGCCAAAAATCAACTTTTCGGCAGCACGACCACCCATCAAACCAGCGATTTGGTCAAGCATTTCGTCACGAGTAAGAGTATAAACATCGCCACCGTGTTTGCGGTCGATTTGACTAGTCATACCACCCGACATACCGCGAGGGATAATGGTCACCTCTTGAACCTCTTTATCATCACCATTGATAGTCTTGATAACGATTGCGTGACCAGCCTCGTGATAAGCGGTAGATTTTTTCTCTTCTTCGCTGAGTTTGCGATTCTTCTTTTGCGGACCATATTCCACTTTGAGCGAACCCTCAAAAATATCCGTTTCGGTAATCAAATTACGGTTGTCACGGACAGCCAAAATAGCCGCCTCGTTCAAAATATTTTCGATATCCGCACCCGTGGTAGAAGGCAAACGCCTAGCGATACCCTCCCAATCGATGTCGTCTGCAAAAGGCTTATTCTTGGCATAAAGTTTGAGAATCTTGATCCTACCCTCGAGGTCAGGTACATTGACTACGATGCGTCTATCGAACCTACCTGCACGCAAAAGTGCTGGGTCGAGGACATCTGGGCGGTTGGTCGCAGCAATTACTACTATACCTGCACTAGACTCAAAACCGTCCATTTGCACGAGCAACTGGTTGAGCGTCTGCTCACGCTCATCATTGGTGTTGCCTAACCCCGCACCTCTCTGGCGACCTACGGCATCAATCTCGTCGATAAAGATTAGGCAAGGACTGCTGCGTTTCGCCGTCTCAAACAGGTCACGCACACGAGCAGCACCCACACCGACGTACATCTCTACAAAGTCACTACCAGTGATACTAAAGAATGGCACGCCTGCCTCACCAGCGATCGCTTTTGCGAGCAAAGTCTTACCCGTACCCGGAGGTCCCACGAGCATTACACCCTTAGGAATCCTAGCACCCATACTAGTGAATTTGCCGGGATTTTTTAAGAATTCTACAATCTCTTGCATCTCTTGCTTCTCTTCGTCACAACCAGCGACATCGGCGAAACGAACCTTTAGCCCGCTATCCATTCTCGCTTTGCTACGACCGAACTCGCCATTTTTGCCAGACATTTTGGTCATTGCCTTGTACACAAAGTAACCCAATGCCACTATCATCAATATATAAATATAAGGCAAAATCTGCGACAAGAACGACTCAGACACAGGGGCTGCGGTAATACCTATCTCAGGAGAAACCTCCTCTACCTTGTGCTGAATGTCCTCTACCTGATAGGTATAAGCGACTACCACATAAAAGTCATACTCTTTTGGAAAAGCCTCTTTTTTCGCGGCAGTCTCCTCTGCGGTCTCACCCTTGTAAATACCATAAACGGTAGTACCATAAAAGTGGACAGCAGCGACCTGAGTGTCGGCACTAGATGTGCCAAGTTTCTCATAAAACTCGTCAATACTGATTTCTTTTTTAGCATTACCGCTACCGACAAAGTTGAATATCAGCACGAGAGCCAAAAAGATTAGCAAGACGATCGGGAATATTGGGATACGCTTTTGCCCATTATTCATTGGTTTATTCATTCAATCACTCCTTGTCAAAATTCCATTAATTTTATAATTAATATTGTCAAGTATATCATAATTAAAACAAAAAATAAAGCATTTAACAATAATTTGAATTGATTTTTACATAAAAATCGCAAATGTACAAAATTTCACAGCGCGGAAATATTGGTGATAAAGTAGAAAAGTGCGTTTTTATCATCCATTTCTCCCGCTTTGATTTGATAATCGAGCCGCGCGCCCAAATCCAAAATTTTCTTTAATTGAGCGGGCGAAAACTTTGCACCAGTCTCCCTAGAGATTTTGACCGCATACTCTTTTATCCCTAGTTTTTGGGCAACGGCGGCGGCATTGCTTTCCTTGCTCGATATCGCAAAAAACATCCGCCTAAAACTATTCACTATCATCATCAGTAGCATTTGCGGAGCCTCTTTGCGCAGTAGCAACTGCTCGACTATTTGCATAGCCCGAGCGCCATTTTTTGCACCGACAGCATTACTCAACTCGTACACAGCAAACTCTATCTCTCGATGCACGTTCTGCTCTACTATTTCGCTGGTGACCACGCCCCCCGCGCCCAATAAATTGCCCAATTTTATCACTTCATTATTGATACGCGTGTAGTCGCTCCCACAAAAATTCACCAGTTCCTCTAGTGCGTCATTGTTGATTTTTACGCCGAAAGTGCCCAACTGGTTGACCACCAGTTTTGCCAACATCGCCATATCTAGCGGCGAACAATCCACTACCTCGCACAGCGCCTCAACCTTTTTGAGGGCGGTAGAGCCTGCCGAATCGACTATTATCAATACGGTAGACGCCAAAGGCTTTTTTAGATAATTGACAATCGGCGCGACATCATCAGCCTTTTTGACCGCAATATCCCGCAGCAGCACCACGCGATGTTCATCCATCATCGGGATAGACTGACAGGCAGCCACAATGCCAGAAATATCGGTGTTTTCATCATTAAAAGTGGACAGGTTGAGATCCTTGATTTTGAGCGAATGATTGACTATCATATCCACCGCTTTCTGCCGCAAAAAGGCATCACTACCGCGAATAAAGTACGCCTGCCGAATAGTGGTCAGCGATTTTTTTAATTCTTGAAACTTCATACTCACTCCTGACTATATACTAGCACAATTTTGCGGATTTGTAAAGCGTTTGCGACTCAGAAAACTACAAAGAATGATAGCACAAATCCGACCAAAAACACAGCGATACAGGTAGCCGCGAGCGGGATTTTGACCCGAGGCTTCGCCACACATTGCTGACTGCAAAAGAATGAACCCGCGTACCACCCCACCATCGCCCAGTCAGGGATTTTACTCAAACTTACCGCTGCATAAGGCACGGACGCAAACAGCCACGCACCTTTGTCGACGAACCAAAATCCCCATTGCAGCAGCCACAATAGGTAACCCGAAAACGGGACGATTAGCGCCAAAATCGTCACACAGAATAGTATCATAAAGACATAACCAAACAGCGGCACAAGCACCAGATTGGCTAGCAGCCCAATTAGCGAAAAGTACCCAAATGCATTGATAGTGATAGGCGCAGTCATCAGCGTCGCTGATAGCGTGAGCGCGACTGACGGCGCGAGTCTGCCGAATTTGAGACGGGTCAGCCCGCGAGTGAGCGGCTTGTTGAGTAGGAAAATTCCGAAAACGCCGAGATAACTCAGCAAGAAACTCAAGTCAAACACATACATCGGGAATATTATCAGTAGTATGATGCCCGATAGCGAAATACTAGTGAGGTCGTCACGCTGTTTGCCGAAGAGTTGCGCCGTGATGAGGAATATCGACATCATACTAGACCGTACGATACTTGGCGTCATATCGCACAAAATCGTGTAGAAAAGCAGGACTAGAATAATAGTGGTGAGTTTGACCCAGCGATTGACCCGAAACCGCTTGAATAGCCACAAGAGTAGCAGCATTATAAAGGCAGTATTTAGCCCGCTCACCGCGACTACGTGCATTATGCCCGAAATCTGAAAATTGTACGCTATCTCGGGGTCGAGTTCTGTCCTGTCACCCACTAGCACGCTGAATGCTAGACCAGCATATTTTGAGTCCATATTCTGCTTGTACAATTCGCGAATATGCTCTCGCACAGCATCCCAAAAGCCCATTTCTCCGTCGATAAAAGTTATGTCGTCTAGTGTGGTAAAGCATGAGTATTGATAGCCGTTTGAATATGCAAAAGTGTTTATCTCATCCTTGCCAAAAACGGGCGTAGATACTAGATTCCCCGAAATCATTATCTTGTTGCCCGGCAATATTTTTGACAATTCATTAGGACTGTAACTAGACTCACCTTCGCGATAATAGACGTAGACAAAAACATTGTAGCCCAAATCACGACTGGCGACCATTCCACTCTCAGAATATACCGTCGCATCGCTAATCACAAAATAAATGCCCTTTTCCTTTTCGATGTAGTTTATGTCCACCGTGCCGTAAATATTATAGGTTGTACCCGTGTCGGGATAAAATGTCATTTTGTGGCGCGCGTAGTCAATATAATATAGCGAAAATCCTAGAGACGCAAACAATACTATCACGACCAAAAACTTACGCAAATTCCAAAAGTATTCAAAGAATTTTGACTTTTTGAAAATAAAATGCAATAGCAAAAATACTAGCATTATCCCCAAGAATATTAGCAAACCATATACAAACCACGGACTGTCGTAATTGTACAATTTGCCGAGCCAAATGCCCAATGCTAGCGAAACAAAAGCAAAAAATATTAACCTAAAATGCGCAATCATTCTCTTTTGTTTTTACCCTTCAAATTTTACTCATTCTACCACACCGCCACCGATTTTTCAATACCTATCGCCGAATTTGTGCCTTTTTCTTCCCTTTTTCCCATTCTCGCACGCGAAAAAATGAAATAATAGAATAATATACGCGGATAAAAACAACTAAAAAGCGACCCAAATATACCTGTATGACGGCAAAAGTCATACAGGTTGTTTTTTGTGTGCAAATTGAGTAGAATAGTCTTGCCACTGTCGACACTGCTATGTGTAGACTGGTTCGGTATGGGGGTTCGCTCCGCTCACAGATTCCACGGAGTGCATTGTACTCCTCTGAATGACTAGCAAGGGCAAGCCCCTGACCCCAATAATTTAAGTAATTGTGGCGCAGATACCCATAGCGGCTTGCCGCAAGGCGCCCGCAGGGCGCATAGTGCGTGCTGCAGCACGCACGCGGCAAGCCGCCGTGTTGGGAGAAGAACAACAGACTGCCGTGGGGGCAGCACGAGATATGCCGCAAACAAATTGCTCAAACGATTTTACACAAAATACCAAGGAACAAATGTTTGACAGAATGGGATTTTTGATATATAATATGCCCACACAAAACGCACACCAAAAAAAGCCCACACACACCACAAGCAAATGTCATTCAAAACAATTCCATGCAACAAATTTGACTCGCTCCCCACATTGAGACACCACGCCAAAATTCAAATTTTTCTCACATCATCTATTCTATCAAAAAAATTTCATTCGATTTTTCTCTAGCCTACTCTATCAAGCACAGCCCAAATCAATTTATTCAAAACTAGCCCACACAAACAAATTCCATTCAAAAACCTACCCCCAAAACAATTCAAAATCACACAAAAGGAGTGCCCAAATTGGACAGAACGATATTACACTGTGACCTTAATAATTTTTACGCATCGGTCGAATGCGCGCAAAATCCGATTTTATGGAAAAAGCCCGTCGCAGTCACGGGCAACCCACGGACGCGACACGGGATAATTTTAGCCAAAAATGAAGTCGCAAAATCTTTCGGAGTCAAGACAGCGCAGACGATTTGGGAAGCGAAAAAACTTTGCCCGAACTTGATTTGTCTGCCGCCGCAATTCGCCCTATATCAGCAATACAGTCAGCAGGTACGCGAGATTTACAAGCGATTTACCGACCGCGTGGAGAGTTTTGGCCCAGACGAATGCTGGCTAGATGTGACACAATCTCGCCGACTTTTTGGCACGGGCGAACAGATTGCCGACACCCTACGCGTGCTAGTAAAGCAGGAAACTGGGCTGACGATTTCGGTCGGGGTATCATTCAACAAATACTTCGCCAAACTCGGTAGCGACCTAAAAAAGCCAGACGCGACCACGGTGATTTCGAGGGAAAATTTCCGCCAAAAAATCTGGGGCTTGCCTGCCGACTCGTTGATTTTTATCGGCAAAAAAACTATCCAAAAACTCAATCGGCTCAACATTTACACTATCAAAGACCTCGCCCTCGCTGATGAGCGGATGCTGACGCAGCAATTCGGCGTCCTCGGCGCGCAGTACAAAAAAATGGCGAATGGCGATGACCAAACGGCGGTCTCGCATCAAGATTTTCTCGACAAAACCAAATCCGTCGGCAACGGGATGACCGCAATCCGCGACCTTGTCAATCGCGAAGAAATCGAGGCGCTCGTGCACACGCTGGCGGAAAAAGTGACTTTTAGGATGCGCGAGGCAAAATTGGTGGGCAAGACGGCGACTCTTTCGCTACGCGGCAGTGATTTGCACACGACCAGCCACTCGCAAACCGCCACAAAATTCACCGACGACCCGATAGAATTCGCGCAGATGTGTATGCAGATTTTTGATAAATTTTGGGCAAAAGATAACCTTTCCATCCGTGCTGTGCGCGTCAGTATGAGCAATCTCGATTTTGTCGACAACGCCCAACAAATCGACCTTTTTGACTTTTCCAAGCGAGAAAAAGACAAGCGCCTAAACGATAGTTTGGACAAAATCCGCCAAAAATACGGCTTTTATGCGGTGCGCCGTGCCAAGACGCTCGACCGCGATTTTATCAACTATTTTGAGGTCGACGAAGAGGATTGAGATCGTGTATTGAGATGCGTCAGCCTTTGCCCTGCCTCTTTGATAAATAGGAGTCTACAGCCTCGGCACGACATAATATCAAAAACACAACAAACACGCAAAAAGGGAATAAAATTAATGAAAAACACACTATCAAAATTTGATAATGAAGAAATTTACAACGCAAAATTTACCAAAATCGTGACAAATCGGCTCGACAAATACTTGCAGACCGTCTGCCCAAATGACAAATTTAGCACCGTAGACACGCCACTTGACGACCAAATTATGGCTAGACTGCAACTGATGGATAATATTTGCTGTACCAACTATTTTGACTACAGACTAATTTTTGAGCACTGCCTACAAAGAGGCATCGAGAGGATATTCGACATCGGCGGCGGTAATGGTTTTGCTCAATTTGTCATCGACTGTGAGCACCTTCCCCTCGAGTATATCGTCGTTGACACCACGGAGCCAAGCGAAACTTTCGCGCCCCAAATCAACCGCAACTATCCATTCAAAATAGCATCGACTTCGCGCGACGCGCTGATTAGTCATTTGTGCCTCGGGATGATTTACACCCCCAAAAAACATCTCGAAATGTTCAACCGCGCGATACAAGATTTTGACCATATTATTTTGCAATCAAACGCTGCCACCGCCGCCCTTTTGCAAAAAAACTATCCATATTCCGTCATTTATGACAAAACCAACTACCCTATCTGCTATTTTGACACCTCTTCACACGAATTGCTCGCCCAGCCCACCCGCTCCGACGACACCCCCCTGCACCAGCAATGCCGAGAATAAATCACAAGAACGCCACTGCTAAGGCGGAAATTGCAATACGTATCCCCGCCTTGCATCTTGCCGTGGCGTGTGCTGCCGTACTCAATATAGTAAGGATAATCCCTTCAACTTGTCATTCAGAGGGCTAGAGAGTAGCCTCTTTCCAATCAAATTGCCCCCTCATTTTGTATGACGGCAAGCGCGCCATACGCACCTCGCAGTGCGGATGTACGCCCCCTCTCTTGCTCAGCTTGTCATTCCGAGCGGTATGCAATACCGTGTGAAATCTGTGAGGCAACGGAGAACCAAAAAAAACAAACGAAACACTAGCGATAGTGTCTCTCGTTTGGTTTGTAGGACAGTCAGGGCGTGCCGAAGACAAAAAAGAAAGGACTCCACTATGTGAGTCCTTGTTTGGTGGGCAGTCAGGGATTCGAACCCCGGAAGTCTCACGACAACAGATTTACAGTCTGCTCCATTTGGCCGCTCTGGAAACTACCCAAAAATATAAAGTGTGAACAATGGAAGTAGATGCTAGCCCTGTTCGGAGTGGAGCTGGCGAAAGGAATCGAACCTTCAACCTGCTGATTACAAGTCAGCTGCTCTGCCAATTGAGCCACGCCAGCATAATGACCGAACAGGAGTATGGATTGCGACTAGCACCTAATGGTGCCCCAGGGGGGACTCGAACCCCCGACACAAGGATTTTCAGTCCTTTGCTCTACCGGCTGAGCTACCGGGGCATAACAATCGAAGCACCACCGTATAAAGGGACAAACCTTATTTAATGGTGGGACTTCAAGGACTCGAACCTTGGACCATCCGGTTATGAGCCGGACGCTCTAACCAACTGAGCTAAAGTCCCATAAAATAAATAAGGTTTGTCCTAAAAATTGCTTGCTTGGACAAACTGTCCAAAAGTCGCTGTGGCAAAGCCACAATGGCGACTCAGATGGGGCTCGAACCCACGACCTCCGCCGTGACAGGGCGGCGCTCTAACCAACTGAGCTACTGAGCCAAAAACCGTTATATCATCACTGGTCGGGGTTGGGGGACTCGAACCCTCGGCCTCTTGATCCCAAATCAAGCGCGCTAGCCAAACTGCGCTAAACCCCGCTAAAATGGTGATATAACGATTATTATCTTACATTAAAATATGACTTTTGTCAACAGATTTTGCAAACTTTTTTTACTTTTTGCCAAAAAATTTCTGAAAAACTGGATTTTGACCCCATTTTCACTAAATTTTATGATAATTATTACCCCCAAATAACCGCATAAAAACTCATAACAAAATAAATTATCGCAAAATAATTGTTATTTTGTGGATTTTGTAGTACAATACATTTTGTAAAAGGAGCGACAAGATGAAAATAAAGAAAAACGGCTTTTGTAGTCTGATATTGACTTTTTTGTGCCGCGCGCTGGCGGAATTGGACAAAAAAGACAGCCTCATCCGTGAGGAATTCGCAGGGCTCCCTGACGGTTTTAGGGTGAATATCGGGATTTTGCCATATGGCACATACATCGGCATAATCAAGACTGCTGACGGGCTCAAAATCAAGAAAAACGGCTTTACCACGGCAGATTTGGTCGTCAAATTTAAGAACGAAAAATCAGCAAAACAGGTAATGCTCGCGAAACTCAATTTGGCGCAAAGTTATAGCAGACACGCGCTCTTGGTCGGGGGCGACATTGCTATTGCTATGGGGCTGGTGCGCGCAATAAATCGCACAGAATGCTATCTATTCCCCCGCTTTATGACCAAAAAAATTTTGCCAAAAATCGAAAAGCAGACCTGCACACTCGCAGTTTATTGCCGAATTTTATTCTGCTTTAAAAATTACAAATACAATGTTTAGAGGTTATTATGGAAAAATATTTTGAATTTATCAACTCTGTCAAGATTTGCGCTGGTGAAAACGCGCTAGAAAATTTGCCATACGAATTAAACTTTTTGGGTTGTCAAAACCCGCTGATTTTGAGCGATTTGGGCGTCAGCAAAGCAGGCATTTTGGACAAAATTACCCCTATTCTCTCTACTGCCAACATTGACGTCACTCATATTTTTAATGAAATCCCCGCAGATAGCGACATTTCTGTCATCGCAAAAATCGCCTCAATGTACCTAAATCTCGGTTGCGACGGGATTATCGCTTGCGGCGGCGGGAGTGTCATCGACACTGCAAAAGGCGTGCGGCTAGTGCTTTCGCAAAATAATATCGACGACATCCTCTCACTCAGTGGCAACGAGATTATTACCAAGGGCAAACATATTCCTTTCGTCGTGCTGCCGACGACTTGCGGTACGGGGAGCGAGTGTACTGCGGTTGCGGTTATCAAAAATCACGAAACAGGGGTCAAAATGGAGTTTATATCTAGCGAACTCCTCCCCGACTGTGCTTTTGTGGATGTGCACCTGACTCAGACCCTGCCCCCAAAACTCATCGCTGCGAGCGCTATGGATGCGCTTTGCCACAGCATCGAGGCTTTTTCTGGGATGCAGAAAAATCACATTTCAGACTCTTTCGCTACTTGTGCGATTAGGTTAATCGTAGAAAACTTGCCCCTCGTCCTCATCCAACCTACCGATGGCGCTAGGACAAAATTGGCTCTCGCGTCGACCTTGGCGGGCATCGCTTTTAGCAATTCTATGGTCGGTATCGTCCACGCTATCGGTCACGCTTGCGGTGGCGAGGCGAGCGTCCCTCACGGCAACGCAATGACTATCCTTTTGCCGCAATGTATGCGCTACAATCTGCCTGCTTGCCAAAAAGAATATGGCGAATTGCTCCTTTACCTCGCAGGTCCCGAGGTCTATGCTAGCACCCCGAGTGTCGACCGCGCTACCAAGGCTATCGAATTTGTCGAGGAATTTGAGCAAAAACTCAACACACTCTGCGGTATTCCTCTCAAGTTGAGTGATTATTCCGTCACCGCCGAAATCTTGCCGCAAATTGCCCAAAAGGCACTCAATGACGGCGCAATTATCGTCAACAAACGCTCCGCCACCCTCGACGATATCATCCATATACTCACCGAGTGTATGTGAGAGCGCATAGCGCAAGAGGAAGAAAAAACTATTTGATTAGTGTCGAGGACGATACCCTTGACAAGGTTCGCTATCGCTCACAGATTCCACGGCAGGCTATGCCTGCCTCTGAATGACAAGCCGA
>CAZOFH010000007.1:0-59426 GCA_964579205.1 uncultured Christensenella sp.
TTGCGATTGCTTTACGGTTTTATTTTACACCATTTTTTACAAAAATATCAACTAAATTCGACCACTTTTTCAAAAATTTTTAATTTTTTTTGGGTTCTTGGCGTTTTTGGGAGTAGGTTTTTGGCGTTTTTTGGTGAAAAATTATGGAATTTTGCTCTATCATTCTATTGTTTCCGTCCAATTCGCCACAAACCGCACCCGAAATCCTCACGTAAGAATGCGCGAAGATGCCACACTCAAGATGACAAGCCGAGCACCCCCCTCTCTTACGAAAACTGCAGGTGTTTTTGATTGACTTTTGCTTTGATAGTTTGGAGGGCTTTTTTCTCCAAACGGCTGATATAAGAGCGCGAAATGCCCAATTTCTTGGCGACTTCGCGTTGGGTATATGCCACTTGCCCACCGATACCATACCGCATACACAAGATTTTGTACTCGCGGTCGGACAAGGTTTCGCGAATAAGTTTGAGCAAATTTTCCGTCAAAATGGACTGCTCGACCATTTGCATTAGGTCGTATTCGGTATCACAAATCACATCGGACAGCAAAATATCGTTGCCGTCCTTTTCCGTACCGATAGTTTCCTCAAGAGAGAGGTTGGTTTGGTGCTTTTTGTTCGCTCTAAACAGCATCAAAATTTCATTTTCGATGCAACGGGCTGCATAAGTAGAGAGTTGGGCGCCTTTTTCGCTCGAATAAGAATTGATAGCCTTGATCAAGCCTATCGCACCGACCGAAATCAAGTCGTCGGCGTCTTTGCTGCTATTGCTATATTTTTTGACGATATGCGCGACGAGGCGCAAATTGTGTGATATCAGGATATTTTTTGCCTCAACATCGCCTTGCTCTAGCCTGTGTATATACATTTTCTCCTCTTCGCTCGACAGTGCTTTTGGAAAACTCGAGGTATGGTCGACATAAGAAGAAAAAAGCATTATCTTATTCATAAAAGTAACAAAACTCTCTATTATCAAGTGCTCACCTCCTCATATAATTAATAATATATGAATAGAGGCGAAGCGAAAGTGCCTGTCCAAGATTTATTTTTTTACATAAAACTTGTCATACTTACAATTTTTTGAGAAAACCAAGCATTCCTTGGTTTTGAGCAAGGGCTTTTGCTTTTTTATCACTGCTACGGTAGCCTTGTAAAATTCAAACACGCCGACCAATATCAAGAACACTGCAAAGAGAATCTTGAGAACATGGCTACTGACATTACCAACCAGCAGCGAAGCGCAAACTGCTACGATTATCGCAGGAATTGCGACCAACATCGACACTCTAAAATTTATCAATTTGTTTTTTGCGTGAATTATCACCGCCACCACCGCAGTAGGAACAAACACCAGCAAATTGATAGCCTGAGCGGTATGCTGCTCCACGCCCAAAAACATTGTGAGCAAAGGTATCAGCAAGGTACCGCCCCCCATACCCATTCCGCCTATCAAACCGCCGACCAGTCCTGCTAGTATCAATGCAAAAATCATTTCCTTTTCTCCTTTTATTATATATCATTTGCACCCATCTACTCGGCTAATATTCGCACAATAGGTCAAAGACGGCGCAAACGGCACAAAAACAGCGTCATAATAGGTCAAATCGCCAAAGAGAGTAGGTTGTCCTCTAATGCCGAACGGGCGGCTTGCCGCTGGCGCTCGGAACGAGCGCCTAATGCGCCACCACGGGGCGCATAGTGCGTGCCGAGGGCACGCACGCGGCAAGCCGCCCCCTTTGTGGGACTATGGTTACCACCACTACCGCCTATACCAAAAACATTACTTCTCAAAACAGCATTTTTATCCCCGCAGCCATCACCACGAGAGCGAATACGAATTTGAGAGCCTTGTTGGGGATAATTTTGAGGAGACACGCCCCGATTATTCCACCAGCAACCGAGCCTATCGCTACATATAGCACGCTTTCCCAATCCACAAAACCCTGCGTATAATACACCAAAGCGCTGGCAATACTTATCGGTAGCATAATGAGTATTGCCGTAGCCTGCGCGCGTTGATTGTTTAGTCCGAGCAGCAAAAGCAGTGGGACGCACAGCATTCCGCCACCGCCGCCGAAAAAGCCATTTATGCCGCCGACAAAAATTCCAGCCACGATGAGCAGAATAATTTTTTTTGCTTCCATCCCTACCCCCTTTTGTTTAGCCAGTAGACAAAAAATTTTTTTTAATTTAATAATGCTTAAAAACTTGCATTATTTTGACATTTGATATATAATAGGTTGTATCTTGTACGCGATTAATATGCGTATCCATTAAAAATAAAAGGTAAATAATCATGACTAAACATTCATTCTCAATTAAAACTTTATTACTTACTATCGTAGTCGCACTGAGTTTGTTGATTTGTGGTAATGTTTGGGCTTTTGCGGGATTGCAGCAATCGTATTCGGCATCAGCAGACTCATCCAAGACAGCCACCGCGACAGAATCTGTGGTTTACTATGATTTTGAGGCAGACAGCGGCACATACCCTTGCTCGCCTACCAGTTTTGAAAAGGTGACGAGCGAGACTAGTTCTGCCGAAGCCAAGCCTGAGGCATCAGGTGTCATCAATCTATCATCTACTGTTTATAATACTTACAAAACAGATTACAAACTGGACACCTACACCACAAAGCCTGAGAGTATGTCTGCCGACAACAAACAGGTTTTGATGATCAACGCACTCAACAACTCGATTTATTACGGCTATTCGACCAAGAGCGCCTCTACCCTCAGTGCAAATAGTTATTATGAGGTAAGCGCGGCGGTGTACACCCACAGCGAGGCTATCGCGAGTGTGTATCTCGCTGGTGATGATTTTGACGATTTGGCAAATAGTCAGATTTACAAAATCAATACCAACAATTCTTGGAAAACTGTCACATTCTTGATTGCGACTAGCACGACCAAATCTAGCACTATGGACATTGAATTGTTCTTGGGGAGCAAGTCTCACGCAGGTGCAGGCACCGCCTCTTCTGCCAATTCATCAAACTATGTCCTATTCGACAATGTGTCAGTCAACCGTATTTCTGCTCAAAACTTTACCAAGAAAAAGGACGCTGCTAGCGCGAGTGAATTGACCAAGGTTGTTTACCTTGACGAATCAAAGTTGCTCGAGAGTGGCGACGATGGATATATTACGAATGGTAACTTTGCCGCAGGCTCTACTGGGTGGAGTTCTGAGGACAACACAGGTACTAGCGAGATTACCTACGCTACCAACCTTAACCAACAAATGACCATCAACGGCAGCGAAGTGACATTTGGCACTCACCTGCCTCTGGACTCAAACAAAACAGGTGTGGTAATTTCCGCTCAAAACGGTGGTAACGTCGCTATCAAATCTGACGACATTACTATTAAACAGCACCACATTTACCGCATCGCCCTATGGGCAAAAGGTGCACTAGATGGCAGCACGCTCAACTTTAAGGTTAGCGGCACAATAGCCAACGGCACTGAGGATGGGCTGACCTGCTCTGCTCAATACACAGCGCTAGAGACTAATACTGCTGATGTAAACGGCGGCTGGGGATTGTACGAATTTTACGTAATGGGCAACCCGCTATACGACACCACAGTCAATCTGACTCTTGGATTGACCTCGACCAACGCAACGGATGCAGGTTATGTGGCTATCACTGATATTCAGTCTTATGTCATCAATACCGAGCAAATGTCAGACGGCACAAGCAACAACACAAATGCAAAGACCGTCAAAATGTACTCGACCGAAAATACTTTGGCTTTTGACAACTACTCATTCAACCTCGTATCGATCGAGGGGATCGACGCAGCCAAGACCGCGTATCCACTGGCTCCTACCAGTTGGACTGCTGGCGAAAACAATGCCAACAGTGGAGTAGTCAACATTAGTGCTCAAGAATGGGCTAATGTACCATTTACTACTACCCGCCCATCAAAAGCATCATTGTCTGGATATTCTGACAATGACAACGTGCTGATGCTTAACGCTTATACCAGTGGTAAAATGCAGTCATTCACTAGCGCTACCCAGACTTTGGACGCTAGCGGATATGCAAAGATTTCTTTCCAAGCATACTTAAACACCGATTCAAACGCTTTTGTTACTATCAAAAACAGTGACGGCGTAGTACTCGCGCAAATGAAACTCGCAAAATCGACCGGTACTGCAGGGTGGAAAGAATACGCAATTTATATCCACAACTATATGAATTCGCAGACTGTTTCTGCTACCCTATCTCTTGGGCAAGCCGACCGTACAGTAGACGGATGGGCATACTTTGACAATGTAAAATTCGATAGCAGCATTACCCAAGAAACCTTTGATGCTGTCACTGCAAACGCTACAAATGTAAAGTTTGACCTAAACACAAATGCTTTGAACGCGACTACTACAGACGTAAACAGCATCGAGCCACTGATGTGGAAATTGAATGTAACCGAAAACACTAGCAACACTACTATCAATAGCGGACTCATCGATTGGAGACAGGCAACATCTCAGACTTTCATCAATGAAGAGATTACCAATCCTGAGGGCAATGACTCCAATATGATTATGGTTATTCAGGCAAACGAGCCAGTGTACGCGACATATGACAGCCGCCTCACCTACTCGCTGAATGCAAGTTCGTACTACAAACTGACAGTTTGGGTGAGGACGAGCGGCTTAACTCCTGACACTCAGACCGCCGAGGATTACACCGTAGACGGCAAGTTGATTGTCCACGGAGCGAGCGTCACTATGACCAATGTCGACCAGAGTTTCACCTGTATCAACACCCTCAAGGGCAGCGAGAGTGAGTGGACAGAATACACAATGTATATTTATACTAACGACGCAATTACTAGCAACATTCAGTTGGGCTTGGGTTGCGCAAATATGCCTACCAAAGGATATGCATACTTTGCTAACCTAAACTTTGTGTCATTGACCGAAGATGAGTACAACAACGAAATCCTCGCTTATGACACCGAGAACCTCCCTGCCAACACCTTGCTAGCGACCAACGTACCTGAGGAAGAAGAAACTGCACCTAGTCAACCTAGCCAGTTTGACCCATTCGCGTTCTCTACTATCGTGATTGCGCTGGCTGTAATCGCTGCAGTCATCGGACTAACTATCAAGAAAGTTAGACAAAACGCACCAAAGAAGTCAAGCAAAGTTTCAAACAACTACGACAGGCTGCAGACTCTGATGAAAGATGTGGACCGTCGCGAGCGCAAAACCGCTATCAACCACAAGTTGAAATTGTTGAGAGAGGAATTGGAGCAATCTCAGACCTTCTTGGCTCAAGAAGTCAACGATTTGAGGAAATTGACCGAATCATACAACACTGCAAAAGAGATAGCCAAGGATAACCCTACTATCGAACTAGATGAGCCTAATGTAAAACAAATCCAAAAGGAAATCGAAGTTCAGACTGCAAAGATTAATCAAATCGAGCAGGATATCGAAGTCCTCGAGGAGGAAAAGGCGCGCATCGAAAAGCAGAATAAAAAATCGGTGAACAAGCGTACAGTTTCTCAAAACCACAACAAAAAATAATTATCGCACGCGATAAAATGACAAAAACACGGTATATTACCGTGTTCTTGTTTTGTTTGCGCATTATTTTGTGTGCTCCTCACCGGCCTTAATAAAGCCAACCCCCTCTACTCTCAGTATCTATCACACGCACACGAATGCCAGCAGCCCAACTTTGTCTTTTGCCTCACTCATAGGGGCTGCGGAAGGCAAAAAATGGGATAACAACAAAAGATAAATGACGGAATATGCCCCGTCATTTACTTTTTTATAATCAGCCGCTATCGGCAAAATTTTGAGTGAAAAATTACTTTTTCTCTAATAGTTTTTTCAAAAATTTGCCAGTATGACTCTGTGGAGTGTTGGCAATTTTTTCTGGCACCCCTTCGGCTACCACAGTCCCACCATTGATGCCGCCCTCAGGGCCAATGTCGATAATGTGGTCGGCGACCTTGATAACGTCGAGATTGTGCTCGATGACTATCACGGTATTCCCTGCGTCCACCAGTCTATTCATTATCGCGATTAGCTTATTCACGTCGTGCATATGCAGCCCTGTAGTCGGTTCATCTAGAATATACACCGTCTTGCCAGTGCCTTTTTTGGACAACTCTGTCGCCAGTTTGACACGCTGCGCCTCACCACCACTCAAAGTCGTGGCAGCCTGCCCGAGTTTGATATAGCCCAAGCCCACATCATACAGCGTCTGAATTTTTGTCCTAATGTTTGCGTGATTTTCAAAGAATTTGAGCGCCTCTTCTACCGTCATTTCTAGCACGTCGTATATACTCTTACCCTTGTATTTTACCTCCAAAGTCTCGCGATTGTAGCGTCTCCCCTTACAGTCTTCACAAGGTACATAAATATCTGGCAAAAAGTACATCTCAATCTTTTTGATACCGTCACCGCAACAGGTCTCGCATCGACCGCCCGGCACGTTAAAACTAAATCTCCCCGGCATATACCCGCGTTCCCTTGCGTCAGGAGTAGATGCATACAATTCTCTTATCAGGTTAAACACTCCAGTATAAGTAGCAGGATTTGAACGCGGAGTGCGCCCGATTGGGCTTTGGTCAATGGCTATGACTTTGTCTACATCTTGCAGCCCCTCAATCTTGTCATATCGCCCCTCAGCCATAGTACTGTGATTGAGACGATTGGACAACGCTGGATACAGGATGTCGGTAATAAGGCTACTCTTGCCACTACCGCTCACGCCAGTTATTACAGTCAGCACGCCTAGAGGAAAATCAACCGTCAAATTCTTGAGATTGTTCTCTTTGGCGCCGATGACGCGGATTTTGCCGCCATTTGACTGCCTACGCTCTTGTGGCACACTTATCTTGTATTCACCGCTAAGGTACTTGCCTGTAATAGACCGCGGCTCTTTCGCCAAGTCGTCCACACTACCGAAAGCGACTAACTCGCCACCGTGCGAACCTGCATTCGGACCGATGTCCACGATAAAGTCTGCCGCGCGCATCGTGTCTTCATCGTGCTCTACCACGACTAGTGTATTGCCCAAGTCTCGCAAATGCTTTAGCGTGGCAATGAGTTTGTCATTATCCCGCTGATGCAGCCCAATACTTGGCTCATCTAGGATATAGATTACCCCAGTCAACCCGCTCCCGATTTGGGTGGCTAGACGAATGCGTTGCGACTCACCGCCGCTCAGCGTCCCTGCCGTGCGTGACAGGCTCAGGTAGTTTAGCCCGACGTCTTGGAGAAACTGCAGACGCGCCCTGATTTCCTTGAGAATTGGCTCGGCAATCATCGCATCAGTAGCATCAAAAGTATTATTTTGCAAAAATTCGCTCAGTTCGTCAATGCTCATATTACACATTTCGGTGATATTCTTACCGAAAATCTTGACCCCCATAGCAACCGCTTTTAGACGGGTACCGTGACACGCTTCACAAGGCTGGTCTCGCATAAATTTTGCAATTTCACCCTTGACATACTCACTAGTAGTCTCGTGATAGCGCCTCTTTAGGTTGTTGACCACGCCTTCAAACGAGCCCTTTTTGCTACCGCTAAATCGACGCGTTTCAAAACTGATATCCAGTTCCTCATTACAGTTGCCGAACATCAGAATGTCTTGAATTTCCTTTGGCAAATCGCAGTACGGCGTGTCGAGCGAAAATTGGTACCTATTAGACAGCGCCATAAAGTAGCTCATACTGAATAAACTAGTGTCCAACCCCCAGCCAGTGACATTGATTGCCCCTTCGCGGATTGACTTGGATGGGTCCTTGACGATTAGTGCTGGGTCGATTTCACTTGTAAAGCCCAAACCGTGACAATGCGGACAAGCCCCAAAAGGACTGTTAAAACTAAACAGACGCGGCGTAATCTCCTCTAGGCTAATGCCACATTTTTGGCACGCAAACTGATTGCTAAACACAAAATGCTCGTTCGGAGTTACCAGCACCACCAGCCCGTCCGCCTGCTTGAGCGCCAACTCGACCGATTCCGTGAGACGCTTGTCCAAATCCTCTTTCATCACAATCCTATCTACTACAATAGAGATAGAGTGCTTTTTGTTTTTATCCAGTTTGATTTCTTCATCAAGGGTAAAAATGCTACCATCAATGTCCACTCTAGCAAACCCGCTCTTGCGAATGTTGTCCAGAGTCTTGATATGCTCACCTTTTTGACCGCGTATCACGGGCGCCAAAATCATAAATTTTTCACCCTTAGCAACCTTTTCTTTTATTCTATCCACAATTTGGTCCACGCTCTGCTTGGCAATTTCCCTGCCACAGTGCGGACAATGCGGCTTGCCCACGCGCGCGAATAGTAACCTCATATAGTCATAAATCTCGGTAATCGTGCCGACGGTCGAGCGCGGATTGTTGCTCGTAGTCTTTTGGTCAATGCTAATAGCAGGGCTCAACCCCTCGATTAGGTCGACATCGGGCTTTTGCATCTGCCCCAAAAACTGGCGCGCATAACTCGACAGCGACTCGACGTAGCGCCTCTGCCCCTCGGCATAAATAGTGTCGAATGCCAGAGTACTCTTGCCGCTACCGCTCACACCGGTGAAAACTATTAGTTTGTTCCTCGGCAACTCAATGTCAATATTCTTGAGATTGTTCTCTTTGGCACCTTTGATTATAATTTTATCTAACATCTTGATTCCCCTCTCTCAATAATTTCCTCAAAACGTTAAGTTGTTCTCGCAACTCAATCGCCTTTTCAAATTCCAAATTGTGGCTGGCAGCCTGCATCAGTCCCTTGACTCTATCTATCTCAGCACGCAAATCCCTGATCGACATATCCTCGTGCTTGGTCTCGACCTTTTTAGTAATTTCTAGCGTATTGCTGATATCCTTGATAATGGTCTTTGGGGTAATGTTGTGCTCGATATTGTATTGCTGCTGAATTTTGCGCCTGTTCTCAGTCGTCTCGATCGCACGCCGCATACTATCGGTGCGATTGTCTGCGTACATTATGACCCGCGCCTCAGCATTCCTAGCCGCACGCCCGATAATCTGAATCAGGGATGACTCGCTGCGCAAAAAGCCCTCTTTGTCAGCATCCAATATCGCCACCAGTTTTACCTCGGGCAAATCTAGCCCCTCTCTCAAGAGGTTGATACCGACGATGCAGTCAAACTCACCTGCACGCAGCCCGTTGATTATCTCCACCCGCTCGAGCGTGTCAATGTCGCTATGCAGGTATTTAACCTTAATGCCGTGCTCGACAAAGAACGAAGTCAAATCCTCAGCCATTCTCTTGGTCAAGGTAGTCACCAGCACGCGCCCGCCGTCCTCGATGGTAGCGAAAATTTCGCCCATAAGGTCGTCAATTTGCCCTTTGGTCGGACGCACCTCAATCTCAGGGTCAAGCAGCCCTGTCGGACGGATAATCTGCTCTACAACTTGCCCAGCATTCTCTAACTCGTACTTTGCAGGGGTCGCCGAAACGCAAATCATCTGCCCAATGCGCGCGTCAAACTCGTCAAACTTGAGCGGACGGTTGTCATAAGCGGCGGGCAATCGAAACCCATAGTCTACTAGGTTATTTTTTCTCGCCAAATCGCCATTGTACATACCGCGCACCTGTGGCAAGGTAATATGCGACTCATCTACAAAAGTGACAAAATCGTGCGGGAAATAATCTAGCAAAACGTACGGAGCCTCGCCCGGTTTGCGCCCGTCAAAATAGCGTGAATAATTCTCGATACCAGTGCAGTAGCCCATCTCTCGTATCATCTCAACATCGTGAGCGACGCGCTCTTTGATTCGCTGCGCCTCAATCAACTTGCCCTGAGCGACAAACTCCTGCTCGCGCAAAATCGCATCCTCTTGTATTTGATGCAGCGCCTGCTCCAAATTCTCGTCAGACACACCAAAGTGAGTGGCTGGAAAAAGCAAAAAGTGCTCTAGTTCGTTTATCTTTTTTCCTGACACAGGGTCAAACTCAAAAATCTTTTCTATAGTGTCGCCAAAAAACTCAATTCTCACAGCGATTTCGCTACTGTATGCAGGGAAAACATCCAACGTATCCCCTTTCAAACGAAAACTCGATCGGCAAAAATCCATATCCTTACGCTCATAGCGCATAGAAATCAACTTTTGCACCACTAGGCGCATA
Source organism: uncultured Christensenella sp. (assembly GCA_964579205.1). Classification (GTDB taxonomy): domain Bacteria; phylum Bacillota; class Clostridia; order Christensenellales; family UBA1242; genus UBA7867. The sequence goes on from CAZOFH010000007.1 coordinate 10,116, forward strand.
TCTATCTCTTGGTCGGGACGCAGGCTCAACCCTTGATTGTAATACGTCTCGGGGTTGCCCAAGCCATAGATGCACGACACCGACGCCACCACAATCACATCACTCCGCTCTAGCAGGGAGCAAGTAGCACTATGGCGCAATTTGTCTATCTCATCATTGATTGCCAAGTCTTTCTCAATATAGGTGTCGCTACTCGGGATATAAGCCTCGGGCTGGTAGTAGTCATAATAACTAACGAAAAACTCAACGCGGTTGTTAGGGAAAAATTCTCTAAACTCATTGCACAACTGAGCCGCCAAAGTCTTGTTGTGTGCCAAGACTAGGGCAGGGCGATTGAGTTTTGCAATGACATTCGCCATTGTAAAAGTCTTACCACTGCCCGTCACCCCTAGCAATACCTGCTCACGCAGCCCATCGTGGATACCATCGACCAATTTTTGTATCGCCTGCGGCTGGTCGCCAGTCGGCTGATACTTGGAAACCAATTCAAAATCTTTTTTTATCATATTCACCCTATTTATTATTACATTATTACTGAATAATTATAGCACTAATCCCCAAATAATGCAATAGGTATCCGATATTTACAAAATTAAACAGAAAAAAGAACCTAGAATCACTAGGTCCTTTTGTCAAAAATTATTATTTACTCTTTTTTGAGTTGTTGCCTTTGATTTTAACCTTTGAAGGTTTTACAAAGAAGTAAATTACGCCAGCCACTACTACGAGTGCAATAATAATCATTATAGTACCCCATACGGTAGATGAGTTGGTAGTCTTGACAGACTCAGCATTTACCTTGACAGTCTTTGCTACAGTAGTAGCCTTGTTGCCTGCTTTGTCAGTCGCATCAAAGGTAATGACATACTCACCTGCTTCGCTAGCAGCGAATACGATACTCTCTTTGGTCGTAGCGTCTTCGTACTCCCAATCAATCTCTTCGCCGTTGTGCTTTACAGTAACCTTGAGGTCGCTAGATGTAGTCAAAGTCTCGTCGTCGAATGTAACTTCGTTTAGGTTGATAGTCACATTTTCGCCCACCTTGGTAGGAGCAGTGATAGCATCGTTGGCAACGATGATTTCTGGAGCGGTAACATCACCGATATAAATCCAGAATTCACGAGTAGCAGTGTTGCCTTTGCCTTCATCAGCAGCGGTGTAAACTACCTTGATCTTACCTTGCTGAGTAGCGATAAAGTCTAGACCGTTGGCAGTATTTGCATCCTCGATTGTAAATGTTTTGAAAGGAGTAGTACTAGTAGAATAAGTCAACTCAACCTTGAGTGAATCAAGACTTACGCCAGTACCATTGTCATTAATCTCTTCGAACCAAGGCAAGGTGTGAGTATTGTCAGCATCGTTGTCCGCGAACGCGTAAGTTGCGAGTACATCAGTACCAGCCATCTCGCCTTCTACGGTAAACTCAGGAGCCTTTGTATCGGTTGACTTGAAACTTACCTCTGCAGATGCATTGTTGTCAAAGTCGCATACGCCACTAGCATCTTTTACCCAAGCCTTGACATAAATGTCACCATCCAAACACTTGATGCGCCCGTTAGGACCGAATTGGTCGATCACATATGCACCAGTCACTTGAATAAGCATTGAACTATTAGACATAGCCTCTACCATTGCTTCAGTAACTTCGCTCGCAATAGTGATGTTCTCGTTGGCAATGTTGATTACTTCACCTTTCTTGGTTACAGAAATAACACTAGTCAAGTCAAGAATGTCACCATATTCTTGGGTAGGAATACTAGAGATTGAGACTGAGTACCCCAAGTGGAAATCTACCACGCAACTACTTGAGAAAGTGGTCGTGTTGTGGTTTTGGTCAGTAGCAACGAATACGAATGTGTAATCACCCTCTTGTGTAGGCTCGTACTCAAAAGTATCTATAGTAGCAACGTGACCAGTAGTGGTATTGGTAGAATTACCATTGTAGATGTCTACTACTTTGTTGCCTTTCATCACATACATAACCAATGATACATTAGTGGCTGTATCTGTTACTGTAGTAGTAGGCACAGTGATTTTGCCACTAGCAAACGATACATTACCTTTTGCTGAGAATGTAGGTGCTACAGCGTCACTAGAAAAGTCAAGCAAGCTAATAGTCTTGGTAACGGTCTTTTCTTGACCAAAGTCATTCACTACCTTAAAGGTAATCTCCAATGATGTAGCAGTATTCCAGTCGTATCCTGTTTGCTCAGGATCTTTGATTTCGATCTCGTATTTGCCATTTTCGTTCTTTGTAGCAGTGATAGCGTCAGCCATACCGTTGAACTTGTACTCAACGATAACTTGCAACCTTTTGTCAAGGTCGTCGCTCACGCTAGGTGCGTTGAAAGTGATTTTCTCATCAGCATTCTTGAGCACTGCCAGTGATGAAATGCTAGGTGCAGTAATACTCAAGTGAGTAGCATCAGCAGAAGTAGGAGCGGTATCCCTCTTTACCTCGAACTTGTAACTACTCAATGATTTGCGAGTGTTACTGATCTCAGCACCTTCTGAGTCTAGGTAAATCGCACTATAAACGATCTCATATGAGCCCTCGTCGGTAAAGTGGTATTGACCTGCCTCATATGGCTGATAGGTCACGGTATCACTACCGCCGATAGAGTGAGCAGACTCCAAAGTACCTACTGTGTTACCATTTTTCCAAATAGTACGAGTAAGCTTTAGGTTGTTGTATCCTCCCCAACCACCTTTCGCAATGATTGCAGGGAAAGTAGCAGTTACGCCGTTCTCACCCTCAATGTACACTACGCTAGCGATGTCGTAGTCGTGTGACTCCCACTCGTCTAGGTCAAGGTCTGCATAACTAAACCCAGTCTCAGTAGGGTTGTATGCCTTGACTGCTTTTACAGTCAAAGAGTTGCTGGTCAATTTGATTTTGTCGCGTTGAATACTTACAGAAACCTCGTTATCAAAGAAATCTACAGTCTTGTAAGTAATGCGGTAATTACCCTCGTGTTTTGGAGTAAACTTGAAATCGGTGATTACGTGAGAAGTGCCCTGTGGGTCAACAACAGTAATCTCGGTATAGGTCTTGGCAGTGATGTCTACATCGCCAGCCTTTGAGTTGACAACGGTTGGCTTTGGCAAAGTAGCCTCTACGCCGACCTCAAGATTCAAGTTCTCTAGGCTGCTAGACAAGTTGTTTGCATACTTGAGCGCAACCTCTTGCTCAGTTGAATTTACGCGGAAAGTCTCAGTCTGAGAAAGAGTCTTGCCAGCGTTTGAATAGGTGTAAACAACCTTAAAGTCGCCACTGTCGCCATCAGCGATAGTGTACTCCATATTGCCAGTGCTAGTCTGTGCAAAAGTCGCCTTTTCCACACCAGCAGCATTGGTCAATTTGGTAGTAACCAACTTTGACAAATTAGCGTCCTCTTCACCATCAACCATAATTTTGGCTCTAGGGAACACAATCTTGTTACCCTTGTATGCTACAGTAGGGATAATTTGCGCACTATTCTCGTCGAATGCCAAAGTAGCGCCTTTTGAAACGATCTCTACAGTGATACCTTGTGTAGATGTGCTCATTCCGTCACTGGTAGCAGTATAAACAATGTTGTACTTGCCAGGCTTGTCAGCGGCGAAGTACCAGTCATCACCTACCTTGGTAGTAGCGATCTTTTTACCTGCTGAGTTGGTAGCGGTAACGGTGACAGTAGCACCTGTGATGCTGGTGCTGATGCTAGGCAATTTGTACCCATTCTCAGTGCCAGTACCATACTCTAGTGTCGGAGCATAGGCAGTCAAAGAAATCACGGGAGCCTCGGTAGCACCGTGAACTGTCCCACCCACCATCATGGGACTCAAAAAACCAAGTGACGCAACGATAATAACCGCCAAAGTCATCAAGGTCATTTTACCAAATAATTTCATTTATAGGTCTCCTTTCAATTAGTAACATTACGATTTTATATCATTTGGAGCATTTTGTCAACAAAATCACGGCATATTCTTTACGAAAATGTCAAAAAAACTACAAAATGCCACATAGGTAGTTTATTTCTAACGCAATCTAATATACTAACTAAAAAAGTCAACTTTTGTCGAAAAATAAAAACTCCCCGCCGAGGGGGAGCCGTCATTTTATTTTAGCAGTCGTAAGAGCAACCGCATTTGTTCTTTTTAAAGCAGCAGCAGAAGAAAATCAGCAAAATGAGTATGGTGCAAAGGTCAAGACCGCAGCTAAATATACCGCAATTCATCAAGACATACAATATGACTAACCAAGTCAATACGTCGCAACTAGAATTTTTGCCACACCCACATTTGTCCATTCCGCCGAAAAGTTTGCTAAACATCTTTTGAACCTCCATAGTTTTCTGTAGTTTTGCAAAGGAATTTGATAGCGTATTTATGTAAAAATCTTTTGTACAGTCATCATTGGTGCTTTTGATTTATCTCTACACAGCCATTTTATTATTATTTTTGCGAAAATGTTACCGTTTCGGCGACAATTTGCCCAGATTGTGGGTCGATTACCACGGCGGCGCGCTCATTTTGGGCGTTAAACAGGCAAACATACCAAAAATAGATGCCCAGCGACTGGTCGGTAGAAATAATCTTGCAATAGCCCTCGACGGGGTCATTTAGGTGGCTAAAAACCTCAGCATTGCAGCCAAAATGCTCTACGAAAATATCGATAGCCTGCGAATTCGTGATAACGAATTTTGCCGAAACGCTGTCGAGTCGGGCGATTTCCGTCTCGCCATTAAGGATAAGATAAACGAAAATCTCATCCCCCTCCTGTAGCGAAGTGTTTAGGTCACTCGCCAAACTTTTGTCAAACGGGCTGCGCTCAAACACGCCTGAGTAAGTCTGGTCGTTGATTTCTGCAGTGTACTCTACCGCCTGAGCATCAAAACCGCCCTTCGGCACAATGCTGAGAATACAAAACTCCACCATATTGTTCTTGACCCCGTCCGCCGAATATGGCTCTTCGCGCAATCCGCTCCACATCGACACGGCAAAATTTTGTGTGCTGCCGCTAAAATAGTTGATATGTAACTCTGAGATAGAATTTTTGGCGACTTCCTCAACACTGTGACTGCCACACCCCGCTAACATCACGCAAATCGACAAAATCACCGCCATTATTCCACATTTTTTCATTCTCTCACTCTCCCCTATTCCTATTATATTAAGCAAAAATGTAAAATATGACTGTTTTTTGATAAGGCAGACAGCATTAGCACAGATAGCGAGCACTCCGCAATAGACTATATACAAGCCATTTCGTTGTGAGGTTCGCTTGCGCTCACAGATTCCACGGCAGGCGGTCGACTGCCTCTGAATGACAGCGGAAGGAAACTTCCCTTGATCAAGTAGGGTCAGGGGCGGAGCCCCTACAATGGCGGGGGTGCTCCCCATGCCCGCATTGCCGAACCAAAAAACAAAAAAGACCCCGTGGGGTCTTTTGGTTTAACATTATCAGATTACTCACTCTCTCATATTACCAAACTACTCTGTAATGTTATCAAATCGCTCATTAATCTTATCAAACTACTTGATTATCTGCAGGGGCGAAAATCCACAGCAGGGATTACGCACCACCGCCAGCAGAAGTTTGAGGTTGAACAACCAAAGTAAGTTCTGCCACACCTTGTGGAGTAATAACTACAAAGTGGCGAGTTCTTGCCTGCATCACTTCAAGGTTAGCACCGTACGCTGGGTAGAAGAATACTTTATGCTCAGTAGTGTAAGCATCGATACCACTCCTATTATAGGTCTTGTTACCACCAGCATCAACCTCAAACTCTACCACAAGAATCTTGTCACCCTCCTGAGCATCAGTGTAGTCAAATGCGATATACTGATTTTTGTTACTCTCTGTCACTGTGATAGTATACTTGCCATTATTCACTTCCGCCTCGATGTTGTCTGCGTCAATCTGAGTATTATCTGACTTGGTTAGTTGTGTCGTACCTTGTGTAGCTCCGCCATTGAATGGACACACCGCTCCGTCAATGATAATCAAATCACAAACATTAGCCATAGCTTCTACCAAAGGTGCTTGTACCATCAGTTTGCCATCCTCGACCTCAAATGCCACAGCATCAATGAATGAATTATTACCGATACCTAGCAAATGGTGAGCAGTACCACTACCAGTAGAACCAAATGTTGCCACAGTGGTATAGCCACCTGTATTGTTTGATTTTGCAAACTTAACCTCATTAACCGAGATAACGCCCTCAGCAAGAGTGCCGACTTGGACTAGATAAGAGTCTTTCACCGACTCGATATCCGACAAATTTACATACTGTGCGCCAGTTGTTGTATTCTCAACTGAATTGTACACCTGTGAATATAGAGTGTCCATTACAGTTGAGGTGCTAATATTACTTTGAGTAGTAAAATATTTTGTCGCTACAGTCTTGTAGTTAAACATTTTTATGCCACCAGTCTCCAAATCGCGGATCATTACCTCATGGACACGAGTAACATTGTCAAAGTCTGCCCAATCTTCATCCTCAATCCAGCCAGCAGCATAGCCCCAATAGCCAGACGCGTCAATAGAATCGAATGCGTAACGGACAACAGGGGTACCGCCATTGATAGTCTCGGTAATACGATTGATGACCAAATCTCCTGACTTGATGTCGTCACTCTCAAAATACAAAGGCGTCTGACCATTCTTGAGTGCTACATTGTAGACAGGCATATTTTCTGTCGCTGATGCAGTGGTATCCATGGTAACGGCACCACCATCTGGTGCAATAGTCACCTCATTGATCTCAGCAATCATACCTGAATCATCCATAATTGACCAAGGCATCAAGAATGCATCTGCCGACTTGCCTGAGGCAGTATTATAAACGACAAAGTTACCATTTTCCAATGAACTGGTCTCCAAATCATCTTCGAATACAAAAGACATCAAACTACTCAATACAGGGGCTGCGACATACAACTTGTCATCACCTGACGCTTGCTTGAAAACTTTGTCCTTGATAAAGTTGTTGTTGCCGATTGACAATGTAAAATCATCTGTTGACTGAAAAATATTCTGACCTACGCGAATCTTGTCAATGGTAAAGCCCTCTGTCACTGTACCTACCTCGACATACCAGTCGAGTTTGTTGACAGCGGTGTATTGCATTTTGGTATTCAAGACATCTAGACTGTAGGTCTGACTAGTCCCTAATTTGGTTAGCGCTTCAGAAGAATTGAAGTCACGAACGCTAATGTCATACAATTTCTCGTCGATTTTGCCACCTAGCAATACATCCATCCCCATCAGGCTGTGCCCAATTGTATCAAACTCTAGGTCAACATTAGCAGGGAAATATGTAGTGTATGGATCGCCCTCTTGATATTCGACAGTCACTTTCATATGAGGGTAGCCCATTTCTAGAGACTTTGTAGCATCATATGCGACAGAAATATCAGAAATTTGAGCAGTAGCCTTTAGGCTGTCGAGCCATTCTTGCTCGCTGGCATATGCATCTTTCCCAGCATTAACCTGTTGCTCGTTTGCTATTTCATAAGCACTCTTGCCCGGGTCACCTTTGTCACCCTTTTGAGGCTCTGCAGAGCAACCCGCGAATACTAATGGTGTCGCCATTGCGAGGCAGATCGATGCGAGACCGACCTTCATCATTCTGTTCTTGGTTTTTTCTTCCATAAATTACACTCCTTGTTACTTATATTAGCCTATCTGGTCTAGGGAAATCACACGAAAACGCGACCCTCGCCAGCAGAGCAATCCCGCCCTGTCGTACGGCCCTGCGGAAAATACTCCACAATACGAAATCAGTATATAATATATACAGATTTTTTGTCAAACATTTTTGGGTATTTTGTCAAAAATTTTTCCACCCACGCCCGTGCGTAAAACAGGCACGATATAGAGGCTGCCAACGATGTCTATAGAATCCGTCAAAAACGGAAGTTCTGAACCCAAACTAAAATTATCAAGGGCTATTCCTTGCCTCTTGGACTATGCGCAAACAGCCGCGATATGGAGTTCGGCTACCGCCTCACAGATTCCACGGGTACTGCGTACCCTCTGAATGACAGTTGGGTGGCGATGCAACGATTTATTTAATTATTGCGGGTTCGGGATGCAACCCTGCATTGTCATTCAGCGGGCGGGAACCCTCTCCTATTCTGCTGTTACTCATCTATCAGATGCATACGGCGTGCGTATTTGCCGTCGAGGCTAGGAGTAGACAAAAAGGTGTCGAGCATACGCTTTGCGCGGCGGGCAGGTGTTTTGCGACCTGCGAGCACTAGCACATTTGCATCGTTGTGTTGGCGCGCCAAAAATACGGTATCGTTGTCTAGACAAAGGGCGGCGCGGATGCCTTTTTGACGATTGGCACAGATGCTCATCCCTATTCCAGAGCCGCAGATGAGCACCCCGCGATTTTGAGGGTCGAGAGCCACCATTTGGGTTAATTTTTTACAAAACACAGGGAAATCCACACTATCGGCCGAGTCCGTCCCCAAATCGACGAATTGCAGCCCTTTTTCGCGGCAAAACGCTATCAAATCGGCTTTGAGCGGGTAGCCTGCGTGGTCACAAGCAAAATAAAGCATAATTTTCTCCTTTCACTACAAAAAACCGCTACAAATCCGCGGTTTTATTGTAAAAATATTAATTATTTGTCTGTATCTGTGCTAATTGTTTTTTGAGATTTGTTCGCAGTCTTGGTAGATTTGAGTTTGTTACCTTTGTGATCGGTAGGCTCTACTACGATTTTGCGAACAGGCACAGGCTGGACATTGACTCTCTGCTGCTTTCTAGTAGGTACGGGAGCGATTTCGTCACGGAGAGCGTTGCGTTTGCTAGTTTTCTTGATAATATCGCTATCATCCTTGCCACCTAGCAAAGTGCGAGCATTGACAGGGCGTGCCTCTTTTGATTTGATGAATGCCACTGCACCACAAACCACAATGAGAGCAAACAAGCCGCAGCCTACGATGACGATGATGATATTCCAGTCAAAGTTCTTTTTGAACAATGCCTCTACCTGTACATCGCCGTTGAGTGACAGGTTGAGTTTTGTCGCGGTGCTGACCATCACATTGTCGATCATCCAGCCGACGAACGAGCAGTTGTTTGCGCTGACAGCCTCGAGAGTCACATTTTCCTTGAAAGTACCGCTAGTGTTACCTACCACTTGACCCAAAGCGTTGTCATTTACGCGGTAGTTGACTGCATAAACTTTCTCAAACACTGCGTTTAGTGTCACGTCGCCAGCAGGCATCGTGAACCTGTATTCGCTGGTGGTAGCGAGAGAAACGCCATTTTCCATCCACGCGACAAAGCGATATCCTGCGCTAGGAGTAGCGGTCAAGACTACGGTGTCACCTACCACGGTCTTGCCCATACCTGATACGCTACCTTCTGCGGCGTTGATGATGACTGCGACATTTTTCTCTTTTACAAATGCAGCCTTGATATTCACAGACTTGGTCACCTTGAATGACAGTACGGTACTGCTACCCAAGTTGTTGTTAAACTCGTCGTACCACGCTACAAAGCGGTAGCCATCCATAGGCTGAGCCACGAGCGAGATATTTGAGTCATAACTTGCTACCCCGCCATTGAGCCCTGTAATGCTAGCGATATTGGCTGCAGACACCAATTCTGATGTCTCGCTATCCACCTCATAGCAGGTGGCGGTAATCCTAACCTGGGCAGGTCTAAACACTGCCTCGACTAGCACATTTTGCTTGTCAGGTCTGATAGAAAATGCTCTATCAGTAGTCATCACAGTACCATCTACCTGCCAATATGCAAAGGTGTACCGAGTATTGCGTCCGTTGTCGGCAAAGTACTGGTCAGCGATATTAAACTGCACTAGGTCGCCATAGTTTACAACTAGCGGAGTGGTAGTATTAGGCAAGTATTGATAACTGATACCCTTGTGCACCACTACAAACCACTCATCAGAAGTGTTATCACCCACTTGACTATATGACACAGTAGCCTTTCTGATGCTCAATTTTGCAGTAATGTTTAGGTCTTGCTGCAGGTTGGTATATACAAAATTGGTAGTAGTATTGTCAAAAGTCGTACCATTAGCCACCCAAGCGGTCACCATAAACATTGCAGGCAGATTGATAGTCAGGTTGACAGTGTCGCCGTAGTAATATGTGCCCGCATTACCACAGATACAACTACTATCTACCGAATAGTCATAACTATCCTCATTGTACTCAAATTGAGTATTTACTGTAAATGTTCTCTTTTTGACTACTACTTGAATATTTGTGTCGCTGAGGACTCTGTATACAAAATCAAAAGCATTACCCTCTTGGCTACTTGCAGTGAGCGCATTGCCATTAGCGGTAACTTTGACTAGGTCAAAGCCTGTCTCGACCTTTACTACAAAGGCAAAGTCTTGATTGTGGCGGATAGCACTATCCAAGCCTGTCAGACTAGTACCTAGAGAATTCTCTACTCTGGTAGCGGTAGTCGCTACATTATCCGTGGTTATTGTCACACTAACAGTGCGAACGACAGGGATAAACTGAGCAGACACGACTACATTTTCGGTCAAGCCGCTGAATGTTAGTCTTGAGTTTGCATTGTCCCAAGTAGCACCAGAGTACCCGAATGTGCCCGAAGTTACGCTATATTCGGTACCGTTGACACTGACTGCATATAGAGAATAGCCCTCTTTTGCAGCGATACGAACATATACAGGGGTATCATAAGCAAAAGCATTGGTCGTGATGCTGTCGCCCTCGCTGTTTACCAAGCCAATCACGCCAGTGTCGCTATCATAATCGCCGAGTGACACCGTATAGGTCTTTTTCTCAAAGAACGCTCTAAAGTGGAATTTTTGCCCGTCTACAGCATCAGGCACGACAAAGCCAATACTGTCCTCGCGCACCTCGGCGATAGCGATCCAATCACTACCCAACTCAGCACTTGAGTCGATGATTTGATATTTCCAGCCAGCGAAAACATAGTTAGGCGCAATCGCAGTACTGTCAATCTTTAGGTAAATAGTGTCGTGATATGCGATTTCTGCACCAGCGCTCAATGCCGCATTTGCATTATCTACAATAGCGGGAGCGTCAGCACAAGTCGTTTCGTTTGCATCAAAGTAAATACTATATCTTTCTGTAGTATAATTTGCCATTACTTGCAATGCAGGGATAGTATCAGCAGTCACGTCCTCACCCGCACCAAGTGCGCGGATATACGGAGCCACCTCTAAGGTGTACACGCCGTTAGCCAAAGTCACAAGATTGTCAGTAGTTGATGGGGTAACAATTCCTGATAATTTGTAACCTACTTTGGCAGTAGCCGAGAATGTGAGGGTGTCACAGAAAGCCACGGTAGCGACAGCGACTGGATTGTTATTTATACTGAGAACATCGGCAGCATCTGTACCGTCATCAGTAAAGTTGACAGTGTAGGTGCGAGCGGTATACTTTACCACAAAGACCTTGTCTTTGTCTGCGATACCTACCGTAATAGGAGTGGATGCGATAGCGATTGGCTGAGTAGCCGTCGTACCTACTGAGGTAACTAGTGCACTAGAATCCCAAGCAGTGAATGCGTAGGTATAGTCAGCGTCAGATTTTGCCGTTACTGCACTAGTCAAATGAATCGTACTGATATTTATACGTACAAAGTATGTATTGCCAATTTTCATTGTGTAATCGCCGTCCGAGAGGCTATTGGTGATACCAGTTGAGTCAATCTCGGCACTGTTTGCATCCTGTGTAACGAACTCAATCCTGACTAATTGAGGAGTGTTCTTTAGGAATGGCAAACGGTTGTTTACCTTGGTCGACCATTGCCAAGTCTTGGTCGGATTGCTAGGCAAATATTGGGTTGCATCAGCGCAATCGATATTAACCTTGTCAAAAGCACCCTCGAGGAAATTTGCATTTACTCTTTCGATACCATCGACATACTTTCCCCCCTCCGCTCTCAGCACAGTGCTAGTAGCGCCCGGCAAAACTTCCTTTAGGTAAAAGTTGTACTTTAGGCTATTGGTCTTGAGGTCGTTTTTGTAGCCGACCAAAGCACCACGGATGACTTCGCCCTCGCAGGTCTTGCCCACTACACCAGCGTTGTAACACATATCAATGATACGGTTGACATTGTCATCGACTGCAGAACCAGCCAAACCACCGACACAGCCGCCCTCTACATTGGTAGCCACATCAAATTCGCTGTTTGCTATTACGTCTAGATATCTAGCCTCTTCTCTCACACTGCCTGCAAAATAACTATACTCTAGCCTAGCGCATTGCTCCATAGAGCCTATTACCCCGCCGACATAGTCGCTACCCTCGATGTATCCAGTGACATAACACTCAGACACCCTGACTAGCGCAGGAGCCACAGTACTAGCGCCTTCAGCACAACCGATAAGGCCTCCCACATAGGTAGCAGTAGTCTTGACCAAAGCATCCTTTAGTCCGAGGCTCTTTACCTCAGCCGCGGTAGCAACGGTAGCATCGTATTTTACATAACCGAATAGACCCGCGAACCTCTCTACGATAGCACTCTCCTCGCCTTCTGCCTGTGCAGCGGTAGTATTGACAAAACTCTCGTCTATGATAGTCAAACCATAGATTGAGTGCCCAGCACCGTCAAACACACCTACAAAAGGGTGCTCTGCGGTACCGATTGGATCCCAGTAGGCATACCCACTCAAGTCAAGGTCAGTAGTCAACACATAACTCTTGGCTGCATATGCTACGCCGTCAGCGGCAGTAGAGCCATTATTTACATAGTACGCGAGCGAGCGCAAGGCATCTACCGAGGTAATCTGATACTTGCCGCCCTCCTCAGTCAGAGCAGTCGCTGTAAAATCAGCCAGCGAGTGCTGATATACGGCAGCACTAGAGCCACCGCTCGCCTTGGCTAGGCGATTGTTTAGCCCCAAGCCACTGAATAGCAAAACGGAGCAGAGTAGCACGGCAAAAAAGCCTATGCCAAAAGCAAACATCCATTTGCCCGTATTCCTAGAATACAATTTCATATTTCCCCCATTTTTTATTATTTTCTGATAGGAAATTTTATCTCCAAATCAGCATTTTGGACATATCCCAAATACTCAGGCGCAAAACGCTTGCCGTTGATTTTGAAACCGTCCCCGTGAAAATCCGAGCCACCAGTTTTGAGCAAATGCTGCGCATCACAGTAGTCCGACATCCATTTGCACTCAGCCAAACTAAACTTTTTGTGAATACACTCAAAGCCGTCTAAGATGTCTAGTTTGGTCAAATCCTTGACCAAACTCTTTACATTAGCCTCGCCATACACCCTAAAGGCGTGGGCAAATATCGCATATCCGCCAGCCTCGTGGATTTTTTGGCAGACTTCCTCGATAGAGGGAGTATCCTTGATGAGTTCGTAACAGTGGAATATCGCGCCCGGTTTTACCACATGGTCGCGGTAAAAGTTGTCCGTTTTGTCGATATTGTACTTTTGATACAGTTTTTGGTTCTCAGGATAATTCGCCAAATCGTGAAAGAAAGTCTTGTGCGCGGTGCGGTAGATTGGGTCAAATTGCAGCCCTTCGGTAAACTTGAACCCCAATCGCGCGCCGATTTCTTTGAGAGCATCTAGCCGCTTTTCTTCCATAGCGAACTGATACTCATAGTTTAGCACTGGATATTGTGCCAAGGTGTCTAGGTCAAAGTCGTATGCTAGCACCTCGTATTTTTTGCCCTGATAGGTGCAGGCGATCTCGCACCCGTTGACAATTCTGCCACAAAAACCGCCGTTCCCCTTGAGTTCCCTCACCTCGTAATTTGCCTCCAAATTATCGTGGTCAGTAAAGGCAATCACATCTAGCCCACGATTCTCGACAAAGCGCAATAGTTCTGGCACGGAATACATTCCGTCAGAATATTGCGTGTGAATGTGCATATCTATTAATTGCCCATTTCTATATAACTTGTTGAACATTGACCTCATAACCCCCTATTTTTATCCAAAGATTTGTTGAGCATATACATTACCATTAGCCAAGTCTTGCATCAGCGATACCGAAACACTAGACCCTGTCCCGACTGTGAGCGTATATGTACTACCAGTACTACTATTCACCGTACTAGAGACATACACAGGCACGATAGATGATACCTCATATTGCGCATTCAATACACAGTCAGCATAGATACCAGACTGCCCTTTTGTCGCTAGGATGACAATATTCGGATTGCCTGCCGTCTTTGATTTTAATACGACTAGCACCTTGTTTGCCGATGCTGTAGCAGTACTACTAGCATCACTTACACTGATAGTTACCTTTTGCAAGATAACATAGTTGAATGTCACAACCTCAGCATCATTTGAGTCGGTACAAGTCTTGGTCCACTCTTGAGTAATCGTGGTAGGACTAGTACCCTGCGATAGACTGATAGAGCGCAATTCATACTTTTGGTCAGCATTCGTAGAATTGGTCTTGAGCACTGAATACCCTGAGATAGTCACAGTCTCACCGTAGTTTGCGTACACCTTGTTGCCTGATGCTGGTGTCACTGTGGTACCACCAATCTTGAATGTAAACGTATTGATAGATTGCACTGTGCCATTTACCTTATCCTGTGCGGTAATGGTATATGGACGAGCCTGATATGTAATAGTAATGCTTACATTGTTGCTTAGCGTAAATGTAGCCGTACTACTAGTACCCCAAGTAGAGTTAATAGACTGAGTGACTGTCACACCTGAGCCCGTGATACTGCTTACTCTGTATCCTGCACCTGGGTTGGCTGTCACCTTGTGTGCGTTGTTGAGTGTACCTTGACCAGACACAGTCTTGTTTGCAGTAGTATCTTGGATAGAATATGCTGCGGCGTGAGTCAAAGTCTTTGTACCACCATTTGGTGTCACACCATTCCATACTTCGGTCACTGTGATGGTACGCACGATACTAATGAAGTTGACTGTGACAGATATATTATAATTGTTGTACACTGCTGGCGAACTAATCTTTGATAACAGTGCCGCGATAGTCTGAGTAGACCCCAGCCCATCAAAGACATTATTTGTAGTTTGAGCGACATAACCGCTACTAGGGCGCGAGTTTGATACTACTGTACCAGTCTTGCCATTGTAGGTCGCTGTCACAGACTGCAATACGTACTTACCCGCCTCGTTGGTCACCTTGGCACCACTAATGTTAGTAGTGATGACTTGGTTTGAATAACTAGTAGGATTGAAGGTAAACACACCCGTACTAGCCGCACCGTCTAATTTTGCCGCGAATGATATATTAAACTTGCTCGCCAATGCGTATACAACATTGTATGTAGCAGTCGAATTGGCAGTAATGCTCACCTTGTACATACCAGCACTATCAGGAGTTGCGGCAGCACTATTAAATGTACTCAAAGTATAACCTGATGCATACGCTGGCAAAATGTAAGCGTACACCGTGGTACCATAAGGTACTGAGAGTGTGAGTTTGTCTTGAGTAATGGTAGACAGACTACCATTCGTATCCAAGTATGCATATCCAGCACTGCTAGTCTCGGTACTCCCTACTAGTTCTTTGAGCGTGACGGTCTTTTGCGCCAAACCAAAGGTTGACTTTAGGGTCAGGTTGATGACAGAATCTGATTGAGTAGGAATGGTAACGTTATTTGTAGCATTGGTCATACTGCTACCAATCAAGGTAGTACCGTTGAGCAACTGCCAGTTTTGGAAAGCGTACACATTTGACCAAGCGCTAGATGCTGTATCAATCGAGGTAGCCAAAGTGCCGTTGTATTTGATTTTTGCAGTCTTGGTAGAGTCGCTTGATTTTACAGTAGCGCTAGGATTGCTAAATACTATCTTGGTTACTACTGTAGGGCCATTCGTCACAGTAGGCACCACATTATCAATAGTGACATTGTAGTAGCGGTCAAATACAGGTCTTACCTTATAAGAGTCATTAGTCACAAAGGCAGACGAATGTCCCATATTCACTACATATTGTCCGTTGCTACTACCCTTGGTCAAGAATGCATCAGAATTTGCCTCACCTATCGACAGATTTGTCCAAGTGCTGCCACCGTCGCTAGAGCCTTGGAACCCTGCCAATTCCCAGTAGCGCCCTGATGGCTCGCCGATTGTCAAATAAATCTTTGCGCCCTTTGGATACCAATAATTGCTAAAGCCGCCTACAGATGAACTGAGCCCAAACTCAGAACCTGTATATGAGGTAGTATTTGAGAAACCATTAAACAACGCAGACCAACCAAACTCATACATCTTCTCAAACTCAGCCTCTAGGTCGTATGAGTCATCAGCAGTCACAGTGAGTGTAAAGATTTTGTAATTGCCATCGGTCGTAGCATCGCCAGCACTAGCAAAAGTACCTGTCGAAACAATGGTATCTCCTACCGAGCCTTTGCTCATTTTCCACGATGCTAGTTTGTAATGATTTGTCCCGCTAAAGTTTGCTTGCGCCTTGATCGTGATAGTGCTGCTAGATGCCGCTTGTGTCACGGTAGCAGAACTAGAATACGCACCATTGTTGATAGACACTTTGTTGATACTATCGCCAGAACGGACACTGATAGTCACAGTCTTGAGAAAAGTCTTGAGCATTGGCAAGCGGTCATTCTCTACAGCACTAATCATCCAAGGGCTACCTGAGAATGTCCAGCCAGACATTGAGGTTGGTTTCGTCACGCCAGAAGAAGTCTTTTGCCCTTGCATAGCGGTATAGGCAGCACCTGTCACCCCACTCACGCTAGCATTGCTAGAGTTTTCATTATTGTATACTGACGCAGTGATAGTACCTGATTGGTTTTGCCCTATCAATCCGCCAATGTGTGTGCTATTACCAGTAACCGCACCGACATTATAACTGTACGAAATCGCAGTACCGTTGTTGTACCCTATGATACCGCCGACATAGTCGATACCTGAGATACCGTTTTTGTTATAACAGTTTTTGATAGTAGAAGAAGCTGTACTCTTGCCCACGATACCGCCGACATAACTGCCGCCTGAGATACCGCATTCGCTATAACAAGCCTCAATAGTAGCACCATTAGTAATAATACCCGCGATACTACCTACATTATTATTAGTGGTGTACCAAGACGAATTGGTCACTGCCACATTTTTGACAGCAGCACTAGCACCAGCGACACTGCCGAATAGCCCTACAAAGCCCGAACCAGCACTACACAAATTGGTAATCTTGTACCCCTGACCGTCAAAAACTCCACTAAACGCAAAGTCGTCACGACCAATAGGACTCCAAATAGTGAATATACTCATATCCACATCGCTACTCAGTTTGAAAGTACAGCCCGACATACTAGCGCCGAGGTTGACAGCCTGAGCGAGTTGACTCAATAGCATCTGACTATTGGTGTAGCTGACGCCATCCACGGTGACATTACCTGATTTTGCAGTATAAACGTTACCCGAAGTCTCGGTCGTATACTCGTGCAACAAGTTAGCGAAACTAGGCACGGTAGAGGCAAAGAGCGCCTCATTTGACACGTATTGAGTGTCATTTGCATTCAAAACCGCCCCATCCACAATCTCAGGCATCATTATATTAAAGCAAGGACGAATAGCATATGTATTCTGTACATTACCAGCGGTAATCACACCATTCTTTATCACACACACGCCGTCAGCAGCGCCAGAACGCAAAACCGCGTCATTCACCTGCAGACGAGTGTCATTGCTAAGGTTCCACAGACCAGAATTGATAGCCAACCCGTCTGAATGAATAGTCCTAAAACTATTTACCCTTGCTTTTGGTGATGTTTCTGTACTAGCGAAACCACCTACTTCGTACGCACTAGGCAGCCAAATTTTGTCATTCTTCACCCCGTCACAACCGCTGATTTCGTCATTGTACACCGTGCTGAGAGGAATCGCTTGGGCGCCATTCAACTGATAATACAACTCGCTTACACCATAAGGTACGAGCATATTCTCGAAGTTAGCAAAGCCGATTTTTTGCACAAAATCTGCGTAAAATTCACCATTTAGGTACGCTCTAATCGCACTTTCAGCATAATTTGCACTATCATCATCAAAACTTAAGTACGCCACAGGTTCACTAGCATACAAGGTAACTATTCCGTTTTGCTTGTACACTACAGACCATTTGTAGCCACCCAAAGAAATGACTTTTGCACTATTTTTGCCGCCAGCGTTGCCTAGGGCTACATTATCCCCTACATTTGAGAGCGAACGATACAGCCCGAGCGCTAGGCTCTCATTCCAACCATCGCTAGACAATAGAGCGCTCGTGTCCAAACTCTCTGTCTTGACATTATTTTCTGGCGTCACTACCAACTCAGTCTTTTTGTTGAGACACAAGCCAAGCACTAGTGCGACCGTCGCAAAAAGAGCGATTACCACAAAAAGGGCAATACGCAGCCCTTTTGTACTAGCCTTACCGCTTGATTGATATGTACTCATAAAAAGTCCCCCATTTTATTTTTTCATTTCAGCGAAATCAAGCCCAAAAAATTCTATATAAATAGATTTTAGCACAAATTTAACAATAGATACAAACAAAAATCGACATTTTTTTAAAAATTTCTAAATTGTCTATAATATTTTGCCATAAGTTCAAATAAAAATGCATAATTTGCACAAAATTATCGCGATTCGTCTAGATAAGTCGCCAACAAATCTGCTGCGTGTAGTAGTGGACACAATTTGTACATATAAAATGCATCGCTTATCGAAAAACTACCACCCTTGACACGCATATCAAAGCCGCCCATATGCCAGTTTATCGCGAGAGCCTCTTCCCTAGTCAGCCTAATGTAGGCATTGACAATGTAGACAGACTTTTCACCATGCCCGTATGGCAAACTGTCCGCCACTGTATAATAAGGCTGCTGCACCCACTCACCATTTACCTTGGTATTGCGCATCTCGGTCTTGTATGTGTTTGCCTTACAAATGTCGTGGAGCAGAGCGACTACGGTAATAGTCTCTAGGCTCACAGTCTCCTGCCACTCCTCACCAAACTCCATTTTGACCAAATCTAGCAATTTGTAATACACATTCAGGCTATGCTGGCACAATCCGCCCTCAAAAGCCGAATGAAACTTGGTACTAGCGGGAGCAATAAAAAAATCTGTGGTCTCTATCCATTCTATTAGTTTATCCACGCCATCCCTAGTCACATTTCCACGCAGCAAGCGCAAAAACTCTTGTTTATTGTCTTCTATCATAACATCCTCGATTAATTGTATATCTTATTTTACAAAATTCGCCACCAAATGTCAATTAAATCACCTAAATTTAAATTAAAAGACGAATTTTTGTATTTTAATTTAATCCCCCAGAATAAAAACTGTCATTCTGAACCCAACCTCGTACCCCCGCTAGCATGCGAATCTCAGCAGTGTTCCGTGTCGCTCGGAATGGAACAATTAATAAAGTACTTGTGGCACCGCCACAATCTATTAAATACACCTTCCATATGTATGATAGCAAGCGTCATACAGCTTTTTTGTGTATTAATACATTGATTGTTGGAATCCAGAGCCCACCTCCTCAAGAAAAACAAAAAACCGCAAGTATACCTTGCGGATTAAAATTACTAGCGCTCTTGCGCAGCCTCTTTGGCTTGCATCTCTTGACTCACTGCGTCAGCAGCCATATCACCTACCTTGGCATTAGGGATGTGCACACCTTTGCCGAATTCTGGTGCAAAAGATGCATACTTTGGCACATAAAACTGCATAACATTGTTGGTCGACTCGTACTCTTTGCCATCAATTACTTCTCTGTATCTATTGTTCATACTCACTCACTCCTTTTATCCTCTTTTATTATAGCACAGCAAAAAAATTATTTCAAGTCGTTTGACAAAATTTATTCAATATAATTTACAAAAGACAAAATTTGCACTATAATTATGCCGAGGTGAAATTATGGAAATACAAAACATTATCAAAAATCAACGAGAATTCTTTTTGACAGGCGCGACGCTAGACCGCAAATTTCGACTAGCGCAACTAGACAAACTCTTGCAGTCGATCAATACCCACACTCCCGCATTATTATCCGCCTTTGTGACCGACCTAAACAAATGCGAATACGACGCAGTGTCGACCGAAATCGGCTTGGTCATCCAAGAAATCAAATTTTTAAAGAAACATCTACGCGGGCTGATGCGCCCAAAGAGAGTCTCTTGCAGCCTAATCAATTTTCCTGCCAGCGGCAAAATCATTCGCGAGCCATACGGGCAGACGCTCATAATGTCGCCATGGAATTACCCATTTCAGTTGACTATCTGCCCTCTCGCAGGCGCAATCGCAGGCGGCAACACCGCGGTGGTCAAGCCAAGCGCGTACACCCCGAATGTTTCTCGCGTGATAGCAGACATACTGAGCGTATTCGAGGACAATTACATCGCCACAGTTTTGGGCGGCAGAGAGCAAAACCAAGAATTGCTCAACCAAAAATTCGACTACATTTTCTTTACAGGGAGCAAGGCTGTCGGTCAAATCGTCCAAGAGAAAGCCTCTGCCCACCTATGCCCTGTTACTCTCGAGTTGGGCGGCAAATCGCCATGTATAGTAGACGAAACAGCAAATCTCACTGCCGCAGCAAAGCGTATCGTTTGGGGTAAATTCCTCAACGCGGGGCAGACCTGCATTGCGCCCGACTACATTTTGGTGCACAGTAGTATATATGAGCAGTTTTTGACAGAAGTTACACGCATCACAAAGGAATTTTATTACACCGACAGCGTCCTCAACGACAATTTTATGTACATTGTGAACGAAAAGCACGCCGAGAGGCTCAAAAACCTCATCATCCAAGACAAAGTTGTATGGGGTGGCAAACTAGACGGCAGGCTGCTCGAGCCGACCATTATGCGCGATGTCGATTATGCAGACCCTGTAATGCAAGAGGAAATTTTCGGACCGATAATGCCTGTCATCCAGTATTCTGACCTAGCCGAGGTCATCACTTACATCAACTCTAATGACAAGCCTCTCGCGCTCTATTATTTCACAAGAGATAACAAGCGCGCGAAATTTATGCTCAGCCGCACCAGTTCGGGCGGAGCGTGCATCAACGATGTGGTGATGCATTTTACCGAGCACAACCTACCATTTGGCGGCGTCGGAGCGAGCGGTATGGGTGGATATCACGGCAAAAACTCATTCTATACCTTCACTCACGCAAAGAGCGTACTCAAAAAGGCAGCCAAAATGGAATTGAACCTAAAATATCCGCCAGTATCCGAGTCAAAATCAAAAATCACCTATATCTACCTCGGCTACAAAAACAAACAAGAAAAAGACCAGTAATCTGGTCTTTTCTCTTAGTCAAGTATGCTTTTTACTTGCTACTGCGAGTCCCTGCACATGACTTCACTCCACTATTCGCTTTCGAACAAGTACGAGTTGCTCGACCGCAAGAGTTGGTTTCTGTGGCGGACTCTATGCTCGCATTCTTTTGACTGCGAGCCTTACCGCAAGATTTGGTCGCTATGGTAGTCGATTTGCTATTACAGCATTTACACCCACCACAGCAACCTCTCTTACTAGCAGTTTTGCTAGTACTGGTAGCCATTACTTCACCTCCAATATTTTCAGCAAGCGCTTGCATTAGTATTATTTGTAGATGTGTAAAAATCATACCAAAAAAATATTGGCAATCTTTGGGAAATAAAAAACCCGCAACGCGCGCGGGTTTTATTTTTTATTCTACGCTGACCAAGTAAAAATACACTGGCTGCCCACCGTCGATTACGGTAACCTCGCAGTTTGGATATTTTTTCTGCAGACGCTCAGACAATTCTTCTGCGTCCGACCCTTGGACATCTTTTCCATAAAATAGCGTGATGCTCACGCGGTCGTCGTCAATCATCTTTTCTATGAGTTTCTCCGTGGCGTCATTTACCAAGACATCCTTGGTAATAATCTCGCCGTCATAGAGACCGATGATGTCGCCCTCTTTGATGTCAAAGCCGTTTATGTGAGTCGTACGCACCGCATTGGTAATAGCACCACTCTTGACACTCTCGCGAGCAGCCTTCATCGCCTCTATATTCTCGTCGAGTGTAGTATCCATATTAAAGGCTAGCATTGATGTCACGCCCTCAGGGATACTCAGTGTCGGGATGACATGAATAAACCTCTTTGTAAAGTTTTGCGCCTGCTCAGCAGCCAAGATGATATTCTTGTTGTTTGGGAACACGAATACGTGGTCACTAGGCACTTTCTCTACCGCCTCAGCAATGTCATTCGCACTTGGATTCATAGTCTGACCACCCTCAACGATTTGGTCAACGCCCAAATCTTTAAAAACGTTGCTCACACCCTTACCCGATGCGATCGCCACCATTCCAAAAGGCTTTGTGCTCTGTTTTGCTTTTTCTCTAGCCGCCTTTAGTTCTCTATTCTGCTGCACCATATTCTCAATCTTTAGATTGTACAACTCACCCAACTCAAGCGCGTACGCTAGAGCACTGTTTGGCTCGTTGGTATGTACGTGAACCTTGATAAGTTCTAGATCGCCGACACAGATGACCGAGTCACCTATAGCCATCAGTTTCTCTCTCAACTTGTCAATATCCGAAATGGTCGTCTTTTTGTTCAACTGAATAATCATATACTCAGTACAGTAGGCAAACTCGATATCAGCCAAGTTTTCATAATTGATAATAGCCAAGTTGTCCTCGACGATTGGCTTTGACTCCTCAGCCTCTTGGAGAATAAACTCCTCATCCTCATTGAGCAAGCCTTTGTAAAACCCGCGGAAAATATCCACCAGCGCTCTACCACCAGCATCTACGACACCAGCCTGTTTTAGCACAGGGAGCATCTCAGGAGTCTCCTCCAAAATCTCTTCACCAGTCTTGACCACTTGCTCCAAAAAGCCCTCAAAGTCAGGGAATTTTTTGGCAGCAGCCTCGGCACTCTCCGCCATTACGCGGATAACTGTGAGGATAGTACCCTCTTTGGGCACAGACACCGCCTTGTATGCGTATTCTGCACCACTCTTCATTGATTTTGCCCAAATCTTGGTAGTCAACTCGTTGTGCTTGACAATCTCTATTGACATACCACGCAAAATTTGCGACAGTATAACACCAGAGTTTCCCCTAGCGCCGCGCATTGAGCCTTTACCCAATGCATCACCCAACTCCGAAAAATTGTTGGTCGGGCAATCGTTGACATATTTTGTCGCCGATTTGAAAGTGTGCGACGTATTGCTACCCGTGTCACCGTCTTGGACTGGGAACACGTTTAGGCTGTCGATATACTTTTTGTTAGCCTCTAAAAAAATATTTGCAGCGTTTACCATTCTACGAAAGGTAGCACCGTTGATAGTCTTTTGCATTACTTACCTCTAAACTTTTAAGAAAAATTGGGGGAAATCTCGAGCCTAAACTCTCACACCCAAAACGACGATATTCACACTGTCGACGATCATTCCTGAGAATTGCTCGACCTTGTACTTTACCGCCTTTTTGATAGACTCTGCCACAGCACTGATAGGTACACCATATTTTAGCACAACAAACAAGTCTAGAGTAATGTGATTCTCATGGGTGATCACCTTGACTCCTTTACCTAATTGCTGTTTTTTGAAAAGCTCCGCAAAGTTGTCGCTCAACCTCTTTGACACAAGGTCGACCACCCCATAGCAGTCGAGAGCAGCAGAAGCGGCGATGGTGGCAATAGCATCATCAGAAATAAAAATCTTGCCATAATAATTGGTAGTAGTTACTGACACCTTACACCTCGCTCCTATATATTCTCTACGGACTCTCCCCATAGTACAATGCTTATTTTACTACTATATGGGCAATTTTGCAAGTATTTTTCCTCAATTTTTTTAACTTTTTGTGAATTTAACAAAAAATTTTGCTAAATAATGTTGCAAATTTGGCAAAAAGATGCTACAATAGGTACACATTATATGACAAGAGTGACTTGTTTTATAAACCTATATATAATCTCTATGGGAGGAAATAAATGAGTAGAGAATGCGAAAACTGTGGCAAAACCAAAATGGCTGCCAATCAGGTTCACCGTCAGAGTCAGTGGGTTCAACGCCGTACTTTGAGTCCAAAGAATGTAAATTTGCAGACTGTGAGAGTAACTGACGAAAACGGTCAGACTTGCAAAAAGAAACTTTGCACCCGCTGCATCAAGAAAATGAAGGCGGACTAATCTTTTACCACGGAAATCCGTGGTTTTTTGTTTTTTGCAAGCGGAAAAACTGTCGGACTGCCCCCTCCCATATCTTATTATTATGTTATAGAGCGCAAAACTAGCAGGCGGGCAGACTTTTCCCTCGCTCACCCGCGACTCCAAATCATCAAATCAAACGAACCCTCTGCACAGGTTGCATCGCGACAAAATAGTAGTCTAACCTAATTGACTCGGTAAAAAAGAGAAAACGACCCCCAAGCGGTCGTTTTTTATTAATTTTGTGAGGCTGGCTCATCAATAACACTAGCACGATTAAAATCAATACACGGAAGACTAGATATCTTGCGCAAGACCTCTTCATCGTCTTTTATCAAACAGTCGTATTCGTCCTCAGTAGCAGTTTGCAGAGCAAAAAACACAATACTCTTGCCCCTACCCACACTCATACCGCTAGGGTACTTATCCTCCAAAATATCCTCGACTATGGCATTTTGACGAGAACCATTGTGCAAATGAGTGAATTTGAGCGTGCCACCCGGCGCAAAGCCCTTGTTATCGCGCAAAAGCCCGGCTATTGCCTCGTATACCTGATAAAACCAGCCGTTTTCGTAATCATCATCCTCGGTAAACTCCCAATCCTTGGGCATCACGCAATAAAACTCCGCCCCGGCTATCTTGGGGGGCATCGCCTTGCACTTGATATTCGAGAACCCGACCGACATCAAAACGTGATATGGGCGCTCCTCGGTAGGCAAAATATCGATAAAGCGAAAAACATATTTGTCAAAACCGAGAGTAGCCTTGCGCTCGAATTGCCCCCACGTTTCCGCAATAAAATCCTCAATTTCTTGGATTCTTTTGATTTGTTTGTTTCTCATAAAACTCATTTTGTCATCTCCTTTGTACGATTATATCAGCACTGCCAACTTTTCGCAAGACTTTTTAATGAATTTTATCAAAATCAGCACCACACGCAAAAAACAAATCAAACTAGCGTTGCTTTTCGGCGGAATTGTCTTGAGTCGACTCTTGGGCTTTTTGAAACTCAACGATTTTGTCTAGTTTTGCCAAGGCATCATCGCGCACAAGGTCGTGAATACCACGAATGACTTCGCGAGTAGGCGTAAACAGACCAAAATGCTGCTTTTTTATCCTCTTGACATAGAGCGGGAATTCATCCATACTGCCGCGGTCGGCACCTGCCGCCCTGCCCAAAGTATTGATAGCATTGTCCTCAAACTCCTTTATGACACCCCGCACAAACTTTGCACCTTGCTTATTCTTTTCGCCCTTGTAAAAACTCTCAAGTCCAGTCATCAGAGTAGAAAGGATTTCAAAATACAAATTCTCGCAAAACACCTCGCCCGATACTTCGCCTACACTCTTGGTCCGCTCGACCTGTGTCGTGTAGGCATTGTTGGTATAAATCCTAAACGCCTCGACCAGATTATCAAAACGCTGCTGACTACTCTCGCTCTTCTCCTCGACAATCCGAAAATAGACATTGCCCGTAGGGAATTCCTCGCCGTTTTTTGCGACCTCGACCCCCACGCGACTACCATATAGCCTACCCTTTTGCCCACGCATCAAGATATCGCGGCGGTCTTGAAAAATGCAATCGCCCGCCTTCAAAATCATAAAGTAATCCGTACCCATATCTTTAAAAAAGAACACCGCATCACAATCTTTCATATTTTCACCTCAAATAAGTAACATCTCATCACAATCTTTTGAATGATATTCTAATATCCCGAAATTTGGTGACTCACAATCGCAACGCAAAATCTTTTGATCCTTTGAGATGCTTGAATAATTTAACACCAATTTCGTACTGCTCTTCATAAGAAAACTTGCCGACATAATCTCTAAACCTAGTCGTACCATCAAAATGATATTTGGTCCCTTTTAAAATTTTATTTATCTCTTCCAAATGCGCTGTGGTAGAAGAATAAAATCCACTAATCTTTTTGTGCAAAGACTTTGGAATACCCACAGTATTCAAATCAGTATGTATATCTACAGCCTTAAATTTACCATTTTCAATCTGTCGCTGCTCGACAAAATGGTGAATTTCTACATAATCATTGTCATTTTTGTATTTAGCGGCGAACTTAAATCTATTGCCATAAGCAGACTGATAATCTTTTCTGATACCATTGTCACCATTACAAGCATACCGTTTTACTTTTATACTGCGCTTTCCATCTTTGACCGCAGATACGCTTTCATTTAGCAACTCGTCTAGCGACCGTCCCAATGTGTACTCAGATTTATTTTTGGGTAGTTTTTTACCCTTTTTAATTAATTTTGCACCTTTCGCAAGCAGTTTTCCTCCCAAGAATCCCGCTACACTACCCGCCGCTACCATCACAAAGCCTTCGACAACCACACACAAAAGCCCTTCTACAGTCACCTCTTCGCTAGTCAAATATTTATAAATATCATAAACCGCGATAGCAGTTACGAGTACATCAACTATGACAAAAACTATGCGAAACGCAATCCAAAACCAACACTCTTGGGTACCATCCGCCCCCATACTCTCGAGAATCTCTCGCACATCATAGGTTACACCATCGAATTCTACAGTTCCCACAAACTCGCCATCAATGTACTCGACATTCGAACTTGCAAAAACATTATCACTCGTACCATTACCATAGTCTAATACTAGATTGACCTCACCCTCATTGGTGATGGTATCAATTTTTGTTAATCCAGATACCGCAATATTCTGCGACTCTTTGTCAGAAGTAAAAACTATATCAGACAAATTTGACCCAGCCAATTTGAATGTAGTAGCGACAACTTTTTGACTATCGTCCTCGCTAGACAATACCTCAATAGAATCAAACTGTTCATACAAATACGAAAAATCCACTCTTTCGATTTGAACTGCTGCCATATCATAATCAGGGCTTATTGTCGCTTTACTCTGCAAATGAGTCGCCAAAACAATAGACAAACCAATCACAACAATGACTAGCATCGAAATAACAAAAAGCCAACTTTTGTGAAACGCTCTCATAATACCTCCAAAAAACCTTTTTCCATACCCTTATCATACAAAAAAAGCCAAACTTTGTCAACCGAATGGCGCAAGTTTTGTGGAGACCGAGGCGATAGCGCTTCTTGAGGGCTTTCTCATACCGAAAGGGATAGAAAAAATCGATCGAAAAGCACCATCAATAACACCATACAACGATAAATCACCAACCCAGCCAAATCTAAAATCACAGCATCACAAAAATCAAAACCACTAAAAAACAAAAGCCTCGAAAAATCAAAGCCTCGAAAAAAACAAAAAAGCCACCGTTGCGGTGACGAGTGGAGGCAAGGTATTTTTAGCCTCCGATAACCTTTTTGCCAAATATCAGCCTAAAGAACCCGCGCAAAAACTTTGGCGCTTTGATAACGATTATGCGCACAGCCATCCCCCCTTTTTTATTCTTTATGACAGCGAGGGGATTTTTGTGAATTATTCGGCAGAATATTTGATATATTCGATTAGGTCGCGCCTATCGTCTGCGGTATACATTGCGCTACCGAGCACCACGACATCGGCACCTAGTGAAGCGACTGTAGTCACATTCTTGCGATTGATGCCACCATCCACCTCGATGAGATACTCGTAGCCCATTTTGGTGCGTATAGAATTGAGTTCTGCAATTTTGCTACTAGCATTAGGCAAAAACGGCTGCCCGCTTTTCCCAGGCTCGACACTCATCACCAGCACCATATCGACAAAAGGCAATAGCGAATGAATCGCATCGATCGGCGTACTCGGATTGATAGCGATGCCGGCACGGCTACCCAAATCGTGGATTAGATTGATAGCGTTCATCATCTCTATTTTGCTATCGAATGCCTCGTAATGCACTGTGAGGCTAGTCGCACCAGCCTTGACAAATGCAGGAATTCTTTCTATCGGGTCGACCACCATCAGATGCACATCCATAGGCATATTGACACGCCTAGCGACCAGTGATAGAGCCATATCGTCAAAAGTTTTGTCAGCAACGAACTTGCCATCCATAATATCGCAGTGCAACCAATCCGCCCCGTCCGCCAGCAGCGACTTTGCATATTCTAGCAGGTCGCCCAAAGGGCACGGGTGCGTACTCGGTGCAATCAAAATTTGTTTACTCATATTTGTTGTCCTCCTTTTCTTTTGCGCAGCGGTACAATTCACAATACCTCTCATACCGCTGCAAATTCATCTCGCCCGACGCGACAGCCCTTTTGACCGCGCAAATATCCACACTCTCACCCAAGTGATTGCAATCGCGATACTTGCACGCGCTAGAGTATTTGCCCAACTCTACCGTGTAGTCTATCACGTCCTCAGGCAAAAAATCATCCAACTCAAAGGCGCTAAAACCCGGGGTATCCGCTATCATTCCCCTGTTATCTAGCACAAAAATCTCGCTATGTCTAGTGGTATTTTTGCCGCGAGCGGTACGGGCACTGAGTTCGCCTACCGCCATAGTAGAATTGGGCAAAAGCACTCGCAATAGGCTAGTCTTGCCCACGGCGGACTGACCCGCAAAAATCGCGAACTTGCCATCCGTCCTCTGCAAAATCGGCAAAACACCGTCTTCGCCACGCTTTGCACAAACGCCAAAAACGGGGCAAACAGCGTCATACTGGCTATGCAGAATCGCCAAAAACTCCTCTGACGCGCTCAAGTCCATTTTGTTACACAAAATCACTGGCTCAATCCCCGAACGGAAAAACTTGAGCAACAATTTGTCAATCAGTAAAAAATCTGGCGCCGGCACGACTGCCACCACGATAAAAGCGACATCAACATTTGCCACTGGCGGGCGCACCAATTCATTTTTGCGCGGCAGCACCTTTTCCACTACTCCGAGGCTATCATCGACCTCGACAAAATCGCCCACCTTGAGCCGACCAGTTTTCAACTTTTTCCGTGCAAAATACGTGCTGACGCCACGCTCACTCAGTGCGACGAACTCACCAGCCACGGCTTTGATAATCCTTGCTTGAATAATCCTATACCCCTTTTATGACATACTCCCCGGATTGGTCTCGACAAAAATGCTGCATTTGGGATGATTGTCCTTGGCGACTATGTCATAGATTTTATCGACAATTTTTTGTTCATTATTTAATCTAAAACGCAATATAATCTGAAATCTAAATTTATTCTCAATCTTGCTAACAGGCGAACTCATAGCCCTACAATACAAAAAGTCATCGCCGAATTCCGCCCGCACTGCCCCGATTTGGTCAAAAAGCCGCGTAGTCGTGGCATGAGCATCATCTCGCTCGCTAGACACAATAAGTAGTCTAATAATTTTTGAAAATGGCGGGAAAGCGGTGACCTCACGCAGATTGATTTCCTTTGCATAAAAGCCCAAATAGTCATAATTGGACGCAAAACGATACACGTAATGGCGCGGTGTATAAGTCTGCAAAATGACTCGCCCATCTTTCTCCGCGCGCCCAGCCCTGCCTGCCACCTGTGTAATCAACTGAAACGCCCTCTCGGGAGCGCGATAATCACTAAAATGGAGCGACATATCGGCATTGACTATACCCACTAGCGTCACATTCGGAAAATCGTGACCTTTGGCAATCATCTGAGTGCCCACCAGCACGCACGGCTTGGTCTCGGCAAACTTTTGCAAGATATCGTTTAGGTCATTTTTGTTTTTGGTTGTGTCAAAATCCATCCGCAAAACGGTGACATTAGGAAAACGCAGTCGCAATTCCTCCACCACTTTTTGCGTACCTATCGACCCCATCCTCAGATAACTACTGCCACACTCAGGACAATTCGTCAGCGCTCGATAACGCCTATGGCAATAATGGCATTTTAGTTCGTCATCGTCCTTGTGATACACTAGCGAAACATCACAGTCCTGACATTTTGCGACATAACCGCACTCGCGGCATATCATATAACTCGAAAACCCGCGGCGATTGAGAAAAAGCATCGCCTGATTACCACTGTCAAAGCAGTCTTTTAGTTCACGCAGCAAAGTTTCACTAAAAATGCCGGTATTGCCGCAACGCATTTCGTCACACATATTGACTATCTTTATCACGGGCATAGGGCGGCTATTCGCACGATTTGGCAAGGTATGCAGCACATACTCGCCCGATTTTGCCAACCTAAAAGACTCGAGGCTCGGGGTCGCGCTACCAAAAATCACTGGGCAGTGATTGTACTCGCCGCGCAAGCGTGCGACTGTATGCGTCTCATATCTAGGGTTTGACTCCGCCTTGTAACTAGGGTCATGCTCTTCATCGAGAATAATGACTCCCAAATCACTCAACGGGGCAAAAACGGCACTCCGAGCGCCTATCGCAATCTTGGCTACCCCGGTACGCAGCCTCTGCCATTCATCAAACCGCTCGCCCGCGCTCAAGCCACTATGCAATATCGACACAATCGACCCAAAGCGCGCTGTAAAGGTAGACAGTACTTGCGGCGTCAGTGAAATCTCTGGCACCAAAAGTATGGCTGTCTTGCCCTCGCGCAAAACTTGGCTAATGATATGCATATAGACCTCAGTCTTGCCCGAACCAGTTACCCCAAATAATAGATGTGTACGTTCCCTTTGTGCCAAAATCGCATCGACAGCATTATTCTGCTCCGAACTGAGGGTGACGATTTTGTCCTGCCTAGCATAGACCTTTGGGCTACGCAATTTGTTGACAGTAGTTAGTCTCAAGCAGCCGTCGTCTATCAATTTTTTGACATTGCTCGCGCCATATTTTTTGTTTAAATCCGCCTGCGGATAACTCTCTCCCACTACGAGATTTGCGAGCAGCGCCATTTGCTTGGTCGCGTTTTTGCGGACTGACAAAAGCCGCTCCTCTGCATTAAAATCTTCGCTCACAGTCAAATAGTTGATATACAGGGGCTTGGCAGTGCCATTGCGCAACTGTGACGGGATAAACAAGCGCATACAGTCGATATTCCGCAAGTGAAAAATACGCCTCAGTTTGTCATTCAACTCCACAAATTCAGGCAAAATCACAGGATAATCATCAATATTGCTAATTACACTCTTTAATACAGAACTATCCAAGTGGCTACTCTCTTTGAGCCGCAACACATAGCCCTCGATTATCCTCTTGCCAAAAGGCACATACACTCTATAGCCCGCGCAAGTATCAGAAAGAGCGACATAATCGTACACCTTGTCCACTTGTTCATTCTGTATATCCACAATGACTTCGGCGATCATCCCGCTCCTCCCAAATTACAAACTATTGTCCTCAGGCTTTACCTTGCCCTCGTATACCTCTTCTGCAGCAATAGCGATGACCTTTGGATCCTTGTCATTTGGCTCGCCCATCAAGTACTCGCTATTGAGCATCTTTGCCCTTTTTGAAATAAGGCAAGTAAGCAAAAACTTGTTGCCTACTTTTTGAGTCAACTCGTCAATCGGTGGCTCCATCATTACATAATCTTTGTCTTCGTATTCCATACAAAACTCCTATTTAATCAATTCATTCACAATTTCATTTACCATTTGCGGATTGGCTTTGCCCTGAGTCGCGCGCATCGCCTGCCCTACAAAAAACGCCATAGTCTTGGCATTGCCGGCACGCAATTCTGCCACAGCCTTTGGATTGGCATCCACAATACCTCGGATGACCTCGCGCAGAGCGCCACTGTCATTCATCTGTTTTAGCCCCAAAGTCTCGACTAATTCGGCGGGGTCGCCACCTTCGCTCCACAAAATATCAAAAATTTTGCGCGCGCCAGCCTGATTTATCTCTTGTGCCTTGTACAACTTGAGCATCTTGGCTAATGCTGAGGCAGAAATCGCGATATTCTTTTCCTCGTCCTCGATAGCGTTTAACTTTTTAAACACTTCGGCAGTTATCCAGTTGCATACGAATTTTGGCTCATCAAACTCGCCTATCACCGCCTCAAAAAAGTCGGCATATTTTTTGTCCGCAGTCAAGAGGTCGGCGTCTTGCTCACTCAGCCCAAGACCTAGATATCTCTTTTTGCGCTCAGGAGCGAGTTCGGGCAGTTTTTCTCTAATTGACTCGATATACTCGTCGCTCACAGTGAGAGGAATGAGGTCAGGGTCAGGGAAATATCTATAATCTTGACTATCCTCCTTGGTACGCATCGAAAAGGTCTTGCCCTTGGCATCGTCCCAGCGGCGAGTCTCTTGGACAACCTCGCCCCCACTCTCCAAGACGTCGATTTGCCTCTGCGCCTCATAGCGAATGGCGTGTAGCACTGCTCGGAATGAATTTAGATTCTTTAGTTCTGTCCTAGTGCCTAGAGGCTCGCCCGGCTTGTTGACCGAAATATTCACATCAAAGCGGATGCTACCCTCTTGCATTTTGCAGTCGCTGACGCCGACATACAGCAGAGTATTGCGCAACTTCTCTAGGTACGCCACAGCCTCCTCAGCGCTATTCATATCAGGCTCAGATACAATCTCAATGAGCGGCACGCCGCCACGATTGTAGTCTACCATAGTACCTTGGGTACTGTGTATCAATTTGCCGGCATCTTCCTCCAAATGGATCCTATTGAGTCTAATAAATTTCTTTTTGCCATCCACCTCGATTTCCAAGCCCCCACCCAAGCAAAGCGGATACTCTAGTTGCGAAATCTGATACGCCTTGCACAAATCTGGGTAAAAGTAATTCTTGCGCTCAAAAACTGAGTAATTATTTATCTTGCACCCCACTGCCAAGCCCATCAAAATCGCTCTCTCCACCGCGTCACGATTGAGCACGGGCAGCGCGCCCGGCATAGCAGTACATACAGGGCAACAATGAGTATTTGGCTCGCCGCCGAACTCATTTTTGCAACCACAAAAGCACTTTGTACGGGTATTGAGTTCGCTGTGAACCTCTAGCCCAATGACTGTATTATATTGCATTTACTTGCCCTCCTTTTGCACTTGTTCTATAGCCGCAGCCGTGCGATAAATATTCGCCTCATCAAAATGCTTGGCAATAATCTGGACACCTATTGGCAAGCCCTCACTCGATACACCACAAGGCATACTCAGCGCAGGCACACCTGCGATATTGATGGGCACGGTGAAAATATCGGTCAGATACATTGCCACAGGGTCGTTTGATTTCTCTCCCAATTTAAAAGCCGTAGTCGCGGTAGTAGGGCAAATCAACACATCGCATTGCTCGAATACATCGCAAAATTCGCGCCTGATGACCTTTTGCACCCTCTTTGCCTTGCGATAAAATGCGTCAAAATATCCACTACTCAGCACATAGTTGCCCAGCATAATTCGGCGTTTTACCTCGGCGCCAAAACCTTGGGTACGAGACTGAAAATACAAGTCTACGATGTCAGAATAATTCTCAGCACGCACACCATATTTTACCCCGTCAAAGCGAGCCAAATTGCTAGCAGCCTCTGCCGAAGACAATATATAATATGTCGCGAGTGACGCATCCAAACTAGGCAAGGTAACTGCCACAGTCTCGGCACCACGACTGACGAGCGCATCGATACACCCTTGTATCGCAGCCCTAACCTCAGAATTTAACTCTGATGTAAAAAACTGCTCTGCGATACCTATCTTTAGCCCTTTGACACCTTTGCTAAGTGCCTCGTCAAAAGACTCGACCTCACGGTCAGCAGATGTCATATCCATCTCATCCTTGCCTGAGATAATCTCGGCAAGCAAGGCGTTGTCCTTGACGGTACGAGTGATAGGGCCTACTTGGTCTAGCGAACTAGCGAAAGCGACTACGCCATATCTCGATACTCTGCCATATGTAGGCTTTAGCCCGACTACGCCACAAAAACTACTAGGCTCACGGATAGAGCCTCCAGTATCAGTACCTAGGCTACCGAAACATTGACGGCTAGCGACAGTGCAGGCACTACCGCCACTACTGCCACCCGGCACGCGTGTAGGGTCGACAGGGTTTTTGACCGCGCCAAAAGCAGAATTTTCGTTACTACTGCCCATAGCAAACTCGTCCATATTCGCCTTGGCAATGATAATAGCACCTGCGTCATACAATTTTTGCGCACAAGTAGCGGTATATGGCGACTCAAAATTCTCCAAAAACTTGCTCGCACAAGTGGTACGAGTACCTACTAGGTTGATATTATCCTTGATAACTAGAGGCACACCTCCGAGACGACCGACATCTTCTCCCTTTTGCCTGCGCTCATCTATTGACCGAGCACGCGCGATGCTCTCCTCATAATATACCGAATTGAGGGCATTGAGGTCTGCTGTCTCACGAATACGCGCAAAACAAGCCTCGACCAACTCTACCGAAGTAACCTCTCCCGCTCTCAATTTCTCCACTATCTCGCATAGACTAAAATCCAACAATTCCATACTCTACTCCTCCACCACGGTGACTGGCACCAAAAATGCAGTGCCCTCTGCACTAGGTGCATTCTTGATAATATCTGCGGCTGGCAGGCTAGGCTTTACCTCGTCTGCTCTCAGTTGGGTATCAGCGTCTACAGTGTCGCAAAACAAATCTACGTCGCTGACATCCACCTTGTTGATAGCGTCTACCTGCTGCAAAATCGCATCGAAATCACCCAAAAAACGCTCTGCCTCGGCATCAGAAAACTCTAGCCTACTGAGGCGTGCCAATTTTTTTACTTCTTGAATGGTAATACTCATTTTCCACATCCTTATAATTTTACTTTTAACTATACCACAAACACTAATTTCTGTCAATCTTTTTTGTTTGCGGATAGCGATATTTTTGACAAAATGCGGGTTTGTAAATACCTATCACGGTATTTTTTGTAATTTAGACAAAAACAGGCGGACTGACCACCTGCCTCAATTAATCATTAATCATATGCAAAAACTCTTCTTCGCTAAGGATAGCGATACCCAGCGCCTTTGCCTTGTCATACTTGCTGCCCGGCTCGGCGCCTAGCAGCACAAAACTGGTATTTTTGCTCACGCTAGATGTAACCAAACCACCGTGCTGCTCAATGAGCGCGGTAGCCTGCTGGCGTGACAAAGTAGGCAATGTACCCGTCAGCACAAAAGTCTTACCAGCCAATTTGCCCGTGGTAGAATGGGCGCTATACTGTATCTCTACCCCGTGCTCTAATAATTCGTCTATTACTCTAGCATTATCAGCATCAGCAAAATAGTCTACAATGCTACTAGCCACCACATCGCCAATATCTCGGATAGTCAATAGGTCGGGCAAAGTCGCCGCGCGCAAGTCAGCAATAGTCGGGTATTTTTTCGCCAAATCTTTGGCTGTCTTGATACCGACATTATTAATCCCCAGAGCAAAAATAAAGTTCGGAAAAGCGATATGCTTGCTCTTTTGAATGCTTTCTATAATATTATTGCTCTTTTTGTCCTTAAAACTATCTAATTTTATTAGTTCGTCTGATGTCAAGTCGTACAAATCCGCCACATCACGCACACCCAATTCGCTATAAAACTGGTCTGCGATTTTGTCCCTAATTCCCTCGATATTCATAGCCTCGCGACTACAAAAGTGTATCAATTTCTCCTTGATTTGACCGGCACATTTTTTGTTTGGGCAAAAAAGGTTCGCGCCATTCTCGATGAGCAATGCGCCACACACAGGGCAATTCAAGATTTTTCGCACAGGACGCGAGTCGTTAAATTCTTGGGCTATGCCCAAAATCTCGGGGATGACCTCGTTGCTACGCCTAATAAAAACTAGGCTATTGAGTTTTACCTTTTTGCGCAAAATATCATCCCAGTTGTTGAGCGTGGCGCGGCTAACTGTCGCCCCCGCTATCTCCACAGGATCGAGCACTGCTAACGGGGTGACCTTGCCCGTCCTACCCACTTGCCAAATGACATCGCGCATAACAGTAGTCACCTCGAGCGCCTCAAATTTGTACGCCAGCGCCCATTTGGGGAATCGAATAGTAAAGCCCAATTCGTCTCGCGTAGGGATTTCGTTAATTTTGATGACCACCCCGTCTATCAAAATATCAATATTCTCTCGCGCTTTGTCGATTTGGTCAATTACCTCGCTTATCCCATCCAAATCGCTGCGCACCTCAAAAAAGTCACCGACCAAAAACTTGTTGGCTATCAAAAAGTCGCGCAATTCCACCTGTGTCGCAAAAGCCTTGCCAATAATAACAGGGATGCCGTATGCAAAAAAGTCGAGATTGCGACTAGAAGTGACCTTGGGGTCGAGATTGCGAATTGCGCCCGCTACCGCATTACGAGCATTTTTGAGAGGCCCGTCCGCACTTTGATTGTATTTATCTAGTTCGCTCAGCAGCATTATCCCCTCACCCTCGACTACGATATGCTCTTTGTATGGGATAGAGAGAGGCACGCTACGTATCGTCTTGACCTGTGCGGTCACATCTTCGCCGACTAGACCATTACCACGCGTAGCCGCCTTGACTAGGTACCCACCCTCATACGTTAGAGCGAGTCTCAGCCCGTCAAACTTGTACTCCAAGGTAAATAGCGTATCAGGGTACTGCTGTGTTACCTTGTCTACCCAAATAGCCAATTCCCCTTTACTCTGTGCCTTGTCTAGGCTAAAAAGGCGTGATTCGTGAGTGATTTTGCCGAAGCCTTTTGCGACCACATCGCCCACCCTCTGGGTAGGGCTATCAGGCAAAATATATCCCGTCTGTCGCTCCAAATCGAGCAAGGTGTAATACGCGACATCATAATCTTTGTCCGATACTATCGGAGCATCTAGTACATGATAATGATAATTGTACTTGTTGACCAGCGCGACCAAATCGGTGATTTTTTTCTTTACCTCATCATCCAAAACGATACTCATTTTTACTCCTCTTTGCGTTTGAGAATTTGTAGCGGCGCGTATTCGAGACTCAGAGTCTTGCACCCCATTCCGCCGAAGTCTACCGTGACCATTCTATTAGAAATCAAGCCACTGTCATCTATGATTACTCCCACGCCAAACTTTGGATGCAGGACCTGCATCCCTTTGATGTAACCAGAAAAATCCTTCTTTTGTGTAGCCACCTTGCTATTCAGCATCTTGGCAATAGATTGAGTCGGGGTGGCTTTGCCTACTGGATAAGTCTCTCTGCCGCTATCGACGAAACTGTCGAGATTGCGACGATTCATCTCCTCAAAGCCCATTTCTTTGAGGAACCTACTAGGGTCCTTGTATTTTACCTCGTTGTACATAAAACGCTGACGGCTGCGAGTGAGATACAATTTTTCCTCAGCGCGAGTCACCGCGACGTATGCCAGTCTCCGCTCCTCCTCAATATCGCTAGGGCGCTCACCGCCACGAGTAATCGGGAAAAGCCCCTCTTCCATAGCGATGACAAAGACCACCTTAAATTCTAGCCCTTTGACCGCGTGAATAGTACTCAATAGGCAATACTCCTCTTCTTCGCCGACCGAGTCGATATCGCTCACCAAGGTAATAGACTCGAGATACTCCGCTAGAGTCGCATTTGGGTTGGTCTCCTCAAAATCCTTGACGGCATTGCTAAACTCGCGAATGTTCTGCATTTTGTTGTATTCTTCATCATTGTCTGGGTCAAAAAAGTCCTCAAACCCGACACGCTTTATCACATAATCAGCAAACTCGCCCAACGCTAGTTCTTCGCTTTTTTCGCGCAAATCAAGGTACAGGTCAGCGAATTCCGCTAGTTTACGCTTTAGACTAGCAGCGAACGAGTACATATTGTAATTTAGGATTACATTCAAGATACTCCCGCCACGTGCATAACTCTTGATTTGCTCAATACTGCTCTCGCCGATACCGCGCTTTGGATAGTTGATAATTCGCAAAATGCTGTCATTGTCACGAGGATTGACAATAGCGCGCAAATATCCCACCACATTCTTTATCTCCACGCGCTCAAAAAAGCGGAAGCCGCCGAGCATTTTGTACGGAATGTTGTAGCTGAGCATATACTGCTCTAACAGGCGTGACGGCGCAGTCAAACGCATCAAAACGGCGATATCCGAGTACCGATACCCCTCTTTGAGCACCAAATCACGGATACTGCGAGTGACAAAATCCGCCTCGTCGCGGTCGCTGCTACCGATGTAATATTTTACCTCGCACCCCTCTTGATTCTCCGTCCACAGAGTCTTTTTGAGACGCTGGGTATTATTGTTGATTACCTTGTTTGCGACGTCCAAAATTTTCTTTGTAGAACGGTAATTTTGCTGCAATTTGTAGATATGTGCGTCAGGAAAATCGCGTCTAAAATCCATAATATTCTGGATATTGGCGCCACGCCACCCATATATACACTGATCCTCATCGCCGACTACCAAAATATTACCCCATTTACCAGCCAAAATACGCACAATCTCGTACTGAATAGTATTGGTATCTTGAAACTCATCTACATGAATATAGCGGAACTTCTCTTGATAATATTCGCGGACATCGCTATTCTGTGTGAGCAATCTGTATGTAAACACTAGCAAATCATCAAAGTCAAGGGCGTTGTTTTGCTTGAGCGTGTTTTGATACCTCTCATATGCCTCTAGCATAATTTTTTCACTCAGATGCCCTCTAGTAGAGCGGGCATAATCGCGAGGGGCGGCATTGATATTCTTGATATTGCCGATGTGGTACTGAATGCTACGCTTTGTCTCGTCGTCGTCAATCCCCATTTCCTTAAAAACATCCTTTAGCACCCTGCTCTGCTCGGCGTCTGCGTAAATAGTAAAATTCTTGGTAAAACCGTCAATTTTGTCGATAAACCTACGCAAAATCGTCACACAAAGAGAGTGGAAAGTGGACACCCAAATCTCACTGCCACACTCTACCATACGCGATACTCTGTCCTTCATCTCGCGAGCCGCCTTGTTGGTAAAGGTAATCGCCAAAATATTGTATGGCGCTACCCCCTTCTCTTGGATAAGGTAAGCGATACGGTGTGTGAGTAGTCGCGTCTTGCCACTACCAGCACCCGCGGTGACTAGCACAGCCCCCTCAGTACATAATACAGGTTCTCTCTGTTCTTGATTTAAATTGTCTACAATACTCATAATTTTATCCTAAAAAAAGTTATGCTATATTGTACCAAAGTATCAGGATTTTGGCAATCAAAAAGACCCAAATTACTCGGGTCAATTCAAAATTTTTTTTGCAAAATCACATAGCCACGCATTTGCGATACACCTTTTCACGGTCATAGCGCTCCCGCATCTCTTTGTACTTGTCGGCGAGTTTGATGAGATACGCCTGCTGACTAGCAAAATCGAGATGGTCGTACTCGGCGTGGTCAATGAGTTGGGTAATCGGGTTGAGGACGCAAGCGTCACTATCTAGCATATGGCACACTCGCTGATACAAATCTTCGTCGCTATTTTGGTTGGTCGAATAAATCTCGCGCATCAGCCTCTTGGTATAGATTTCGTTGATTTTGTCGACATCCTCATTTGAATTGTTTATGTATTCTGCCCTTTCTTTTCTGATTTTGTCCCAATAGCCGCTAGCCAATCTCTTTTTGGCGAGTTTGGCATAATCTTTGAGATTGAGAGTCTTGGTCGATTTCTTATTCTGCATTTTTATCCTCCTAATTTATGACCTAAGTATAGTGTAATAAAAAGGAATTAGCAATAAGATTTTATCTAATTTTGGCTTTTTGACAAAGAAATACAAAAAAAGACAACTTTCTTGAATTAATAAGGTATACAGGCGGATAAACCGTCTCCTTGAGCACTCTCTCTGCGCCCTCATTTATGCAAAGTCCTCGCAAGCGATTCAGTGACCTTCGGTCTGCGACAATTAGCGTGATAGAGGGCAGCCTCCCCCAAAACAAAAAGAGTGAACGCCGTATCCACCCTTTGCGCCAAAAAACGCGCCTATTCCATAGTATTGTCCGTCTCTTCCAAAATCTCGTGCGCTAGGTCTCTAGCCTCTTTTACCTTGTTTGAGACGCCGTCATTTGACTTGATTTTTTCTGTCAAGGCTTTTTTATTCTGTTTTGCCTTTTTGCTAGATTTTGAACTTACTACCACATCGGACGCCGCAATATCACTCTCTAGGCTCAGTTTTGGCTCTTTATTCTTGAGCGACTGCAATTTTTTGAATTCGTCCTCTTCCTTTTCTATGACTATCTCGTTTGCATTATCTTGAGTAAGGTCGAGCATCTCAGAGATGTCATAAAAATTCTCATCAATTATGCCAGCCTCGACCAACTCTTCGTGCTCACGCAGTGCCTCTCTAGCCTGCAATTTTTCATTCA
This sequence comes from uncultured Christensenella sp., assembly GCA_964579205.1. Lineage (GTDB taxonomy): Bacteria > Bacillota > Clostridia > Christensenellales > UBA1242 > UBA7867. Next base: position 50,398 of record CAZOFH010000007.1, read on the forward strand.
TAACAATAGAGATAACTGATGCAATCGGAGCAGACAAAATCATACCGATTACGCCGAACATCGCACCACCGATGATCAGAGCCAATAGGATGACCAAGGTACGAGTATTCATACGCTTGCTCATTACGAGCGGAGGCAAGAAAGTCGTCACTATCGCCCATTCCGCAATGGTAAACACAAATGCCATAAAGAACATATTGAGGTCTCCAGCCATCAGGGTAAACATCAATAGCGGCACGGCGGCGATAAATCCACCGATGTATGGGATGATAGATAGGATTGCTAGTAGCAGCGCCATCAAAAATGCATATGGCACGCCCATTATAGCATAGCCGATAAATCCGATTGCGCCGACTGTAAAGCATACGATCAAGGTAGACACCACATATTGATTCATCATTTCGTTGGTACGGCGAGTAATATTGATGACCTCTTCTGCCTTTCTACGAGGGTAGTACGCATATGTGTAGCGTCTACAAGTTTTGGCGATAAGTTCTTTGTCTTTGAGGATAAAGAACGCAATCAAAAAGCCCATTAGCGCCGAGGTAACAGAAGAAATTATCCCGAAGACATTCTCAATATTGATTGACGCTGTAAAGTTGACAATAAAGTCATTGACCGCAGCTATGACTGTGTCAGCAGCACCAGCAGCCGACTCGGCAGAAATACCAAAGAACTGCACCACTTGCACAATCATATCATGCACTTTGTCGAGCAAGGCAGTCAACTGCTCTTGGTCAGTGAATTGCTGCACCATTGTGATGATACTAGGCACACTAAACACGATTACCGCTACCAAGATACCGATAGTAATCAGGTATAGCATAGTGAGCGAAATCACGCGCTTGATTTTCGCACCCTTTGCACTACCCGCAAAGGCATTTTTGAGCAGTTTATTCTCTATCAACTGCATCGGTTTTAGGAACAAGAATGATATTACCATCGCAATAATGACAGGGGTCAGACCTGCGAGCAGACTATTGAATAGATGGCTAATCTTGTCACCCGCCATAGTCCACAGTATCAGCGCAGCGAGCAGTACAATAAAAATCCATACATACCACTTTCGCATTTTGCCCTGACCGTTTGGCTCAAAGTCGACAGGATAGTCTTTTTTATCCATTATTCGCTCCTCCCTCATTTTTTATCTTTTTTTGCTTGGCACTTTTTTTGTTTGCTTTTTCTGCACGCTCAATTTCTCGGTACAAGTTGGCAGCACGCTGCTTGTCCTCATCCTTAAATTTTTGCAGCAATGGAGCAATTTTTTTGTTGCCGAACAAAAAGTCGTACAGCATCACTAGCACACCTTGCAACAGGTAGCCATAGTACATAAAGATACGCCAAAACAGCAATGCCCACACACTGACACCCGGAGCGCATCCCTTGAAGTATTGACCAAACAACGCACCAAAAGACAATTCGGCAGAACCACCACCTCCCGGCAGTGGGATAAAACTAATCGCCAAATCACACACCACCTGCAGCACCATCAACTGGAACCAAATATCTATGCTCGGATTGTTGGTAAACATACAATATACCACAAATGGGAACGAGTAACACCCCGTCAAACAAAGGATGGTCAAGAATATCTGAAATAATGCATTCCACTTATTCTTCATAAACATTTTGAATGTGACAGTATACTGTTTTACCGTGCGCAAAACGCGCTTAAACGCCGCCTGATAGTCCTTGACTAGATGCAATTTTGCGCCAAACTTGAGACAGCCTAGTACCATCTTTGGGGCGACCTTTTTGCTAAACGACAGCATAATGACGACCGCTATTAGCAAGGCATTGAGTATCAACCCTATCCAACTCATAGTGAGCAGCAGCGGATTGATATTCAGGTTCAAAAAGATATTGATGAGCAGTATGGTCGCGGTATACACGATAAAGACAATCTGACCATACACATATTTTGACAAAGGCACGCTAGATGCGGTACTCGCACTCAAGCCGCGCTTTGACAAATAAAAAATCTGGAATGGCTGCCCACCCGTAGAAAGCGGAGTGATACAGTCATAAAAACGACAAATAGCCACCGATTTGTAACTCAAGAACGGTCGCGACCGACCAGTGACCTGCTTTATGGACACTGATATTCGCGCAGCATCGGTAAAGTTGACAAACATAAACAGCAGCACTCCTGCGAGCAGCCACCACAAGTTCATCTCAGATGTCACTAGGTCTGAGAAAGAAATCGCACCCTCGCTCCTAATTTGAAAGAACAGCACGATAGCCAAAATGACGAGGTTTAGCATCAAAAAGCCAAAACTAATCCAGCGCTGTTTTTTGCTCTTTTGCTTTTCTGCCATTTTGTAACTAGAGTTGACAGCCTCTTTTGCCAGAGTATCTCTCTCCGCCTCTTCCTTGAGATGCGGAATAGTTTTTTCAGCGGTGATGACCTCACTCGGCAATTTGCCACGCAGCGCCAATTTTTGCTCCATTCGGTGGCAAGGCGAAAAAGCCTTGTCAGTAAACAAGACTGGATCTTTTGCCTGATGTGTGTCGACACAGATATTCTCTGTGTCCTTTATATTTTCGTCAGCCATGACTCCCCCGCTGAAAACGCCTAAAATTAAAGACAATAGTAGTTTATAGAGATAATATTACCAAAAAGATTTTGTTTTGTCAAAAGAAAAATATAAAAATTGGGAATTATGCCCAATTTTCTAAATCATACTTGATAATTGCGAAATTTTGAGTATCCTCGGTCACACGCAACTGCTCGGCAATATCCACACCAGCGACCGCCAAAACCTCGCTCCCCACTGCCAAAACAGGCAAATAATCGCGCAGTCTAGCAGGGATTTTTTTGTCAATCAAATATGACTTTAATTTTTTGGTACCACCGCCGAATTTTTCTATTACATCACCCTCCTTGCGGACGCGCCATTTTGCACCATTAGGCACCTTGTCTAGGTCAAATGTCAGCATACCTGCGTCAAACATAGGCTTTTTGACACGCTTTACCTGCAATTTGCCATAATCGCCGAATGTAATCATGCCTACCTTAAAATTCCACTCTACATTGACATCAAACTTTGGCTTTTTGCGGATAAGCGTAAGATAAGAATACTCCTTAAACGCCTCGACATTTTGCGGCAAATCAAGGCGCGCGCCATTCTCACCCGCTTTTGCCAATGCCCAAATCAAATCAAAGTGCTTGCGCTCAAAATCTTGGACAGCACCCAGACTAGCCAACTGGTCGGCGATCATCCTATACACGATAGGCTGGTCGTACAAAAAGTATGTGAGCGGTATCTTGATGACGCCATTTAGGCTCAAGACTGAGTCAAAATTCATCATTTTGCGGATGTACTCGTCATCCTCACGACAAATCTTGCCAAAAGAGCAAAGGGTAGAATCTAGCCCACCCCACACCTCGCGGAGTTTGGGCATAATCTCTTGACGGAGCAAATTGCGACTAATAGTAGTGTCGGTATTTGTCTCGTCCTCAAGATATGGGATATTATTCTCTGCTACATATTGCATAATCTGCTCTTTGGGCGTCTCTAACAATGGCCTAATGTAATAGCCATCTCTTATCACACTCATCCCGCTAGCGCCAGTCAACCCGCTACCACGCAAAATATGCAGTAGAATAGTCTCTGCTTGATCTCTCTCGTGGTGAGCCAGTGCGATACAATCTACCTCATTTTTCTCACGCAACGCCTCAAAGATGCCATATCTAGCCTTTCTACACGCATCCTCTAGCGTCACGCCCTCTTTTTTGGCGATCACATTCGCCTCTACCTTGTATTCTCTAAAAGGGATACCAGTATCCTGACAATATGCCTCTACGAACCTAGCCTCACGCTCGTCATTCGCCCTAGTACCGTGATTAACATTGATAGCACAAATACTAATCCCCAGATCCTCACAGTGTGTGAATAGCAAATGGAGTAGTGCCATACTGTCTGAGCCACCGCTCACAGCCACACCTACTCTACTGCCGTACCTAAACAAATTCTGTTGCTTGATAAATCCTATTACCTGTTCCATTTTTCTCTCCTAAAAGTTATTATACTACAAAAATAGATATTATTCAATAGAATTTCACAATAATATTATAGTTTGGTAAAAATTTTGCATACCAAGACAGTCATATCGTCTTTTGGGCAACTATGATAATTCTTTAGCGCGGCGTCTAATAGACGGTTCGCCACCTCTTGAGGATTTTGCGTATCCATACTAGCGATGCTGTTTTTCATCTCTTCCACACTCCCGAAACTATCCACCACGCCGTCCGTAGTCAGCACCACCATATCGTTATCCTTGAGAATTATTGACCTAATGCTCGGTCTCAATTCCTCCAATATCCCCAGCGGCAGCGCTCCACTCTCCAGTTCGCGCACTTCTGTTCCCGATTTTATAAAACTCGACGGCGAACCTACCTTGATCATTTCGCATGTCCCCGTGTGCAAGTCCACTACGCAAATGTCCACCGCGCTAAAATTCTCCTCGCAGTTCAGTGATAATAGTTGATTGGCTGACCGCAGAATGAGGCTGCTATCAAATCCCGCTCGGTAAAAACTCTCTAGCATATTGAGTGCCAGTGTGCTAGTATTATTCGCCCCCTCGCCGCTACCCATACCATCACAGAGCGAGAGGAGGATTTTGTCATTGCCGAGTTTTAGGACGGAATGAGTGTCGCCCGACTTTTGCCCGATAGTTTTTGGCATTGCCGCCACGCCAAAGACTATGTCGAATGCGCTGATATTCTTGCAATTTACCACGCTAAAAGTAGGTTTTTGCCCAGCCGTTACACTGTCAATCTCCATTTTGACCCCGATGGCTTTGCCCAAAACGGACAAAAGTCGTGGATTGGCGACATCTCGCGTCTTGATGACCAAGGTTAGCCTACAAATCTCATTCCCCTGCTGATAGAGTATCACTTCGCTACATATTATCCCAGCGTACATCAGTTGCTCTCTAATGTTTGCCTCCATTTCGGTATCAAATGAGACCATTACGCTCATTTCGCTCGCCAAAGCAAATACCACATCGCTAATACCCGTCATCTGCTCGCTTAATAGCCGCCTGCCGCTATTTAGGTTTTCTGTACTACGCCTTTGGTCCTTGTATTGATTGACTAGCATATTGATATTATTGAGCAAAATAGGCAGTTTGGTGCAATTACTCGTCAGCACAGGCGACACGTCGATTAGCGAGGCTTTGCCGCGCTCGTACGAAAAACATAACAGGTTCTTTATGCTGTCGGTTATACTCGAACCAAAACGCGAGCAATCTTTTTTTCTAGGGCAATTCGTGCAATTTTGCCTGCGCACTCGCTCACTCAAAAAATCCAAATTTTCACCGAAATCCTCCTTTCCGCAAATCATCTGCGAAAACACTTGTCCGAGGTCACAAAAGACCTGCCCGAGGTCATACAGACGATTTTTGAGCGTCTGCCTATTCTTATTTATTAGAGAGCGGACGGCAAAATCCTCTTTGTCCGTGAGTACAGTATTGCGCCAGTTTTTGAGCAATTTGGCAGGCAGTAGCAGATATATCACCGCGCCACCCACAACCGCCAAAAAGTGAACGAGGCTATAATTACTCATAAAAAACAGCCCCGATATCGCGTCAATTAGTATCACCGCGAGGCAAGAGTACACCCGAATATTCGTCTGACAAATCGAGGCAAACAGCCCTACAAAAATTATATGTGATAGCGCGAGATAGTCCCCGCTAGCAAACGCTACCCCCAAACCTAGAAATATAGAGATAAGTGTACCGACTACCGCACCCAAAATATTGTTGGCTATCAAGAGCAGCAGCGCCACTATTCCCCAAAAATAGTATTGCGCGACAGGCAGGCAAAATAGCCCGGCGCCGATAGCAAAAATAGTCACTCCCCAGCAGATTATCTCATCGATGCAGTATTTGCGCCTTATCCCCTTGAGTAGCATATTCTGCAAAATATTGAGATAGCAATACATACAGATTAACCCCAGAACAAGGGTAATCACCGCCTGCCACAGACTCTCGGGCACGCTACTAGCAAAATACAATAGCCCAAATTGCGACAGAAAGGCATAGCACCCTATCAGCACTTTGTTGAGCGGTTTTTGAAATCTATAATGCAAAAAAAATGCAATACAAAATACCCCGATCGTGACCGCATCGATTATCAAATGCTCCACTGTCCCGAATACCAGTACCCCGCTCAAGAGATACAATGGCGAGAGAATGTAGATTCTTTGATTGCACCACACGAGAGCAAAAAGCATCCCAAAAGCAAAAGGATGCACCCCTTGGATGTTGGCACTCATCAGCACGACAAACAAGGCAAAATAGCCCAAATATTTTGCGACAGACCTACTCTTGGACACTACGTCTCACCTCTAAAGCAATTATATACCATCCAGCCCAAAAATCCCTTGTCAAAAAAAGCACCAAATTTCGATTGATTTGAAATATAAAAAAAGATTATGTCAAATCTTTTGCTTTTTTTACAATTTTGAGTTATAATAGGGGGAATTTTTTGAGGAGACAAAAGAATGCAAAAAATCTACGTTATCACAGGCGCTTCTAGTGGAATTGGGCTAGAATTAGCCAAAATCGCCCTGAGTGAAGGGCACATCGTATACAACTTTAGTCGCAAACCTGCCGACTTTGACGGGCTAAAGAATATCGCTTGCGACGTGACAAAGCCCGATATGGTCACCGCGGCTTTTGAGGCAGTAATAGCAGAGTCAAAGAAAATCGATTGCGTGATAAATAACGCTGGTATGGGCATCAGCGGCCCTGCAGAACTAGAGCCGCAGGCTGATGTAGACAAGATAATCGATGTCAATTTTAAGGGCGCTATAGATGTTGCGAGAAAGTCTATCCCATACCTTAGGGAGAGCAAGGGAATTTTGGTCAATATCGGGTCGGCTGGTGGCGAATTTGCCCTGCCATTTCAGGCATATTATAGCGCGACCAAAATGGGCTTGCAGGCGTTTAGCACCGCTCTCAAGAATGAAGTCCGCCCTCTAGATGTCCGCGTCACCTGTGCCCTGCCGGGCGATACCAAGACTCAGTTTACCCAGAATAGGGTCAAGACTGAGGCTCTCGATAGCGATTATGGCGAGCGCGTAGAGCGCAGCGTGAGCCGAATGGAGTTTGACGAGCAGCACGGCATGGAGGCTGCAGAGGTAGCCAAAGCCATTTTCAAACTCTCAAATTCCAAAAACCCACCCGCCACTCGCACAATAGGCTTCCCCTACAAAATCCTGCGTTTTATAAAGCGACTCGTGCCAGAGAGATTCTTGACATATATGCTGTATAGGATTTACGGTAAATAATATGCGTATTTGTGTATTAGCGAGCGGCAGCAAAGGGAATTGTACCTTTGTCGAGGGCGAAAATACCCGCATTTTGATTGACGCAGGACTGACAAAATCCGATATCGAAAAAAGGCTCGCGCTTATCGGGGTCGACCCCAATAGTATCCACTCGATTTTGGTCACCCACGAGCATAGCGACCACATAAAAGGCTTGGGAGCATTCGCTCGAGCACACGATGCCCAAATTTTTGCACACCCTGATACTTGGGCAGAGATGGATAGCAAAATCGGAGTCATCCCCGCGCATCACAAATTGGGAATTTTCGACACGGATTTTTATATCAACGAGTTGGCTGTGTCTAGTTTTGACCTGTCACACGATAGCCGCCACTGCCTAGGATTCAGTATTTACGAGGGGAACAAAAAATTTAGTTCCGCCACCGATTTGGGCTTTATCACCGACCAAATTATCCAAAAATTGGCGGACAGTAACCTAGTAGTTTTGGAGGCAAATCACGATGTAAATCGCCTACTCAGCAACCCCAAATATCCCATCGCGCTCAAAAATAGGATTTTGTCAAAATATGGGCACCTCAACAATCAGGACACCGCAAATGCCGTCCTCAAAATGCTGGGTTATGGCGTGCGCGGGCTGATACCTGCCCACCTCAGCGAGGACAACAATACGCCGCAACTCGTATTGCAAACGCTGCAAAATGTCGTCGCGCAAAACGGCGGCGATTTGGTCAAAGAATTGCGCGTCGATATAGCCAAACAAGACCAAATCGGCAATATTTATAGATTAAAGGGCTAATTTGAAGCAAATCCTACAGGGCTCACCTCAAATTTGGCTCTTTTTTGATGTATATTTACCCCCTTTTTACACAAAGTAGTAGTGAAAATTATTTAAGGTGGTATATTATTTATGGCAAAAAAATCAACCAAATCAAACGAAAAATCAGAAAGCAAATCAGACGCAAAGCAAAAATCTAGTACAAAATCTGCTGCAGCAAAAACCAAGCAGCCCCTCATCAGCACGGGCAAAAAAATCGGCATCGCGATGTATTTTACCTTTTTGGCTACCTTGGCATGCGTGATAGGCGTCCAAATGTTGTTGACTCAAAATATCGACACCCCTACCCCTGCTGCCGACACTTATTCGACCAATATAGTCGAAACCACACAGCCTAGCACCGACCCTATCGATACCTTGAGCCACGCCAGCAATTATAGCGATTTCCCTATCGACGAAAAAGCGCCGCGCCACAATGTCGCTACCCCATTTGATGGCACTCCTAGCGCGACATCCTCAGACGCGGCTATGCCCCCGCAAAACGCTACTCAGAGCGCTGACGACACCTCGAAAAGTTTGCCGAGCACTACCTGCCCTGACGGAAATTGCACTTTGTCTACCGACCCTGCCTGCCCCGATGGCAACTGTGATACACTCGCCAATCCAGCCTGTCCTGATGGAAATTGCGAACTATCTTCCTCTCCCACTTGCCCTGATGAGAATTGCAATAAACTAGTCAATCCATCTTGTCCCGATGGCAACTGTGATTTAGCAACAAAAACTGCATGCCCTGACGGCAACTGCGCAGAATAATAGCATACGTAGCGACGGTTTTTGTGTGGGCAGGTTGAATAGTACGGTTGATACTGTCTGCAATACTATGTGCAAACAAATGCGGTATGAGGTTCGCTCCGCTCACAGATTCCACGCAGTGCCGAACCCAAAACAAAAAAGAC
>CAZOFH010000008.1:0-43614 GCA_964579205.1 uncultured Christensenella sp.
CGATACCATAGTGATCGCCAAGGTTCTTATTCTGCCCAGACCAAGCCTCTTGGTGGTTGTTACTGAGCCACAATGTGGCTACTAGGTTGTTGTCCGTGTCTTTTGACACATAGGTGACTATCCAATCCAGTCCGCCGAGGCGTACTACAATGCTCTGACCGTTAGTTTTGTTGTATGTTTTAGTGCGCAAATTGGCAGCAGTAAGCGGTGTGGTGCCCACGCTAGTAGTGAGGCTGTCAATTTGCGTGCCGATGTCGCCCTCCGCGCCGTAAATCATATTGATGAGGGTCTTGAGAGTAGCGTATTTGAATGGTAATTCGCTAGTCGCTGAGGTCGGGTCGACCAAAATTTCATCCACTTTTTTGAATGAACTGGTGTTTGACGACGAAAAAGCGTTCGACGGACGGAAAACTGTGTACCACAGCGTCACCCCCGCCCCGATCACAAATAAAATCGTCGTCACGATGGCGATAATCCCGCCTCGTGTCCGCGCCCATTGTTTGTTCATATCGTAAACCTCCTGTTTTTACCGATATTTGACTTTAGTTTACCACTTTTCGACACTTTTAGTCAAACGTTTTTGACCACTTGCGGGAATTTTTTTTGACTGGGGGTCGGGCGCAGCATGCATTGCGGAGTAATTCACTCAAAAGCGAAGAGGTGGCTGATAATGGTATTGGTCATATAAAAATTGGTAGGGATGACGTAGCCATTGTGGATACGCAGCAGCCCAGCGGTATTGCACAGATAATCGAGCGCGCGCTGGTGTTCGGTCAAAAAGTCGGTGCCAAAGCGCTCATTGTACTCGGCAATCGACAGCCCGCGGGTAGTGCGCAGGGCGAGCATTATGAATTCTTCTTTGGCGGTGACCAAGGTTTCGCGCTCAAAATTGATGCCAGCGCCCACAGGATTAGCCAAATATTGCGGCAGGTCGGCGACATTCTCCCAATGTGTACCGTCGACAAAGGAAAACGCGCCCAGCCCGAGCCCGAGATACTCGCCTCTTCGCCAATAATTGAGGTTGTGCTTTGACTGGTATCCGAGCCTAGCAAAATTGCTGATTTCGTAGCGAAAAAAGCCCTTTTGCTCTAGGTAATCCACGGTAAAATCATACAGATTGACGACGTCGAGCGAATCGGGCTCAGCGACCTCTCCCCGCTCTATCATCCTAGTGAGGGGAGTATTAGGCTCATTGATGAGGCTATATGCCGAAATGTGGGTAATCGGCAAATCGCACACCGCGTCCAAAAGCCGACGCACGTCCCAAATATTCTGCGTAGGGATGCCCAGCATCACATCGACATTGATATCGGCAATCCCGCACTCGTGAGAGAAACTTACCGCGCTCACGCAATCGGCAAAGTCGTGCTTTCGATTGAGCAAAGCCAAGTGACTCTGCTCTATCGCCTGCAAGCCGAAACTGACTCTATTGCATTTTGCCGCAGCATATTCCCGAGCCTTGCTGAGAGAAAAACTATTTGGGTTCGCCTCGATAGTGATATCGACATTTTCCGCCAGCACAAAATGCTGCCTCACTGCACCCAAAATCTGGGTAATGGCGCCGTCATACAAAAAACTAGGGGTACCGCCACCTATATAGATAGTCTGTATCAATCTATCCTGATATTTCTGCCCACAATGAGCGATTTCTCGGCAGAGCGCGGCTACATACTCGCGCATCATATCACCGCTAGGCACAAAGGAGCAAAAGTCGCAATACGAGCATTTTGACACACAAAAAGGTATATGAATATAAAGTGACAAATCTCTCAAAATGCGACACCTCAGTTGATTTTGAGTATAGAGATAAAGGCGTCGCTAGGCACCTCTACAGAGCCGATATTACGCATTTTCTTTTTACCCTCTTTTTGCTTTTCGAGGAGTTTGCGTTTTCTAGTGACATCGCCGCCGTAACATTTGGCTAGCACGTCCTTTCTATACGCTTTGACAGTCTCGCGGGCGATGATTTTGCCCCCAACGGCTGCCTGAATAGGCACCTCAAATTGCTGCCTTGGGATGACATCCTTTAGTTTTTCTGCCATTGCTTTGCCACGCTCGTACGCCTTGTCAGTGTGGACAATCATACTGAGGGCATCACAGACTTCGCCCTTGAGCAAAATATCCAATTTTACAAGTTTGCTAGGTCGATACTCGCTGATTTCATAATCCAGACTCGCATAACCGCGAGTTTTGCTCTTTAAATTGTCAAAAAAGTCATAGATAATCTCGTTTAGCGGGATAGAATAATCTAGTCGCACGCGTTTTTCGTCCAGATACTCCATACCTACATTTTCGCCGCGGCGCTCTACGCAAAGGTCCATTATCGCGCCCATATATTCGGGCGGAGTAAAAATACGCATATTGACATACGGCTCTTCCATACGGCTAATCAACGTAACATCTGGCATATTGCTAGGATTGCTGACCTCGAGCATTTCGCCATCAGTCTTGTAGATGTGATAACTTACCCCCGGTGCGGTGGTGATGATATCTAGGTTGAACTCACGCTCCAAGCGCTCTTGGATAATTTCCATATGCAATAACCCCAAAAAACCGCAACGAAAGCCAAAGCCCAGCGCTATCGAGGTCTCGGGCTGGTATTCGAGCGAACTATCATTGAGTTTCAGTTTCTCAAGAGCGTCCTTTAACTCGCCATACCTGCTGCCGTCTACTGGGAAAATACCGCTAAACACCACAGGCTGCACCTGCTGATACCCCGGCAAAGGCTCTGGAGTAGGATTTTCTACCGACGTGATAGTATCGCCGACACGGGCTTCGCTCACCTTTTTTATACTAGCGGCGATATAGCCTACTTCGCCAGCGAGCAGCACGTCACACGGCTTGGCTTTGGGTGTAAAGTAGCCCACCTCGGTCACCTCAAAGACATTATTCGTCTGCATAAACTTTATCTTGTCGCCCGCGCGCACCGACCCGTCAAACACGCGCACTAGGCAAATCGCGCCCTTAAAATTGTCATAATAACTATCAAAAACTAGACATTTTAGCGGTGCGTCCTCTACCCCTCTAGGGGCTGGGAATTCCTCTACGATAGCCTCTAGGACTTTGTCAATGTTTATGCCCTCTTTCGCCGAAATACACGGCGCGTGCATTGCAGGAATGCAGATGACATCCTCTATCTCTTGCTTTACCTTTTCGGGCTCGGCGCTAGGGAGGTCGATTTTGTTTATCACTGGCAAAATCTCTAGCCTATTATCTAGCGCTAGGTGCACATTCGCCAAAGTCTGAGCCTCTACCCCTTGACCCGCGTCCACTATCAAAATCGCCCCCTCGCACGCAGCGAGCGAACGGCTGACCTCATAGGTAAAGTCGACGTGCCCTGGGGTGTCGATAAGGTTGAGGATGTATTCCTCACCGTGGTAATTATATTTCATACGGGTAGGAGTGAGTTTGATAGTGATACCCCTTTCGCGCTCCAAATCCATACTGTCTAGTAGCTGCTCTTGCAAATCTCTAGTAGCCACCGCCCCTGTAAACTCTAACAGCCTATCTGCCAAAGTACTTTTGCCGTGGTCGATGTGAGCCACGATACAAAAATTACGAATATATTTTTGTCTATCTTGCATAATTGCCCCTTTATATTTTTCAAATTATACAAAAAATAGCGATAAAAATCAATAGAAATTGAGTAAATTGCGTAAAATTGCTAGCAAAATGATATTTTTTTTGATATAATAGAAAAAAATGACTAAGGATTGATTATGGAAAAAAATTTGGATTGGGTATTCGAAAAGTTCATCGCGCACAAAGGGTTTTGGGACGAAAACAACCCAGAGAACAGCCTAGGCGCATTCTCTCGCGCTATCGAGCACAATTATTCTATTGAACTGGATGTGCGGATGCTAGAGGACGACACGCTGGTAGTTTTTCACGACAAGGAGTTGTCTAGGATGACTGGCGAAGACGGGTATATCTCAAAACTCACTGCGGCGGATTTGAGCCACTACAGGCTGCAAAATTCAGAGTACTGCATCCCTACCCTTGCCCAAGCGCTAGAGCATATTGCGGGCAAAGTGCCTGTCATCATCGACCTAAAGAGTGACGCTACCCACGTAGGCGGAATTGAGGGCAAACTCGCCGACATTCTGAGCGGTTATGCAGGAGAGGTCGCGGTAATGTCATTCAACCCTTTGAGCCTAGAGTGGTTCGCAAAAAATGCACCTAGCATCACTAGAGGGCTATTGAGCACGCGCTGGACAAAGGATTTGCACGACAGACCCGACACTTTTTTAAAAAGGTTCGCCACCGCGCACAATTTGCTCTCAAAGCGCGCAAAGCCAGACTTTTTGGCATATAATATAAAACAACTACCTAGCATCAAGACGCACAAATTCAAAAAAATCCCCCTGCTCGGCTGGACGGTGAGCAGCCAAGAGGAATATCTCGACAAAGTCAAATATGTGGATAATATCATATTCGAGGGGTTTGAGCCCAAAATATAAAAAAATGCCGATTGGGCATTTTTCTTTTTAAAAAATCGTTGACAAATTTCGTTTTTATGCTAGAATAGTGTTGCAAATTTTTATTGTGAGGTAACTTTATGGAACAAAACAACATTATGTCTATGCACGCACAGGCGAAACAAAACACTGAGGAGTCTCTGGCATACTTGATTTATCAACAGCACGCCAAGACAGAAGAACTCAACAAACTCGCTGAGGCTGTGCTCAAAGATGCTAGGATGGAGCTGTATGTCGCTCAAATGGAGGGCGTAAAATATGACAGCCTATCTACCATCGCGCAGAGATTGCACGACTCTCCTAACCTCCAAATCAAAAACAAGTTTAGGGGCAAGGCGTTTTTGCTAGAGGACGGGCTAGACACTCCTTTGCAAAACGAGGTGGCTTTTGGCGATGAGGCAACTTTTGAAGACCTGACCGAAGAGACAGCCCCTTGCACAGATGCTCCACACGCTACTGAAACTGTGGTAGAGACTCAGGCTACCGTGCAAAAGCCTCAGGCTATCATAAAGCGTTTTTGCAAATTGCAGCCTGCCAATGTGGTCGAACTACAGTCAAAGACATATAGGGCGGCTGTGCTAAAGCCTGCTCGTGAAGTGGTCAAGGCAACTATTGACCAGTTTGTACAGCAGCAACTAGACGCTTTTGTCACACAATACGGCGAGGACGACAGCGGTCAAAAGCCTACCTTTAAGGGTGACCTGCAGACCTACACCTTGATCTCTAGTATGTACGACGCTGTCATCAATGGCAAGGACTGGGAGAGTTTTGGCATTGCGGCATTGTCATACGAGGCTGAGGCTGTGAGAGACCTAGACTCTTTGGCTTACTCAATCATTGCCAACGCTGAGCAGTTTAGAGAGGACAACCCTGAGATTGCGCGTGGACAAAAATTGACCGCTAGCAATATCAAGCAATACTACAAGGAGTTGGGCAAGAGCGAATCTACCGAGAGTGCCAAAGTCACTGGTGCTGAGGTAATCGCTGCTGAATTGGCTACCGATGTAGCAGAGATTATGACTAGATAATCAACTCCTAGTATTTTTGACGCAGTGGATACGGGGCTACCCCTACGACTCAGTCACACAAAAAGCCTAGACTGTCTCTAGGCTTTTTGTTTTTCTGCAACAAATGAAACACAAGATATCAAGAAACAAAAAAAAGAGTCTATACCTATAGGCTCTTTTTTGGGGCTATATAATTGCCTCGACGAATTCGGTCGAGTCGAATGGCTCGATATCATCGATTTGCTCCCCAGTACCGACGAACACCACAGGCACCGAGTAGTCTTGCGCAATGCCTAGCACCACGCCGCCCTTGGCAGTGCCGTCGAGTTTGGTCAAAACTAGCCCGTCGATGCCGACGGCCTCGTCAAAATACTCGACTTGGCTAAGTGCATTCTGCCCAGTTGTCGCATCTAGCACTAACAACTTTTGATAGCAGGCGTCCGCCCACTTGTTGGATACCACTTTGGATACTTTTTTGAGTTCTTCCATCAGGTTTGCCTTGTTGTGCAGCCTCCCCGCCGTGTCGATAATCACCACGTCCACATTCTTTGCCTGCGCGCTGACCACTCCGTCAAACACCACACTCGCAGGGTCTGCCCCGTCCTCGTTTTTGATGATTTTGACATTGTTGCGATTAGCCCACACGGTCAACTGGTCGACAGCCGCCGCTCTAAAAGTATCGCCAGCGACGAGCAACACAGACTTGCCCTGTGATTTGTAAAAATTCGCCAGTTTGCCGATAGTGGTAGTCTTGCCCACGCCGTTCACACCGACCACTAGATATACCAGCGGATAGGTCACCTCAGGCAGCTCATTTTTGTCCAAAATCTCGCTCATTATCTCGCGCAAAGCCGCCTTTACATCATCTTGGGTACGCAATTTGGTCTTTCTAGCGCGCTCACGGAGTTGCTCCACGATTTCTACCGAGCAGTTCGCCCCAATGTCAGAAGAAATCAGCACCTCTTCCAACTCATCAAAAAAGTCGTCGTTCAACTCACCTTTTGACATAATCGACATAATTTTGTTGTCCAATGATTGCTTTGTCTTTTTGAATGCATTTTTAATTTTACTAAAAAATCCCATAATTTCGGTCTCCCAATTTAATATTGATTGTCAAATATTTTTATTTTTTTGATTTTTATAATTATAAATTTTTGTGTTTATGTATTGTTTTTTTATTGTGAATATTATGCAAGAATATTTATAATTATACAAGCATCACCACGCATTAGTGTACAGTCTGCATCGCTTCGCTCAGTTTGACTGACACAACCTTACTTACACCTTTATTTTCCATAGTGACCCCATAGAGGTTGTCGGCGAGTTCCATCGTAGGTTTACGGTGAGTGATGACGATGAATTGCGTCTCGCTCGCGAACCTATGCAGATATTTTGCGAATCGCTCTACATTGGCGTCATCCAGTGCCGCGTCAATCTCGTCAAGCAAACAGAATGGCATTGGCCTCAATTTGAGTATGGCGAATAGTATTGCGATCGCAGTCAGTGACTTTTCGCCACCGCTCAATAGAGACAGATTGCCGCCCAAAGCCTTGCCCGGTGGCACAGCCTTTATCTCGACACCCGCGGTCAGCACATCGCCCTCGGTAAGGTTCAATTCGGCACTACCACCGCCAAACAATTCTCTAAAAATTTTGCCAAAATTCTGGTTGATACGGTCGAATTGCGTCATAAATCGCTCGGTCATCTGGTCGCTCAACTCCTTGATTACGCCCAAAACATCCGCCTCCGCCTGCTTTAGGTCGCCCAACTGAGTGCTGAGTTCGGTGTAGCGCTCGTCCAGTGCCTTGCTATCCTCGATTGCGTTTACGTTTACATTGCCGAGCCTGTTGATTTCGCGGCGGACTTCGTTTATCCTTGAGCCGCAATTCGTCGGGTCAAAGTCGCTATCCTTGAGTTCGAGCGCAGTCAGATATGTGAGTTCATAATCCTCCAAAATCCTGTCCTGCATATTCTCTATATTGGTGTCAATCTGAGCGAGACGTGCCTCTTCGTGAAAAATCCGCTCGTTGAGGCGATTGAGTTCGCCATTGAGCCCGTTTCTCCGCTCCTCAATTTCTGCGATGGAATCGTGCAAATCATCCTTTACCGCCTCCATTTCGCCGATTTTGGCTTTGACCGCATCTAGTTTTTGACTAGTCGCGTCATAATCGTCATCTCCGCTATCCCCTGACATCGCGCGAGTCAACTCAATCGTCGCGTTATTCTTAGCGAAAAGGGCGCTGTCCTCTTCTAGGTCTTGATTGAGTGCTTCTTGCGCATCCACCAACCTAGCGATTTCGGCATCAAAAGTCGTTAGTTCGCTCTCAAGAGTCGCGATTTCTATCTTCTGCTCTACAATCTGCTCGTTGAGACTGTCCCTCTTGGCACACAAAATCTCATACTGGCTCTTGGCTCTACAGTCACTAGGCGTGCCATCAACCTCAGGCAGACTGGCGACACTCGCCTCGTTAAACATCTCTAGTTCGCTAGCCATAGCCTCTTTGCGTGCGAGCAGCCGAGCAATCTCTTGCCTAACAGCCTCCAATTCGCCCTCAAAATTGTCACTATCTTCTTGAGAATGGTGTAAAATCTCCTCTTTTTGAGCAAATTCTATGTCTATTTCGTGCAAAATCCGGGTCTGATTTTCAATTTCCGCAGTCAGTTTTTGGCGCAATTCTTGATAATTCGTCACAGCATTTTTGTATTCGTTGAGATGCGACTGCTGAATCTTTAACTTTTCGACAATGGTCTCAATCTCGCGCTCACGACACAAGAGGTTGTTTACCTCGGCTTTTTTGCTACCACCTGCGATAGAGCCACCAGTGTTGAGCACGTCTCCGTCTAGCGTCACTATTTTAAAGCCAAAACGACTCGCGCGTGCCAATTTGAGCGCAACATCCATATCGCGCACCACTACTGTGCTGCCGAGCAAACTCTCCATTACTACCCCAAGGCTTGGGTCAAAAGCAATCAATTCACTAGCGATGCCGAAACAGCCCTGCTCCCTCAAGAGCCCCAAGAAGTTTGGGTTTAGGCTCTTTGGCTTGACTGAATTTATCGGCAAAAAGGTCGCACGCCCCATATTCTTGCTCTTGAGGTACTGCACCAATCGCTTTGCATCTTGCTCATTGCGAGTCACCACATTTTGCACAGCGAACCCCAATGCCATTTCGATAGCGCATTCAAACTGCTGCGGCACGGTGATGAGTTCGCCGACCACCCCGACTATCAGCGCCTTGAGTTCGGCATTTTTGCTAGCATCGAGTAGCAGACGCCTCACGGTATTATTGTACCCCTCGTAATCGTCCTGCATCTCTTGCAAAATTTTGCGTCTCGACTCTAATTTATTGAGTTCGATGCTGGCATCGTTGTACTTGGCTTGAGACGCGGCGAGGTTTCCCTCGAGAATACCGAGATTCTCTTTTAGCGAAGAAAGGTTGTTGCGCGCTTGACGCCTAGCATCATCAGCCTCGCCACACACGCGTTTTGCCTGCTCGTACGCGACTACGGCACCCTCTTTTTTGATAGCCAAAGCCTCTTGTCTATCCTTGAGTTCTGCTAGATTTTCCTCTACTCCAGCCACCTCGGCAGTGAGGCGGGCGATATTTGACTTGACCTGACTAATTTTGTCTATGGCATTCTGCATATCTTGGGTGTTGCCCCCCATCATACGCTCATTCGCCTTGGTCTGCTCTAGCACTTGGGTATAGATATTCTGCAATTCGTCACATTTGGCACGCAACTCGCCCAAAGCGTTCAGTTTTTGGCTCTTGGTCTCTTGAGTAGCCACTATCTGACTATTCAATTTTTCAAATTGCTTGCGTTGCTCCGCCATTCTGCCCTCAATTTGTGCATTCTGCTCAGCCAAGTACCTCAGCCGCTCCTGATTGACCCTGCGGTCACCAGCGACTTTCTCAAGATTGACTGTCAACCGCAAGACTTCGTCATTCATCGCCTGAATCTGCTCGTCCAGCGCCTTTATCCCTTCCAAAGACTCATTTAGACTCTGAGTAGCATTGCTGATACTAGCCTCTTTTTCGCTAGCATCCTCGCGCAGCCCCTCGATAATATCGCTGATTTTTTGCTTGTTGTGACTAGCATTCTCAAAATTGTATATGTAGTTGTTTATCTCTAGATATTTGAGTTTGTCGCGCAATTCGAGATACTTTTTTGCCTTGACCGCTTGGTCACGCATCGGCATCAACTGCCTCTCAATCTCGATGACAGTGTTGTCGAGCAGGGCTAGATTTTCCCTAGTCTTGGCTAACTTGTTCTCCGCCTCATTCTTGCGCTCCTTAAACTTGGCAATGCCTGCCGCCTCCTCAAAAATCGAACGCCTATCCTCGGGCTTGCTCGACACAATCTGCTCTACGCGACCTTGACCAATGATAGAATAACCGTCTCTACCGATACCGCTGTCGTGGAGCAAATTCCTGATATCCTTGAGCAGGCACGGCGTGCGGTTGAGACTATATTCGCTAGTGCCCGAGCGGTACAGTTTACGCGAAATGACTACCTCGTCATAGTCGAGATTAAACTGCTTGTCCTCATTACCAAAAACAAGGGATACCTCGCAATAAGACAGCCCTTTGCGCCCCTCAGCACCCTTAAAAATTACATCCTGCATACTAGACCCACGCAAGTTTTTGGGGGCTTGTTCTCCCAAAACCCACCTGATAGCGTCTGCAAAATTCGACTTTCCACAGCCATTGGGACCTACGATTGCGGTGATACCATCGCTAAACTCGATAGACAACTTGTCCGCAAAAGACTTGAACCCCAGCACCTCAATTCTCTTAAAACTCAAATCAAAAATCTCCTATTTTTGCCATTTGTTCCTAAATTAGTTTTCCAATTCGCAACTGCGCAAAATATCGTCAGCGTCCGAAATCACATTGCCAATCTTGGTGAGCAAATCACGCTCCGCAAAATCACGCACCTGCTCCATAGCAGATACCAAACTGTTGATTTGCGCCGACCCGTGCGCCTTGACCACTATCTGCCTCGTCCCCAAGAGAGGCGAGCCACCATATGCGTGATAATCATATCTGCGCATCACACCTTTGAGAGGCTTTTTGATGAGCAAACCGCCCATTTTGCCCCTGAATGACGACTTTAGCCCAGTCTTTAGCACGCCCATAAAATTTTGCAAAGTACCCTCGATACTCTTGAGCAAAATATTCCCGCAAAAACCGTCCGCCACAATGACGTCATAATTGCCCGACAGCGCGTCTCTTGCCTCCATA
The DNA here is from genome assembly GCA_964579205.1 of uncultured Christensenella sp. GTDB lineage: Bacteria > Bacillota > Clostridia > Christensenellales > UBA1242 > UBA7867. Next base: position 10,732 of record CAZOFH010000008.1, read on the forward strand.
TTACCTACATAGTTTATCGGCAATTTTTGCAATATCTCGTGCACTGATTTTGCCAAATTATTGCCCTTGGCGTCCTCGACACCGACATTGAGTTGCGCCACTCTCGGCTGAGGGATACCCTCGATTACACGCATAAATTCGCTACCCATTAGGGCGAAATGTGCTAGATTGATAGGCTTGCAATCCATATTTGCGCCACAGTCAATGAGCAATACCTTGCCCCCTTTGATAGTAGGCAGCAATGGTGCTAGCCCGGGGCGAGATACACTCTTTAACCTACCGAGTTTGAGCACGGCTCCACTGAGTACTGCCCCCGTACTACCCGCAGAAACCAGCCCTGCATATTCACCCGATTTGAGCAAGTCGAGCGCCACCACGATAGAACTATCGCGCTTTGTACGCAGTGCCTCTACTGGTGACTCGTTGCAAGTGATGACGCCATTGGCATTCTTGACACTGATATTTGCATCACGGGTATCCTTGGTCGCCAAGACAGCGTTTATCTCCTCCTCTTTACCTACCAAAACGATGCTATCCCCTGCGTGCTTAAACAAAAACACAAGGCACGCGTCGATTATCTCACCGAGGGTCTGGTCGCCACCGTGCGCATCTACCAAAATTTTCATACTTTTCTCCTTCTGAATAAAACTACTTTGCTTCAATTTTACCATAAAATCGCGCAATTTACAATTAATTTGGGCAAAAAACTTTGGTTGCGCACAAAAAACAGCCCTTTTTGAGAGGATACTACCGTCCGAACCGTCATTTTTGAGCGGCTCTCGCATTATCCTATAGGACTGTTTTTGCGTTAAAAATGAAAACCAGTTATTAAAATATTATTCTAACTTGTAGTTTAGTTTGATTTTTGGGACTACTGGCTAGCAGAGGTTGACACGGTAGCAACAACTTGAGGCACTCTCTGAATTTTGGTAATTGTGCTCTGCATATACGTGTCATTGAAGGTGCCATCAGCGTTATATTCATTGCCCCATTTAATATATTCGTGATCATACTTTGTCGCCCAAGCTTTAATACCATAAACATCACTTTGCACAGAACCCAAACCTAAACCTGAAAGATCTTCTGTGTAATCTGTACCATTCCAATGATAAACTTTCGTTTTTGGATCTTTAGTCCATATCAAATAATCGGACTGCTTTGTGGCTAATATAACCACATTTACCCAATATTCATTACGGGCTTCAACTGCCAAATTATTAGATTTTGCCTCAGTTATTATAGTATTGGCATAACTGATAAAACTGCTGTCAGAAACAGAATCTAACGCATCTTTGTTTTGGAAATTGTATACATCGAATACTCCTTTTATATATACCTTGTCATCTGCAGATTGACATTCTATCGCACGATATCCTACATCAAACATAATTACATTATCGAGATAAATTTTACGTGCTCCCTCATTTGATGCATTGATAGTCGAATGAGCAAAAGTCCTAAATAGAGAATTTTTGATATAAACCGTATCATTACCGCCTAATTCGACCGCTCTAAACATATTGAACATAGTGCAATAAGCAATCCTCTGTGGGCTAGATAGTTGGATGTGATAACTATCTCGACTTTTATCAAAATTTGAACCTTGTAATTGTAGGTTGATAGCATTAGTCAATGTTGTAGCAATATAACCCCATTGGGTCACTGTGCTATTGTTATTACAATGAGAATAATTAATCAAATTCCCGTTACCATAAATGGTAGTTTTTGCAGCGTATGCATCCAGTCTAGAATACTCACCCTTGACTATTAGGTCCTTTTGGTCATCGTGCCCCAAACTTTTTTGCAATACAATTTCAGCCCCACCATTCACGTAGCCTGCCTGATTCCACACATTGACGGCATTGACAATGTGAAATGTATACTTGGTTAGTTCTCTAAATCGGTTTGAGGCGGTCAAAGTGAATTCGCCTTTTGAAAAATCGTCATTATAAACCTCATCCAAAGAACTAAACGGAGCATTACCCAATGTCAGTTTGACATATGTTTGATTATCTTTGTCAGTAGGCATCACCAACTCGAGCGGTATAGAAGTATTGGAGAGCGACCACACAATGCCATTGACATCAGCACCTGCAGTATATTTGATAGGCATCAGATAGAAATTTTCTATCTTCCCCTTTGTTTCATCGTCTTTTTCGGTATAATACGAGTAATTGCCGATGACACGAATATTCTGCAAGCCGCATTCTTTCTCTTCTACACTGTTGTCGTGACTAACAAATGCAACAGAACTGATACCGTCACGATAGATGCTGATAGTCTGGCTCAATTCTTTGTAACCCACTGTAATAGTCGTCGCAAAAATCGGCTGCTCATTGTATTTTGCCAAAGGCACTACTACGCACCCGCTAGCCACATTGACTGTAGCACTACCTTGAGTCACTCTAAAGTTCCCCAAAATCTCATCATCTAGCGTACCGGCAGGCTCGGCATTGATAAACAACTCGAGCGTATTGACATCAGCCTTGACATACACTACTCCGTCATCGCCGACTATTGCCTGCCCTGCATTCGGCGACAGAATAAATGAGGTAATGTCTTGGTAAGCAATCTCGATAGTCTTGGTCGTGCCGCTCTCGGCGCAATCGCTCGCTTTTGCCTCGATTACCGCAGTACCAAATGCGGTAAACACTACCTCATCGCCAGAGAGGCTAGCAGGACCCGAGACGAGTCTCATAGTCACACCGCGATCGGTAGCGTCGTCAGGACGCGCAAGCGCTGCGAGACTAATTACCTTTGACGAAGTCTGTATGGCAGACACTACTTTGCCATTGTAGACAAAGTCAATACCTGTAGTCAACTGAATCACCTTGACAGTCACTTTGGTACTGCTGTCGCAGCCACCAAAGCCTATCGTAATATCACCCAAACCAGCCTTTTTGCCAGTAAGAGTCAAGATATTGCCATTAACAGACAAGCCATGGCTAGCCTCATTGTTGGTCCGAGCAGTCATCGTGCCATTCACCAAATCGAGAGGCTGGACATTGGTCACGACAAACTGGATACTCTCGCCCACGCGCACTTCGGTCTGAGTATAGTACAACTCAAAGCTCTCCGCCTTGCCGCGCGTGCTACGGATGCTGAATGTACGGCTCGCCTCGCTCAAGCCATTATATAGGACGCTGACGGTAATCTTTACCTCTTGCCCGGTGTAAAAAGTAATCATTCCGCCGAGAACGGTAGCGACGCTAGTGTTGGAAGAGCGATACTCAATAGTCTTGCGCTCCATAGCGTCCGCCGTACCAAAAGTCGCCCCAATATCGTAGTCTGTGTACGAAGTCACTACAGTCGTATTGGTGTCGATCGCGTTTTGCAGTGTAGCAGGCAGCGAAATCTGAGCGACTCTGTAGATATAAATCGTCAGAGTTTGCGTCCAATCGCCTGCCGAAACGCTCACGGTAGACGCTCCTCCTGACAGAATATTTACCTGACCTGCCGCATCCACAGACACGCTATTACCACTAGTCACAGCAAAAGCAAAATCTGCTACAGCGCGCGATGGCATTGGATAAATGATAGCCTGTCTACTATCTGTGTAGTCGATGACAAAGTCAAGCCCTGTGCCGCCATTAGGGACAGCGAAGACATTGTAACTAGGGTCATTCACGATTTTGACACTCGCGGTAGCATCTACTGCATCATCATAATCATTGACGACCTTGACCACGATATTGGCCTCACCGCTACCACAAACTGTTACCAAGCCCATACTATCCACAGTCGCAACGCTAGTATTGGTCGAGGTAAATACGAGGTGATGCATAGACAATTTTACCCCAAAAGAGGTCGCCACGCACTCATACTGCAGAGGCAAGGTTGTATTGACCGCATAATTGGTCACGATGTAGCCAGTCTGCTGACTATTGTTGATAATATTCACCCCTGCAGCACGGTGTAGCACTCGCACAGTTTTACTCACGGATTGCGCACCATTAGGCGAAAGGTAATTTAGCGACAGCGTTGCACTACCACCACCGACAAAATAGATAGTGTTGTTTTCCGTCGTAAACACGCTATCATCACCAGATGACAGGGTCACGCTAGTAGCGTAGTAGTCACTAGGGAACGCAGTATAATACCCCTCAGGCAAAGTATATGAGCCGAGCGAGTAATCACGCACGATTTCGCCCGCATACTCCTCCTCAATAGTCACGCTGAGAATGGTGCCCATAGTGCTCTGTATCGTCCTAGTCGCCTCCACACCGTCTACGAAAAATCTCAGCGTAACAGTGCCGGCGCGAGTGAATACCAAATCGTCACCCTCCACGTGAGCAATATTGGCATTGTCTACCGAATATGCGATAACGTACTCACCCACACTAGGTCTAGCGGTGATCGGCGAAATCGCAGGAGCATACAACGCAGGGATATTGATAGCCCTGCCGTCTGCCCCGCTACCCAAAGCGGTCACATATCCGTCGCTAGGCGCGGTAGCACCGAATGTAATAGCACTTACCCTCTCGGTAACGACCACATTCACACTAGAATTGTTGATAGAAAGCTCGCCCGTCGCACCGCTCGACACAGTGATTACCCCGAGGTCGTCGACGGTCATCCCGTCGAAAGAGCCTGAAATGTCGTTTTGCTCCTCGCTGTCACGGCAATCGAAAATATAGCTCTTGCCAGCCTCGATGACTACGCCGCTATTGCTAGGAGAAATGATAGTCACGCCGTTGTTGACACGGATAATAGTCAAGGTATCAGTAGCGCCGCCCTCTATCGCGGTGACGGTAATCTCGCACCTCGTATCAGTCTCAGAGAAAGTAACCAAACCGCTCTCGCTCACGGTACAGCCGCCAATCGCCGAATATGTAACACCTGTATAGGTAGGCGCACGGTCATCCCCTGTAACTACTAATATGTGTACGACTTGATAAGTCGCGTCATGGGTCACGATTTTGCTGACGGTAGTACTAGCGTCTACAAATCGAATCTCATCAATGTACTTGCCTACCGAAATGCCGACATTGGCACTTTTTGTCCCCCAAACCACGGTGGCCACGCAATTACCGAACGTGTCTATAATCACTTTGCCAGCCGAAACGCTAGCCATATTATCCCCAGATAGAGAGACGCTAGGGGCTACAGCAATACCGTATTGAGGAGCGATACGCGTCAGCGTGCTAGGCAAGTCGAGGACCTTGTCCGCCTCGCTCATTGTGTCCAGCGTAAAGGTGTAATTTGTCCTAGATATTGCAAAGTCAGTCACGCATCCGAATGTCGACTGAATGCTGAAAGTATATGTGATATTACGTATCTGCGCGTACGCGTCGACATAACTAATACCGATAGTGATATTAGCGACTCCAGCGCGAGCAAAATTGACCACATCACCAGCCACGCTAGCGCATTCGTCTACCGTAGACACGGTGTAGCCTATCAATTCACCCGATGAATCAAAACCTGTAGGAATAATGTACGCTATCTCGACAGATTTTGACGCTGTGATGAGGCTAGTCTGATTTTCCATAGCCGCGACTTCGGTAGCCACACCCGCAGCGGTAAAGTCACGGACACGCACATTGCTGATGCTATGGATATTAGCAGTGACAAAAACGTCTACAGTGCGAGTGTCGCCGCCAAAAGTCACAGTAGCCGTACCACATGCTGACTGTGTAATTTTGTAGACATCAGCAGTCGGAGTCGACATCGTACCCAAGCCTGAGAATGTCACAGTATAATCCTCGCTACCGAGCGCCGAACTACCGTCAATAAAGGTAAACGGCTCGCTCACTGGCACTACAAAACGGTCTGCCCTGATGTCGATTTCGTAAGTAATGGTGCTAGTCTGCAGGTAAACAGTGATAGTCCTGCCGCCCATAGTAAATTCTAGGTCAATAGCCCGCTCTGCCTGCTGGAAAACCACGCTATTCGCATTGATAGTCGCGATACCTGTGTAGTTTTTGACTGTCCAATTAATTTCATTATCCACATTCGCATCACTAGGCTCGGCTTTTGGTAAAATCATCACAGTAGACTTGTTTACCGTAATGGTCATACCATTCTCGAGCGTGGTGCCACTGAGCGAAATCGCAGTCGCGCTACGCTTCACCAAAAAGTCGATGATGGCATTCGTGCCGACATTGCGCGCATTATGCACGCCGATAGATATGCTAGCCTCACCGCCCGAGAGGAATGTCACCTCAAAGCCATCCACACACGCCACATTAGGGTGACTAACCGAAACATCCACCTGCTCTACCACATCAGCAGCATTGAGTTGAGTAGGATAAACGGTGATATAGTCGGCTATATTGGTTGTGTTGTGACTTGCGTCAACATTATCAAAGACGAACTCCTGTGTACCAGTCACGCCAGTCTTTGCCGCTACGCGAGTGATACCACCAAAAGTACTCTCCACCACGATGCTCGCACTTTCGCAAATGCCACTAGCACCTATAATATCGCTCGCGTAAACTGCCGCAAAGGTCACCGTCACTTTCTCCGCACGGGTAAATAGCAAATCGCTGCCCGCATTCACAGTAGCATCGCCGTCGGTCGTGAATTGAGTGACCAAATACTCCTCACTTACACCGCTGACGCCACTCGTCAACGCAACCGCATCTAGCCCGGTAATATACTCGCCATTGCCGACCCAGTCGACATCGGCGCTATTAGGAGCCAAGGTAGCAGCCGTCATACGCTCAACGCAGACAATCTCGTATGTAGCACTGCCGAAATGAACGGTCATCGAGCCCGAGACGGTCAGTTTTGCGCCGTCAATCAGTACCGCCGCAGAATCGAGGGCTCCAAACACAGTATCAAAAGTGGCATTCGCTAGCACCGCGTCGGTAGGTTGTATCATAATGGTAGTCCCAGTCAATACACGGTAGGTAGACTGGTCGCCCTCTACTACTGTACTGTCGCCAGTGTAAACTACCGCCATACGAGCGACGCTGGCATTAGCGAGAGTCGCAGTCACGATAGCACGCCCGCTTTGGCTGAATTCTAGCACATTTGCACGAGAAATAGTAGCAATATCATTAGGCTCTACCGATAGTATAAAGGTATTGCCTACATTGCTAGTAGCAGGTGACACTGCGAATTTGCCAGTCAAATCTACAGTGTCGGCACTAGTATAAATGTACTGTGTCCCCACTACCGCAATATCGGTCGCGGTTTCACGGACAAAAATTGCGATTTGACGAGTGAGAGTCTCGGTAGCCGTAGCGATATGTACATTGACTATCGCTTCGCCACCGTGCTGAGCCGTCACCATACTGCCCGTTATCGCAATAGCATCACTCGTGCTATCGAATGTGATATGCTCTTTGCTCGCATTGGCTGGAGAAATAGCCACCTTGCCCCAAAGGTCAAAACTGTTCCCCGCATCGAGTGTCACCTGCCCAGTCACAGAAGTAGTGGCATCAGGATGTCCTAGGGTGCTCTCTATAGATACAGTCTCGTGCACCGAATCGGCAGACAATTCTACTGTGACTTTGCCCGCACACACGAAAATCACCCTATCTTTCTCCACTCTCGCAATAGATGCGTCATTAGCGCCGATTAGGCGAATGTTCGCCGAGGTAAGAGTGGTATTGCTAGGATATAGCAAGTACGAGAATGCGAATTCGCCATATACCGAATAAACTGAGCTATTCGCAAAAGTCTGCTTTGTTTCGCTATCTTGGATAGCCGCTATCTCAATATCGTCAATCCGCTCGACACGCTTGGCAATGTCAATAATTATATTCCTAGCAGCCCCGCCATTCTCGGTAACGGCTACAGTCGCTACACCCTTTTCTATCAAAGTAACGATGCCGCCGCCCATATGCAAGTATTCGCCACCTGCGACTATGGCAAAGTCAATATCTTGAGCCTCAGCGTCAATGAGAACAAAACTGCAATTTGGCTCGGTAGTCAGCGGCAAAGTATAATCTAGTCGGGTAACCGAACCGCAATCTACTGTATCAATTTTGCTATCAATGTAGATAACGACAATCTCATCACGCAAGCCGCTATCGGTGTATGTAGTCAATTTTGCCTTGGCATATTTTTGGGCAATCGCCTGACTAGAGAATGTCAACACACCGTCGGCAAAAGTGGCAATATTCGGGTCAGAAACCTGATATTTCACCTGCTCGGTAGCATCGCTAGGCGTAGCCAAAACCGCGATATTCGCAGTAGTATCGCGGGTGTAGATTATGTTATTTCGATCAAAAGCGAGGCTAGATACTTTTCTATTGATTGTGACGAAACACTCCGCTGTCGTGGTAGTGCCTACACCCGTCTCTGCAGTAATAGTAATAGTCGCAGAGCCACCGCCGACTGCCACAATCTGACCGTCCACAATCTTGATTACGCTCTCATCACTAGAGGTCAGAGTCACCTTGCTGCTATCAGCATCACTAGGCTCAAAACTCCACGCTAGCGGCAAGGCAGCATTCGGATAACTTTCATAATCAAATACCCTCTCATTATGCGGTGCAAAAGCCACACTTTGTACATATCTATATGTCGAGGTGTACGTCTTCTCAATCACGGTATCGCACCCTTCTGCCTTGGCACTAATAGTGACAGTACCCGCGCTCAAAAACTCGATTTTGCCGTCCTCATCCACTGTCGCAATACTAGGATTGCTAGATGTATATGTAATCTTTTCTTTGGCTTGGGCAGGCTCAAAACTAATCTCAGGGAAAGCAAACACCGTCCTACCAGACTCTAGCGGCGCCATTTCTGTGGCAGCGATACTCACATTTTGGACGCGCAATTTTACATTCACGTCAAAGGAATATTTTACCGAATCGTCATTCGCCACAAAAACAGTAATAGTAGCGGTACCGAAACTTTTTGCATCCAACATCCCGCCCTCGCTCACGCTCAATACACTAGGGTCAGACGAGGTAAAACGGAACTGCGCATTCTGCGCCTCGACAGGCACGTATTGTGCGCTGAGCGAAATCATCGGGTCACCTACATACATCGTGGTGATAGGGTTATTCACCCACACGCGATGCACCCTATCGCTAGTGACTGTCACTTTGCACGCGGCAATCTTGGTAGAGTTTTCCTTGCTCACTGCGTAAATATAGGTAGTACCCATATCGCGACTAGTGACTTTCCCTTCACTGTCGACTACCGCGATATCCTCATTATCACTGAGGAAAGTAATTTCCTTGTTGTTGGCAAGTTTGGGATACACGTTGACCTGCAGCATTTGAGATACATCAATATCTGTAGGCTTGTCAAGAGTGATTTCTTTGTCTACAAACTCAATGTATTCCACGTACAAATAGGTGGACTGATATACGATAGTTCCACCCAAGAATAACATCCCTAATATGACTAGCGGCATCAAAATTACCGCAAACATCATTGTTTTCTTCATTAAAATTTTCTCCTATTCTATCCTAGAATACTTTTTGTTTGTAGTGAGCGCAAATATTAGCACGTTTATCACACAATATACAATAGTGATCACCCCAATCGCTAGATAAACGATCGCCTCTGATAGCAAGAAAGGCACTACGATAGAGATAATCCCCTCCACTGCGCACAATAGCAGCCCAACAATCATCAAAACGGTCGCATTGGTCTGCGTACTATCGCTATTGCTACCTTTGACATATGGATGACGGACATTGAGGTTTAACCCATTCGCGATAATCCCTATCGAAAATAGCAGCGCATTCATTAACAAAATCAGCCCCTGCAGCACTGTGATAAAACGCATACTACACAATATCACTACGCTGATAAACAACGCACCAAAAGCGACCAGCAGGTTGAGCAATCCCTTGGATAATAGTTGCGCTCTATAGTCAATCGGGATGATTTTGGTAATATAAAACTGCTTCCCCTCGCGGCTCACGGCATTCGCCGAGAATGAACAAATCATTATCATAAACACCAGCACGACCAATATCGACACTCCAAAAGCGATATTGCCGCCCATTTGGGCTTCGCCCACTTTTTGGACTAGCCTATTGGTCAAAAAGACCATTACTGGAGTGATAATAGATATGCCTAAGTAAAAGTATGCATATGTCGGGGTGCGAATGACATCCTTAAATTCCTTTTTGAATATCGCCATCTTGGGTCCATCCCCTGACATAGCGCTCGCCTTTGAAAATTTGCTCACCAGCCCCTCGAGAGTATTGCGTCTGACACGGGTATATACAGGCTTGATAATCAAGTACCCTAATGCCCCCAATACCGCGGTAGCACCTAGCCAAATAGCGAGACTCTTGACTAGACTCACGCAGCCGAAAATATTGCCCAACCACGCAAAAATATTCCATTCGCTATTGAGTGCCAAGATAAAATTGATCACATACGCCTGTGTGTCGGCATTGATTGTGTTGTGAATATAGTATTCCGCCAAAAAATTGAGTATGTAATTGTACAGCACAAAACCTGCCGAAATGAGCAACACAAATATAATCAGTTTGACGACATTATGATTCTCTAATACTGACAAAATGTACATCGTCGGTACTACCAATAGCGTAGCGATAGCAAAAGGCACGAGCGGCGCGAACAGTATCGATAGTAGCGTTTGTGCCACAAAACCTACCGACATCACGCCCCACGACCAGCCAAATAGTAGCAAAGTAGGCAATATCAACATCGCCGAATAACATAGCAGCTGAATATATACGATGAGCAGCTGAGCGGTAAACATCTCGGACGCACTCATCGGGAATCGCGCCGTGATATTTAGGTCGGCAGGCTTGAGAAAAAACCTAATTTCTAGCGATACGGCGAGCAAAACTAGCACCACCCCTATCACGGTAAATAGAAATGATGAGAATTGCTGCACAGTCACATCTCCAGCCAAATGCCCACCTAGGATATCAAACAAAAATTTGGCTAACAATAGCATAGCTGCCAAGGCTATCACTGTGGTGATAATAGACATTACCCTGCCTTTTTTATCGGCAGAGGCATCGCGTCTAAACTGCAATTTAAAATGCAACCCCACAAAAGTCAAAATTTTCATTTTGCCCCTTCCACACCTTCCTTTGTAATATCAAAAAACAGTTCTTTTAGGTCAAATTTTGGATCTTTTTGAGCATCTTTTAACTTAAAATACTTGACCAAATGTCCTTTGTGGATGATGCCTATTGTATCACAAATCTCCTGTACAATGTCGAGATTATGCGAGGAAAACAGCACAGTATTGCCCTTGCGCGCATACTCGCGAATACATTTTTTTACCTCATCGGTAGTCGTAGGGTCGAGACCCATCATAGGCTCATCTAGCACCCACAATTTGGGCTCGTGAATGAGCGAACCAATGAGACAAATCTTCTGCTTCATACCGTGTGAATAACTAGAAATTTGGTTGTCAAGATCATTGGCAATGCGGAACAAATCGGCGTAATAATCCAGACGCTCAGCCTTGAGTTTTTTTGGCACGCTGTATAGCGAACCGATATAATTGACATACTCACGCCCAGTCAATTTGTCATAGACCGAGTGGTCATCAGGGGCATAACCTACGGTCTGCTTTGCTTTTGCTGGCACCTTTGCTACATCATATCCATTGACGATAATTTGCCCTTGGTCAAATGGCAGGATGCCCACAATACTCTTGATAGTAGTGGACTTGCCCGCACCGTTGCCACCCAAGAGCCCCAACACCTCGCCATCATCTACGCAAAAACTGATATTTTCGGCAGAAAACTTGGTCGAGCCCTTGTATTTCTTTGAGAAATTGTTTACTTCTAGCATAAATCCCCCTCAAATTTATTCTGTATTTTTACCTACGATAATATACTATCATATTACGACCAAAAAATCAATATTAATTCGACCAAACAATCAAATAATTGCATTTTTTTATAATTTTTTGATAAAAATACGCCCTCAAATCAATTTTGTGAGATTTTACCACAATTTTTGCCGAAAAAGCCCGCAAAAAAATGTCACAAAAAACAAAAACGGCGCACCCACCTGATAGTGAACGCGCCTCTTGACTAGCCCAGTTAGGCTGCCTTGTTTTCTTTTTCTTTCCCTTTCTCTAAAACAAGCACTTGTTTACCGTCGTAGTAACCACATTTCTTACATACACGGTGAGCCAATTTTGGCTCGTGACAACGAGGGCATTCTACGATAGCAGGAGCACTAACTTTCCAGCATGATGCTCTGCGAGAACGCTGTCTTGCCTTAGAGGTCTTTGATTTAGGAACTGCCATTTAGTTTAGACCTCCGAATTAATATAAAACTTATATGTACGGATACTATTATATATCATTTGCTCGCAAAAGTCAACGCAAAAAGTAAAAATTTTTTGAATTAGTTAAAATAGTTTGATTTAAAGAAAATTTGTGATATACTTTGTCTATAATCTAATTATGAGGTCTAATATGAAGTTTTGTGCTATTGTCTGTGAATACAATCCTTTTCACAATGGTCACTATTATCAAATCCAAGAGAGTCTCAAGCAGAGCGGTTGCGACGGCGTGCTATGTATAATGGGCGGTAATTTTAGCCAGCGCGGCGAGCCTGCCCTGCTCGACAAGTACGTCCGTGCCGAAATGGCTATCGCAGGTGGAGCGGCTGCGGTCGTGCAGATTCCTACTTACTTTTGTACCGCGACGGCAGAGATTTTTGCGCAGGCTGCTATCAAGATTGCTACCAGTTTTCATAATGTCACCCACATTTCATTCGGTAGCGAATGTGGCGATATTCGGAGCCTGACAGAACTGGCGAGATTTCTCAACAAAGAGCCCGAGTTTTACAAATCACGCATCCGACGCAATCTAAACGATGGCTACTCTCTAGGCAAAGCCAAGACGCACGCGCTGCAAGAATGCATCAACGAGGGCTTTGTCAAATTTACCTCACCCGAAATTGTAGAGAAACTCCTAGACTCGCCTAACAACATTTTGGCTGTCGAATATATCCGAGTTTTGCTCAATTCGGGCAGGACGGATATTACCCCGATTACGGTAAAACGCATCGACGATTCAGACAATGATAACACCGTTTCATACGCGCTGACCACTGCTACCGCCATTCGCTCTAGCCTATATCATACAAAGAGAATTGCGAATATTAGCAAGTACATTCCTGCCGCCTCATACAAGATTTTTTCTCGCACCGTCCGCGCGATCGGGGTGCCTGACAAAGAGATTTGGGGAGACCTCGCCCTGTACCGTTTCCGCACGGGTAGCCCAAATGAACTGCGCCAACACTTTGACGTTTGTGAAGGGATAGAAAACAAACTCATCACCTGCGCACGCGAAAATGTCGAATTCTCAAAATTCTTGGAGGCGAGCGTATCACGTAGATTTACCACGGCGCGCATCCAGCGCATCACCACCGCCTGCCTGCTATCACTCAAGAGCGAATACACCCAGCACATCTATCACATCGACCGTCTCCCATATATCAAACTCCTCGCAGTCAAGCAAAAGCCCGAGATTTTGGCAAGCCTCAACGAGAGCAACACGGTTTTGGTCTCACGCAAGCAAGATGCGCTTTTAGCTATCAAAGACCCTTTTGCGCAAATACTAATGTACGCCGAGGACAAGGCAAATAACCTCTTCTCTCTCCTGCTCGACCTAAACAAAGACCAGCAAAAAGCCTACACCACCAGCGACATCTACCAAAAACCAATTTTTGTGAAATAAAATCGAAAAGGCGACCCATTCGGTCGCTTTTTTCATCTGTTATTTAGAGGAGTGCTGGGCACCCCGTGGAATCCAGGAGCGTCAATGGAGCCCCAAAAGCAAAACAACACCAGCACTTTCCAATAGAAAAGAAGCTCCCCCTATTCTATTATTTAATAAAATAACACCATCCGCCATGGAATATATAAAAAACGCAGTTCTTAACCCAGAAATAAAAAAGCGAGAAACTATTTTAGTTCTTCGCTTTTGTTATCCAAAAATATTTAGTCAAGCGGAATGCTCGACAACGCAGAAATATCTAGGTCGCTAGGATCTTGGCTCAGCATCTGATAATAAGCGACCGAACCGACCATAGCGGCATTATCTGTACAAAATTCTATCGGCGGATGATATAGAGTAATACCATTCTTTTGACACAAATCCGCCAAAGTGCGTCTGAGGCAACTATTCGCAGCGACACCGCCTGCCATAACGAGTTTTTTCTGCCCCAAGTTGACGCAGGCACGGACGGTTTTGGTCGCAATCATATCGACAGCCTGCTGTTGAAAAGAGGCAGCGATTTGCGGAACGTCCACTTTTTCCCCGTTCTGCTCGAGTTTGTGTACATAGTTTATCACGGCAGTTTTTAGCCCGCTATAACTTACATCATAATTGTCGTGTGAATTGTCAAGGCGAATGAATTGAATTTGCGGAGTGACCCCTTGCGAAATCCTATCAATTTTGACGCCCCCTGGGTACTCCAACCCCAAAACACGAGCGACTTTATCAAAAGCCTCGCCTATCGCATCATCTTTGGTAGAACCGATTCGGTGCATAGTGTTGTAATCCTCGACATTGACGATAGCAGTATGTCCGCCACTAGTAATCAAGCACACAAAAGGCGGGGTCAACTCAGGGTAAGCGATATAATTCGCCGCAATATGCCCCTTGATATGGTTGACTGCAATTAGCGGTTTTTGCAAAGCGTAAGCGAGTGCTTTTGCAGTGGTCAATCCGACAAGCAAAGCGCCTACCAGCCCTGCCCCTTGCGTCACTCCGATACAATCAATATCGTCCCAAGTCATATGAGCGGATTCGAGAGCCTGCTCGACTAGCGGGATAATATTGAGGATATGGTTGCGACTAGCGATTTCGGGCACGACACCGCCAAAATGCCTGTGAATGTCGATTTGACTAGAAATAATATTTGACAAGACTTTTCGCCCCTGCTGTACAACGGCGACACTAGTCTCATCGCAACTACTCTCAATCGCCAAAATATTGACCACATCTTTTTTGCGAATCTCGACAATTTTCTCTTTCATCTTAGTAATATAGTCCATATTACGCTAAATTTCCTTTTTCAAAGTATAACTAAGAGGCGAAAAGCCCAAATTTTGATAAAATTCCCGCCCCAAGAGGTTCGCTGACCACACATCCAACTGGACAGCCTGCACCCCCTCAGTATGAGCGAAACGAACGATTTCATCCACTAACCTCTGACCCGCACCTTGTTTGCGAAACGGTGGCTCCACATAGAGGTGATCTATGTAGCAGAAAATATTATCATAGCGGTCAGCAGTCAAATAGGCAAAGCACGACCCAATAGCCTGCCCCTCGCATTCAGCAATCAGCCAAATTTTGTCTGAGCAATCCAACTCATCACCGAACACCGCACTATCATATCCTTCGCAATCTTTTTCGCCCAACACCTCAGGCACAAGGGATTTTTGGTACTCAAAAAGTGCGTGTGTGTGATGGTCAACAACACAAAAATCCTGTTGCCCCGCCCTACGGACGATAATTTTACTCATCAATCAGCACTCCTCTTGAGATATTCCATAATAAAGTCCAAAATATTGCCGTCCATCACCGACTCAATGTTGCTCGTCTCAAAATCAGTCCTGTGGTCCTTGACCATAGTGTACGGACAAAAGACATAACTGCGGATTTGGCTACCCCATTCGATTTTTTTGAGACCGCCCTGCACTTCTTTGATATTCTTTTGACGCTCTTCCTCATACAAGACCGCCAATTTGGCACGCAAGACTTTGAGAGCGGACTCCTTGTTTTGAATCTGACTGCGTTCATTCTGACACTGCACCACAATTCCCGTAGGAATGTGACGAATTCGGACAGCGGAGTCCGTAGTATTGACGCCCTGCCCACCGCAACCGCCACTGTGATAGGTGTCGATTTTGAGGTCACTGTCCTTTATCTCGATTTCGCCCTCATCCTCAATCTGAGGCATAATCTCAACTGACGCAAAACTAGTGTGTCTACGGGCATTGCTGTCAAATGGCGAAATCCGCACCAGCCTATGCACACCCTTTTCCGCACGCAAAAAGCCGTACGCACTGTCGCCATCAATACGCACTGTCGCCCCCTTTATCCCCGCACCATCGCCGACAGTGTAATCGAGCATTGAGGTCGAATAGCCCTGTTTTTCGCAAAACTTGGTATACATTCGCAAGAGCATTTCCGCCCAATCCTGAGCCTCTGTGCCGCCTGCCCCCGCCTGAACAGATAGAATCGCCCCGAGGCTGTCGTACTTGCCCGTAAGCAAACAATTCAAGTGGAAGGTCTCCACGCGCCCAAACAGCGAGTGTATCTCGCCCATCGCATCAGCGAGCAAATCCTGCTCCTCTTCATCTAGTTCTCCCAAAAACTCGCTCAATTCCTCAAAATGCTTGGTCGTGTCACGGATAAAAGCGATTTTTTGCTCTGCGCTCGCCAATTTTTTGCCGACGCTCTCCACCCTCTTTCTATCATTGTAAAAATCAGGCTCGGTCTGTGCCTGTTGCAGAGACTGGCTCTCTGCCTGCAATTTCTCAATAGGAAAAAATACTTGAATATCTTCAAGCATTTTACCGATTTCATTCAATTTTTGCTTTAATTCATCAATAGATATCACAAAAATCTCTCCAATTAGTCATCCAAATTTTTGCCGCAGCAATTCTTGTACTTTCTGCCGCTACCGCAAGGGCAAGGGTCATTTCTGCCGACCTTGCTAGATTTGGCTTGGGACTTGCTCCCCGAATCATTGGTCACTAGATCCATTTGCTTTTGCTGAGGTGCGGGCATAGGACCTGTACGTACAATGATATTGAGTAGAATGGTACAGGTCTTTTCACGAATGTTGCCGACCATTTCGTCAAACATCTTGAAACCTTCCTTTTTGAAGGCAACGATAGGGTCTTGCCTACCATAACTCTGTACCAAAATCTCGTGACTCAAGGTACTCATAGCGTCGATATGCTCCATCCAAGCCTTGTCTACCATATCCAAAAGGATAGAACGCTCAATCTCGACGAATGGAATGCCGAGGCTCTCGAGTTCTTGTTTTTTCTGTTCGTACCTGCGTTTTACATCCGCGAGTACTGTCTCATAGAGTTCGTCAAATTCGGTATCCTCTAGCATCTCTTCGGTCACAAAATTGCTGCCCTTGGGGTACAATTTGTCCTCGAGAGAACGGTTGATCTCTGCCAAATCCCACTCGATGCTTGGCTTGTCTACATCTACACTATTAGTCAAAGCATCTGTGATAACGTCTGGGAACATCTCGAGGATTTGTCCGTGTACATCTTCGCCATCGAGGATTTTGTTACGCTCGGTGTAGATAATGTTACGTTGCTTGTTGATAACCTCATCCAATTCCAAGACGTTGCGTCTACCAGCATAGTTGCGTGCCTCGACTTTCTTTTGAGCGCGCTCAATCTGCTTTGACAACACTTTCATTTGGAAAGGAGTGTCCTCATCTATCTTAAAGAAATTGCTAATCGCTTTGAGGCGGTCACCACCGAAAATACGCACCAAATCGTCCTCTAGTGACAGGTAAAACACACTGCGACCTGGGTCACCTTGACGACCAGAACGACCACGCAACTGGTTGTCAATACGCCTTGACTCGTGGCGCTCGGTACCAATGACCAATAATCCACCCAACTCGATGACTTTTTCTTTCTCGGTATCTGTCTCAGCCTTGTATTTTTGCAAGAACTTGTCATAATTTTCCTTTGCCTCGATGACTTGAGCATCTTCGCTAGGCAAGAAAGAAGTCGCCTGATCAATTATATCTTGGGTATAGCCCATTTTGTACAACTGCGCCTTTGCCAAGTACTCTGGGTTACCACCCAGCAAGATGTCGGTACCACGACCAGCCATATTGGTAGCGATCGTTACAGTTTTTAGCCTACCTGCCTGAGCCACAATCTCAGCCTCGTGAGCGTGATTTTTGGCATTGAGGACTTTGTGAGGGATGCCAGCAGTCTTGAGTTGCTTACTCAACTCCTCACTACGCTCGATAGTCACAGTACCCACTAGCACAGGCTGCCCTACCTCGTATGCAGCCTTGATACGCTCTACCACGGCACGGAATTTGCCTGCTAGTGATGAGTAAACGATATCTGCCTCGTCTACCCTAATCATAGGCAAGTTTGTAGGAATGGTCACGATGTCTAGGCTGTAGATTTTGTTAAACTCGGTCTCCTCAGTCTTGGCAGTACCAGTCATACCACTGAGTTTTTTGTACATTTTAAAGAAGTTTTGCAGAGTAATAGTCGCGACAGTGAGCAATTCGTCCTTGACTTGCAAGCCTTCCTTTGCCTCGATCGCCTGATGCAAACCATTGCTATATCTCCTACCTTCCATGATGCGGCCAGTAAACTGGTCTACGATCAGCACTTTGTCATCGCGAACGATGTAGTCACTCTCTGCCTTCATAATAAAGTTTGCCCTCAACGCGTTGAGAATGTGCTGATTTAACTCGATGTTGTCAGCGTCACTCAGGCTCTCTACATTATAAAATCTCTCGGCTTTGTCAGTACCCTCTTCGGTAAGGTGTACAGCCTTTTTCTCTTCGTCCACGGTGTAGTCGACATCGCGCTTTAGATTACGAATAAATCTCTGTGCCTTGACATATTGGTCACTAGACTTGAACCCACGGCCACTGATGATGAGTGGGTTGCGCGCCTCATCGATAAGGATACTATCCACCTCGTCGACTATAGCAAAGTTGTAGCCTCTACACATCCTGTCTTGTGCCCTGCGCACTAAATTGTCACGCAAGTAGTCAAAAGCCAACTCATTATTTGTGCTGTATGTAATGTCGCACGCATAAGCCTTTTTCTTTTGGTCTGGGGTCATATTACTAAAACTGCAGCCGACAGTCAGCCCCAAAAAGCGGTAGACCTTACCCATTATTTCGGCGCCGACGCCAGACAGGTATTCATTGACCGTCACGACATGCACACCCTTGCCCGACAAGGCATTGAGGTATGCTGGCAAAGTAGCGACAATAGTCTTACCTTCACCAGTCATCATCTCGGCGATACGCCCTTGGTGCAGGACGATACCACCTATCAACTGGTAGTGAAAGTGGCGCATATTCAGCACCCTAGTACTAGCCTCACGCACTACAGCAAAAGCATCATATAGGATGTCATCTAGCGTCTCGCCTTTGCTCAATCTATCTTTTAGCACGGCAGTCTGCCCGCGCAAAGTATCATTATCCATTGCAGAATACTTGTCTGCCAAATCTTCTATCTTGGCAGCCATCTTCTCCAACTTGTCCAAATTTCTCTTGTTATCAGATGCAAACAGGTTAAAAAATTTCATTATTTTAGTTCTCCCATAAATTCTGTACTTTAGATTATATACTAAAAAAACAAATTTGAAAAGTCATTTGACCGAATTTATTACAGATTTGATATTTTCTAGGTTATTTTGGCTCGGAATATTCGGTTTGCCGTGTGCAATCGTGAGTACAAAGACCTGTTTTGCCTGCAATTTTTTGAATGCAAGCGCACACGCCGATGCCGTAGCACCAGTAGTCATTACGTCGTCGATTATCAAAACATTACGATTTTTGACCAAATTTTTGTCCGTCACACAAAAAGCGTCCTTTATGTTTTGCTGTCTTTGGAGCATAGTCAATTCTTTCTGTTGGTCGGTGTCCTTTGTCTTTATTAACACTTCGGTATTGAGTGCCAAGCCCGTGATTTCGCAAAACTCGCGTGCCAAAATCTCTGCCTGATTGTAGCCGCGATCCTTGATACGCTTTTTGGTCATTGGCACAGGCACGACCAAATCCACCTGCCAATCTTGCTCACTATACAGCCTAGCCAGAAATTGCGCTAGCGTCCTCACAAGATACGGCTTGTTGCCGAATTTGAGCCCCGCTATCAGCCCGACCACCACGCCATCATACACAAAGACGCTGCGGCCCATATCAAAATCGCGCACATTATCCTTGCAATTAAAGCAATATTTTGCCTCACCCAGCACAGGCGCACCACAACTGTGACAGTACTTATCCGTGATAAACTCAAGTTTCGGAAAGCAGTTTTTGCACACCTCGACCTCATTTACCTCGGGCAAATCATCGCCGCAAACGATGCATTTTATCCGTGCTGGAAACAGGGTATCGTGGATTTTGTCACAAAACACGCGCCACTTTCCTTTCTTTAGTCTAGTATCCATACTTTCGCTAGTCAGCGCTGTCGTCTGCCCACTCGGCTCTTTTGCCATTCAGCACCTCCATATTCTTGTATTGTTTTTCCAAAAATATCGCTAGCGCGCTATATCTCTTGGCAGTGTAGTTGTTGCCTACCATTATGTGCAAATTGCGCCGCGACCCTACCAGCACCACCATACCTTTTGCACGGGTCACCGCGGTGTATAGCAGGTTACGCGTGAGAATGCTACTTGCCCCCGCGATGACGGGCATAATGACCACGTCAAATTCGCTACCCTGACTCTTGTGAATGGTGATAGCGTAACTGAGCATCAGTTGCTTTGCCTCCTCGCGAGCATACTCAGCCACCCTGCCATCCTCAAATGTTACCTCTAGGCTATCAGTCTCGGTATTGATATCGGTGACAAATCCGATATCGCCATTAAACACCGCCTCGCCGATTTCCCAACTGCCATTTTTGCGCGGTTTGCGCCACATTTGGGTATAGTTGTTGGCGGTCTGCATCACTTTGTCGCCTATCCTAAACAAGTGATAGTCCAGTTGCAGTTGCTTCTTTTGCGGAGTAGCGGGATTGAGTTTGTCTTGGATAAGGTTGTTTAGATTATCCACCCCACACACCCCTACCCGCATAGGTGCCAAGACCTGAATCCTGAGCGGATCTAGCGCCAAATATTTGGGCAAACGCTGGCTAATGAGGCTGAGTATGGTACTCGCGATATCCTCGTTGTTTTGCTTATCCTCAAAAAAGAAATCCCTGCATTTGTTGTCAATCAGCGGCATTTCGCCACGATTGATAGCGTGTGCATTGGTGATAATTAGACTATCTCCGCTCTGACGATAAATATGTGTGAGTTCGGCACACGATATGATTTGCGAAGAGATAATATCCGCCAAAACATTCCCTGCCCCCACACTAGGCAACTGGTTTTTGTCCCCGACAAGAATGAGCCGAGTGCCACCATTGAGCGCACTGACGAGCGACAGCATCAGATTGACATCCACCATAGACACCTCGTCTACGATGACCGCATCAAAAGGAAATTTGTTGGTTTCGTTATAAAAGAACGATGCCGTGTCCGCCTTTGTCTCTCCACCGTCATAATCAATGAGTAGTGCCCTGTGTATAGTACTAGCATCCTCGCCACAACTCTCGCTCATTCGCTTTGCCGCTCTACCAGTAGGCGCTAGTAGGGCTATGCGCCCAAGCCTGCGATTGAGTATCCCTAGGATACACTTTATAATAGTAGTCTTGCCCGTACCGGGTCCGCCTGTGATCACGCAGACGCCGCTATTGGTAGCCTTTTTGACAGCGTTGCGCTGGTCGGGGTGCAGTTTTACCCCATTGACTGTCTCAAAAGCGTCGATTTCGTCCTCGACATCCTCTTGGACATCTATCATATTGTTGAGGGCTAGCAGTTTGGTAGCCACTTTTAGTTCGGTATTGTAATACTTTGTGAGCATCAGCGCATCTACCCCTCTAAAATTGCACCTCTTGATGACATACTCGATGACCAAATCATCCACCACAGCCTCAAAATCATCCAGCCTATCCATAATGTCGATACGCAAAAGTTTGCCGAGTTGGACATAGATATCTTCGACTGGCAGATAGGTATTGCCTTCCTTTTCGCTCGATTCATTGAGAATGTGCACTAGCCCAGCACGCAGCCGAAAACGGCTATCCTCTGGAATGCCAATATTGAGGGCGATTTTGTCTGCCGTCTTGAACCCTATCCGTGATACATCCTCGACTAGCCTATACGGATTTTTTTTGATTATTTCACGCGCCTGCTCGCCGTAACGTTTGAAAATTTTGACAGCCAAGTTGGTAGAAATGTTATACTCCTGCAAAAACATCACTACATTCTGCATAGTCCGCAATTCCAAAAAAGCCTGACCTATATCAGACGCTTTTTTGGTCGTGACCCCTTTGACCTCGCTCAGCCGCATAGGGTTCAACTCTATGATATCTAATGTTTCTACGCCAAAATAATCGACGATTTTTTGCGCGGTGACAGGACCAATCCCTGGGATGAGTCCGCTAGAGAGGTATTTTACTATCCCCTCGGTAGTCTGCGGCTCTTTGAGCGAATAGGTCTGTATCCTAAACTGCTTGCCCCAGCGCGCATCCTGCACAAAGTCACCGTCTATCCTAATCTCTTGCCCCTCATAAATTCTACTGAGAGTGCCTACGATAGTTATCAAATCACCGTTGACCAAAACTCGAGCGACTGTAAAGCCGTTCTGTGAGTTCTGAAAAACAATACTTTCGACAACTCCGTTTAGAACCATATTCCCCTCTTACAATATTAAATAAGACTGTCAATAACCTCGCAAATCGCGTCATTGCCCATTTTTGTGACATTACTAGTGACGATAATATCGCCTGTACCGATGCCCAAAGTGCTAGCGAGCATATTAATATGCTTGTTAATCTGACCGCGCGAAATCTTGTCTGCCTTGGTCGCAATTACGCTAAAAGGCAAATTGTACGCGTACAAGAATTTGAGCATATCTATATCTTTTTCACTAGGCTCGTGCCTAATATCCACCAGCACAAAGACGCGCCTTAGATTCTCAGTATGCTCAAAATACTCGCCGATCAGCTGCTGCCACTTGGCTTGGTCCGCTTTGCTCGCTTGGTTAAACCCATATCCGGGCAAATCCACAAAGTAAAACTGCTTGTTTATCTCAAAAATGTTGATGAGGCGGGTGCGCCCCGGGGTGCTACTCGCTTTTGCCAACTTTTTGTTGTTGCAGAGTGAATTGATTAGGCTAGATTTGCCTACATTACTCCTGCCGACAAAGGCAAACTCGGGCTTGTCTAGTTTCGCCAAATCGCGAGCGTACGCCACACTCGTCACAAATTCTGCTGATTTTATCCTCATTATTTTGATTCCTTGTTTTCCTGTGTTACTTCGTCCCAGTCATCAGCCTCGCTAGGTCGTGGCATTTTGTCCAACGCATATTCTAGCACCTCATCGATGTGAGTAGCAGTCTTGATGACTAGCCTATTCTTTACCTCATCAGGCAAATCGCGCAAATCAGGCTCATTGTCCTTTGGAATAATGCAAAGTTTGACCCCGGCTCTATCCGCAGCAATCAATTTGTCACGCACACCGCCGATAGGCAATACCCGCCCACGGATGCTGATCTCACCCGTCATAGCGACATTAGGCTTGGTAGGGATACCTGTGAGCGCGGATACTACCGCGGTAGTCATAGCGATACCCGCACTAGGTCCATTCACCCCTCCTGATACAGGTGCTACATGCACGTGCACAATATTATTATTGATGACTTTTTTGCTAATGCCCCAATCGCGCGCCCTAGATTTTACTAGGGTATATACCTGCTCGACAGATTCTTTCATCATATCCCCAGGGAGCCCTGTGAGTCTAATCTCAGGCTTGCCTAATGACAGGGTAGCCTCGATGAGCAGCACTTTGCCAGTGATTTCGCCCAAAACAGCCAGCCCTACCACTTCTCCTACTGCGCCAGCCTTGTAGATATCCAAATCTTTGACACGGTCGTGACCCAAGTAGTCCTCAACATTGTCTACGCAAATATCCCTAAATTTTTCACCAGTCACCACAAATGTAGCATATTTCCTAGCGATAGCAGCGATACGCCTCTCCAGGCTCCTCACACCACCCTCAAAGGTGTATTCTGAGATAATTTTTCTGATCAGTTCATCATCAAGGTTAATCGTACCTTTTTTGAGCCCTGCCCCTGCCTCAGCCTTTGGAATAAGGTAGTTTTTGGCAATCTCCATTTTCTCAAACTCGGTATAAGAGCGAAGCGAAATAATCTCCATCCTATCTCTCAGAGCATATGGGATGCCATTTATATCGTTGGCAGTCAGGACAAACATTACTTGACTAAGGTCATAAGGCAACTCCAAAAAAGAATCCTTAAAGTGGTCATTCTGCGCAGGGTCTAGCACCTCTAATAGCGCACTAGCAGGGTCGCCACGAGCGTCACTAGTCATTTTGTCGATTTCGTCGAGCAAGAATACAGGGTTTATGGTACCAGCCTGCTTCATCCCTGCCAAAATCCTACCACACATAGCCCCTACATATGTCCTACGGTGACCGCGAATAGTACTCTCGTCATTGACACCGCCTAGGCTAACCTGCACAAATTTGCGCCCCATAGCATTGGCAATCGACTTTGCAATAGATGTCTTACCAACGCCCGGAGGGCCTACCAGACAGATAATCTGCGCATTGACACGATTGGTCAATTTTATCACTGCCAAAGTCTCTAAAATGCGCTCTTTTACCTTGTCTAGCGCATAATGCTCGTTGTTGAGGATTTCTTTTGCCTTATTGATATCAATATTATCCTCAGTCTTTTGCGTCCACGGCAATTCCAAAACAGTCTCTACAAAATTGCGAATATAGCCTAGTTCTGGCGAACCAAACGGCAATTTTGCCATACGATTGATTTCTTTGATAACCTTTTCTTCACTATCCTTGGGCATACCCAATTCTTTGACTTTGCGGATAAACTCTTCATTCTCGTCCACCTCGCCATTCAATTCGTCATTGATAACGTGCAGCTGCTCGCGCAAAAACATCTCTTTTTGCGATTTTTGCAAATTTTGGTTTACCTTTTCGTCGATTTCTCTACGCAATTCAATCTTTTGCTCAAACTTGCGAGTCAGCTCGAGCAAACGGTGCAATCTCACCTCTACATCGAGTTCTTGCAAAAATTCATTCTGAGTCATAGCATCGTCTGGAGCAAGCAAGTGCACCAATGCATCAGCAAACTCGCTAGGATTGAGATCTGCATCGAGCAAATTCATCTTGATAGTGGGTGGCAGCATCCGCTCGCGGACCAAGTCGCCCAAAATCCCCTTGATATTATCTAGCGTCTGAAAGGTTAGTTCGGTCGAATTGTTGATCTCTTGAGCCACTACGCCCTCTACACTGAGACTCGGAGTCTTGAGGAAATTGCCCACACTTACCCTATCCACTCCTGTCACCATTATACGCACATCGGCACCATTGTTGGTCAAACGCTTGATAGTACATAGACAGCCGATAGGACAAATCTCGCTGAGTTTGATTTCTGCAGCGTTGTCACGGCTAGCGACTATTACTATCTGCTCGCCCTTGTCAAAAGACTCACGCATACTGCTGGTCTCTAGGTCATTATTTATATCACAAGTGATATTCACCCCAGGTACGGGTACAATATTAGACAGATACAAAGCATTGTATCTTTTGGCTAGGCGTGGGGCTGTACTGTCGCGCACGCTCATCGCCTGATCATCAATTATTTTGTTGTCATCATTCTGTTGCATTATTTACATTTCTCCTAATTGCTCTAAAATTAGTAATTAAGTATAACTTAAAAACAAAAAAAAATCAACAGTTTTTGTTGATTTCCTTTTATTCGACAGTGACCGACTTTGCCAAGTTTCTCGGTTTGTCTGGGTCGATGCCTTTTTTTTGGGCTACATAGAGGGTCAACTCTTGCAGTGGCTTGACTGCGATTAGTGGGCTAAATAGGCTGCCAATTTTGGGCAATTTGACGAATGCTGCTACTTCATTTTTGAGTTCCAAAAACGGGCTAAATAATATTACCTTTGCCCCGCGAGAATTAAGTTCGTGAATATTGTTGAGCATTTTGTCGATGAGATGCTCTTGTGTAAGTACTGCCACCACCACGCTATTTTTGTCTATGAGAGCGAGCGAACCGTGCTTGAGTTCGCCACCCGCCAGCGCCTCACAATGGACGTAGCAGACCTCTTTGAGTTTGAGCGCCCCCTCCATAGCGACAAAATAATCCAGCCCACGCCCGACAAAAAATATGCTACGCTGCGCCGCCACGAGATCAATTACCCCCTCGAGTTTTGGGTAATATTTCCTGTGCCGATTGCGCACCAAAGCGTTGATGACGTCTTGGGTGCAAAAGTGTATCTTTTTGCTTTCCATCCGCGCCAAATACTGCACCAGCACATACCCCATACCTAGTTGGGCAAGATACGCCTTGGTCGACGCTACCGACACCTCCACCCCTGCCCGGGTGAGCAGGTACCTGTCGGCAATTTGCGCGATCCTGCTATGAGCCACATTGGTTATCGCTAGCGTCATTGCGCCTAGATTTTTGCATAATTCCACACAGCCCAAAGTATCCGCAGTCTCCCCGCTTTGACTGATAAAAATGCATAGGCTATTCTCACCGATTAGCGGTCGATTGTACTTGAATTCACTCGCAAAATCCAGACTCACTGGGCGCCTGAGTTCGTGCTCGATGAGGTATTTTAGCACTCTGCCTGCGTGCAGAGCAGTGCCGCACGCGACGATATGTATATCCTTTTTGTGTTTGATCAGGTCAAAACTCAGGCTAGTGGCGATTTCTTTTTGCCCAAGTTTGATAGTCTCGATCGCTGCAGCCGCGCCCTCGGCGATTTCCTTTTCGAGATAGGACGAATACTTGTTGAGTTGTACCGAGTCGACCTTGGCTACCAGTGGCAAAAGAGCGATTTTCTTTCGCTTTTTGTTAACATCGAAAACGCAGATTTCCTCTCCACTAATATAGCCAAACTCATTGTCTAGCAGATGATACACGCTATTGCATTTGCCGACCAATGCCAGCACATCACTAGCCAAATAATTGCCATTTTTACCTCGTCCGAGAATGAGCGGACTGCTCGTTTTGGCAAAAAATATCTTGTCCTCTATTCCTTTTATTATTATAGCCAGCGCAAAGGTACCTTTCACCTTGCCAAAGAGACTGCCTATCACTCTCAATACCGCACTCTCGCTCACCGTTTTGCACTTATTCAATTCCTTGCCTAGCCACTGCGCCAATACCTCGGTATCCGTTTGGCTAAAGAATTGACAGCCGCCCCGTTGTAGCCCCGCTCGGATAATCTCATAATTGTCGATTATCCCGTTGTGCACTACCGCCACCGTCCTAGCCTCATCGGTGTGCGGATGCGCATTTTGGATAGTCGGCTTGCCATGAGTCGCCCAACGGGTATGCCCAATGACGGCTTTTATAAAGGGCTCTTTTTTGATTTTTTGGGTCAAATTCTGCAGTTTACCTACCGCGCGAATTACCTTGATTTTGTTCTTTTCTACATACGCAATGCCACTCGAATCATATCCCCGATATTCTAGCCTAAATAGACAGTCTAGCACATCGCCGACAGCGCGCTCGCTGCCCACACATCCACCGATTCCACACATATTACACCTCCCGCAATATTCCCCACGCAACCTCTAGATTTTTTTGCTTGCTCTTGTCATTGGTAAAAAAACGCACCTGCCCAGCGCCTTTTTCTGGACGGCAGACTTCCTTTAGCCTAGTAGCGACGCCCAAATTACCATTGATGCACGGCACCCCCACAATGCCAGAAAGCATAGCCTCTATATAGGTGTAGTGCGTACAGCCCGTGACTAGACAGTCTATTTTGCCTTTGAGAGGGGTCAGGTTGCGCACCAAATTCGCCCGCACTCGCCCCAAATCGGCAATATTCTTTTCTATTAGACTAGCCAGAGTGCTTTGCGGCAAAAGTAGCAGATTTTCCCCTTTTTGACGCTTTGTGCTACGCACTAGACGGTTAAATCTAATAGTATTTGGGGTGGCGATTAGCCCTACACGCGCATAGCCTCGGTCAAAAGCCACCCTGATAGCAGGCTCAGTGCCGACGAATTCTACCCCACTTATCCGTTCGCGCAACGCCGACAGCGCCACACTGGTAGCAGTATTGCACGCGACCACCACCACTCCTGTGCCGAATTTCCGCACCAAGTACCCAATCTCGGATACCACGCAGTCGATGAGTTTGCTCGCATCCAATCCGCCCAGCGGCATATGCTGATAATCAGCGTAATAGTAGTAGTCTAGGCTTGGGCAAATTTTCATCGCGCAATCCAGTATTGCCAGACCACCTATGCCCGAATCGTAAAACAAAACTTTTGATTTTGATAATTTTTTTGACACGATATTATCTATGAATCTTTCGCCGATTTTGCGCATAAAATAACAAATTAAGTGTATTTTTGATAATTTTTGCCGTGAATTGCCTCATTTAGCGCCTCGGCAATGACTTTTGAGCAGGTCTGCGTGTAAAAGTCGATTTCTTTGGGCGTCAGCACAATATCAGGCAAATCGTCTAGTTGGCTAAAATTTTTTGCATTTATCATCATCGGCACCCCGAGTGTGATGACATCTACGCCAAGAGTGGATTTGTTGAGTACTTGATTTTTGTTACCTACCCCAGCACCGGGGCAAATAGAGGTATCGCTCAGTTGAAAACTATTGCCTATCCTCGCATAGTTGCGCGCTGTCAATGCGTCAATTATGATAACTACTTTTGGTCGGACAACCTCGACAGCGCCTCGCACTAGGTCAAAGGTCGGTATGCCATTCATACCACTCACCCCGGGGATTAAGCACGCCATATCACCCAAATTTTGCCTAAGATAGACTGGCAGATTGTGCGTGGCAAAAAGATTTTTGATTACCCGCGCCCCGAGACTGTCCGCCACAACAAAGGCATTGCCTAGCCCTACGACCAAAACGGTAAATGGCTCGCTCGCCTTAGGCAAAAATGAACGCAACTCGGCACATAGTAGATTCGCTACATATCGCCTAGCCTTGCTATATGAGTGAATAATCGGCGAGATAAGTATGGTAGAATACCGCCCTGCTTCTTTTTGATACCGCTCCATTTCGCGCTTGTCGGTAATACGCGCTCTATAGATTTTCGCCCCAAAACTCCCTCGATATTCCACCCGACCTAGCACCCCATCATCCGCACTATCGCAAATTTGCTCATCAATTAAATCGCTAAAAATCATTTTTCTCTCCTCTTTTTATGATTATTTACAAAAAATTGCGCAATAACTCTTGCCAAATCAAAAAATTTGTGATAGACTAAATGAGTAACAAAAATTTAACATTAGGAGATAATACAGTGGCAAACATCAAATCACAGAAAAAAAGAATCGTTACTAGTGAAGCCGCTCGTTTGGCTAACAAGTCCAAGAAGTCTCGTATCGCTACCGAAATTCGCAAGTTCCGTGAGCAAATAACTGCCAAAGAATTTGCACAGGCTGATGCAACTCTTAGAGAAATCGTTAGTTTGATTGACCGCGCTAGACTAGATAATGTATATCACGCAAACACTGCTTCTCGCAAGAAGGCAAACCTTGCTCGTGAATTGTACAATGCAAAGAATGCGGCATAATTACGACCTCCCCTATCAGGAGGTTTTTTTACATAAAAATAAGGAGATAAATTATGAAATTAATACTCAATGCGGACGATTTTGGGCTGAGCCCTAGCGTAAACCGCGGCATCATCGAATGTATCGAGGAGGGACTAGTCACTAGTACTACTATGATGATGAATACCCCTTATACCGACGAGGCTATCCGCCTCGCCAAAGAGCATAATCTAAAAAATGTTGGCATCCACCTCAATCTAACATATGGCAAATCTGTCTTGCCCAGTGACCAAGTGCCGAGTCTGGTAGACGAAAACGGCGTCTTTCACTATGTGTGTATGCTGGGCTACTACACACAATATTTGGATGCCAAAAAGGAATTGCGCGCCCAGATAGAAAAATTTTTGGATAGCGGGCTCGTACCTACCCATATCGACCACCACCACTACTTCAACGAAATCCCAAACATTCTCAAGGCATATCACGAATTGGCGCAAGAATATCACTTGCCAGTGCGCAGTATGGACGAAAATGCTAAAGATTTGGCGCGTCAAAACGGGCTCAAGACTACCGACGAGTTTAGTTTTGCTTTTCACGGCAACGGCGTGGATATCAGCACTTTTGACGTCCTAAAGACTCTGTTTTGGGGCAAGGATA
Source organism: uncultured Christensenella sp. (assembly GCA_964579205.1). GTDB lineage: Bacteria > Bacillota > Clostridia > Christensenellales > UBA1242 > UBA7867. The sequence goes on from CAZOFH010000008.1 coordinate 40,634, forward strand.
TCTCACTAGAAATCTTGACCCACACGGGCTACATAGACGACTACACCCGCACCCAGACCAATTACCTCCGCCGCGAAGACGAAATCGCCGTCCTCCGTCAAGCCAAGCAGGCAGGCTACTTTGATGACATCGACCTCATCACCTTCACCGACCTATAACCCACATACCACATCCCTTTATCACATAATAAAGCAATTCAATTAAGCAAATTCAAAAAAGCGACCGAAAAGGTCGCCTTTTTTGTCTTTATCATTTAGAGGGTAGACAGTACCCGTGGAATCTGTGAGGCAACGGCAAACCCAAAACGGAAAAGACCCAGTGGGTCTTTTTGTTTCTCTTTTATTGGATTACTCTATCATTTTTATGTATTATCCGTCTCGAGGTTGACACTGTTGTTGCTGGTTGGCTGATACACGGCAACCAGTGTATGCCCCAAAGCCTCTGCTTTGGTTACACGATAACTAGTAGTAGTCGAAATAGCAGTCGTGCGGTCGTCGTCGAGGTACCACCCGACAAAAGCGTACCCCGGCTGGCACAACGTAGTCGATATAGTGATAGTGTCGCTATCCTCCAAATTCTCAAAATCGTCACCCACGATATACGCAGTGCCGCCGAGTGTCGCAGTTACTACCACTCCACTCACAGAGCCGCCCGCGGATTTTAGCCCAGAATACGCGCCTGAGGCAGTTTTGAGATAAATCGGCACCACATTATGAGTTGCGAGCCCGTTAAAATTAATCAGCAGCGAATTTAGGCTCTCGTTCGCGGAATATTGCACCGTGATTGCGATAGGTAAATTGGTGAGCAATTCTTGACATTTTGCCACAGCAAACCACGTGACATTGTCAAAGGAAAATTCCGTCACCCGATGCCCGCTCGCAGGAAAAATCATCATAGTCGCATTCCGCTGCACCTTGTCAATCGTCGCTTCAATCGAAAGGCTGGTCGTGCTGCCCGCGACACTCTTTACATCATACCACAACCAGTATGCATACAGAGTAGTGTCTAGTAGAAACGTCGATTTGGTCACCGCTGGCATGCCGTCGGCATTGTAGATTTTTTGCCCGCCACCTTGCGGCTCGGTGTAATATCCTCCGAAAGTGTACCCCGTTCGGCTCGGCGGGGTGATATTAGGAAACGCAGCGGCATTTGCTACACTTACCTGCGCCGTGCCTGCCGTGGTGGCTGATTGATTGTCAAAGGTCACGGTTACTGTCGCAAGTTGCCAAACAGCGTACAGATTGACCATTGCACCATTAGTAGTAGTCAAGCCAGTCACGCTTGCCCCATCCGCATAAGCCACTGCCCCGCTACTACTGGTCGCCCAACCAGCAAAGGTATATCCCGCTCGGCTAAAGGCATTGGCAGTCAGATTACTAGCCACGCCATATGTATGAGAACTTGAAGCAGTCGAGCCGCTACCGCCGTTTGCAAGATATTGCACGGTGTAAGTTATCGGCGTCCACCTCGCATAAAGAGTGGTGTTTGCGGTAAACGGTGAAGCCGTCACGGCAGGGGTACCATTTGCATTGTATATTTTTGTTCCCTGCCCGTTTTCGCTAGTGTAATATCCAGCGAACACATAGCCCAAACGAGTCGGCACGCTGACACTAACTAATGTATCCCCTCTCATAGCAGTAACAGAAGTAGCACCTCCTGTTCCACTTTGTTGATTAAAAGATATTTGATGAGGTTGACTGCGATTGCTCGCAGCAGAACTGAGTGACAACGCGAGCACAGGACGCACCGCTTGGCTACATGACACGCTCTCAGAAGTATAAATAGTACCACTCGGATAAATTCTCCCACAATTCGAACTACCAGACGCCGTACGTTTCAATGTGTAACAATAGGCTGTACCGGCTTGATTAGATTGCGTAGAGCCAATATAACCAGTCGCAAAAGAGTTTGTGCTGCCATCATTAGTTTTACACTCAATTTCAGTTACTCTCCAAATCCCACCTACCCTATAACCATTGCCGACCTCGCCAGCGCTAGGCAACCACAAGTAATCATCGCCCCAGTTGCTATAACTGGTCTTACCTACATAATATTCACTATTACTCCCTTGAGTCCCTGCATAATTGTAAGCATTCTCAGTTGTTAATGAGTCATTAGTATAGTAGTATGCATCCGTATACATACCCTCATATTGCGGACGCTGCAAATTAACCATCCACGGTATTTGATTTGGCTTGGTCAAATACTCTGTCAACCCTTTGCTTGCCACTGTATAAAGCGAAAAAATGTGATCACTCGATTGAGTCGTACCATAAACTAATGTACTAGTATTACTCGCATACTGCCTATTACTAGGATTGTTGAGTGTCTCTACCCTAATGTAACTTGTCCCATACATATTACATGGATAAGTTGTACTACTAACACTACTACTACTCCAGTCTGATGACCAATCACTGTACAGGCCTCCATTAGCAATACCATAGTGAGCGCCCAAATTTACATTCATATTTGCCCACGCATCTTGATGATTGTTGGTTAGCCAAAGGGTAGCGATTAAATTGCCGTCATCATCATTTGAAACATAAGTTACCATCCAATCCAAGCCACCCAATCGAACTACGAGGCTTTGGTCGGCGGCTTTGTTGTACGTGTTGGCACGCAGATTAGCGGATGTCAGCGGCGTGGTGGCTGTACTTGTCTTTAGACTGGTAATTTGGACATCAAGTTCGCCATTGGCGCCATATATCATATTGACCAAAGTCTTGAGATTGGTGCTATCAAATGGTTCGGCACCTACTGCCGAGGTCGGGTCACAGAGCAACTCGCCCACGTGATAATACTGCCCCGTATTAGACGACGAAAAAGCCGCGGTATCCGTGGCTTTTTCGTTTGTGGATAAGTGACTCACCAAGAGCCACGCTGATAGAGAAATTACAACAACAATTATTAGGCTAATTAATGCCCCCCCCCCCAGGTCAGAAAACCTTTATTCATCGCGTTTTTCTCCTTTTTTTGCC
>CAZOFH010000009.1:0-40316 GCA_964579205.1 uncultured Christensenella sp.
TCATTGTCTCTATATTAAAAGGCTTTGTAGCGGTCGCACTCGTTGGGTCGAGCAGTAACTCGTCTACGCGCTTAAATGAACTAGTATTTGACGACGAAAAAGCGTTCGACGGACGGAAAACTGTGTACCACAGCGTCACCCCCGCCCCGATCACAAATAAAATCGTCGTCACGATGGCGATAATCCCGCCTCGTGTCCGCGCCCATTGTTTGTTCATATCGTAAACCTCCTGTTTTTACCGATATTTGACTTTAGTTTACCACTTTTCGACACTTTTAGTCAAACGTTTTTGACCACTTGCGGGAATTTTTTTTGACTGGGGGTCGGGCGCAGCCCAGCCGTGTCATTCAGAGGGTACGACAGTATCCGTGGAATCTGTGAGGCAGGCACTGCCGAACCTACAACAAAAAAGGATAGTCATTCGAAGTACACCTATGGAGGTTCTCTTCACCATTCTATCCTTATTTATCGCAGACATATATCGCCGTAATGCACGAATTTACGCGCAGCAAATTCCACGTCTTTACCCAAAACTACATATTATCGAGTTCGGTATTGAGATGACTATTGTCGATTGCCTCAAAGACGGCTACAACGATAGAATTATCAATATCCGAGACGGCAATATTGACGACATCTTGAGAATAAGTCACTTGGTCATTATTACTTAATTCCCAGCGCACAAAGCGGTATCCTACTTTAGGAGTGGCATAAAAATGCGCGTAAACTGTGCCGTTTACAGTCATACTAGATACGCTTGCGGTGCCGTAATTTGTCACACCAGTCTGCCCTCTTAGGCGCGTAGTGATGGTGACGCCAGTTATTTCGTCCCCAGCCTCACCAAAGACCGCCGTATATGTTTTATCGGCAGTAGCGGTAATCGTGATAGTATTGGCAGTATTTCCACTGAATTGCAAGCCATCGCACAGCCAATACAGCAGAATATACTCGCCGATTGCGAAAGCGCTAATAGTCGTCTGCGAATCCTTGAGTATCACTCCACCGCCCAACAACATTACATTATCATCATCCAAATTTGAGGCAACTGTAATAGTATATTTTATCTGCCAAACAGCATATAGAGTCACCGTCGCACCATTGGTAGCACTGAGATTACTCACGCTTTGACCGTCTTCATACGTAGGCATAGTGGCACTACTGCTCGTCGACCATCCCGCGAACTCATAGCCAGCACGAGTATAGGTGTTTTGCGACAACGCCTTGCTCACCCCATAAGTGTGTGTAGTACTAGCCATATTACCTGTACCGCCATTCGCATTATAACTCACAGTATAAGTGTGCGGAGTCCAATCGGCATAAATCGTCTGATTGCCCGCATTACTCAAGACATTGGCGCCATTTAAGCGAAAAGCGCCCTCAGGTCCAGCGACAAAAGCACCTTGAGTCGTGGTGTAAAATTGGTCTTCTACTAGGTCATATAGCCCCGCTACCCCACTAGAATTCTTTACAGGCACATAATAGCGCACCAGCACACCATTGTCCCACATTTGGAAGGAATATAGGCGCATATTGGTAGCGTATTGAGTAGGAGAATAATTGGTGTTTACTCTATTACTATTGTGATTTGCGAAAATGTAAAACAGTCCAAAACTCCCCGATTGCGCACCAGTCGTACAATAACCAGTCAGTAGCGAATCGGCAAAATTCATCCTGCCTAGAGTGCGCTGACCGTTGAGATTGAGATATATATAGTTGCCAGCAAAAGCATTGATATCCATTACCACCCTATTAGTAGTGCCGATATTCACACCAGGCAAAGCAGGCGAACCACCAATGTAAAAATTATATTGCCCATTCCCGCCGTACGGCACACAGCCAAAGTATCTATTGTCGCTATTGCCGACATATTCTTCTGAACCAAAGAGCGACTGCCCCGTGCTAGTACTAGACGCGAGCAAATCAGCCACGACGCGGATATTCTTTGAGTGCCAATAATAATTTGTATTAATAAACTCGCCGCCGCTAGCCGTACTCTCGATATACTCGAGCATCGTGTATCCTGACTTAGTCAAATCAAGATACCACCCGTCAAAAGTATACCCAGTACGCGACACACTCGGCAAAGCACCATAATCGCTACCAAAATCCAACGACTTTGTCGCGGTAGCAGCCTCGCTAGCAGCGCTCCAGCCGCTACCACCAGTCACTGTACCACCGTTAGCATTTGCGGTCACGGTATAAATATTCGGTGTCCATTTTGCATAAATCGCCTGATTGGCAGTGAATGAATATGTATTCTGCTCGGTGACAGCGGTCTTTTGATACAAAATCTCGTCCGTCATCTCCTCGCCAGCAGTGAATGCGCCGCTCGAAGTGGTGTAAAATTCTTGAGTCACTAGATCATACAGCCCTGCCACCCCACTAGAATTTTTGACAGGGACAAAGTCACGCACCAAAACATCGTTGTCATACATTTTGAAAGCATATACCGCCATACTGTGTGCAAATTGCGTACCGCTGTATTGGCTAGCAGAGCGAGTACTGTTGTGATTTGAGAAAATATAAAACATACCATATGAGCCGCTAGGAGTAAGGCTAGCGTCATATTGGTTGCACGCGTATTTTGTCTTTACCGACCCCGAATATGCCTGTGTAAATTGCGTAATCCCATTGAGTTTGACCGTCATAGATTTTGCACTAGTGGTAAATATCTCTATCACAAAACGCGACGACGTGTCTATAGCGATAGTTTGCGTCGAGCCCACACCTAGGTAAATAGTATAACTGCCGTTACCCACGCTGTGCGGGATACCTCCGAACCACCGCCCATCCCCACTATTCGCAGTATATTCCTCCGTACCAAAGAGCGACTCAGCACTCGCAGCACTTGGCGCATACGCGTCACAAACAATCCGAATGTTTTCATTTTCCCAAGCATAGCCAGTATTTATACACTCACTACCATTAGCGGATGACTGAATATATGAGAGCGGCGTATAGCCCATAGATTTTAGGTCAAAATACCAGCCGCCGAACGTGTAGCCAGACTTGGTAGGCGTAGGCAAAGCACCGAATTGCGTCGAGTATGTGACCGATTTTGTAGCAGACCCCCCATCATTCGTCACCGTCCAGCCCGAGGTCGTAGGAATACTACCACCCATCGCGTTGGCAGTCAAAGTATATGTAGACAGAGTCCATTTTGCATACAACGTAGTAGCGGCAGTAAGATCGCAGTTTTTGGCGCTCGCACCGCTAGCAGTGTAATACTGCGTGCCGCCGCCATTCGCGCTAGTGTAATAGCCACCGAAAGTGTATCCCGTGCGCACAGGGATTGAGATAGCAGGCATTGCAGAATTGTATGTCGCCGTTACCGAAGTCGTGCCTGCCGTAGTGGCAGACTGATTGTCTAGCGTAATAGTGTAGGTGTTGTATCGCCACACACCATACAGCACAATCGTCTCGCCCGCATCCACGAGATCAGTCACACTTTGCCCGTTGGTATAGGTTGCACTTGGCCAAGAGAGACTGCTGCGAGGAGTGGTCGACCACCCCGCGAAAGTCGCGCCTGTGATAGAGTTTGTGTTGGCGTGCGAAGTGAGTGCCGTGGCAGTGTTTTTGGTAATCCTTTGCGTCGATACGCCCGTGCGAATATTTGCATCGCACCACGCCTTGGTAGGCTCATTACCCGCGCCAAAAATTTCCGTCAGGTCGACGAGCAAAAAGTCATCCACCCAAAAACTATTAGCCACATTATTGTTGTCAAAGTCAATCCTCAGGAGTTTTGAACCAGTGAGAGGGTTGCTATTTCGGTCGCAATAATAACTGTACATATTCCATTGCCCAGCCGCACCCAAAGACGGCTGTCCAAAACTCGGCTCCTCCACAGGCCAATAGATTTGAGTAGTTTGCGTGCCCGTGGCGTCCTCTTGGTACCCCCAGTATTGCGCGTAATACTTGTGCGTCTTGGTCGTCGCGTCTAGTGGTAATTCTTGCAAAGTGTAAATACATTGCTCCCACACCGAGGTAGATGCCGTAACCTTGTACGCATATTGCCCCGAACGCACGTGCGTGGTGTCATAAGTACCACCTTGCCACCCAGTATTCTCAAATCCACCCGCCAGCGCCCCGACCTTATTTGCAAAACAACTGTCGTCGTAGACTACATCATAATAGAAAGACTCTGCTAATGTTTGTAGTGAAATATGACAGGCAGGACGAAGATATGCCGAAGAAGACCATCCATTAACTTGCGAAGAGGTAATCTTTAAAAAATACTTCGCCGTACCATTAGTACACCCAGACCGCAATAAAGTATCTCCACCATTACTCATCGTCTTCTCTGTATTGTTTAATCCCCATAGACCATTGCCATCCGTATCTCCAGGATAACCCGAATTGGTAGAGGTATTATTACATGTTTCCACAAAACTAGGTATCCAAAATTTATCACTCATACACCCTGATAGCCCATCACCACAAGATGTGTAATTGTTATGCAACCAACGCCCCGTTTGACTATTTTGCCAAGAATATGCCGCTACTTGCGGCGTGGCGATAAAATTGTCGATTAAAGGATAGTTTCCTTTTAGGGTGTTATACGCTGATAATGTCGAAGAACGCATTGTAGAATTAGAATAAGGACCATCACCAGTGCTATATGTAGTAGAGTTATAACCTTGAGTCATCCAAACAGTCAAATAGTCATTTGTGCGATATACTACTTGCCAATAATAACCTGCCATTTTGAATATCACAGTCGTGCCATTATTCATATTGCGAGCGTTTGCTGTCCCCGAATACCCCAAAGCCCCTACTTTGTTTAATAAAGCAGTCGCTACACTAGCACTTAAAGCACTGCTATTAGGAGTCAAATCTCCAATGTAGCCAGAGGCACTCGTCTCCGTACCATTATAACTTTGAACATTATTTTCGTTTCTTACAAGCAACCCAACAGTTGCTCCAATGAGTACCACAAAAAATAAAATAGTCATCGCAAGCACCGTTCTCTGTCTACTTGACATCTTTACCTCCATAATTTCATCAAATAGTATATATATTTTATCAAATTTCGTCATTATTAGTCAAATAAATTGCATACATTCTTTTGCTGTCGAAAAAAAACACAATGTTTAAGTAGGGATAATAGTACTCTAGGGCTTGACACTGTCGACAGCACTATGTGCAGACTGGTTCGTTTGTGGGTTCGCTGACGCTCACAGATTCCACGGCAGGCTACCACCTGCCTCTGAATGACAAGCCGAGCAAGAGAGGGGGTGCTCGCACAACCGCGCTGCGAGGTGCGTATGGCGCTTGCCGTCATACAAGGGGCGTAACAAAATGCGTCAGCATTGCACACGATAGTGTGTAAAGCCGTCTAGGCTTATTGTTCCGACAGTGAAGGGCAGACGCGCTCGCGGGGATGACCGAACGAAGGTTGTATGCGGCAACGCCGCATACGAACGGATTGCTGTCAGGCACGACAGTACCTAATGCGCCGAATGGCGCATAGTGCGTGCAGCAGCAGACACGGATGGCAAAACGCTTAGCCGGGAGAAGAACAATAGCCTATTGCGGGGTCGGGGGGCTTCCCCGCATTGTCATTCAGAGGGTACGACGGTACCCGTAGAATCTGTGATGCAGGCACTGCCGAACCCCAAAAAACAAAAAGACCTAAAGGGTCTTTTTGATTAAAGTATTTACTGCGGGCTCGGGGCGCAGCCCCGCTGTGGCGGCTTGCCGTCAGGCACGACAGTGCCTAATGCGCCGAATGGCGCATAGTGCGTGGCGAAGCCTCGCACCACGGCAAGCCGCCCCCGCGGGGAGCAGAACGAAAATTTAGCGCTGATTCGGCAGCCCCTCCCTTATTATGGTCGCTGGTTACGCTAGATTGTAACGGATTTTTTGAGCATCGAGGATTAGTTTTATCGAGCCGCGCTTAGCCTTGCATAACGGGCACTCATCCCACGCCTCCTCGCTGGTCTGCATATAGCCACAGTCACCACAAATCCACGTGACGGGCTTATCCTTTTTGTACAGAGTCTGATTGGTAAATTGCTCATAGAGTTCGGTAAAAATCTGCCTATGATATTTTTCGACCTCCAACGTATCCAAAAAGAGTTGCGCGATTTCCGAAAATCCCTCTTGTCTAGCAGTTTCGGCAAATTCCTGATACATTCTCGCCTCATTTGCCTCATCCTCGCCAGCCAGCCTCAGATTATCGCCCAAATCCCACTTTTCGCGAAAAGGAAAACCTGCGTCGATCTGAATGTTATCGATTTGCGCATCCTCACCCTTTTGCAAAAAAGTATAAAACATTCTAGCGTGATTGAACTCTTGATAAATAATTTCATCAATAATATCGGCGATATTTTTGTAACCATTGTACCTCGCCCCGTATTCGATAAACTCATATCTAGTGCGCGCCTGACATTCAGCAGCATAACTCCGCGCCAGATTGAGATAAGTTTGACTATCTTTCAAATTCATAATAACCTCCGAACTAAAATATTGCCATTCAAAAAAAATTTATTCTCAAGGTATTGAAAAATGAAAATGAAAGTGCTATAATGGATAAAAATCAACAAAAAGGATAAAAAATGAAATTTTGGACAGAATTTAAGGCATTTATTCGCCGCGGCAACGTGGTGGATATGGCAGTCGGCGTTATCATAGGTTCTGCATTCGGTGCGATTGTGACTGCACTAACGAACAAAATCATAATGCCACTCATCAACCTGCTGCTTTCGGCAGGCGGCGCAAACGGACTCGAGACGGCGTACACATTTTTGAAAACAGTGTACAATGCTGACGGCTCGATAGACTTGACCAAGAGTATCTATATTGACTGGGGTGCATTCATCACCGCTATCCTAAACTTCTTTATCATAGCGCTAGTATTGTTTGTTATTTTGAAGGTAGCGACCAAGGCTAATAAGGTATTCAAAGGAACGGTCACTGATTTGACTGACAAGCAAATCAAGCAGGAACGCGCCGAAGTTTGGAAAGCGTCAAAAGAGCAGAAAAAGTCATTCTCAAAAATGTGGAAGGCGCACTGCAAGGAAAAAGAGGAAAAACTCAAGAAAGAGAAGGAAGAGGCAGAAAAAGCAAAGAAAGAAGAGGCTTACCGCAACAGTACTGAGGGCTTGCTCAAAGAAATTCGCGATTTGCTAGCAGAAAACAAGCAGCTGAAGCAAGAAATCGCCGCCCAAACTGAGGTAAAAACAGAAAAGTCACAAAACACTGCTCTATCTAGCGATGACAAAGCAACTGATGAGCAAAAATAGGTGCATATCGACTCAAAAACTACACAAAAAGAAGCGTCCATTCAAGTGACACTTCTTTCTTTTTTGTCAATAGCACACCTACCCCAGTTTTATGCAGTTTTGCGACAAAAATCAGTAATTATCGGGCGAATAGACGACATATTTTCGATTTTTGTCATTACTATTGACGCTTTCCGCAGACACAGGATTTAGGTTAGCCGCGTAGTTTTGCCGCTGCAGATTTTGCTCGCACGCGCTCGGATTGATTGGGTTTAGTTGCACCAAAATAGTGTCCAAGCCGATTTTGCAGATATACTGGTACGGAATGAACAAGTCCTCCTTGCTCTTGAAAAAACCGCCTCTGCCACCTGGGACAATGACGCCAGAAATTTTGGCAGAATTTTGGTCAAAAATCAAGTCAACAATATGTCCCAACCGCCTGCCGTCAGTCAAATTTACCACCATTTTTGAGCGAAATTCGCTGAAACTAATCTCCATGCAACCGAACCTACAATTTTTATTATTATATGAAGACGGGGTGAATAAATTACATAAAATGCTTTTTGATGACTTTTAGAGCGGACTTTTCTAGCCGACTGACCTGAGCCTGACTGATGCCCACCTCTTCGCTCACCTCGATCTGGGTTTTGCCCAAGTAGTACCTCAGCACCAAAATCTTTTTCTCACGCGGAGCCAACTCGCTGAGAGCGTCCTTTATCGACACCGAATCGAGCCATTTTTCATCACAGACCTCGCCGTCCGAAATATAATCGCACAACTCGCTCGCCTCCATATCGTCCGAATACATAGGCTCAGACAGGGACACGGGCTCACTGATGGCATCGAGCGCACACGCCACCTGCCGCATAGGGGTGTCCAAATCTTCTGCGATTTCGTCAATGGTAGGCTCCCGCTGCAATTCGCCGCCCAATCTCTCGCGGGCTTGGAGCGCGCGATAAGCGATATCCCGTAGCGAACGACTCACCCGAATTGCGCTATTGTCACGCAAAAAGCGGCGGATTTCTCCGATAATCATCGGCACGGCATACGTGCTAAACCTGACATTGAGGTTGGTATTGAAATTGTCAATGGCTTTTATCAGCCCGACGCACCCCACCTGAAAAAGGTCGTCCGCATTCTCCTTTCGGTTGCAAAACCGCTGCACCACGCTCAAAACAAGGCGCATATTGCCCCAGATAAACAATTCTTTTGCGTTTTCGTCGCCCGCCTTTATCTTGGTCATCAAGTCAGCCATTTCCTGCGAACTAAACTTGGGCAACTCATTAGTATTAATGCCGCAAATCTCGACTTTGTTTGACATTACACCCTCCTTTTTGCAATAGTCAAACAATAGTTTTGTCAAATGGAATGCTTTTATACAGACTAAATTAGTTTTGAAATGTCCTTTTTCATTTTATTCAAAATTTTCTTTTCAATCCGCGAGATATAACTCTGCGAAATATTTAGCGCATCGGCGACTTGCTTTTGCGTTTTACCCTTTTCCCCGCGCAACCCGAAACGCATACACACGATTTTTTGCTCGCGTTCGTTCAGTTTGTCCAAAACTTGATAAATCATATCCTTTTCCGCGCTAATCTCGATATTTTTGTAGACTTCGTCCGCGTCCACGCCAATTATATCGCACAGCAACAACTCATTGCCATCGCTATCAAAAGACAGCGGCGCCTCGAGCGAAGTCTCTTTGCGCTGCTTTGAAATTTTTCGCAAATGCATCAAAATTTCGTTCTCGATACACCGCGAGGCATAAGTGGCGAGTTTGATTTTTTTGTCCATTTTGAATGTATTGATTGCCTTGATTAGCCCAATCGAGCCGACCGAAATCAAATCTTCTAGTTCTACCCCGGTATTCTCAAATTTTTTGGCAATGTACACCACCAAGCGCAAGTTCCTCTCGATGAGTTCATTCTTTGCTGCTACGTCCCCGTTTTGCAAACGCACCAAATATGCCTGCTCCTCCTCTCCCTCGAGCGGGTTGGGCAAAGCCTCGTTGCTACACAAAAACAGCAGCATTTGCGAGTTGACATGATCTCGATTTAGCCCCATTTTGTCTATCAAAAACTTTTTTAATTTTTCAAACATTTCACACCTCCAACAAATCTTTACTAATAATCGCCTCGCATTTGCCATATCGAATTTTGCCCAGTGCGACACCCAGTGCCCCGTCCTTTTGCACCCCAAGGATGCTGACCTTGCAGTCGAACACGCGAATTTTGTAATCGCCGCCCATACTGGACACAAGCAAATCCTCACAGTTGGGCAAAAAACTCTGCTTCCCGCGCATTATCTCTATTCGCTCGAATGGCGAAAACCATTTTTTGAGCGTCTCCTCATTCACGACAATGACCGATTTGCCTTGACTCGTGCGCAGAATATTGCCCGAATCGACAAAGCCCAAGACCTTGGCTGATTTTTCGTTGATGCCGATTTCGATTTCGCAAGTCGTTTCGACATATTTCCTTTTATCAAAAACCGACTTTATCAATCGGACAGCAAACACGCAGAATACAATTCCGCTGACAAAAATCGCCCCGAGCGGCAGGCTGGACACATAGCCTATATACATAGAATCGTACACGCTAATGCCCAAAAAATTGAACACCGCAATCAAGGCGCCGCCAAAAGCGAAAGTCAGCATCACCAACAAGACAAATTTGACCAGCATCTTTTTTACAGTGAAATTCAGCATAAAAGCCATCACCATCGCCACTGCCAATTTTATACATATAGCCCAGACTCCCCCGACCGCAATCAATGGGGACAGCACGGCAAAACCAGCGCCAAACGCACTCGCCAACACTAGCCCAAGTTTGTTGAGCGGTTGTTTGATAATTTTGTTTGTCAGATACAATAGCATTGCATCAATCAAAAAATTGTCGAGCAACACATATTCAATGATTATTTGCATTTCGCCCCCAACTACAATATAATTATAACTGGAAACTCGCAAAATTGCAGATAAAAAGAAAAGATATATTGCACGAAATAGGCAATATATCTCTATATTTTGTCATTTTTACTTGATTACCATAACCACAAGGGCGGCTACGATAAAGACTAAACCGATCACTTTGATAGTGACCATAATGCTGTCACTGCTAGAAATCTCATTCGTCTTGCGTGATGCGCAAGCAATCCTGCGCGCCAAGCACGCCAAAGCAATACCTATCGCACACAAAACGATACCGATAATAACATTCGGCTGAGACAATCTCTCTATCAAAGTCTGTGCTAGCAAACCATAAATCATTTTGTTATCCCCTTTTTACTCTTCTACGCTCGATTATACACCAAAAATGCAAAAAAGTCAATATATGTTGCGCATTTTATTTGTCCAAATCGCCATTCTATGCTATTTATGCAGCATAGAGGTAGGCTAGACTGAATTTTGCTGATTATTTTGTCTCGCTTTCAGCGCCCACATCTTCTTGCTTTGCGGCTTCTGTAAATTTTTTATCTATATCAGCGGCAGTTTTGTTTCCCTCGGTACTTGTGGCAGATTTTGCCTGCTCTACCTCAGTGGCGCTCTCGACTTTTTTTGACTTGTCTCCCAAAAACACCCTCTTGTAATTGAGGACAATGTAAACGATAAGGCTACCAATAATAATGATGAGACCAACATACAACACATACAAGTTCCAAGGGTTCAGCGACCCATTAAAGAAGCACATCAACAAGCCTATCGTCATAATAAATGTCCCGATTTTACCGAAAATGTTGCTAGGGATAGTGATTTTTCGTCTAAACAAGCACGCACCAGTGATGATCATCCCTAGGTCAAGAAAAATCAAGACTGATACTAGCCAAATAGGCAAAATCCCGTCTATAGCAAAAGCCACCAAGGTAGAAATCTTGAGCAACTTGTCAGCCAGCGGGTCTAATACGACGCCATATTGAGTGATTTGATGAGTAGAGCGCGCGATAATACCGTCTAGCATATCAGTCAGACTAGCGACCAAAAATATAATCATTGCCGCGAGGTGATCTTTTCCGGGGATCAAGAAAAAGCACAGCAGCATTACAGGCACGAGAAACAATCTCAACAGAGTCAACGCATTGGGTACATTCCAAAATTTATCTTTCATATTTACCGTCCAAAATTATTTATACAGTAATTATATCAATAAATGGCGAAAATAACAAATATTTAACAAAAAAAATCCAAAATGAATATAAATAATCTAAATGTCTAACAAGGAGGATTTATGAAAAAATTAGCATTTATGCTGGCAGTCTTGATGCTCCCCGTGATGAGCATATGTTTTGCAGGATGTAGCGCGACTGACGGCAACAAGATAGTTTTGAGCGAAGTAACGCATAGCATTTTTTACGCCCCACTCTATCTAGCAATAAATAATGACTATTTTGCCGATGAAGGACTAGACGTCGAACTCATCAACGGCAATGGCAGCAACAATGTGATGACCTCAATCATCTCAGGTCAAGCGACCATTGGTCTCGCTGGGCCAGAAACTGCTGTATACACCGCACAACAAAGCAAGGACGGCAAATCGCCAAAAGTTTTTGGCGGGTTGACCGCCTGTGACGGCTCTTTTTTGATAGGTAGGACGGCGGACCCTGATTTTGATATTCAAGATTTGCGCGGCAAAACTATCATCGCTGGACGCCGTGGCGGTATGCCTGCGATGACACTAGAATACGCGCTCAAGCAGCAAGGGCTAATCGCGGGGCGAGACTATACTCTCAACCTCGACTACGATTTTGGAATGGTGGCGACCGTTTTTGAATCGGGTATCGGCGACTACTGCACAATGTTTGAACCTGTCGCGAGTGATTATCAAACGGCAGGCAAAGGAGCAATCGTCGCATCTATCGGAGCATTGGGCGGCAATGTGCCATACACAGGTTTTATCGCGACTCAAGACTTTTTGACCAACAATTCACTCCGCGCTGAGCAATTCTTGCGCGCGGTGTATCGTGGCTATCTGTATCTAATGAACGCTGATATTGACGATGTCGCCAACGCACTCTCACCTAGTTTTGCTGGCACCAGCACGGCTAGTATCAAGTCGGCTATAGAAAACTACAAATCTCTCAACGCATTTGCCGAAACGCCAGTAATTGACCAAGAGGACTACGAGCGTCTGTGCAATATTATTAGGAGCGCAGGCGAACTGAGTGGCTCGGTCGATTTTGACAAAGTCATAGACAACACCATTGCCAACAAGGTGGTAAACTATTTTAGTTACGCAGCCTAAGCACACAAATACTCTCCTTTGGGGGGTATTTTTTGTAACATTTTCGACAAATTCACAATATAATGGCAGTGTAAACCATAACAAAGGGCAACAAATGGAACACTTATTATCAATTAATAATTTATCTTATAATTATCACACACTGAGAGATGAGACTTTGGCAATAAAGTCTATCAATATGTTTGCTGATGACCGCGAATTCATCTCAATCGTCGGACCTAGCGGCTGCGGTAAAACTACTCTACTGTCCCTGATAGCAGGAATTCTCACCCCTAGCGAGGGGGAAATTTTGCTCGGCGGAACGCCACTATCAGACAAAAAGCACAAGATAGGCTATATGTTCCAACGCGACCACTTGTTTGAATGGCGGACAGTACTGCAAAATGTCAAACTAGGGCTAGAAATCCGAAAAGATAAAAATCCAGACAATATCGCTTATGCAGATGAATTGCTCCAAAAATATGGTTTACAAGACTTTAAGGATAAATATCCTGCCCACCTAAGCGGAGGTATGCGGCAAAGAGTGGCGCTCATACGCACTCTGGCCATTCGTCCTGAGATACTGCTCCTCGACGAACCTTTCGGCGCTCTGGACTATCAAACCAAACGCATCGTCATCCAAGATGTCAACGATATCATTACACGCGAGCAAAAGACTAGCATCTTGGTCACCCATGACCTAAACGAAGCGGTCAGTTTGTCAGACAGAATTATCGTATTATCAAAACGCCCATGTGAGGTCAAAAAAGTCTTTTTATCCAGCCTGCGTAGTATACCTTTGATTGAGGACAGAAAAAATACGCAAGAATACAAAGATTTGATAGATAAAATATGGAAGGAGTTAGTCTAAAATCAAGTGAAACAAATCAATTATTCAAAAGAGCACGCAAAATTCCTAGCCCGTCACAAACGCCAAAAAATCTTTATCCTGAGCACGCAAATTGGTCTCTTGGTACTATTCCTTGGATTGTGGGAACTGCTCGCTCAACTTGACTTGATTAACACTCTGATCTTCTCTAGCCCCAGCCGCATCGCTATCACAATAGGCGACCTCTATTCGTCTGGCGAATTATTCTATCATATAGGTATCACCCTGTACGAAACACTCTTGGGATTCGCTATCTCTACAATTTTGGGCGTCACTATAGCCATACTTTTGTGGTGGAGCGAAACACTGCGTCATATTTTGGACCCGTACATCGTAGTGCTAAACTCCCTCCCAAAAATCGCTCTAGGACCTATGATAATAATATGGTTTGGCGCGGGTATGCAGAGCATCATCGTCATCTGTATCCTCATCACCATTATAATTACAATTATTAGTATGCTCAATGCCTTTCGTAATTGCGATCAAGATAAAATACTCTTGATGCGGTCTATGGGGGCAAACAAACTACAAATCCTATTCAAACTCATACTCCCTCACTCACTCCCGCAATTCATCTCCGTGCTCAAGATAAGCATCGGAATGAGTTGGGTAGGCTCGATAATGGGCGAGTACCTCATCAGCAGCGCAGGACTAGGATATCTAATAGTATATGGCAGTCAAGTATTCAAACTCGATTTGGTTATGGCGAGCACCCTAATACTGTGCGTATTGGCTAGCCTAATGTATGTAATCGTAAATTATATAGAAAAGCTTGTCAACAAAAAACGCAACTAAAGCCATATTCTACCTCATTCCCTCTCAAATACGATCGGCAAAATGCTGGTCGTTTTTTTATGGAATCACTCTCCTCCCTCGAATTTTCTCTAACATCCTCCGCTCAATAGAGTCTAGCAAGTGTGAGCAATAAAAACTGAAATACCCATCTTTGTTCATTACTATGTGGTCCAAAAATGTGATACCTCGCATCTTGCAAAAAGCAAAAACTTTTTCCGTTGTAGAGATATCTTCGATAGATGGATAAAATGAGCCATCGGGATGATTGTGCGAAATTATAATCATACTGCCCTTGTGGAGTCTAGTGAGTTCGGCGATTTTATCCAAATCGACCGAAACATTGTTGATAGTGCCTTGACTCAAAATCGAGTAGTGCGTCACCTGACGGCGGTGATTGAGAACTAGCAGCACAAAAATCTCCGTCTCAGCATCGCTATATAGTTGATGCAAAAATTGAGTAATCGCAGAGAAATTCACCAGTTTGTCCTCAATTTTGTTTTCCAAATGATATTTTGAAAACAAGAAAAGTTTGCACAAGCATAATAGTTTTTCTGCCACCGCGCTACCAACACCTTCGATTTCGATTAGTTTATCATAAGATGCCAACCTACAAAACTTATTAAAACTACCGAATTTGTCTAAAATGCGCTTTGCAATTTCGTTGGTATCGCCTCGGCGCATAGGACATTGCAAGAGCATCTCCATTGCTAATTCTTCTGTAATTTGATGGATATCAGTCTGCTGCACGCGAGTGCGTACTCTACCATAATGCCCTAAATGTAATTTTGGATCTTTCTTCATCGGCTATTCCTTAGTTGTAAAAATATAATTAAAAAAAATGTTCTACCTATTTCTTTCTATTATACCACAAATTTTCAAAAACGCAACAATTTTTCTAAAAGTTTTTTAAAAAATTTTTTTCAACAAAAAAACGCGGTCTTTTACTCAAAAACACGCGTTTTATCACATATTGCTTTTACACCGTACCCTACGTTATCGCTATAGGATTACACAACTTCCTCTCTTGCATTTCTCAGACGTTTTGTTGTGAGGATACCACAAAGCAAACCAAGAAGCTTGCGCGCTTTGTGGTGTGATCGTTCAAAACTCTGACGAGAGTAATCCCGCACTGTCGTTCGGGATTACTCGTCTTTCAAACTAACGTTATGAAAGACGTTTTGTACATCATCATTCTCCTCCAAATTGTCGAGCATTTTCATAAATGAAACATACTTGTCCTCGGGGAGGTCGATTGTGCTACTAGGTATCATCTCTAGTTCTGCAGAAACTACCTCGTAGCCGTCAGCCAACAATTTGTCGCGCATAATCGCCAGTTTGGTAGGGTCGCCCTCAAAAGTGTACCCCTCAGGAGCAAAATCGACGTCATCAGCCTCGATATCCATAGCGAGCATCATTACGTCATCCTCGGTCAAACCGCTCTTTGCCTTGGTAGCAATAACAGCCTTTTTGTTGAACATAAAAGCGACGCTACCCGGACCACCCAAAGCACCGCCTGCCCTATCAAAAATATGACGGACATCGCTAGATGCTCTGTTTTTGTTATCGGTCAAAATCTCGCAAATTACCGCGCTACCGCCAGGACCGTACCCCTCATAAACCATTGATTCATAACTAATCGTACTGTCCTCACCACTAGCCTTTTTGATAGAGCGCTGAATGTTGTCATTCGGCATATTGTTGCTCCTAGCCTTGGCAATGACTGTAGCAAGTTTTGGGTTGTTGGCAGGATCTGGACCGCCCGCCTTGACAGCGACAGCGATCTCTTTACCAATCTTGGTAAAGATTTTACCACGAGCCTGATCTGTCTTCTCCTTATCGCGTTTGATTGTTGACCATTTACTATGACCTGACATAAAAACTCTCCTCCTAAATAATTAATTAGATAATTTACTCATCAAAACCGCACCAGCGACGGCGACATTGAGCGACTCAACGTCATTCTGCATAGGCACAGACACCGCGGCTGACACAATCTCCTTTACCTCGGGCGAAACACCATTTGCTTCGTTCCCTAGCACTAGCCCCAATATCCCCGAGCCTCTCTCAAACTCAAAAATATTCGTCCCACGCATATCAGCAGTCAATAGGGAAAATTTTGTACTCAATATCCGCACCTCATCTGAGCCGATTTGATACAGATTCACATCGAAAATCGTCCCCATCGTCGCTCTCAACACTTTGTCATTGCGCCAATCGACGCAGGACAACATATAAATGTCGCGAAATCCAAAAGCCAATGCCGAACGAATAATAGTGCCCAAATTCCCTGGGTCAGCTATCCTGTCTAGCACCAAAAAATCCCCTCTCGGCAGACAAAACTGCGCGCTATCATACTCGACTACTGCAAAAACTCCGCTAGGCGACACTGTACTAGACAGCATTTGGGCAATGGCAGGGCTAATCTGCACGCAATCTATCTCTCCGCATTCGCCCAAATACTCAGGCGCATTCACAAAAAGGATAGTGTCTATCTTGACTTTTCGCTTGATTGCCTCAAATACAAATCTCTCGCCCTCTATCAAAAACAGCCCGTCACGATTTTTCTTTTGCTTTAATTTGACGACGCTCTTGATAAAGTCATTTGACTTACTCGATATCTCTCTAATCATATCACCAAAAATAGTTTTGCCCAAAAACAAAAGCAAAACTATTTCCTCTAATCATATTATTTTACAACTGCTTGCTTTGCTGTGTCTACGAGTTTTGCAAAACTTGTAGCATCGTTGACAGCCATATCAGCCAAAACTTTACGGTTTAGGTCGATATTTGCAGTCTTTAGACCGTGCATAAATACACTGTAAGAAACGCCGTTTTGACGGCAACCAGCGTTGATACGCGCAATCCACAATGTGCGCATATCACGCTTTTTGAGACGGCGACCAACATAAGCGTAGTTGCCAGATTTCATTACCTGCTCTTTTGCAGTCTTAAACAATTTTGACTTGCCATCGTAATAACCTTTGGCTTTTTTCAAGATTTTGTTTCTTTTCTTGATAGCGTGTGTACCATTCTTAATTCTCATATACTATTCCCTCCTTCACTACACTTTCAATGCTCTTGCGACTCTTGGTTGGTCTGCTTTTGCGACAGTACTACCAGCACGCATCTTCATTTTTCTCTTGCTTGATTTTTTGGTCATAATGTGGCTTCTGTTTTGACAACCACGCTTGATGACGCCATTTTTGTTCATTCTAAAACGCTTTTTAGCTGAACTCTTTGTCTTCATTTTAGGCATAATTCTCTCTCCTTAAAAAATTATTTTTTATTTTTTGGGGCAAGTATCATTGTGATAATAGAACCAGATAACAACGGCTTTTGGTCCATAACGCAGTACTCTTGCAACATTTCGTAAAACTTGTTCATATTGTCGATACCAAAATGTGCAAAATTCGCCATTCTACCACGGACACCCTTGATAATTACTCGAACCTTGTCGCCATTTTGCAGGAATTTTGCGACCTGATTTGCCTTGTAACGCATATCGTGGTCCTCAATCCTCATAGACAATTCCATACCCTTGATATCAGCAACTTTTTGCTTTTTCTTGGCATCCTTGTCTCTCTTTTGTGCAATGAATTTGTACTTGCCGTAGTCCATAATACGGCAAACAATCGGGTCAGCATTTGGGTTGATCGCTACCAAGTCTAGCCCAGCGTCCTCAGCCTGACTCAAGGCGTCTGCAATGCTAAAAATCCCTAGCTGCTCGCCCTGCTCACCCAACAAACGCACCTCTTTGGCAACAATCTGCTCGTTAATTGCTAATTCCTTAATGATATTATCCTCCTAAAAATTATTGTAACAAAGAAAGAAGTGGGTACAAAAACCCCACTCCTATATCAAAATAATCTGTTGATAAAGACCAATCTAGGCATCCCGACTGGTGAGAAGTGAGACCTTCTTCTTTGTACATACACATCCATTTTATCACATAATTTTAATTTATGCAATAGTTTTGGCAAAAATAATCAAAAAATTATTTGATTTCTTTTGTTTTTACCTCGTTAGCCAACATTTTGATAAACTCATCCAGCGAGAATTTGCCCAAATCGCCCTCTTTGCGGTGGCGAACTGTGATCATCTGCTCGTTCATCTCTTCGTCGCCAAGGACTACCATATATGGTATCTTTTGCAGTTGAGCCTCACGGATTTTGTAGCCGACTTTCTCATTGCGTCTATCGAATTCTACTCTAAAGCCCGCGTCATCTAGCGCCTTGGTCACAGCCTCGGCATAGTCGTTTTGCTTCTCAGAAATGTTGATGACCTCTACCTGAATAGGTGCTAGCCACAATGGAAACGCCCCGGCAAAGTTTTCGGTCATTATTCCAAGGAAACGGTCGAGAGAGCCGTAGATTACGCGGTGAATCATCACTGGCTCACGTTTGCTACCGTCGGCATCGATATAACTTAATTCAAAGCGCTTTGGCAACTGCATATCGAGCTGAATCGTACCACATTGCCACGTCCTACCTAGCGCATCCTTGATATGGATGTCGATTTTTGGGCCATAAAAGGCGCCGTCGCCCGCGTTTATCACATACTCTTTGCCCAAGTTTTGGAGAGCGTTTTTGAGAGCGGTCTCCACTTTTTGCCAATCAGCCTCATCGCCGATGTGGTCCTCTGGCATAGTACTAAGTTCTAGATGATAAGGCAAGTTGAATACCTTGTACGCCTTGTCTACCAACTCTAGCACATTAGCGATCTCGCTCTCAATCTGCTCTGGCAGCATAAAGATGTGCGCATCGTCCTGGGTAAATGCACGCACTCTAAACAGTCCGTGTAGAGTACCACTCGCCTCTCTACGATGTACCTTGCCCAATTCACCTACTCTCAGTGGCAAATCTTTGTATGAATGGATACTATCCTTGTAATACAGCATACAGCCCGGGCAGTTCATAGGCTTTATCGCGTAATCCTTGTCCTCATCCGCCTTGAATGTGTACATATTCTGCCTATAGTGATCCCAGTGGCCGCTAACCTCCCACAGTTCTCTACTCATAGCGGTAGGAGTCTCAATCTCTACATAGTTAGCCTCTTTGTGAATCTCTCGCCAAAACTTTATGAGTTCATTCTTGATAGTCAAACCTTTGGGCATATAGAATGGCATACCTGGGGCGTATTCACTAATAAAGAACAAGCCCAAATCCTTGCCAATCTTGCGGTGGTCGCGCTTTTTTGCCTCTTCTAGCATCTCGAGATATGCGTCCAACTCACTCTTTTTTGGGAAAGACGTACCATAAATACGGGTGAGCATTTTGTTCTTTTCATCGCCTCTCCAATAAGCACCCGTCACATTTTGCAACTTAAACGCCTTTACAATAGAAATGTCGTCGAGGTGCGGACCACGGCACAAATCCACCAATTCGCCCAATTTGTAAATAGTGATGAGTTCGCCCTCAGGGATGTCGTCAAGCAATTCCAATTTGTACGGCTCGTTGAGTTCGGTAAAAATCTTTTTTGCCTCCTCTCTACTCACCTCAATTCTCTCAAAAGGTATCTTTGACTTGATAATATTCTGCATCTCAGCCTCAACTTTACCTAGGTCGTCCAAGCCAAAAGGCACATCAAAATCCAAGTCATAATAAAAGCCATCCTTGATAGCAGGACCGATACTCAATTTTACATTCGGGTACAGCCTCTTGACTGCCAGCGCCATAATGTGAGCAGATGAGTGACGAAAAACCTCCATACCCTCGGCATCGTTGAGTGTAATGATCGCGACATTGTCACCCTCGCTTACTTTTGTCGATAGTTGGCAAAGTTTGCCATTCACTTTCCCTACGATAGCATTACGCATCAAACCACTACTAATAGCCGCTGCCACATCTAGCACGCTAGCATTAGCCTCGACCTCTACGCTGCTACCGTCTTTGATAAATACTTGCATCATTGTTCTCCTTTTCTTATTCTCTGAGGACAAAACAAAAACCCGTCCTCGCAAAAACAAAGGACGAGTTTACCCCGCGGTTCCACCTTTTTTGCTCCAATAGAATAGAGCCACTCTTGGCCTCTAATAACGCACAGAGGACAGCGCACAGCAAGTGAGTAGTTTCACAAAACGCGACCTCTACCGACACGCTCTCAACCAGTGGCGCATCTCTCTGTAAGGCGACCTATCGCGGCTACTTGTCTCACTATACTACTATGATTAGTTTCATTATAATACAAAAGGATAGATTTGTCAAGCGTTTGCCCCAAATCGATAATTATTTTACCCCAAAAAACTGCAGTCAAACATACATCAAACCGTGATTACTTTGTCAGTAAAGATATTTTTGACCAATCTGATAGTTTCTGCCCCGTCCTCGCTCGCATAAATTTTGATGAGCAGCGGGTTGAGCTCGATGAGTTTACCCAATACGAGCAGTTTGTCTTGCGGGTCGATAGCGGTGATTATGTCAAAATTGTTCTTTTGGTCATGATAAATGAGGCATTTGTCCTGCAAATGGAGAATGACGCTTTGACTACGCGTCTCGATATTAGAGAGCAAAAACTGCACCAATTCGACGAAATTTTCGGGCTTGACAATCGCTCGCGAATTGCTAGTAGTGATCGCGCACAATTCCGCCCATTTACTCCTCAGACTCGCCAGCCTAAACTGAAAAAAACTCTCAATATTCAGTTTCTTTTTGCCGAGTTCTAGGCTCTCCATTACGATTTGCCTATCCAGACTACTATCAAAATACGTGCAGATTTTGGCGAGAGCATAGGCGTACTCTCTTCCCAGACTCACCGCATCCATATGGTCAAATATAAAGTCAAACTTGATTCTCTCGCACATCACATCGGCGACCAAAGATTTTATTTTTGCCTTCACCTTGGCAGCAAATGACGCTTTGCACCCTAGGACAAGATACACATAATTTTTGTCCGCGGTAATCGCGCTCACACCGCCGATTTGCGTCAAAACCTGCCCTAGCCCCTCTTGAATAAAGGAAATATATGTACTATTTTTTCTGCTACAAATTATCTCAAATTCCCACATAACAGCCCCTTTTGGCGTTAGTGTATGCAATTTTTTTATTTAATACACGGTTATTCGAAATTTTATAAAAAAAGAGGGAGTCTATCCCTCATAAAAATTAGTAATCCTTTTTGAGCAAGGCAAAATATGCCTGTGGATGTGCACAGATTGGACATTCTTCTGGCGGAGTCTTGCCAAAATAGTGGTGACCACAGTTGAGACAAACCCACTCCATTTCATCCACGCGAGCAAAAACCTCACCTGTCTCGACATTAGCGAGCAAGTCCTTGAACCTTGCCTCGTGCTCTTTTTCGATAGCAGCGACGCCGTCAAAAAGGTTGGCAATTTCCAAAAATCCCTCTTGTCTAGCGGTCTCAGCAAAATTCTTGTACATATCTACCCATTCGTAATTCTCCCCCTCGGCAGCGAGACGCAAACAATCCTGCGTAGAGCCCATACCGTGGAAAAGTTTGAACCAAATCTTGGCGTGCTCTTTTTCATTATTAGCGGTCTCGGTAAAATAATTCGCGATCTGCACAAAGCCCTCTTTTTTGGCAATGCTAGCAAAAAAATCATACTTGTTGCGTGCTTGGCTCTCGCCTGCGAATGCCTGCATCAGGTTCTTTTCGGTCTGAGTCCCCTTTAATGCTTCTACTTTCTTTAATTCCATAAATCTGCTCCTTTTAGTTACCACATAATTATGACATAATTCGTCAATTTTGGCAATCAAATACGCTCTACTTTTTAAAAATCTTCTTGCGGACCAAGCCCTTTTCGCGCCCGTTATTGCTAGGCGTATAGTACACTCTATCCTCTAGCCCTGTAGGCATATACTGCTGATACACATACCCGCCGAATTCGTGTGGATACTTGTACTTGGGAGTCTTGGTATGCACGGGATGATTTTTGAGATGGTCTGGGACGGTATCAAAACTAGACTTGAGAGCATCATCTTTAGCCATATTCATCGCTACGATCACGCTATTTGACTTGGGCGCCTCGCAAAGATATATTATCGCGTGACTAAGAGGGATTTGCCCCTCGGGTAGCCCCATATTCTTGACCGCAATCATTGCGCAAGATGCTAGCAAGAGTGCATTGCTATCCGCCATACCGACATCTTCACTAGCGTGCGCCATTAGCCTGCGGCAAATAATCAGAGGGTCGCACCCCGCACAAATCAGCCTATTGCTCCAGAATAGCGCAGCCTCGGCATCGCTCCCCCTCAGACTCTTGCAAAAGGCGGACAGCATATCATAATACTTGTTTTCGTCCACGCTCAACACTTTGTTTTGGATAGACTGCTCGGCTACTGTTTTGTCAATGACTATGCAGCCGTCCTCGTCTAGCGGAGTGGTCTTGACCGCCAATTCGAGAGCGCCCAAGGCGCATCTCAAATCCCCCGCACTAGCGAATGCGTAATGCCTAGCAGCATCAGGGGCTAATCTAATATTGAGATTGCCAAACCCGTTTTGCTTGTCCGCAACTGCCCGATTGAGACAGTCGATAATATTTTGATTGGAAAGCGGCTTGAACTCAAAAATCCTACACCTAGATACGATCGCAGGAGTCATTGCAATATGAGGGTTCTCAGTAGTCGAACCGATGAATACAATACAGCCCTCCTCGATAGCAGCGAGTACTGAATCACTCTGTGCCTTGCTCCAGCGATGGCACTCATCTAGTAGCAAGTAGGTCTTTTTGCCGAAAAGCTGATAGTCTTTGCGCGCGTCGTCGATTACCTTTTTGGCATCAGCGACCCCGCTAGACACGGCATTTAGTTTAACAAAATTACTCTTGGTCGTCTGTGTAATAATGTGTGCTAGAGTGGTCTTGCCCGTACCGGGCGGCCCAAAGAATATGCAGCTACCCAACATATCGCTACTAATCGCCCTACGCAGCAGGCAATTCTTGCCCACGATATGCTCTTGCCCCACGAATTCGTCTAGGCTCTTGGGCCTCATTCTCTCATATAGAGGGGCTAATTTTGTCGTGTTCGATGAAAATAAATCCATTTTGTCTCCTCGGTAGAATTGTATCACATTCCCCTAAAAAAATCAATCGAAAGCAAGCAAAGTGTTGTCCGCCAATTTGTCTATATCAAAAGTGCAAATATTATTTAGGCGCAAGTCATTGATATTGACCGAATGCCAGTCGGGGCAAATGGACAAGCGCAATTTTTTACCACGCAAAAGTATCGCCGTGTCGATATGCTCGTGCTTTGTCGGCGCAACGGTCAGGATATTCTGCGCAAGCCCTATCCCCAATAGTGTGGTTAGCCTATATTCATTATCCGCAGAGTCTATCGCACACGGGACAGCAGGCAAACTCAGGTTTATCCGCTGATGCGCTCGTTCATTACGCACAATGGGCAGTATTTTTTTGCAAAAAGCCACACTCTCAGCATCCCTTCTGCCTACAGCGTAATCTAGCCCCAGAATGAGCAGCCTACGCAATTTCTTTGCCCTCATTACACGCGACGATGGGAAAGTAACGATTAGGCTCAAGACCAAATTGGCGAGCAAAAATCGCGTCTTGGTCGGCAAAAAGTGATAATTGATAGACTGCACCAATGGTGCTACCGCTACATCGTAGCCGTGCAGCACGCATAGATTGAGCCTGCGTATAGCCGCATCCACCGATACCGCTTCCCTAGCAGAATACATATCGCACAAACACGACTCATTCGGCAACTCGCCCCAATCCACGTATTGATAAAAAGGCAAAATCCGCATTCCACACTCGCTAACATTCGTCTGAATCGCTAGATAATATTGCCCCCACATATTCTGTAGTTTGTACTCAAACTCGGCGTCACACACTAGCCTAATGCTAATATTGGTGAGCAAATCGACAATCACTAGTTTTTTGCCCACTTTTTTGAGGCGGAGAACCTTGCTAAGCCCCAAACTATTCAGTTGAATTAGCCCGCTACCCCGAAAACTGCTATAGCACCTAGGCTCCATAATTGTCGCATCAAAATCAGCAGGAATACTCACGACACGCGCCGACAAGTCTAGTTTCTCTCTCATACTCTCGACCTGCAAATTGTTGTAACGCTGACTATCGAATGTCGGGCTGACTGCCCACGTGTCGGTGTCTATTATTCCGAAATTCTGCTGCTTGTACAACCTCAACTGCATAGCACTCAGTGTCGCCAAGGGGGCATTATAGGTAATGCTAGCCGAGCGCGTGATTTTGCCACATATCCGCAACTTCCCGCCCTGAGTCTTGGCAATGCCAAAATCCAAAAAGCCTCGCAGCGACAAAAGCAAATCCCGTTCCCCCAGAGTCACCGTCTTGCGGCTAGAGTCTAGGCAAAAAGCAAACTCAGGTTTGGCAAACTCTAGGCAAAATTCCCGTTCTGCCGCACAGTCAAATTTTACACCCGATTTGTCAATCTCTATCACTAGATTCGGGGCGCGGATTATCATCCTATTCGGCGCAATCGAAAAAGAAGTATGCAGACAAAATTTTATCCAAACTCTCGCCTCGCCCACCGAAATCCGGACACCCAAATTTTTGACAAAAGAGAGCCACACCGAGCCATTTGTCAAAACGAACACACCCTGTCCAAAAATCACCGCTCTAGCAGGCTTTAGGCGGATAGGTGTAATAAGTTTTAGAATAGGCTGCCGCGTCATTATTATCAAAATCGCAAAGACTATCATTGCGACGGTCGTCATTATCAAAACAGTCATACCCAAATTATTGCCTAAAAACTCGCATATAAAACGAAAAACACGCCGAAGCGTGTTCTCGTGTAGACTAGCCTATAAGCCGAGTTCTGTCCAGGACGGTCATCTATCTAGGCACACCATCGCTAGTGTGCTCAAGCGATGTATATCGGGATAAGAGCGGGCAACTCTTGTTTCATCCCTTATCTTGCACAAGGTGGGGTTTACATAGCGTATCATGTCTCCACGATACCGGTGGTCTCTTGAACCACCTTTCCAACCTTACCACTTAATTAACTTTTGTGAAAAAATAGGAGGTATGATATTAAAATATCAAAAAAACACAAAAATAGACAAGTGTGGCGGTATATTTCTGTTGCACTATCCTTGGAGTCGCCTCCACAAGACGTTATCTTGCACCATTGCCCTACTGTGCTCGGACTTTCCTAATTCGAAACCGAATTCAACCGTCTAACTAGCTACATTAGTAGTATAACACAAAAAGGATATTTTGTAAATACCCTTTTTGAAAATTTTTATAAAAAAGATAACTTTTTGACCAAAAACCGCGTATTCAAGCCAAATCTTGTACGCAAACTAGTATATCAAACATATAAAATGACTTGTTGTGAAACTCATTTTGGACGAATTCTGATACCACAGCACGGTGCATTTGACTAGCACTCTTTGGGTCATACTTTTCGTCGAGGTCGTAGGTCAAGTCACCGATACGCCCCAAACTACGCTCTGCTGTACTACGAGCAGACTGGTACATTGGGTCATATGCGACCGCTGTTTTGTACGCGTCTACCACAGCCTGCTCGCTTACATTCATAGCACCTGCGTTGTACTTATTCTCAAAAGCCACCAATTTAGCCTGTTGGCTCTCATATATACTCAGCATACTGTTGATACCCTTGGCAGGAACATGTGCGGTAAAATACTCCACGCCACCACTAACGATAGCGGCTTCATTATAAAATGTAGCCAAGTCAAAACGCGCGTATGTGTCCACCAACTGAGTCATCTGAGTGAGGTAATATCTCTCAATTTTACCCGGAGCGAGCCTACCAGTGTCGCTATCATTTAAGTCATTCCAAAAATACAAGTTCGCGACATCGGCAAAATCCAAACTCAAACTACAACTAGCCAGCAGCAGGTCAACGTAACTATCTAACAACTGTTCCAAAAACGACTGGTCGATAGCACTATTCTTGTCAAAGTCATCGCCACGTGTCTCAAATTTTATCAAGTTAAATACAAAATCATCCGTCTTGTCATTCAACACTGCCAATTTTGCCACTAGCCCGTTTACCCTATCGGCAGGGATTTCTTTGAGAGGAGTGACTGCGATATATTTGTTAATAATTATATTGCTGGCTCTCAGTGCAGGCTCAAAAATCGCCTGCTCGCTCCCGCCCTTGTTTGACAATCTGGTAAACTTTAGCACTTGGTCGCTCACCATATCGCTATCAATAACCGCACGCATCTTTTCATTGGTATAGTTGACAAACACACGCCCGCTCGCATCAAAGATTGAATTGTGATTGGTATCGCTCAAAGTATTGCTAGCGACATAGTTTTTGTACGCCTGCTGAAACTCGGCGTAGGTATAATTTTGACCGCTACATCCCGCAAAAGCTAGTAGACACATCGCGCATACAAAGATTGCGCAAACGGCACAAAAAGCCAAACTCTTACTCTTACTCATACACTACACCCCCTCTGCTAGTCCTAGCGCTACCAAGAGTTTCCTCGCCTGCGACTTTTGCTCAGTATCCTCGATAGCATTGACAGTCTGCACCTTGGCTGCACTAGATAGCACGGCGTCAAAATTTACGCCTTTTGCAAAGTAGCCCAACACCTCGCTTACACAAGCATCAGTAGTCTGCGCGATATAATGATTGCGCTCAATTTCACCAAACTTGGCTACCATTTGCTTGGTCTCGAGATAGACTGTCGCGGTAGATGTCGCATCTGTTTTATTTATCTCGGCATTGTACACCGCGATCTGCTTGTTTAGGCAATAACTGTACATATACTGCGCGTTGCTAAATGGGCTGACCCCTTCATAATAGGCAGCGCTCGTGCTGACAAACACCGTATTCGCAAGTGCTGCAAAATTGCTAGCATATGCGCGCAAGTCTCTGACTATTGTCTTAAAATTCTCTAGTAATGCAGCCGATTGCGACGCGGTAGGGCTAGCACCATAAGACTCTTTGCTCGTGTTGAAAACTATAATACTGCGCATCAGAGTAGTCGCAGAATTTTGGATAGCAGTCAAGTGCTGCCTCAATTCATCCTCACTACTCTTGACAATGATGAGTCTAGCATCATTGGCAGACAGCAGATATTGGCTAGCGTATAGAGACAAATACGCCTCTTTGTACCCCAAGCCCCCATTGCTCTCTGCATAAGTATAATATGCCCCGACCTCCAAGCCTCCGAGGGTTGTTTCAATTTTTGTCACATTATCAGAACTCAGAGTAGTATTATACTCTTGAAAAATCATATTATCAGCCGTGGCAGCGTCATCGCGAGCCTTGATGATGAAAAAGTACACACAAGTAAAAATCAGGCTCAACAGCACAACAGCCAACACAACTCTCAGCGCCACTACACCAGAAGATTTATTCATAATCTACCTCCCCGATTAAATTTTGAACCACTTTTCTATGTCAAAGAATGACCAAGGTTTGCCCTCAGGCACGACTACGAAACTGCGCGTCGTATCTTTGTTGGGCAAAACGAACCGCATCTGTGCGAGTGTCAGCGCAAGATGAGTGTTTTTTGCCAAAGAATCACCTTTGTAATCTTTGTCACCAAATACAGGAATACCCAAATCAGACAGACCAAACCTCAAAAATTCGATTTCACCCACAAAACCAGTGATTTTGACTAGGCTAATCTTGTCCACCTTCTCTAGCACTTGATACTCAAATGAAAAGTTCATCGCGCCGTAGTTTAACGCAGGAATGTGGTTAATCAGCCCTGTCTGTTTGTCCCGACTCACACACGCGGAATAAACGCCTCTATCCGCCTTTGGGCTACCTATCACTACGGCATAAAAAGTCAATTCTAGGTCGCCAGTCGCGATTTGCTGAGTCAAGTCTACAATAGTCCTGTTGTTAGCGAAAACGCATAGCCCGCTTATCTCATTTGACAATTCAAATACAGGGGTCGCCACGACAGCAAATTTTTCCATTGCCTTGGCACTAGCCTGCTCTGCAAACATCACAAAATCTATCCCCTGCTCTTTGTACGCGACCAACATATTTTCGTCGAATAAAACAATTTTTGATTTCATTACAATTCTACCTTTTTAATTGAAATTTTACATTCCACTCCATTGATATCGGTCGATTTTGTGATGGCATACTCACCACCAAACTCGATAGATTGGGCTAGTAATGTCTCGCTAATAAGTGCGCGCGACTCCTCGAGTACGCTAGCGAGCCCCGACTCAGTCTCCACGCGCAACAGAATGTTGTCCTCCACCTCAAAACCTGCCTCTTTGCGCATATTCTGCACCTTGCTCACGAACTCACGCACATTACCCTCATTGATAAGTGCTGGGGTCAATTCGGTATCCAAAACTACCGTTATCATCCCGGCAGTCTCGGCTGTACAATTTGGCTTGCTCTTTGGATAGACCAAAATGTCGCTAGGACTGAGTACTATCCCTTCATCCACCACGATCTGCATCTCAGGATTAGAGCGCATATCGGTGACCAGTTGATACGCATCTACCTTACTCAAAAAGTCACGGATTTTACCCAAATCCTTGCCATATTTTGGACCCAAAGTCTTGAGCTGCGGCTTTAATTCAAAGGTAATAAAGGTGCGTGCATCAGCGATAAATTCTACACTCTTTACATTGAGGTCGTCGGCAATTACCTGCACCAACTCACTATTAAGGGCTATATTATTCGCCGAATATACATAGATTTTGCCTAATGGCTGCCTATTCTTGATATTAGCCTCATTCCTACCTGCACGACCGAGAGCGACAATGTCGATGACCTCTTGCATAGCGCGGTTGAGCGAATAGTCGATGACTGCTCTATCAGCCACAGGATAATCCTCAAGGTGCACACTAGGTTTGCCCTTGCCTTGCATCAAATTGAGATAAATTTTGTCACTGACGAACGGCATAAATGGCGCGCAGAGTTTGGTCAAAGTCACCAGCACATAGTATAGCGTACAGAATGCCGCCGTCTTGTCCTCGCTCTCACCATTCACCCAAAATCTCTCACGGCTGCGACGCACATACCAGTTACTCAAAATGTCGATAAAATCGCACAATCCGCGAGTAGTATCGGTAAAGTTGAAATCCTTCATCAGAGCGTCTATATTGTCAATCAATTCGTTTAGTTGCGACAATAGCCATTTGTCCATTAGACTGAGTTTGCACTCGCGAATATCCCTTGGTTCAAAGCCGTCGATATTGGCATACAGCACAAAGAAAGAGTACACATTCCACAGTGTAGACAAGGTCTTGCGCTGAATTTCGGCTAGCCCAGCCTCATCGAATTTTTGTCCCATCCAAGGTGCTGAATTTGAGCAGAAATACAGTCTCACAGCATCGGCACCATACTTGTCAATCAGTTCGTCAGGGTTGACCACATTCCCCAAAGATTTGCTCATCTTTTGACCATTTTTGTCCGAAATCAGTCCACACATCACGCAAGACTTGTACGGAGTTTTGCCGAATACCATAGTAGATATCGCCTGCAATGTATAAAACCATCCTCTAGTCTGGTCTTGCGCCTCACAGATAAAGTCTGCAGGGAATTGCTCCTCAAAAATCTCTTTGTTCTCAAATGGGTAATGCCACTGTGCAAAAGGCATAGCACCGCTATCATACCAACAGTCGATAACTTGCGGCACGCGCCTAAATGTACCGCCACAAGGACAGTCAAAAGTCACTGCGTCAATAAATGGCTTGTGCAATTCTACAAAGTCATCATTCCCTTTGAGTTGATTGAGTTCTGCCCTAGAGCCTATTGCGTGGAGTTTACCACACTTGTCACAACGCCATATATTGAGCGGAGTACCCCAGTACCTATCACGTGACAAGTTCCAGTCGATATTGTTACGCAAAAAGTTGCCCATACGCCCCTCGCGTACAGATTCTGGGTGCCAAGCGACCTCATTATTGTTACGCACCAAGGCTTCACGATATTGCGAAGTCTTGACAAACCAGCCCGCACGAGCGTAATTTATGAGCGGAGTATGGCAGCGCCAGCAGTGTGGATATTCGTGAATTACCTCTTGCTCTTTGACTACCTTGCCTGCCTGCTTTAAGTCTTCGATTATCTCCAAATTCGCCACGATATTGCGTTTGCCTGCGTATTTTGGCAAATCATTTTTAAAGCAGCCTTTGTCATCTATTAGGTTGACCACGGGCAAGTCATACTCTTTGCCGACCTCGTAGTCCTCAGGGCCAAAGGCAGGCGCGATATGCACGATACCAGTACCATCGGTGAGAGTGACGTAGTTAGCGTTGGTTAGATAATACGCCTTTTTGCCCTGCAGCAGTGCTGGCGGCAAATCAAATAGCGGCTCATATTCTCCACCCACTAGTTCGCTACCCAAGTACCTATTCACTATCTCGTATTCCTCGAATAGTCTACTGATGAGAGCCTCTGCCAAGATGTAGTGCTCGCCTGTTGGTACCGCGATTTCCGCATAGGTAAACTCACTATTGAGACACAGCGCCGTGTTGCTAGGCAGTGTCCAAGGAGTAGTCGTCCACGCAATATAATAGGTATTAGCCAAATCCTTTGCCTTAAAACGGACAAATAATGTCTTGTCCTTGACAGTCTGATAGCCCTGCGCGACCTCGTGATTGGCTAGGCTGGTACCACAACGAGGGCAGTATGGCGAAACCTTGTACCCCTCGTAAATGTCTCCCTTATCAAAAAGCTGCTTTAGCGACCACCAAATCGACTCTACAAAGCCGTCATCACACGTCCTATATGCATTATCAAAGTCCACCCAAAAACCTAGTTTGCGAGTCGCAGTGCGCCACTCACTCTCATAAGTATTAATGATTTCTTTACACTTGGCGATGTATTTGTCCACCCCAAAAGGCTCAATCTCAGTCTTGTTTTTGAGCCCCAAGTCCTTTTCTGCTTTCAATTCCACAGGCAAGCCGTGCGTATCCCAGCCAGCCTTGCGCCGAACCTTGTACCCGCGCATCGCGTAGTAGCGGAGAATCGAATCCTTGTAAATACGGGTGGTCGCGTGACCGATGTGCGGCAAACCATTCATCCCCGGAGGTCCCTCATAAAACACAAACGGCTCGCAACCCTCGCGATTTTTGAGACTTTGGGCAAAGATGTCACGCTCGTCCCAATTATTCAAAATCTCTCTATCCACCTCAGGCAAATTCAAATTACTATTCACTTTTTCAAACATAAAAAAACCTCTATCTAGATATTATAGTCGTCTACAACATTATTCAAATCAATGATATTTGCAACGGTCAAAATCCCCACAGGGCTCTCGAGATTGCTACCTGTACGAGTAATAACGATAGCCTGCAACTTGCGCTTTTGCTGAAAGAGGTTGAGTGCCTCTTCGACAGTGAGCGATACCGAACGAATAGCGAATACCACCTCGGCATCATTCTCATTGATGATAGCACTAATCGGCGTTTTGTCACAAAAATCGTCCAAATCCATACCTTCTACCACCCTAGCGCCCAAAAAGTCTACTAGCCTACTGGGCGTCAGGACACTCGCGATAGTCTCGTGATGACAAATCGGCAGATATTTGAACCCTGACTTTGCCACGGTAGCCATAGCAGTCTTGATAGACACATCACTATCTAGTACTAGCACATTCCTACTCGCGATCTCTTGGATAGCGACTGGTGGCTCAGCCAATAACTTGGCAATTTTCTCAAATTCCTCTACCACGTCGGTATGCGGCTCAGCGATCACACGCTCATCATTGCTATTATGAATGATCGCATTCCTGAGTCTCGCGTAGTCGATGAGTTTGTCCTCATATCTACGCACGATACTATTGAGCGGCACTGACCGCCTAATCATATCGTTAAAACTCATATTTCTCTTGAAATTGTATACCGCCCTCAATGTCTGGTCGACAGCATTGTACGCATTGATAAATCTCATCGCGTTTGAACCACTATTACTCATAATACCACCTTTTTTATCTTTTTATTTTAGCACAAATATCAAAAAATAACAATATTATATATCACATTTTATCAATTTTTTTTGAATATGACAAACATTTTACCATAGTTTGCTCTATTTTGTGGATTTATGCCAAAAATTTTGCTCTAATAGTGCACAAACATAGCCCAAAATACTTGCTTTTTGTATCGAATTATGCTAAAATACTCTTACTGTGCTAGATGGGGAGCCAGCGGTGCCCTGTAACCTGCAATCCGCTACAGCAGGGTCGAATAGCCTTTTGAGGTTGTGCCGTGCATAGTATTCATACCTTTTGATGCGTGATGAACGTTGAGGTCTTGTGCAATTTCGCCCCACGAACCATGTCAGGTGCGGGAGCAAGCAGCATTAAGTGGTGCGCGAGATGTGCCATAAGGTAGCCTCGCGGGAGCGTTTCATTAGGCTGTGGTGCTATGTATTGCCTATCGAAACTGGTCGCACAGTTTTTTTATTTTTTTTTGATGACAAAAACAGAGCCTAATATTGGCTCTGTTTTTTATTCGCCCAAGTCCTGCCCTGATAAGATATGAATGTGTAGATGCATCACCTCTTGGTGAGCGTCGTTACCCTCACTACCCTTTTGGTTGACTACCAGCCTAAACCCATTCTCGAGATTGAGCACGCCCTCTAACTGCCCAATCTTGAGCATCAATTTGCCCAAAAGCGCCGCCTGCTGCTCATTCATCTCGCGCAAGGTCGCAAAATGCTCTTTTGCGATAGCCAAATAGTGCTGACTTGCCTTTGGATTGATATTATCAAAAATCAAAAAGTCCTCATCTTCGTACAACTTTTTGCTAGGGATCGAGCCCTCAATTATCTTACAAAAAACGCAATCTTGCATAATTACCTCCATTATTCATCTTCACAAACTTTGACAAATTCGCCCTTGACACCGTCCAAATACGGCTTTTCTAGTCTCGCCAGCACCACAGTATTCGGTTCAGCGACACCACTCGAAAGGTACACTTTTGTAAAGTTTTTGGCATGACCTACTAGATAGCCGTCCTTTTCTTGCTCGATTAGCACTTCATAAATCATCCCGTACTCTTTCTCCAAAAAGTCGCGTTTGAGAGTGTCTCTCAATTTGGTGAGCGCTGCGACTCTAGCCTTGACAGTCTCGCCATCCACCTCTTTCATACCGCTAGCCACCGTACCCTCGCGCCTAGAATAAGGGAAAATGTGCATATCTGCAAAACCGATTGAGGCGATATTGCGCATAGTCTCGGCAAAATCCTCATCCGCCTCCTCTGGGAACCCAACGATAATATCGGTAGTGATAGCGCACCTTGGGTAAGCCTCACGCAGCATATTCACTTTCTTTTTGAATTCGTCCACAGTGTATTTTCTGTTCATCTTTTTGAGAGTATTGTCACACGCCGACTGCATACTCAAGTGAAAATGGTCACAAAAATTCGGCATAGCAGTCATTACCTTGATAAGGTCGGGAGTGATGACGTTCATCTCAAAAGAACTGAGCCTAATACGCGCAGGGATAGTAGACAGCGAACTCAGCAAGTCGCACAAATCCATCTCAATATCCTTGCCCCAATCGCTGAGGTTGATACCAGTCAGCACAATCTCGTGATGAGTCTTTGCTAACTTAAACACCTCGACTACAATACTCTCTAGATCTCTGCTACGACTACGCCCGCGAATATATGGGATCAGGCAATAACTACAAAAATTATTGCATCCATCCTGCACCTTGACATATGCGCGAGTGCGTTTTGTCTCGGTATCATTGCTCGCCACATTCTCCTCAAAGTCCTCATAATCGCACGCAGGGTCGACGACATAATTGCCCTTAGCCTCTGCCTCAATTAGATCAGGCAGCCACACTTTACCCGCAGTACCTACCACCACCTCGACATTCGGCTTGTCAAGAAAATGATTTGCATTATTCTGACTAGCACAACCGCACACAAAAATCTTTGCCTCAGGGGCGATTTTTTGGATTTTGGCGATCATCTGCCTAGACTTTCTCTCCGCCTCATTTGTCACCGCGCAAGTGCTCAGTACAAAACAATCCGCAGGCTCTACCGAAGTAACCACCTCGTGGCCGCGGCTCCGTAACGTGCGAGCGATTTCATCCGCCTCATATTGATTTACCTTGCATCCCAAGGTCAAAAATGCTATTTTCATTTTACTTTCTCCCATAATCCTAACTCATAATTTACCGCGCTCAATAGCGCGACAGAAGCCGTCTCCGCACGCAAAATCGTGCTGCCCAAACTGATGACACGCGCCCCTTTTTGCTTGAGCGCCTCGACCTCGGCTGTACTGAATCCGCCCTCGCTACCTACTATTAGTGCAATCGGCTGATTGCGATCTAGTTTTTTGATAATATCTCTCGCTTCCTGCGTCGCCCCCTCGTACGCCAGCACAACCTGAGGAAAGGTGGCGATTTTGTCACAAACCTCAGCAAACTTTAACGTCTCGGCAACATCGGGCACAGTAGCGCGCCCTGATTGTTTTGCTGCGCTCGTACACACGCGTTTTAGCCTGTCACCCTTGTTACCCCTGTCCTTGACCGTGCAGTACTCACTCTCGAATGGCACTATACTCTCCACTCCAAGTTCGGTAGCCTTTTGCACTGCCCAATCCATCCTATCCGCCATAATGAGCGCCATAAACAAGGTCACCTGACTCCGCCTCGGCACAAATCGGCTAGATTTTATCTCGGCTATCGACTGAGATTTGCCTACAGACACCAACTCGCAGCGATGCACAAAGCCGTCATTCTGCATAATCTCTACCTGCTCACCGACATTCAGTCTCATCACGACTGCCAAATGCTTATTCTCCTCGCCAGTGATGACGAATTGGTCATCTCGCAAACTATCTTTATCGACAAAAAAACTCGGCAAACTCATTTTTTCTCCTTATGCCGCAAATGCGACATTTTGTCAAATTATACCACACTACCGCCCCAAAATCAAGATTATTTGCACACTTGGCACAAATAAAATTTGTTTTTGCCACCCGAAAACAAAAGGAAAAGGCGCACCGAGTCATCAATGCGTCTTTTCGTCATTATTCGGTAATCCACACAACCCGTATTATAGGTTGTTGACCTTTTTGTTGTACTCATTAAACTTGTCGAATTTGTCCAACGGGAATTGCTCTGACAGCATCTGGTTGATTGCCTTTTTGTTTTTGCCAAGTTTTGGCAATTCCACCTTGACAGTCACCAGCATATCGCCGAAAGTGTTTTTGTTGAGTTGTTTTACACCCTTGCCGCGCAATTTTAGCACGGTACCACTCTGAGTGTTTTCTGGAATATTGAGTTCCAACTTGCCATCCACACTAGGGATGAGCACCTTGCCCCCTGTCATCGCCATAGTAAATGGGATAGGTACATCGAGCAAAATGTCAAAACCGTCACGCTGTAATAGCGGATGTGCCGCCACGCTCACCACAATTTCCAAGTCCCCGCTAGGACCACCTCTCGCCCCTGCATCACCATAGCCACGCACTGTCATCACTTGGTTGTCATCGATACCTGCTGGAATAGTGAGGCTCAGAGTATAAGGACCGCGTTTTACACCCTTTCCGTTACAACAAGCACACTTTTCCTTTATCACTCTACCAGTCCCGTTACAACACTTGCAAGGGCCGCTCTGAGTGATACGACCGAAAATCGTATCTTGATTATATCTTACATACCCGCTACCACCACATTCAGAACATGTGGAATATTCCGTGCCGTTTTTGGCACCAGTGCCGTGACACTCGCTACACTCCTCGGTACGAGTGTAGGTAATATCTTTTTTTACACCTTTGATAGCCTCGCTAAAAGTCAAGTTTATCTTGGTCGTAATATTGTTCCCTGCGACGGGATTAAATCCCATTCCAGATTTTGCCCTAGCGCCGCCGAATCCTCCGCCAAAGATATTGCCGAAGATGTCGCCCAAGTCAAAATCAAATCCGCCCTGAGCGCCACCTGCGCCACCTCTAAAGAAATCATTCGGATTGGGCCCAGTCGCGCTACCGTATTGGTCATAATTTGCCTTTTTGGTAGCATCGCTCAGGACTTCATAAGCCTCGTTTACTTCTTTGAATTTGGTAGCCGCCTCAGGATTATCTCTATTCAAATCTGGGTGATATTGCTTTGCCAAACGCCTGTACGCAGATTTTATCTCTTCTGGACTAGCGTTTTTATCCACCCCTAAAATATCATAATAATTCTGTGCCAATTCTCTGCTCCATTTTATTATTCAGCAGGTTTTGCATCTGCATCGTGAACCTCTACTTCGGGTTCTTTTTTGTCGTCTTTGCTTTCGTTTTTGTCAGCGCTCGCTGCTTGGTAAAGTTTTGTGATTACATCTTGGCTAGATTTTGACAATTCGTCGATTGCGTTGTGAATTTTGTCCTTGTCATCAGCCTTGATTTCTTCCTTTGCCTTTTCGATAGCGTCGGTCAATTTCTTTTTGTCGTCCTCACTAATCTTGTCACCATTCTCTCTCAGAGCCTTTTCTAGACCTAGGATCATAGAGTCGGCTTGGTTACGCTCTTCGATAATCTCTCTACGCTCTTTGTCTTCTTTTGCATACTTTTCTGCATTCTTGATAGCCTCGTTGATTTCGTCCTCTTTCATATTAGAACTTGAAGTAATAGTGATTTGTTGCACTTTACCCGTACCCAAATCTTTTGCGCTAACATTGACGATACCGTTGGCATCGATGTCGAATGTAACCTCGATTTGAGGGATGCCTCTAGGTGCTGGTGGAATGTCTGAGAGGTTGAATCTACCCAAAGTCTTGTTGTCCTTGGCAAATTCACGCTCACCTTGCAATACGTGGATGTCTACACTAGACTGGTTGTCTGCGGCGGTAGAGAATACCTGTGACTTTTTTGTAGGAATGGTTGTGTTTCTATCGATAATACGAGTAAACACACCACCCAATGTCTCAATACCTAGTGACAATGGAGTAACGTCTAGCAGCAATACATCTTTTACATCTCCACCCAATACACCACCTTGGATAGCAGCACCGATTGCCACACACTCATCAGGGTTGATACCCTTGTAGCCCTCTTTGCCAGCGAAGTTCTTTACAGCCTCGCATACAGCAGGGATACGGGTACTACCACCTACTAGCACGATTTTGTTAATGTCGTTTTTGCTGAGTTGTGCATCTTTTAGAGCAGCCTCAGTGAGAGTGATAGTCTGCTGCACTAGGTCGCTAGTAATGTCGTCAAATTTTGCACGTGTCAATTCGTACTCGAGGTGCTTTGGTCCAGTAGCATCAGCGCTAATGAATGGCAGGCTAATAGTAGTCTTCATAGCGGCAGAAAGGTCGATTTTTGCCTTTTCAGCAGCCTCTTTTAGACGTTGCACAGCCGTTCTATCAGCAGATAGATCGATGCCGTTTTGAGCCTTGAATTCTTTGACCAAGAGGTCCATAATGCGTGCGTCAAAGTCATCACCACCGAGACGGTTGTTACCCTTGGTTGCGATTACTTCGAATACACCGTCGCCAATCTCTAGGATTGATACGTCGAATGTACCACCACCTAGGTCAAATACCAGCAATTTTTGATTTGCGTTCTCGCCTTTGTCGAGACCATATGCTAGCGCTGCTGCAGTAGGCTCGTTGATAATACGCAATACCTCTAGCCCTGCGATTTTACCAGCATCCTTGGTCGCTTGACGCTGACTGTCGGTAAAGTATGCAGGCACGGTGATGACAGCCTGTGTCACCTTTTGCCCCAAATAACTCTCTGCATCATTCTTTAGTTTGGTGAGAATCATCGCACTAATCTCTTGCGGAGTGTACGACTTGTCCTCGATAGTTACCTTGTAATCAGTACCCATTTCCCTCTTGATACTAGCGACAGTGTGCTCAGGGTTGGCTACTGCTTGACGCTTTGCTACCTGACCTACTAGCCTCTCGCCGTCCTTTGTAAATGCTACCACACTAGGGGTAGTACGCGAGCCTTCTGCGTTAGGGATAACGACAGCCTCGCCACCTTCCATTACAGCCACACAAGAGTTGGTTGTACCCAAATCAATACCTATAATTTTTGACATAATAATAATCTCCTTGTATTCTATTTAATATATAAAGTCTGATCGCTCAAACATTATTTTTTATTTTGCTATTTTGACAGTCGCAAACCGCACTACCCCGCTAGGGCTGGTGTAGCCTGCGTTGTATTCCTCCAAAATCTGCCCGCTTTCTACCCCTTCTACCTCTTCGGCAAATACCGCATTGTGTAGGTT
Source organism: uncultured Christensenella sp. (assembly GCA_964579205.1). Taxonomy (GTDB): domain Bacteria; phylum Bacillota; class Clostridia; order Christensenellales; family UBA1242; genus UBA7867. The sequence goes on from CAZOFH010000009.1 coordinate 38,217, forward strand.
TGGGTCAAATTGCGCACCTACCGACTGGATAGGCTCAATCTCGAGCGTAGCCAAACTGCTGATGAGTTCGCGCTCTACCATTTTTAGCCCAGCCAAAGTGTCCTCATCTGTGATTTGCCGCTCAGCAGCCTTGACCGCGTCAAATGCAGGTAATAGCGCTTTGACCGCGTCAAACACGCCCTTCTGCCTAGATTCGGCTGAAATGTTTGCATTACGCTTGCGATAGTTGTCAAAATCCGCCTGTAATTGCTGCAGTAAACCAGTCAGCTGAGATACTTTCTCACGCGTCGCCTCGATTTCGTCATTTAGATTGCTAATCGTCTCGTCGCGCTCGTCCGACTGCACCGAGTCTACCTCAGCACAGTCAGAGTCTATACCCCCCTCGTCTGCTAGCACTTCTTCTGCTACGTATTCCACCGACGGCTCATCATGATGCTTATTCTTCATCAAAATCATCTCCTTTTTGCGTGCTATCTAATTTTTTGAGATTCTCAAACTCGCCGACCACAAATTTTAGTGCGCTGGCGATTCTTTGATAATCCATTCGCTGCGGACCTATTATACCAATGCTAGCGATACTCTCGCCGTCGACTAGATAGTCAGCCTTGGCAATGGCACATTCCTGTAGTTCTGCTACTGAGATTTCGGCACCGATTTTGAATGCCACATCTTCTTCGCTCGCAAAATCATCGAATAATTGCCCGATTTCCACAGGATTGGTCAGCACATCGATTACCTTTTTGGCTTTGTCCAAATCGTGATACTCTGGGCTATTGAGTAGTTTTAGTTCTCCGTGCGCCGCAACCCCCGATTTTTGCTTCAGCGTCTCACCGAATTCCCTCAGAGACTCGATGAGTTTGTCAAAAATCCCCTTGAATTCTAGCAAATCTTGCCTCATCTGCACTCTATAGCTCTCGATATTTTTGATCATATCGGCTACAGTTTTGTCCTTAAAGGTACTAGTCAAAAAGTTGCTCGCGTCCACATAGGTCTGCGCAGGGATATCCGACTTGGTCGGCATAAAATTGTTGATAATTCCACTGTTGGTCTCTATCAGTACCAGCGCTTGCCCTGTGAGTAGAGATATGATCTTGACATTCTTTATCTGCAATTTGTCAAAACCTTTGAGCATCACTACCGCAGGATAATTGGTCGCCTTGCTCACCACATCCGCGATTTCGTTGACCACATCGCCTAGATATATGGCGCGATTCTCAAAAATCCCGTGAATGTCATCTAGTACCGTCGGCTCTAGCGGCACATCACACATTATCTCGTTGACATAATAGCGATACCCTTTGGCAGTCGGCACTCGCCCACTCGAGGTGTGGAGTTGCTTTAGATACCCCATCGCCTCCAACGCGTTCAATTCGTTGCGCAGCGTCGCCGTAGACAAATCCGCAAAACATACCGAGCGCACATTGCTGCTGGTAATTGGACTCGCCGATTGGATATAACTCTCTACCGCGTTGATCAAAATTTCTCTCTTTCTCTGGCTCAAATCATCACGCAATCCGCTACCCCCTACCTGTTTTTTCTCGCAAATTATTTTACACGCAATTTGCAATTACCTCAGTCAAAAGATTTTTGGGTCACAATATCTATCCGTCCGACTCTCATATTTGCTGTCGCAAAAACCAGTGATTTTTGGTTATAAGCACGATTTCTTATTTAGCAATATTCTTATCACTGATTTTCAGATACTATATCAGAATCGCTGTCGAGTCTATCTTGACACCTCACCTCATACCCAAATTACTGCTCGCTTTTGCCAAATCATTCATAATTTCATTTGTGTTCGGTAATAAGAATGAACTGCAAAACTTTGTCGAGAATTTTTTTCAGGAGAATTTTTGGGTCTTGGTCAGTATCAGCATTTAGCACTTGATGGTCAATATTGTTAGCGCTCTCACTCATTGACTGCTAAAATTCTATCACTATTATATGCGACTGTCAAGCATTTAAACCAACTTTTTTTAATTTTTTTTAATTTTTCTTGTAACTTGACTTTTCAGTTTCCTCTGAGACTGGAGAACAGTTTTTTGGCTATCGCTCACAGATTCCACGGCAGGCTATGCCTGCCTCTGAATGACAAGCCGA
>CAZOFH010000010.1:0-34318 GCA_964579205.1 uncultured Christensenella sp.
TACAAATTTGCACATTTTATTTTACTAACCCACCCGCTTTGTGGTAATATAAAAATAAGAGTTTTGTTTTGTAGCGACGCGCAATCGACAAACAGACTTCTCGAACATCGGCAAACGAATATTGACAAATTGCCAAATATATATTATAATGCTTATTAAAATTCAAAGGGTACACACAATGAAAAATATTTTGATTTACACCGTGACCGCTGGGAGCGGACACAACACATTGGCACAAACCATCAAATCGTCAATAGAAAAATACTGCCCGAACGAGGCAAATATTACTATTATCAATCTTTTTAAGGAATATCCCGACAAATTTAAGGCGTGGCTGTACAATGACGGCTACATAATGAGCGTGAAATACGCCCTCAACATCTATAATGCCGTTTTTAAAAAAAGGCAAGAGGCTGCAAAGTCATTTAAGCAAATCCCCGCTTTTATCAAATACTCGATGCAGGGATTGGACAAAAAAATGCTAAAAACAATCGACGAATTAAATCCCGATGTGATTTTTTGCACACACTTTTTGCCAGCGACGGTTATGTCAGAACTTCGCAAAAAGGGACAAATCAAAATTCCTGTCGCCACAATGGAGACCGATTTTGCGTACATTCCTTTTTATGAATGTTGCACGCACGTGGACAAAATGTATATGCTAGCGGAAGAATTCGTCAATAGTTATATTCGCGTCGGATATCGGAGAGATCAAATCGAAGTTTTGGGCTTCCCTTGCAAAATTGAGGCTGAAAATGCAGAACGCGACGCTCAAAAACGCCTCACTTTGTTAATAATGAGTGGCTCAGGGGCATTTACAGGGCTGTATACCCAAATCAAAAATTTGTTGAAAGCCGACCTTGACATTGACATTCTACTACTCAACGGAAAGGATGAGCGCAAGTACAAACACTACACTCGCGTAATTAAAAATATGAAAAAATCAGGTAAATTGCAGAATACGCGCGTGGAAATCTACGGTTTTGTCACAAACGAGCAATATCTCAATCTCGCGCGTCGCTCGGATATTATTGTTTCCAAAATGGGTGCAAACTCTTCTATCGAAATCATTAACCTCGGCAAAGTTTTAATCACCACAAAAAAATTGGCGGAACAAGAAAATGCTAATGTCACCTACTACCAAAAATATATCGACTGCTTCTTTTTGGACAAGCCAACCGACCTGCGCGACTTGATTGAGAGTGGACAGTTTAGCGCAAAATATCTGGAGAAATATATCAAAAATATAAAAGTTCTGCAGCGCGAAACAGTAAACCAAGATTATGCAAAGTCAATTCTCAAACTTTGCGATATGCCAATCGCTTAAATTTAACTCAAAAATAATCCACAAAAAATACTGAAAAAAACACAAAAAATCGCAATTACTGCACTCGAGGGACTCAAATATTATTGCGAAATCCCGACTCAGAATAGAATAAAAAGTCAAGAGAATATCATCTCTTGATATTTTTGTAATTTACAAAAATTGCAGTTTAGTGACAAAATTTTGCAGCATAGTAGCGATTTTTTGCAGGAAAGTTATCCACATTTACACATTTATTGTGGATAAGTCTCGCTTTTAATATTAGATTTTCTGCAATTTTTTACATATTATTTTTGTTTGTGATACGGAATTTGTGATTTTTTTTGTGAAAAAAAATAGCAAAATAAATATTGATAATATATACGCACACTCTCACCCACAAAAAGAGTTCACAAAAATTTGACTAAAACCGCATCATATGATACAATATATTCTATAACGAATAAATGAGGTAATTTTATGATTAGACCAAACTATTTTTTTGAATACTTGCTCGCCAATCTTGACATTATCGACCAAGCAAAGCACAACACTGCGGACTTTTGCCACGAACTACTTACGAAAGGTGTCCGCGGTCAAACTGAGGTTTATCAGGCTTTGAACAAAAACAGCACACCATATCCCGACTTGACTTATCAAGATTTGGCGAAATTCGCCAAAGAGGTCTATGCAATTAGGTACCAGCAAATCATTAGTAGCAACAGCAACCTCGTCGCAAATAAAGATTGGGCGCCTGACAAAATTTCGGAAAAAGAATGCTTTGATATGTTTTTTACTGAGGACCAATTCACGCAATGGGGCTTTAGTAATCAGAGCTTCTTTTACCCTCCACTAACTGAAAAAAACAAAAATCAGGTTTTAGCTGAGCAATTTTTGCATTTTAGTCCTAATGGTTACCCTGAAAAAACCAAACAGACAGACTCAAGAAACATCACAAAACGCATTTATTTTAACGTTTCGCCACAAAATGCACTCAATATTACTCGTGAATTGGCGCAATATGCCGCTGACACGGGCGAAAAAGTGTATTGCAAATTTTCGACCAGTGCAAAACGCAGCGACCCGCTACTTTTTTACACAAATGATGAGCAACTCCCTCGCCTTTTGGGCTTCCTTGACCAGTTGGAGACGGTTCACCCAGAATATTTGGAGCCTGCGGACTGCCGTCAGCCGTTTCTTGCCCCAGTTCGCCCTTATTGCGGCATTGCGGATGAGCCTGAGGATATAAAATTTTACTCAAACGGCAAAGAATATAGCAAAAAAACCTCATTTAACTACGAAATGAGCGCTGCTATAGGTGACTTTTTGGAAATTGCTTCGAGTGTAATTATTGACCGAACAGATTTTGCAAACGCTACCTATGTAATCGGAAAAGATAATCAATCTGTAGACGCAAAACAATATACCGAATATTTGACCTGGCTCAAATTCGGAAAAACTCTAGTAAAATGTCAAGAAAAATTCAAAAATGCTAACAGCGAATATGCAAAGCAGCAACAACAACTGACGGAAGAACTTTGGGGACAATATATCGAAGCGCGCGCAAACCCAAATCATTACCTTGCAAAGTCGATTGCTGAAACTAGTCAGATGCTTTATCAAAGTATTGTGGACAAAAATCCCGCGACAAAAACAAGTGTCACCATTCGCTCGCATCTTGATTATAAAAAATTCTTGCACAGCAGCAGCGACCAAAAAGAGGCTCAAGAATCTTTGGAAAAGAATGGTTATTGGGAGGCAACTCTCAACATTGACCTCAATCTTCACTCTGAATTGTTCAAAAACTTTGCCGTTGACCAGCAAACTCAGCAATTTTTTGACACAAAGTCAGCCGACAACTTTTTCGCTTCAAACATAGAAAAATATCTATCCGAGCACAATCGCTCTAGCGTTATTTCATTCCTCAACATCAGCACGGTCGCAAATCTTAATGAATATTGGACGGCAAAAGAAAGCGGGATAATCGCATACGCAGGCAGTGGAATTGCCCCTGCAGAAATCAACTCATTCAGCGCGCCAAAAATCAGGCACGACATCGAAAAAGAAGCTGCACACAATAATGAACACAAATCTGACTCAAAGGCGGAAATGAGCAAATAATAACTCAAAATCACGAAAAACTCAGTAAAAACGACAAAAAACACTAAAAAAACGACTTTTGGAGTGACTTTTGAGCACTAGATAACGAAATTATCAAAACTAAAAGAGCATATCGGTGAGGCAAGCATCAGCCTCGGATATGCTCTTATTTTATGTCGAAAGCATCGATTTTGCCAATAAAAAAGGTTCAATTAGCGTCGATTTTTTCTGCTCCATAATTCCAAATAATTAAAACTTTGTTGCAAAATTACAGCATATTAAATATTTTTAGTCAATTATATTTGATTGTTAAAAAGAAAAATCACTTTTTGGAAGTGATTTTGTTGAGAAAACAGCCTAGAATTACTAGAACTTGAGCAACAACGCCGACGATAAAAATAAACCAATACTGCCACGAATTTAGCAGCACATAAATCGTACCGATTGTGGACCAGACAAATCCAGTTATTGCGATGAACAGCGCAAATCGATTGAACCAAAGCGCGCAAAATACAATAGCCAAAATGAAACTAACAGGAATTGCGGCGATAAAAATTATCCAGACTTGCTCAGATACACCGCAACTGATGCAAATATAATACGCGATAACCGCGGCGAACCACACACCCACAATACCCAAAAGGCTGATGACAACATTTTTTAGTTTGAATTTGCGGTCGATATTTTGCTTTTGGGTATAAATAAGGTCGTTGACTTTTACATCAAAAAAGTCGGCGATATTTACCATTGTCTCGACATCGGGCAGCACGGCACCAACCTCCCATTTGGACACGGCTTTGTCTGAATAATTAAGCGCCTCAGCCAACTTGCTCTGCGTGAGGTTTTTGGCTTTCCGCAGGCGCAACAAATTGTGTGAAAAGTTTTGTTTTATTTCTTCCTCAGTCACAGAAACTCTCCTTTTATCTTTTACTTATAACCTATTTATTCATATTAAACATTACAAAATATTTTTTGTGCAAGCCCTCCCCACAGCGCCGCTTCCCCCCCCCCCACTTTTTACCGCACAGCGGCGTGGATACAAGCAACAGCAGTGTTACTTCACAGGCTCGCAAAACAAAGCAAGAGCTATACAATGGGGCGGCTTGCCGTCGGCGCGTTCGCGCCGAATGCGTCCGCAGGGCGCATAGTGCGTGCTGACGCACGCACACAGCAAGCCGCCGCCCCTGCGGGACGCACGCCCTCTCATACTCAATAATAGCACAAAACAAGCCAAAAATCAACTATTTTGTAGCCAAATTTGGCGTACTCTCTCGCCAAGAGAGTGCCGAGAATTTGCAAGAGAGTCAATTCTTGCCTATTAGGGTGCAAAATACAAGCAAAATAAATACAATTATTTTATACAAAAAAGCGAGGTAAATTTTATTATGAAAATAGCACTTACTGCTGAAAGCACAGTAGATTTGCCACAAGACTTATTGCAACAATTTGACATACAGGTAGTACCTTTTTATGTAGTTTTGGGCGATGAATACATTGAGGACGGCGAAGGCGTGTCACAAAAAATATATAATTATGTAGCAGAGACCAAACAACTGCCCAAAACCGCAGCCATCAACATTTCAGACTTTGAGGAGTTTTTTGGCAAAATTAAGCAGGATTATGACGCAATCATTCACATAAGTTTGAGCAGTGGACTCAGCAGCGCTTGCGCCAATGCAAAGGCTGCTGCGGCAAATTTTGAGAATGTTTACGTCATCGATTCGCTGCAACTTTCGACAGGTATTGCCCTGTTGGCGATTTATGCAAGACAACTAATCGATGAGGGGCGCGAAGTAACAGAAATCGTGAAACTTGTCAATCAAAAGGTTCCGAGGATGCAGACTGGATTTATCCTAGAAAATCTAAACTACCTATACAAGGGCGGCAGATGCAGCGCTTTGGCGCTTTTGGGGGCGAATATTCTCAAAATTAAGCCGCAAATCGAGATGAAAGATGGCAAATTGTCGGTAAAAAGGAAATTTATCGGCAATATGAAGTCGGTTGCGGACAAATACATCACCGCCCTGCTCCAAGACTACCCCACCCCAAAACTCGACTATGTTTTCATCACGCATTCGTCAGATATGCCTGAAATCGTAGAAAGTTTTAAGGCAAAACTGGCAGAGCGCGGCTTTGAGCATATTTATGACACCTTTGCTAAAGGTACGATTTGTAGTCACTGCGGGCAAAACTGCATCGGTATTCTATTTGACGGAGGCGAAAAAAGTATTGAACAGCAAGATTAATTTGGTAATTTTGGGCGACTCGAATGCCAAAGGCGTTATCCGCGACATTCAAGACAAGTATGTCGTTGAGCCGAACAGTGCGGTGAATTTGATAACGGAAAAACTGCAATGCGAAACTCACAACATCTCATTTTTTGGGCAAACACTAGAGAAAGCATACAAAAAAGGTTTTGTAAAGAAAGTTTTGGAATACAAAAACGAGGACGCTAGGAATATTGTCGTGATTAATTTGGGCGGCAACGATTCTGACTACGACTGGACAAAAGTCAGCAAAGAGCCGACTGAAATACACTCGTCGCGCACAAATCTGGATAATTTTGAAAAATACTACCGCGAGGCAATTCACTTTTTGCGGGAAAATGGTTTTGAAGTGTATATGTGCAGTCTACTCCCCTTTGTACCCAAATTGTATTTTGATACCGTGGTGTCAAAATTGGGGCGCGCGCACAACATAATGTTTTACTTGGACAATGATGTAAACAACCTGCTGTCTGACCAAATTACTTTTAATGAAAAAATCATCGAGATAGCAAAGAGCGAAAAAGTGAAATTGCTCGACCTGCGCACGCTAATACAAAAAAATAAGAATTGGAAAAAACTCTATTGCGACGACGGAATTCATTTGTCAACCGTTGGTCACGAATTTTTGGCAAAGAAAGTTTTGGAGACTTATGTCAACCAAGAATAAATCAATATAAAAAGCGCATCAAAAAGTGCGCTTTTTTATTATTTTTTGATAATTCGAGATAAATTTTATTCAACTCAAAATCCTCTACAAATTCATAAAAATACATAAAACACGCATTTTTGTTGATTTTTTGCTAAAAAACGCGAAAAAATCAAGTATTATGCAGGTACTATGCATATATTATGTACAAAAATTTTTGTTTGGCTAAGTAAAATTTATTGTATTTTTGCGCATTTTGTGATACTATAAATAAAACTACAGCGAGGTGAAATATGATACACTCTCTATCGGGCGGGAAATTAAAGGATTTGGATTATGCAGACTTTGTCAAAGTAAAGTTTGAGTATTCTGGCGAGGAAAAAATAGGCTGGTTTGTTACCGATATTATCGACATAAATATCGGCGATACAGTCATTATTCCGTATGGTTTCCCAGTAGTCGAAATACGCGGAATTGTGCAAAAAATCGAGCGCAACCTATCTAGCCAAGTCGCACCCGTACCCATAAAAAGAGCAAAATATATCATTAAAAAGCTATAACCGAACCACAAAACTAGGAGAATGTTAATTTTTGTCACTTACACGCATTTTTTAACCACTTAGCCGCAATTTTTTGCAATTATGTCGCGATTTTTGTTTTTATTATAAACAAAACCATAATCGCGTGCGCAACAATTAATCATATATGCGCAAACATAATTAACCGCATATCCTTACCGCCTGCTAATCAATAAAAAGAATAAAAGCCTCTTTGTTTGAGGCTTTTATTCTTACATTTTACAATTTTATTTTTATTTAATTAAATTTATTTTTTATCAATTTTTCTTATTTATTATCGTTTTTCAACAAAAAACAGCATTTTATGCTGTTTTTTTGTTATTTTTTTATGATTTTTTATCATTTTATTTAGATATCCATTGCATTTGGGTTTGGCATTGCTGGAGTATCTTTTTCTGGCGAGTTCGCGATAATACATTCCGTTGTCAAGAGAGTACTACTTGCGCTGGCTGCATTTTGCAATGCAGAGCGAGTTACCTTTGTTGGGTCGATGATGCCCGCCTCAATCATATCCACATATTGGTCATTGAGCGCATCGTAGCCGAAAGTGTTTGAGTCATTAGACAAAATCTTGTCTACCACTACCCCGCCGTCAATTCCTGCATTCTTGGCAATCTGACGAATAGGCGCAGACAAGCAATTCAAAATGATACCCGCACCGACTTTTTGGTCACCGTCAAGTTTGGTCATCAATTTTTTGACTGCTGGAATGGTGCGCAACAGCGCAACACCGCCGCCGCAGACGATACCTTCCTCAACCGCCGCACGAGTAGCCGAGAGCGCGTCGTCAATGCGCAGTTTCTTTTCTTTCATTTCGATTTCGGTAGCACTACCCACCTTAATCACTGCCACACCACCAGCGAGTTTTGCGAGACGCTCCTGCAATTTTTCGCGGTCATAATCGCTCGTGCAAGTCTCAATTTGAGATTTGATAGCCGAAACGCGCTCCTCCAACTGCTTTTTGTCACCAGCACCCTCGACAATGGTCGTGGTATCCTTGGTCACCACCACGCTGTGAGCCCTGCCGAGGTCATTGATGCTAGCCTCGCTCAGGCTGCGCCCCAACTCGTCACAAATCACATTCGCACCAGTCAAAATCGCGATATCCTGCAACATCGCTTTTCTGCGGTCGCCAAAGCCTGGTGCCTTGACAGCGACGCAAGTGAATGTGCCGCGCAATTTATTTATAATCAAAGTGGTCAGCGCTTCGCCCTCCACCTCGTCGGCAATAATGAGTAATTTTCTACCAGTCTTGACCACTTGCTCCAAAATCGGCAAAATTTCTTGGGTCGTGCTGATTTTTTTGTCAGTCAGCAGGATGAATGGGTCGTCGAGTTCCGCCTCCATTTTGTCCATATTGGTGCTCATATAACTGCTCGCGTAACCTCGGTCAAACTGCATACCCTTGACCACCTCGAGCGTTGTGTCCATAGTCTTTGCCTCTTCGACAGTGATGACACCATCTTTGCCGACTACTTGCATCGCTTCGCCGATGAGTTTGCCTATCGCCTCGTCGCCTGCCGAAATGCTAGCGACCTGCTCAATCGATTTTGCATCGACTACAGGCTTGCTCTGTGCTTTTAATTCCGCGACAACGACATCCACAGCCTTTGCAATTCCGCGCTTTAGCACGATTGGATTGGCGCCAGCAGTGGCATTCTTGAGCCCCTCGTGAATAATGCTTTGCGCCAAAACAGCCGCAGTAGTCGTCCCGTCACCAGCGACATCGTTGGTCTTGACCGAAACTTCCTTGATAATTTGCGCGCCCATATTCTCAAATACGTCGCTGAGTTCGACTTCTTTGGCAATCGTCACGCCGTCATTGGTAATCAGAGGGGTCTGGAATTTTCTGTCCAGCACCACATTCAGCCCCTTGGGGCCCAATGTCACTTTTACCGCATTCGCTAGCGCATCAGCGCCGCGCTCCAAACTGTGGCGAGCCTGCTCGCCTGATTGAATTAATTTAGCCATATTCTGCTCTCCTTATTGTGATTTTTAGTTAATTTTCGCCAAAATATCCGACTGGCGCAAAATAATATAGTCTTCGTTATCAAATTTGAATTCGCTACCTGCGTACTTTGGATACAAAATTTTATCTCCGACAGAGACCACCATTTTGATTTCCTTTCCATCAATCACGCCGCCCGGTCCGACCGCCACAACAGTCGCAATCTGCGGTTTTTCTTGAGAGTTGTTTGGGAGCAAAATTCCGCTCGCCGTACTCGTCTCTTTGTCGATTTGTTTTATGACAATTCTGTCAAACAATGGTTCAATTTTCATTCTCAACACCTCGCTAAAAATTTTGTCTGCTCGTCATACAAACTGTATATATTTTAGCACAAAACTTTCCGTTTGTAACCACTTTGAGACACTTTTTTTGCAATATTTTATAAAAATTATTCATATTTTATCTTATGACGCACAAAACACGCTATCGAGAGGTAATGATAATCGGAAAAAAACGGTCGCACACGCGGCTAAAGAATTTTTGCGTATTTTCCGTGATTTTTTTTGGTATTTTTTTGATAATTTTTTTCTCCCTTTTTTCGGTATTTTTTGTCCCAAAAACTGCACGCGTAAATTACTATGTTGTTTTTGTGCCGATTGATGCAAAAACTTTTGAAACAGCCGAGACAAAAGCGGTGGAATACAAGGCACGAGGTGGGGCGGGCATTGTGATAAAAGAGGGGCAGGATTTTGGCGTAGTTTTGGCGGTTTATCCCGATTTTAGCAAGGCGAAAACAGTATCCGAACAACTCAAAAAACAGTCGATAGAGGCACAAATTTCGCCCCTGCCCCTACCAGTTTTGCCCCTCAACAGTATGTTACAAAATGAGGCGGAAATTACCAGGAATATTCACGAAAAATACTTGCAAACGCTAGCCAATCTCTATACCATCTGCGTTCAGTTGGACACGAGCGAGATTTCGCAAAGTTATGCCCTTATGCGTGTGAGCGAATTGGCGCTTTTATGGGAGGAGCGGGCGGAAATTTTGTCACAAAAAATCGACATCACACACAACAGCGAGGATGACTCGGCGGCGCACCCGCTCTACCCTGCGTATCGGCTCGCGCTTTTTGTCGCCAGTCAACTCAAATATTTGGTCAATGAAGACACGTATCAGCAGAGCCTCAAGACTTTGATTAGTGTTATTCGCCAAACAAATTATATGCTTTGCGTCGCGAATTATTGAATACTTTTTGTTAGGAGGTAATTACTGTCGAAAGGCTATAGATGTGGCGTTCTTTGACACACGCGGCTTGCCGCGTGCGTGCGGCAGCACGCACGATGCGCCGATAGGCGCATTAGGCGCCCTGTGGGGCGCCTACGGCAAGCCGCGCCCCGTTTAGCAAAAACACTCTCTCCCACTAGACAGCAGCAACATTGGGTGACAAGCGCCACCCGAATAAAAAAGTAATTTGTATCCTCTCTCAAGTGACCCCATACCCACGACACAAGAGCATCGGTGGCGATTATTTTGCTTCACCTAATTACGCATTATATATAATACGACCGTATCAGCATAGTTTTGAGCGCTATTTTAGGCGGAAAAGGTCCATTACGCAAAAAATTTAAAAAATTTTTAACTTTTTGTAAAATAAAGGTTGACTTATGTTGACGATTGTGATATATTAATAGAGTATCTTAAATTGTAGGTACTATTTGCATTTGTGTTGTTGCTAGCACTTGCGCCCATAGCTCAACAGGATAGAGCAACACCCTTCTAAGGTGAAGGTTGGGGGTTCGAGTCTCTCTGGGCGCACCATTCCAGACGCAAAAAACTTCTGGTTATGCAAATGCAGACGCAATATTAGGGCAACGACTAGTTTTAGTCCTCGACCAATATGGTGGATATAGCGCAGTTGGTAGAGCGCCAGATTGTGGCTCTGGAGGCCGTGGGTTCGAGCCCCACTATTCACCCCATTGATAGCGAAATGCTATCGTTTAGTGAGGATAATGCCCTCAGAGAATTTGGGTTTACTTTATGTAAACTTTTGTAGGGGCATCGCCAAGCGGTAAGGCACTTGACTCTGACTCAAGCATTCGTGGGTTCAAATCCTTCTGCCCCTGCCACTCACATTGGGCATCATCAGGCATTCGCCTGAGTAAGCCCTACATAGGGGTGTAGCCAAGCGGTAAGGCACTAGACTTTGACTCTAGCATGCGTAGGTTCAAATCCTGCCACCCCTGCCAGTATGGCCCGTTAGCTCAGTAGGTAGAGCACTTGACTTTTAATCAAGTTGTCCCGCGTTCGAGTCGCGGACGGGTCACCAATTTTTTGGTTTAAACAAAGGCTTTTCGGTTGTTTCCGAAAAGTCTTTTTGTTTGCAATTCTGACAAGTTTGGGCACTTTTTTGCACAAAAACTGTGTCAAAAACTGTGTTAAATTTTTAAGCAAGAATAGAATTAAAATAATTATTATAAAAATAACGAAATTATTCAGACAATAAAAGAAAAATACACCCCAAATTAGGTGTATCAATCATAACTTATAGAACTGTAATATTTGCGTCCAGCAAAGACAAAAGCCCTTGCGCGGTTGCGTAAATTATTATTTTTCTAATTCTTTGATAATCAAATTCTTTGCTTCTTCTTCTGTAATCACGCCGTCAGCCTGCAATTTGCGAATTGACGCAATCTTGTCATTCTGAGTGCTTTGAGCAGAAGGTTGTTCCGCAGTTTGAGCAGGTGCTTGCTGAGCGGATTGAGCAGCCTGAGCAGGTTGCGCAGCGACTCCGCCCTTTACGCACAGTGAAGCGATGAACAATGCAATAATTGCAATGTAGCAAATCAACTCAAGCCACGTAATGAAACTTGCAGCACCAGTAGCAATCGAGTAAATCGCACAAAGGAACAAGATAACAGCAAACACTATCAAAGCAATGGTCAAGCCTTTGTACTCAGTAGGCTTTTCTCTATTGCTTGGGTTGACACACATCTTGGCACCGCAAACAATCATCGCAATACCAAAAGCAAGCGTAATCAATACGATAAGCAACATAACAATAATTAATCCTGCAGCCTCTGGCACAGCACTGATTTCCGCAAGCAGTGGGAAAACCATCACGGCAGCTAGAATTGCACCGATCAAACTCAAAGAACCGATACAGATACTAGTGATAGCACCTGACAACTGCAACTTTCTTTTTACACTTGACATACATATTCCTCCTTTTGAAATATAGTATTATATTATCATAAAAATATACTTAACACAACTAAAAATTGACAAAATTTTTAATTTGTTCAAAAATTCTGTTTAGAGTTATTTTTCGGGGGAAAAGGGAAAAAGCGACCGATTTGGCGCTTGTTTTTTTTGGGCTCCCCTGCGCGGGGTGGTGAAGCCACATTATAATTAATAGGGGGGGGGCGCCCAGATAAAAACCGTCATTGCGACCCCGCCATCGCAGCCCTGCTTATGTCGCAATCTCATTTTCGGTATGCGGAGATTTCGGCAACGACAATCGGAGTGATAGAGTGCAGCCGTTTACATAAATTAATGGGGTCAGGGGCGCAGCCCCTGCCTCGGGCTGAGTGTAAGCAGTTTCGTTTGGGGTTCGCTAACGCTCACAATTTCCACGGACGCCGTTGGCGTCCTCTGAATAAAATGACAAGTTGAGGAGATTTGCCTTTAATATTAATAATAAAATGGGTCAAGGGTATCCCCCGCATTAGGCAGTACGGGGACTAGTGTGGTGTAGGGTTCGACGGAGCCTCACAGTTTCCACGGGGTGCCACAGCCCCCTCTGAAAGACAAAAAAACAGGGGCTATCGCCCCTGACCTCATTTATTTTTCAGTATTTACTGCTAATTTTTTTGATATTTTTTTTTGTATTTTTGGGTATTTTTTCTGCTAATTCTTTTGGTATTTTTCAGCTATTTTTTGATTATTTTTGCAGTTCTTTGATGATGAGGTTTTTTGCCTCTTCTGGGGTAAAGACGCCTTGGTCACGCAAAGCACGGATTTTGGCGATTTTGGCATCAGTGGCAGAAGTTTGTTGCGACTGATGAATGATAGAAATTTCTACCCCTTCGTTTGCGTTGACATTTGCGGTCACAGGTTGAGTAGCTGGGGTTGCTGATTTGCGGATGCACAGCGTAGCAATTGCAAACCCCACGCACACAGCTGACACTATAATACATACTACAGAAAGGCTTGCCAAAGAAGCAATCAATAAAAGTGCGTGCAATACCAACAAGGTAATCATTAGTCCAGTGTTTTCGCTAGGATTTGACACCCTTTTGCTACGGTCAGGGCAAGCACATGCACCGACCACGATGATAGGAATCGAAAATATCCCATTAATCATTATAGCGGTATACAATGTCGCCATTATTGCCTCATCAACAGCAGAAGTCCCCGAACTCCCTGCTGTGGTACTCATCATTTCGATAAGCATTGGCAAGCACGCAAATAGTATAATGCATCCCAACAACATCAGGCTACCGTACACGATACTCGTGATTGCACAAGTGAGCTGAAATGCTCTCTTTGTTTTGTTCATAACTTAATTCTCCCTTTTGTGATATAGTATGATTATACTATAAATAGGCGGCATATTCAAGAGGATTTTGACGAAATTTGCAAAATAGTCAAAAATATGTCGTTTTTTGTTTTTTGTGTGGGCTCCCCTGCCGTTTTTTAATAGGCGGCCGAATTAATGGAATGGGCAGCCCCGCCTTTTCCCCTATTAGAAAAAAAATAAGGCTCTCTTCCGTTCGTCATTCAGAGCAGTTGGCACAACTGCGTGGAATCTGTGAACGGTGGCGAACCCCAAAAACCTGCTAATAAAGTCTTTCCATTTCATTTGTCATTCAGAGCAACCTGCGGTTGCTCTGAATGACAAATGAAGGGATTTACCTTTTATATTAAAAATAATCGGACAAAAAAGACCCTGCAAAGGTCTTTTTGATTTTATATTACATTTATGCTATTCTGCCCTGCCATCGCTAAAACAGATGAAATCCTCACGTAAGTTGCGTCAAGACGGGAGGGCTCAGGATGACCATTCTTTTTAGGGCGTGAAGAAAGTTATATTACTTGCCGCCGTTTTTGGCTCTAAACTTAGCAACGGCGCGCTTGTCGTGGTCGAGAATGATTTTGCGCAGACGGACAGACTCTGGGGTTACCTCGAGCAATTCATCATCATTCAAAAACTCTATCGCCTTTTCTAGACTCATTTGTTTAGGCGGAATAAGACGCAGAGCATCATCTGACGAACAACTACGCATATTACTCAGTTGTTTACGCTTGCAGACATTTACGACTAGGTCGTCGCCCTTAGGGTTTTCGCCGACAATCATACCGCCGTAGACCTTGTCACCCGGCTTGACGAACAATGTGCCTCGCTCTTGGGCATTGGCGAGACCGTAGCCGATACACTCGCCTGTTTCGTGAGCGACCAAAGCACCGCAGATACGGCGCTCGATATCGCCCTTGTAGTAGTCGTAACCGTGGTGTACGCTACTCATAATACCCTCACCACGCGTGTCGGTGAGCAATTCTGATTTGTACCCAAACAAGCCGCGGCTAGGCACCAAAAACTCCAGCCTCGTGCGACTGCCTTGCGGCTTCATTTCGAGCAAATCACCCTTGCGGATACCCATTTTGCTCATAACGGCGCCGACGCAGTCCTCAGGAACATCTACTACCAGCCTGTCGATTGGCTCCATTTTCTTGCCATTTTCGTCCTCTTTGAACAGCACTTTTGGCATAGATACTTGGAATTCGTACCCCTCACGACGCATATTCTCAATCAAGATTGACAAATGCATCTCACCCCTACCACGCACGCGGAATGCATCCGTCGTGTCAGTAGGTTCTACGCGGAGAGACAAGTCCTTGACCATTTCTTTTTGGAGGCGGTCACGCAAGTGTCTACTGGTGACGAATTTACCCTCTTTACCCGCAAACGGACTGTCGTTGACCATAAAAGTCATCTCGACGCTAGGCTCACTAATCTTGACAAACTCGAGAGCGGCAGGGTTCTCAGCGTCGCAAACGGTGTCACCGATTTTGATATCGCCAAGACCAGCAACACAAACGATATCGCCAGCGCCACACTCTTGCGCCTCGACCTTTTTCATACCGTCGTAAACAAACAACTGCTGCACGCGGATTTTGGTCACGGTTTCGGGGTTAAAGTAGTTGGTAATAGCGACCATTTGACCGACCTTGATAGTGCCGTTCTCAATTCTGCCGACAGCCAATTTACCCAAAAACTCGTTGTGCTCGGTGTTGCTCACCAGCATTTGGAGAGGCTGGCTCCTGTCACCGCTTGGGCTAGGGATGTGGTTGATAATTTCCTCAAAAAGAGGCACCATATTCGTCCCCAACTCGTCGCGCTTTTTGCTAGCGATACCCTGCCTTGCGCTGGCATAAATAATAGGGCTGTTGAGTTGCTCCTCATTTGCGTTGAGGTCAAAAAGCAATTCTAGCACCTCATCCTCTACCTCAGGGATGCGTGCGTCTGGACGGTCAATTTTGTTGATAACCACGATGACTTTGAGGTTAAGCCCGAGAGCCTTTTCCAACACAAAGCGGGTCTGTGGCATAGTCCCCTCAAAAGCGTCTACCACCAGCAGCACACCGTCCACCATTTTGAGCACGCGCTCTACCTCACCACCGAAATCAGCGTGCCCCGGGGTGTCGATAACATTGATTTTGTAGTCTAGATAGTGGATAGCAGCATTTTTGGCTAAAATCGTGATGCCGCGCTCGCGCTCGAGGTCGTTTGAGTCCATCACGCGGTCGCCCACCTCTTGATTACTCCTAAACACACCGCCCTGCTTGAGCAATTCGTTGACCAAACTCGTCTTGCCGTGGTCTACGTGGGCAATAATGGCGATATTCCTAATTTTGTCTTGTTCCATTTTATCTTTTTCTCCTAAAAAACAATACAGAGCGTATATTCACGCTCTACATTAGATTATTTGTGCAAATATTATAGCACAGAGTTTGCCAATAATCAAGATATTATTTACAAATTTTTGAATTTTTTTTGAGGGGAAGATGGTCTCGGGATCAGGGGCGAAGCCCCCTGCATTGGGCGGTACGGGGATACCCCGTACCTATTAATAAATATTGATTGCAATTCTCCCCTGCCGTTGCTAAAGCAAATGAGATCCTCACGTAAGTATGCGCGAGGATGCCACACTCAGGATGACAGTTTTTATCCAAGCGTCTCCCTTTATCCTTTTTAACAAAAAGGTCAATTCCCTTCCTTTTGTCATTCAGAGCAGTTGATACAACTGCGTGGAATCTGTGAGCGTTAGCGAACCCAAAAATTGAGTGGTCAAGATAAAAGTCATTGAAAATTGTTGACATAATAATGATAAAGGTGTAATATATCTAACGGTGTTAGATATTTGGAGGAAATATGGAATTATATGCACGAGATTTTTATCAATTATTTTGCCAATGCAATAATAATATCAAAAAAGTAAACGAGAATATTCGGGACGGTTATTGCGGGATGTATTTTGTGCTGAGGATTTTGGACGAGGCGAAAACGGGGCTCACGGCTGGCGACATTTCGGCACGCATCGGCACGACCACGGCACGGACGGCGGCGATACTCAGCAACCTTGAAAACAAAGGGCTCTTGTCAAGGCAGAAAGCCGCTGACGACGCACGCAAAACGATAGTCACCATTACCCCGCGCGGCGAAAAAATTTTGCAAAAGCGCAAGGCAAAATTATTCGCTGAAATGGAGAGTTTTTTGGGCGTACTCGACACGGCAGAAAAGAGCCAATTTTACCACATACTCAAGAAATTACTGAACCAATAGCCACCCTAAGACCAATTATCTAGCTAAAACGCAAAAGAGAGGTACAAATGTTACAATTAAAGGACATCAAAAAAGATTATATCGCCGGCGACACCACGGTTCACGCGCTAAAAGGTATCAATCTTGATTTTAGAAAAAGCGAATTTGTGTCCATTCTCGGGGCTTCTGGTTGCGGAAAGACCACTTTGCTAAACATTATCGGAGGGCTCGACCACTACACTTCGGGCGACCTGATTATCGACAATGTCAGCACCAAGAGTTATAAGGACAGGGATTGGGACACATATCGCAATCACCGAGTAGGTTTTATCTTTCAGAGTTACAACCTTATTCCGCATCAGACCGTACTCGAAAATGTGGAATTGGCTCTCAACATTTCGGGCGTGGACAAAAAAGAGCGTATAAAACGCGCAAAACAGGCGCTAGACAAGGTGGGGCTAAAGAACCAATACAACAAAAAGCCAAATCAACTCTCGGGCGGACAGTGCCAGCGTGTGGCTATCGCGCGTGCTTTGGTCAATGACCCTGAGATTTTGCTAGCTGATGAGCCGACGGGGGCGCTAGACAGCGAAACGAGCGTGCAGATTATGGACCTTATCCAAGAAATCGCAAAAGAATGCCTAGTAATAATGGTCACGCACAACCCCGAACTCGCGGACAAGTACTCTACTAGGATAATCAAAGTCTTGGACGGGCAAGTCGTATCCGACTCAAACCCTTATGACAGTAACCAAGACATCGAGCCTGAGGTCACCATCACAAAAAAGGACAAAAATCCTAGCAAAAAATCGAAACTTTCCTTTTGGTCGGCATTCAAACTGTCTGCCAAAAACCTCTATTCAAAATTTAAGCGCACCTTTATGGTATGTGTCGCGGGGTCGATAGGTATCATCGGTGTGGCGACTGTTTTGGCTGTTTCCACAGGTGTGCAGGGGTATATCACCTCGATGCAAAACGATATGCTATCAGGCAATCCGATAACTGTAAGCGAAGAGACGTTCAACCTAAACGCACTGATTTCGGCGAGTGGGACGGCGATGACAAAAGAGGCTATTTCCGCCTCGGTCGAGGACGGGTATATCAATGTCGACTCAATGATTGATTATCTAGTATCTAGGAGTGGCGACCTAACCTCGCTAAGAGTAAACAACACGATTAACCAAAATTACATTGATTATGTGTACGCAATGCCTAGCGAATACTACGCTACTATCGCTAGTTATTACGGGCTAGATTTGACCAACAATATCTACACAAAATTCAATTTTACTGACCACACAGACGAAGTTGTGTCGCTGTCGGCGGGTACTCAGATTTATACATCTATGCTCAAAAAGACCAGTTACAGCGACTTTGCGACGATGATATCTAGTCTGTCAGACAGTTTTGCGCAAGCGCCTGACAATCCTGACTTTATCCTGTCGCAATACGACATCATCTCAGACCCTGAGACTAGCCGTGTCGCTACCGCGGCAGATGAAATTATGCTAGTAGTAAATGACAAAACTGCCGTCAGTGACCTATTGCTCGCGCAACTCGGTTACTACACGCAAGAGGAATTTTTTAACATAATTTACAAGGCGACAGAGGACTCAAAATACGACCCTAGCATCGGCAAAGAGCGCTTTGGGTACGATGAATTATTAAACAAGACTTTTACCCTCTACCCAAACGACACAGTGTTTAATAAAACTGACACTGCCTCACCACTCGCGGCTACTTCACCATTCACCTACAATGCCCAGACCGACTCAGGTTGGACAAATGGCAAAGAACTCCGCATTACCGCTATCCTGAGACCAAAGACGACCGTTTCGTATGGGTGCCTAGAGAGCGGAATGTACTACACCTCGGCATTAGCCAAAGAGTTTATCTCTCAAAACAAGACCTCGCAAATAGTGACTCACCTCAATGGCACCGAGCAGACCGCTTTCACCAGCACAGTGCACAGCGGCACAAATATCGGTATCACATACGACTACTCGTACACTTTTGAGGGTGCGACATATACAGAAACTGGCTTTGTCGGGAGCATCTCTAGCACAAGCGCACTCATCAGTTCTATGACTGGCTCGACAGTCCCTGACTATTACACCCTCACCTTGCGCGAACTCGGCGGGTGCGAATTGCCTAACGAAATCGAGATTTATCCGACCGACTTTAATTACAAGGATGATGTGACCGCTTACCTCGACAAATGGAATTCAGACGAAACTCTGACTATCGGCGGGGTGACCCTGCTCGCATCTGAGCGAGATGAGGTCGAATATTCAGACAATCTCCAAATCGTCATTGATTTGATAAACAACCTCATTAGCATTGTGACGACTGCCTTAGTCGCTTTCACCGCGCTTTCCCTAGTCGTTTCTACCGTAATGGTAGCGATTATCACCTATGTATCGGTAATGGAGCGTGTCAAAGAAATCGGCGTCATCCGCTCGCTCGGTGGTAGAAAACGCGACGTTTCTAGCCTGTTTATCGCAGAAACATTCATCATCGGCGGCATTTCGGGCGTATTCGGTATCGCTATTACCTACCTCATCTCAGGGGTTCTCAATCTCATTCTTGGCGCGTCGTTCGGCATCTACACTATCGCAAGTCTGCCGTTTACGACTGCGCTGATTATGATTGCTATCAGTATCGGCTTGACCCTGATTTCTGGGCTTATCCCAGCCAAACTCGCCGCCAAAAAAGACCCTGTAGTTGCGCTAAGGTCTGAATAGCGGGTGAGGGCGGAAAACTTGATTTTCGCTATCACTTTTGGCTCAAAAATTAAATAATTCGACAATTTTTCAATAAATAATAAGGAGAAAATTATGTTGGAAATTATGCAAAAAAGACATTCTGTGAGGCAATATTATACAAAATCTATCGAGGTGGAAAAACGCCAAGTCTTGAGCGATTTAATCGCCAAAGCAAACGCCGCTGCCGACCTCAATATTCAGGCGTGCTATGATGAGCCCGAGGCTTTTGACACCTTTATGGCGCACTACGGAAAATTTGAAGGTGTGACCAATTACATCGTCCTTGTCGCGGGCAAAAACAAGGACGAATTGATAGGTTATTGGGGCGAGCACATCGTCCTCAAAGCCCAAGAATTGGGGCTCAATACCTGCTGGGTCGCCCTCACTTATGGCAAAAGCAAGACAAAAATTACCAAGAAAAAAGGCGAAAAAATCTACTGCACTCTCGCCCTAGGCTATGGCAAAACGCAGGGCGCCGACCACAAAACAAAATCTCTCGACCAAGTCTGCAACCGCAGCCCGCTTACGCCCTCTTGGTTCATTCATGGGGTGAAAGTTAGCCTTCTCGCCCCTACCGCGATGAACCAGCAAAAATTCAAGTTTTTTTATAACGAAGACGGCACAGTCGATGCCAAGGCAGGCTTTGGAATGTATACCAAAATCGACCTCGGTATCGCAAAATGCCACTTTGAACTAGGTGCCAGCCCGCACGAAATCAGTTTTTTCCCTGCCGAGCCGCGCGAGGAATAAAAAGGAGTGGCGAATCTAATGAACGGCGGGCAAACAGGGGTGGTGTGGGGTTCGGCGGAGCCTCACAGGTTCCACGGCGGACGATGCCCACCTCTGAATGATCGGTGCGGAGGTACCCCCCGCCCGCCAAATAATTAAATTAATTGCAGATTATGATTATAATGTAGATGTTCTTATTACTGGTTATCATCATAATTACGGTAAAAATGCAATTAGGCTTTCAGGAGTCGGAAACAGAAGTGATTTCTTGGGAGATATTAGTTTAACAAGTGGTGATAATGTTATTATTACAAATCTTGGAGGCTCAGATGGGCTTGGTAATATGGTAAGTGTTATTAGTGGTTATCATCCAACAATTTATAATTCAAACAATTTTGAATATGCAACAGTTAAGATTACAGGAGATGGAACTATAGCCGTTTCCCAAAAAGAACCAATATAATAAAAAACAAAACCTATTAGGATATCCTAGTAGGTTTTTTGTTAAAATCAAATATTAAAACTAATTGCAAACCAATCTTTACTAAAAAGAAAAACGAACCCTGAAACAATCTCAAGGTTCGTTTTATTCTTGTATGGTGCGGATGAAGGGACGCTGTTGCTCCGCCCCTCATTTTGCGGGCAACCGCTTCCGATTTCGTGCTCTCGCACTCAGCACGTAAGTCGCACAGCACTCCACTGGAGTGCCGTGTCATCGCCTTACGCCCTCTCAGGGTTCGAGTCCATTCGTCCGCAATTTGTGCGTTTTGTTGATATTCTGCTCTTTTCCTTGCTCTATGTCAATCAAAAGCCCCTAACGGGTGTTAGAGGCTTTTGATTTCTTGTGTATTTTTATGGTGCGGATGAAGGGACTCGAACCCCCACGGTTTCCCACTAGAACCTAAATCTAGCGTGTCTGCCAATTTCACCACATCCGCAGGTTATGAGGGTATTATAGCACACTTTGGGGCGGTTGTCAACTTTTGCGGGCGCAAAAATTAAAAAATCATCAAAAATAGCCAAAAACATACCCCAATTCTCCAAAAGCAGCAGCCACACAAGGCGGCTTGCCGCAAGGCGCCCGCAGGGCGCCTGATGCGCCATTCGGCGCATAGTGCGTACCACAGCACGCACGCGGCAAGCCGCCCCCCGTCGAGAGACAGCCCCCCCCAAAAAAAAATATCTCAAAAAAATATCAAAAAAATAGCGCAAAAAATAATAAAAAATTCATAAAAAATATTGTTGAATTTAGTAGACAAAATCAAAAAACTGTGATATTATAAGATTGTTCTATTAGGAACACTAGGGCAACGACTGAGTTGATTATAATTCTTGATTTTCTCTTTTGTTCAAGAATTTTCGATTCGCGTTGCCCTTTTCAACTCACTAGCCGAAAGGCCGTCTAATTACCAAAAAATGGAGTAGGTGGACCGCTTTTGGGCAAGCGGTTGACTCGAGGAAATACTGCCGTAGAGCAGTATTTTCTTGTATTTGGCAAAAAATTGATTATTGCTGTTTACAAAACTACAAAAATTTGATAAAATAGATATACAATATAATTAGGAGATACAAAATGCTAGACAAGCGTTATGATTTTAAATCAAGAGAGCCGTTTTGGCAAAAAAAGTGGGCAGAGGATGGCACTTATGCATTTGACCCGAGCCAGCAAAACCGCTATATGATCGACACTCCCCCGCCGACCATTAGCGGCAACATACATATGGGGCACGTTTTTAGTTATTTGCAAATTGATGTTATCGCGCGCCACCAGCGTATGCTAGGCAAGTCCGTCTTTTTCCCATTTGGGTACGATGACAACGGGTTGCCGACCGAACACTACATACAGCGCACGCAAAAAATCAAGATGAGCGAGATTAGTCGCAGTGATTTTGTACAAATTTGCGCGGACAAGACCGCTAGTATGAAAGATATTTATCGTGACATATTCCTGCACGCGGGTATTAGCGCGAATTTTGACCACACATATTCTACATATTCGCAAAACACTCAGAAAATCAGTCAACAATCATTCCTCGAATTGTACAAAAACGGGCTTATCGAGCGCAGAAATTCGGCATCGCTGTGGTGCCCTGCCTGCTGCACTGCCATTGCTCAATCCGAGGTCGAGACTGAGGAAATGGAAAGCTTTATGAATTACATTAGTTTCGGCATAAAAGGCAGTGATGAGCGTCTCAAAATCGCCACTACACGACCAGAGTTGTTGAGTGCTTGCGTATGTGTGTTTGTGCATCCTGACGACACGACTCGCACCCACCTCATCGGCAAGACTGCCATTAGCCCTATATATAATAAGGAAGTGCCGATTATCGCCAACCCTGATGTCGCTCTCGACAAAGGTACAGGTGCTGTGATGTGCTGTACTTTTGGTGATGAGGCTGATGCAAAGTGGCAAAAAGAGTACAACCTTCCGATTTTGGAGGCGATTGGGTACAATGGTAAGATGACTGCTTTGGCGGGTGAATTTGAAGGGCTAAAAGTTGCCGAGGCGCGCAAGCAAATTATCGAAAAACTCCGTGACGAGGGGATATTATACGACCAGCAGGCGATTACGCACGCAGTTTCGACTCACGAGCGGTGTGGCACGGCTATGGAAATTATGACCAAGCCGCAATGGTTCATCAAACTTTTGGACAAAAAGCAGCAGATATATGATGCTGGATTGGAGGTAAAATGGTACCCCGAGCATATGCAAAAGCGCTTTTTGAACTGGGTAGACGGGCTAAAATGGGACTGGTGCATCTCGCGCCAACGCTATTTTGGTGTGCCGTTCCCGCTGTGGTACTGTGAGGACTGTGGCGAAATCGTTTTGGCAGATGCTGGCGACCTGCCTGTCGACCCTACCGCCTGTCAGCCAAAGTGCGCTTGTCCGAAATGTGGGGGCAAAAAGTTTAAGCCTGAGACCGATGTGATGGATACTTGGGCTACTAGCAGCCTGACGCCGCAGATTGCGTGCGATTTGGTGACAAACAAAGGACTGGACGACACTTATACTCCAATGGATTTGCGTCCGAATGCTCACGACAACATACGCGTATGGGACTTTTATACTATTGCAAAATCGCTGTTGCATTTCGGCAAACTACCTTGGGAAAACGTAATGATCAGCGGCTGGGGGCTGAGTGCTACAGGCAACAAACTCAGCAAGTCAAAGTCAAACGGAGGCACTATGTCGCCCGATGAGGCTTATGCAAAATATTCCGCCGATGTCACCCGCTACTGGGCTAGCAACGCGAGCCTTGGCAAGGATGTTTATATCAAGGATGAGGAATTCAACAACGGGTTCAAACTGATGCAAAAATTGTGGAACGCGAGCCGTTTCGTTCTATCTTTTCTTGAGGGGTACGATATGTCGCGCCCTGCAGAACTTTTGCCAATGGACGCGTGGATAATCGAATGTTACAAGGATTGCTTCGGCAAATTCGAGAGCGCTCTCAAAAAATATGAAATGGGGCTTGCTCTCAACGAAGTGGAAAAACTTTTTTGGAATTTCTGCGACAATTACATCGAAATCGCAAAAAATCGCCTTTACAAGCCAGAAATTTACGGCGAGGAGGCAAAACACTCGGCGCAATTCGCTGCGAGCACAGTGCTACTAGGGCTGCTCAAGATGCTGGCAATTTATATGCCGCATATCACTGAAGAGATTTACCAAGACGCGTTTAGCAAGTTCGATGGCGGCAAGTCTATCCATCAGAGCGGATACCTCACTCTCGAGGGTGCTGTGGATGCCGACCTTATCGCAAAAGGTAATGCTGTTTGCGACGTTGTGGCGGAAATTCGCGGCTACAAATCTCGCAATAATTTGAGCCTCAAAGAAGCGCTAAATGGCGTTTCGGTGCTCTCGCCTTTCGCTGAGTTTTTGCAATCTTGCGCACAGGACATTAGCGCGGTCGGGAATATCACCAACCTCACTATTGCTGACGGTGATTTCGCCGTATCAATCGACGCTGCCGAATAAACTTGCGCAAGCCCCCCCCTCACCGCATACTATTGCGAGGGCGACAACAAGCAGGGGCGGATTTTGAGCAGGAATAAGACTTCGCGCAGAAAGAAATCAAAATAACACTTAATTTGTGTGATAAATGGGCGAAAGAGCCCTAGTCTGGCAAATATTTTTGCTAGGCAATACAAATGTTATAATATTTATTACAGCAAAAACCACGGGAACCCCCCGTGGCTTTTTATTAAAAAAACAGCAATCAATTTGCTGTTTTATCTTCTTCGACTGGCTTTTCGCTTTCAGGAAGATACTGCACATATGCAAAATTTTCTGGTACGTGCGCGCGTTTGCACATCGCGTCATACACTTCGTCGCGAAGTTTTTGCATCGCTTCCTTGGTCGGCAATGTTTTATCAGGATAAAACGGTCCGTCAATATGCACCGTTGCAAATGGGCGCTTGGTAAAATATTTTGTAATGCCTTTTCTTTCCCGATAAACGAGAGTTTGCGCATAAACGGGCGCGTCCAAATTGATAGGATATCTAAAAGATGCGTTTGTAAAAGGCCTAATCATTGTGTTATACGGCCAAATACTCGCTTCGGGATAAATCGTAATGACGTGTTTGTCCTTGATACGCTTTTCAATACATCTGGTCATAGTTTTCATATTCCCTAGCGATTCGGCGACTGGGATTGCACCTAGCATAAGGACGAGTTGTTTTATGCCACGAATTGAAACGGCATCTTTGTTGGCTAAAATGTAATTTCTTTTTGGATAAATTGCAAGCGCAGGCAAAAACGCATCAGCAGCGCCTTGGGTATGGTTCGCGTAAATAAAATATCCTTGCTTGCGGCATTTTTTCAAAACTTTTTTGTTTTTAAATCGTATTCGTAGTTTTCCCCAACACAAAATCAAGCCTACTATCGGTGCAATTATAAAATATAAAAACCACGCGATAACATTCCATAATGGTCGCCTGTTTACATATTTAAAATTTTCAGGAAGCGGCTTCGTTTTTATGTTGTTTTTTGAAAAGTCATCTCGCAGGATGTCTTTGTAATAAACTACCTTTTTGCTCACTTTTTCTCACTTTTCTTCATTTTTTTTTGATTTTTTCTTGATTTTTATTTCATTTTTATGCAATTTATGATATTCGATTGCATCATAAAGCATTTTTTCCATTTCATCCATACATAATTCTTGGTCATAATATTTTGCACTTGCCAAATATTTTTTCCCAATTTCTATTCTTTCGTCATCGTGCTCGATTAGATAATCAATTTTCTCTGCCAGACTTTTTGGGTCATTGTTTTTAAAAACGCATCTATCATCGACTGCAAAACCACTTGTCGCAGCCTTTTTTGAGTCAGAAACAATAGTCGGCTTGCCCATACTAATAGCCTCAAGACAGGCTATTCCCTCGAGTTCAATCCTCGCAGGATGCACAAATAGATCGGCAAAATTGATAGCGTCAATGAGAGCCTCTCTGTCGAATAATTTGAAAATAGGAGTCACCCCGACTTTTTCACTTAATTTTTTGTAATACTTTGCCTTTGAACCCTGCCCCGCCAAAATTAATTGAATTTTGTCTCGATACTTACTCTGCGCGACAGCCTTTATCAGGACATCTTGAGCCTTTTCATTCGCGTATCTTCCCGCGCTCATTATCACAAACTTGTCTTTCAAATCATCAGGTTTCTCTACCTGTTTTGCGACACAGTCCTTGTTTACGCCGTTAGAAATTACATAAGCATTTGTCTTGTGTTTGATTTTTTTCTCAAAAATATCCCTTATGAATTCCGTCGGATAGTGGACAGCGTCGACATATTGATAGGTGTGTTTCCAAATAAACTTGTATACACTGTTATTTAATGGTGCGACTTTTTGCATTTTTAAATAACTCGTGAAATTCTCAGCCTGCATATGAAAACTTGCGGTCATCGGAATATCGTATTTTTGCGCAATCGGTATCGCCTTGTTACTCATAAAAAACGGCAGATGCAGGTGCACAATGTCTGCGCCTTTAATTCCTTCTTCGATAACATCTATATCGGCTTTCGCAACCGTAACACCGATTTTCTTTACATAGTTTTTGAATATTCCAAAATTTATGTTTGGGCAAACAAAATATCCCTCTTGCCCCTTTTTGTCTTGGTCAGCACAAATTATATTTACTTGATGCCCTTTAGCTTTCAAACTTCTAATAAAATTCATAGCAGCGTGCGTCGCGCCGTTGTTTTCTTCGCCCAGCACATCGCATACAATAGCAATTTTCATAATTCCTCCGTCATTTGTATATCTAGATTTTATAATTAATAAACAAAATTTGCAAGTTATTTGAGTGATTTTTTGTAGAAAAGTGACTTTATTAGCCATAGAGTACAATTCTACCGCCAGATTACCCCCCAAATCTGCTATTCTACTAGTAGAATTTTTTAAAATCGTTTTGAAAAATCATCGTTTTGTGCTATAATCACAGTATGAATGATATGAAAAGTATTATTGCGACGAATATTATTAAACTGCGCAAGGAAAACAAATTAACACAAGCAGAACTTGCTGAAAAATTAAATTATAGCGACAAAGCCATCTCAAAATGGGAGCGCGGCGAGTCGGTGCCTGATATCGAAATCCTCAAAAACCTCGCCGATATGTTTGGGGTGACGGTTGATTATCTTATCACAGAAAACGCCGACTCCTTTGGGGATAAATTCAAACTTCCCAAGCAAACCAAAGCGAACCAAATCGCTATCGCGATGCTAGGAGTTAGCCTCGTTTGGCTGGTCGCGACAATTATTTATGTCTATTGCAATATTTCTGCGGGGCACAACCTTTGGACAGTTTTTATTTGGGCAATCCCGTTGACGTGTATCGTTTTGGCAATTTTTAACCGCAAATGGGGCAATCGAAACTTTGAATTTTATATTAATACCGTCTTTAATTGGACCTTTTTAGCCTCAATATATTTGCAGTTCTTTGCTTACAACATCTGGCTTGTCTTTATTATCGGAATTCCGATTCAGGTCATCATCATCCTTTTGGTTAGCATCAGGAAAAACAGCATCAAGCAAAAATAATGATGCGTTGTATCCGAGTAAAAAATGCCGTCGAAAATACGGCATAAATCCCTAAAATAACAGAACGAATAAATCAAAACACTCCTTCCCTTTGTACACTATCAAATAGTGTTTGGCATCTTTAACAAAATCTCCGTGATTTTTATTAGGATTTAGACAAAAAGTTTTTAATAACGCTTTTGCAGGGGAATTAACAAATTAATCTACCAACATCATCAAATCACATTAGCACTCTTTATGCAAACTAAATCACAACTTTTTGATACCCTCAAATTCCAATCCCCCCCCACTTTTTATCAAAAACCGTTTGGCACCTCCCTCCAAACGGTTTTGTTATTGCTATAATTTAGCCCCCAAAAAACTTATTCGCAAAGCTACCCTCCAAAAAACTTTTTTTAATACTTCTAAAATATTTTATTGCAAAAAAAATATACAAATTAAAAATTTTATGGTATGATTATCGTCATAAGCGAGGTTTTTATGAATTATACTAATGAGATGGATGATATTATAGAAGTCGCCAAAGATAGCGAAGAAAGCGAGAATATGCCTACTGTTAATATCAAAGATTACAAATTTACCACAATGGGTGGAGATATTCAAATTAGACAGCTTGTTCAGCAAATTTCTGAAGGGGATATCGAAATACCAAACATTCAAAGGAAATATGTTTGGTCCAGCAACATTGCTAGCAGATTTATAGAGTCTGCTCTTCTTGACTTGCCATTACCGAGTATTTTCCTTTGTCGCCAAACAAATGGTAAATATCTGATAATTGACGGTTTACAAAGATTAACTACATTAAAATATTTTTTAAATATGGAAACTGTGAATGGTAAAATTTTTAAAATTAGCAACTCAAAAGATATTTATGAAGATTGGCGCGGAAAAACTTTTGGCGAACTAACTTTGGATGACCAAAGGCGCCTAAAAAACAAAACTATTCACGCGATAATTGTTGAACAACTGCATCCAGAAAACTATGATGGATTATTCTTGATTTTTGAAAGAATAAATTCAGGCGGAGTGCAATTAAATCAACAAGAAATTCGAAATGCCATTTTCCAAAATAATTATAGCGCAATGCTATCAAGCATTAATGAAAACACTCTTTGGAGAGAAGTTTTTGGAGACCGTCTACCACACAAGCGGATGAAAGATATCGAAATGATTCTTAGATATTTTTCTTTAAAAGATTACAAACTCAAGTCTTGTGATTCTGGCTCTTTGTCTTTCGTTGAATTATTAAACAAACATATGGCAGACAATGTTCATATCTCTTCTAATGATATAGAAATGCTCAAAGAAAACTTTTTTGCCGTACTAACTTTTGTAACAAATACTTTTGGGACAGAAGTCTTTAGAACCAACTTTTTAGATAATAATAAAATTACCAAAAAATTTTTTGCAACAATTTTTGACGCAATTATGATATCAACCTACTATGCTTTAAATAAAGCCCAAGAAATAACATCATCAAAAGATAAGCTTTACAAATTATTTGCAAACGACGAATTTAGGAATTATATAAATTCTCACACGACCGACAATAAAGCCATTTTTGGTAGAATTAATTTGGCATGCAAAATTTTATATGGCATAAAGTATGAAAATTGAATATATTGAAAAAATTAATAAAATACATAAAGAACTTTTGAGAATAAAACGAAAAATTAAATGTATGCAAAATAGCAAAAATTCTATCAAAAAATTAGATGATATCAATGTATACAAAAATTTTGCAGTAATCCTCGCATATGGTTGTCTAGAAAACATCACAAAAAATCTAATAGCCGATTATTACAAAGATGCAACAATGCCTCTGCGTTGTCAAAGTTTCGCAAGCAATTTATTATCCGACAACTATCCCCTATCTATCAAAAAGGCAAACATCAATAACTTTATCAAAAAAGAATGTAGCGAACAGTGGTTTGATGAATTGAAAAGAATAGAAAAAGCAGATATCAAAGACATAAAATACAAAAAATATACCTTAACGCAAATATATACCTCGATTGATTTTATTTTTGCAGAAAGGTGCAAATTTGCGCACGGCGAGTCCTCTTATTCTGGCACAATCAACGAATTTATAGACAATTTTGTGAGAGCAAAAGCCTGGCTGTATATATTGGATAGTATAATAAACAATAAAAAGCTTTCAGGCTAAGAACTTTCGAGCAATAAAACACCGATTATGTTATAAAAATAAGTCTCAAAAATAACTAATGCAATTTATTTTTAATTTATCCATATCATATCATTGGGATGTCCCTAAAAACAAAAAACTATCCACATCAAAATATTGGCTGCGCGAGTAATTACATTCACACATTCGCAAAATAAAAGTCACACATTTAATAATTAATTATATGCGTCAAGTATCAAATTTAAAATACAAAAAACAACTTTACTTATGCGAATAACATTCAGCACTCGCATAATTAAAGTTGTTTTAGTTTTTATCCTATTCCAAAAAATTTTTCAAAGAATTGCTTCAGCCTTTCGATAATAGAAAGCTTTTTCTTTTCTCTCCCGCCCCCGAACCTAGAAATCGGCGGCATAATACTATCAATATCAGTCCCAGTGGTTTTCATAACACCATCACGGAATGAATATTCGATTAATTTTCGAGTTTCTTTTTCTTTCAAGTCTAATTCAGATATCATATTCTCAATCTCACGCTCTTTTTGCTGTGCAACAAAATCCCTCCATTCAAGCATAACATCATCTATGTCATTTATGCCAGCAATGAATGTTTCAATAAGAGTTTTCTTGCTCCTGAGTTCCAAACTCGAATCAACAGCCCTCCTTATTGAAATAAGCACCTCTTTATCTTCGCAATGGCTATCGTGATATTTTTGAATAAGCAACAGAATATAGTCAATATTGATTTCAATCTGTTTGACCAGTTCAATCTCAAACACAATATCATCGGTTATATCTTCTTTTACGTGCCCTTCTCTGTATTTTTTCCATTCATCCCAAAAGTAATTGTAGATACCCAGATAATTTTGCATTTCGCCGTCGGTTAAAATTTCATTCCCCTTAAAATCATCAAAAGCAGACAGCAGATTCCGCATACGCAAAATAGCCCCAAACAACCCGATAAAATCTTTTTGCGCCTTTTCTCCAACAATCTGAGGCTCACTTAAAGGATATTTAGCTTCAAGTTCTTGAATCAAATCAACATACCCCGGCTGACGAGTTCCTCTTTCATCTTCATAACCATTATAATAATCTTTATAACCTTTGAGCAAGCAGATTCCACAGGCATCTTTATCCCCAAATAACGCAATGGCATCTTCTGTTCTCTTTTGCAAATTCCTAAAACAAACGATATTACCAAATGTTTTGACTTTATTTAAGATGCGATTCGTTCTTGAATATGCTTGAAGAAGTCCATGCGCTTTTAGATTTTTATCCACCCACAAAGTGTTTAGTGTAGTAGCATCGAAACCAGTCAGGAACATATTTACAACAATCAAAAGGTCGATTTCTTTATTCTTCATTCGGAGCGAAACATCTTTGTAATAGTTTTGGAATTTGTCGCTAGATGTATCATAAGTTGTCCCGAACATTTTGTTATAATCTTGGATAGCATCTTCCAAGAAATCACGAGAAGACTTATCGAGAGCGGCAGTATCTTCGCTATTTTCTTCCGGCAAAAGCGAGTCATCTATCTCTTCATTTGCCCCATAACTAAAAATCGTAGCAACCTTTATCTTTTTTGAAGGATTTTCCGCCATTTGTCGCTTAAATTCATTATAATAACGTTTTGCAGCTTCCACAGAAGACACGCAAAGAATCGAGTTAAATCCGCTCAATCTTAATTTTTGTTTTATTTCTTCAATCTTATTGTTTGAACTTATAACTTCTGAAATATTTATTAAACTATCGTAACTATAACTCCTTTCATTTCTATAAGTTTTTAGATTAAAATTGGTTAGAATATAATCGGTAACAAGTTTGATTCGCTGGGGTGCCAAAAATGCTTTTTCTCTATCAATATCAGCAACTTGTTTGTCGTCAATATCTGGCTCAGAATCCATAGTTTTGAAATAATCAACCTTAAATCGCAAAACATTGTTATCTCTTATAGCATCAACTATTGTATAAGTGTGCAATTTATCACCGAATGCCTGTTCGGTAGTTTTTAAATCAATATTCCTTATTCCACTATTTGCATTTGCTGCAAAAATTGGCGTTCCTGTAAAACCAAACAAGTGATATTTTTTGAATGAGCGAACTATCGCCTTGTGCATATCTCCGAATTGAGAACGATGGCACTCATCAAATATAATTACACAACGCTTGTTATAAACTTCGTGGTCTTTATACTTTTTGATAAAACTATCCAGCTTTTGAATAGTTGTAATTATAATTCTTGCGTTAGGGTTTTCCAACTGCTTTTTTAACACCGCAGTAGAAGTATTACTATTCGCCGCCCCTTTTTCAAAACGGTCATACTCTTTCATTGTTTGATAGTCCAAATCTTTCCTATCCACGACAAATAAAACTTTGTCAATATACGGCAGTTTTGTGGCAAGTTGTGCAGTCTTAAAAGAGGTCAGGGTCTTTCCGCTACCAGTCGTATGCCAAATATATCCACCAGCCTTGATACCTCCATAAGTCTTGTAATTATTGCTAATTTCAATGCGGTTGAGTATCCTTTCTGTTGCGACAATTTGATAAGGACGCATCACGAGCAACATCTTTTCAGAGGTAAATACGCAAAATTTAGTCAAAATATTAAGAAATGTATGCTTTGAAAAAAATGTTTTTGTAAAATCCATCAAATCAGGAATAATTTTATTGTTTCCGTCCGCCCAAAACGATGTGAATTCAAAACTATGGCTAGTTTTTCCTCTGTTAGTTTTTTGAGCAGTCATCTCCTTGACATGGTTCCACCTTGTAGTATTCGAGTAGTATTTTGTGTATGTACCATTCGAGATTACAAAGATTTGCACATATTCAAACAGCCCCGAGGTCTTCGTCTTGTCGCTAGAAGCCCAAAAACTTTCTCTCTGATATCTGTCGATTTGGTCAAACGCCTCCCGAAGTAAAGCACCCCTGCGTTTTAATTCAATATGAACCAGCGGGAAACCATTCACCAACACGGTTACATCATACCGATTATCGTGCAGTCCATCGTTGTTCACATATTGGTTAATAACCTGCAACTTGTTTTCGTGAATCTTATCTTTATCTATCAAAGTAATATTCTTTGTCAAACCGTTGTCCATTTTAAAGGAAAGACGACTCTGTTCTTGTATTTTGCTAGTTTTTTCTACAATACCCTCGTTTTTGTTGGCAAGTTGCTCGGTAAAAAAACGCCCCCATTCACTATCAGAAAATTTCAGCTTGTTTAATTCTTCTAACTTTGCACGCAAATTCGCTATCAAGTCAGCCTCAGACTTTATAGGCAGATACTCATAACTCTGCTGTTGCAATAATTTTATAAATTCTCTTTCTAACTCAGCCTCGCTTTGATAAGCATCCGAGCGAACTATTTTCGATTGATATTCAGTTACAACCGTACTCTCGCTAGATTGCACCACGATATTGTAAAAACTCATTTGTTTTCTCCTTTTTTACTCTGTTTCTTCATAGTAGTAAGAATAATCTATGCCCTTCATAAACATTTCTCGGTCATCGATTTTGTCTGTCAATGCTGTGTAGAGCATAGATTTTAGATGCGAACTATCTGCTACGCTTGCCCTCATCGCGTCGAGATAATCTTTTTTATTCACCAAACTCCAATCGATACATTTCGCCAAATTCTTTTTTAACATCAAATCAAGCAAATCCGAGTACTTCTGCCATTCCCCTCCATAAAAGGATGGGCAATATTCATTTCTACATATTTATCTAATATATTTTCAAAAGTTTTCTCTGGCATTTTTTCGATTTGTTTGAGCGTTTCGACCAAGTACCCCACAGACGCAAATGCAAATCCGCCCTTCGCAATATTCAATTTCCTTATTTGCCAGCGAACGGATATAACCCACCCAACAGATACGCGTGTATTTGTTGTAGCCCTTTTGTCGTACCGACTCCGATACTGTCCAACAACTCACTATCAAACAAAGCATATGCTTTTTGTTTGCTCTTGCCGTCAATAGTCTCCTCGCTCCTTGTAAACCAAGAGATAAATTCAGAACCAACTTTACTTGGAAATTCTGCCGCCAGCTGAATTATTCCGTCAGCATCCAAGGCGTCTGACAAATATTTTTTGCCGTCTGCCGCCGTTATTTTTTAGTTGGGTAGTGGCACTAACCAACTGACTATTTTCTTTTTTTAGTTTGGCTTTCAAATACTTCCAATAGTTGCGAGTTTTTTGATAAGAACTTTCGTTACGAATGGCAGAAATTATGTCTAACACACTAAAAAAACCAAGTGTTTGAGTCATCACTCCAAACCGCCCTAACCGGCACATCATTAAAAAATCTAATTGAAATCTTTGTAGCCATATTCGCTCCTTATTTTTGTTTGAATGTTAAAAGTTTATCTCTATAATATTCGTATTGTTTTTGTCTTGCTTCTATTTCAGCAGGAAGACCATTTGATATGTCGTTTACTATTGTGTCAAATTTTTCTAAAATATCTACTATTTGTTGTTGTCTTTCTAAACTCGGTAAAGATATTTCTAAATCCTTAACTATTTGTGCATTGATATTAGTTTGACTGCCTTGTCCTAGCGATTTTATATATTCATATTGATTTGCTAAACAATAATAAATATATCTATAATTAGCAACTTCATTGTTTATTTCTATGTTGCAACACGCTTGATTTGTTGTTAATGGTATATTATTTGTAGCAACTTTACCAACTGTTGCTCCATACATAGCAACAATAACACAGTTTTCCTTTATCCATTTAGCAGAAGAATTATCTAAACCTTCTTGTGTTATTGTCATTAAAGTTTTATCTATTTTATTAAAATCCACTTCTTGTGTTCTTAACCAAGGAATATTGCCACCATAATATGCTGAAATACTTGTATTTGGCGTTCCCCCAGAAGTAATAGACAAACTTATATCTTTTAATTTAACATTCACATATCCATAAACATACTGTAAAAGCCTAATTAGCCCTGTCTGTCTGTCTGTCTGTCTGT
>CAZOFH010000011.1:0-32402 GCA_964579205.1 uncultured Christensenella sp.
TCGTCAAACACCAGTTCATTCAAGCATGTGGACGAGTTGCTGCTCGACCCAACGACAGCGACAGGTGATATGCCATTTAATGGGGGCAGTTTAACGCAGTTGGTCAATATGATATATGGTTCATCGGGCGATATGAATACACAAATTGACAGCCTCACTACTAGCGTGGGCGCCACACCACTTACTGCTGCGAATTTACGTGCAAAAACATACAACAAAAGCGATGGACAAAGTATTGTAGTACGCCTT
Organism: uncultured Christensenella sp.; assembly: GCA_964579205.1. Taxonomy (GTDB): domain Bacteria; phylum Bacillota; class Clostridia; order Christensenellales; family UBA1242; genus UBA7867. Next base: position 250 of record CAZOFH010000011.1, read on the forward strand.
GGCGGACTAGATTGGATAGTAACATACGTATCAAAAGACACGGACAACAACCTCGTAGCCACATTGTGGCTAAGTAACAATCACCAAGAGGCTTGGTCTGGGCAGAATAAGAACCTTGGCGATCACTATGGTATCGCGAATGGGGGACTCTACAGTGACTGGTCTGACGACTGGAGAAACTCAACAGTAGGTACATATCCAAGTAATATGTATGGTACCAGTTACATTCGAGTAGCAACATTAAACAATACAGGTACTGGCAACAAGAGTAAATACGCTACCAGTAATAGCGCATTAAGCAGCACTGTTACTCAATCCTCTGACCACATCTTTTCACTGTATACTGTGGCTAGCAAGGGGTTGACCCGCTTCCTTTCTACACCCAGCAAGATGCCTTGGATGACTAATATGCAGAATCCTGCAAATAGAAACGAAACAAGTTATTGGCTCAATAACGAGTCATTGACTACAACGAACGGCTATAGTTACTCTGGCTCTTGGTACAGCAGCGACTACAATTACACAGGCAAAACTGATTACGCAAACTGGGGAGACGACTACCTATGGTTGCCTAGTATGGCGGAGATGGGGTATGAGGATGCTCACGACGGCCTATGGGAGACCAATACTGCTGAGCGAACCACATACGATGGGAGTAGTACTTCATTCTCAACTAGTTATCTGGGCACCTCACAGTCCAATTATGGAAATACAGCCTATTGTTACACGTGGGGGCGCTCTGCGTACGATGATAATGCACTTTGTAGCTAGAATCTCAACCCCTCAGGTTCCTCTGATAGTCTCAGTAGTGTGAACTATAGCCAAGCGGTACGCCCCTCGCTTCTCATATCTCTTAACTCTGCCGCGTCGTACGCAATGATGCCTCAATTAACCTTTGATAAGCAAGATGGTAGTGGTGGCACAAGTTCTATTGCTATAACCTCACAAAATACATTCTCCAATATTACTCCACCAACCCGCACAGGTGGCTACACTTTCAGCGGCTACTATACCAGTGCGAATGGTCAAGGTACAAAAATCTATAATGCAGACGGCACTCCAGCAGTATCAGTTTCTCCATTCACTGAAGATACCACACTCTATGCGTATTGGGCTCCGAATACATATAATATTTCGGTTACGCTCAATGGCGGGAGCGGTGTGAGTAGCAGCACTTACACAGTGTCGACTAGCAGTCAAACAAAGACAATAGCCAATCCGACTCGCACAGGATATCAGTTTGCGGGGTGGACAGTGAGTTGCTCAAACGGTAGCCCGACTATTTCGGGTACAACTCTCACAATCCCTGCCAACTGCTATAATAACATAACTTTATCAGCAAAATGGACGGCTAATACATATTCTGTAAAATACAAAGCAAATGGCGGCAGTGGATCGATGAGCGATTCAACACATACATATGACGTGGTTAATAACTTGACATCTAACAGTTTTACTCGCGCGGGCTATACTTTTGCGGGCTGGGCGACGAGTGCAAACGGCGCAAAAGTGTACAACAATAGCCAAAGTGTCAGCAATTTGACCACCACAAACGGGGCTACGGTCACGCTTTACGCCGTATGGCGAGCGATAGCGATTACTGTTGTTCTGGACACTCAATCAACTACGGCGACTAGTACAGCATCATTCACTCAGACATATGATGCCACTCTGCCTAATATTAGCCCACCTAGTCGGACAAGGTACACATTCGGAGGGTATTACACCGAGCCCAAAGGTGGCGGGCAAAAAATCTACAATGCCGACGGCACGCCAGCGGTGACCAAATCGACGTTTCTACTAGACACTACTCTGTATGCATACTGGTTGTGGTATCGGATCGCAGAAGTTACCGGTAGCACCGTCAACGTGACAGTGGTTGAATTTTCGAATGGTGATGCTACGTTTACCAAAGTAATGCTGACGCCAGCGACTGGCAATGTTATTTCGCAATTTTCATTCGACAACGAGAATTGGATTACTGTTGTGCGATTCCAAGAGTTGATAATCAATTCGCCAATCGCCATCGAAGTGGAATATTCCGCGAACGAGAGCCTAAATTCGCTAGTTATAAAATTTGAAGGACTGGTGACAACCAATGTTGTGCCAATCTACCTCAAAACCGTTTCTGGCGCATATTCTGGGCTAAAATTGTCGGGCGGCTCTGTGAGTGGAGTGGTAGTAACTGCGACACTCGGCGGCACTGCGTATATCGTGGGTGACGATTTTGAGAATTTGGAGGATAGCGACACTATCACTATATCGACTACGTTGTGCCAGCCGGGGTACGCTTTTGTCGGGTGGTACCTCGACGACGACCGCACGACTGCTATTTCGACTGCTACTAGTTATCGTGTGGCAAAGTCAGTGGCTTATGAACATACACTAGTCGCTGTATATCAGCCAACCAGCAACAACAATGTCAATCTCGAAGTGGATAATACATAAAAATGATAGAGTAATCCAATAAAAGAGAACCAAAAAGACCCGTTGGGTCTTTTTTTTCGTTTTGGGTTCGCCGTTTCCTCACAGATTCCACGGGTACGGTCGTACCCTCTGAATGGCAGTTGAAAGGATTATCTTTATTATATGGTGTGTGCTGACGCATTCACTATGCGCCTGTCTGAAGATAGCACTGTCGACCCCGCGGCTTGCCGCGGTGCATCCGTGAGGATGCACTATGCGCCGAATGGCGCATCAGGCGCCCTGCGGGCGCCTCGCGGCAAGCCGCCCGTCTAGCGATAGAGCAGCAACATTCAAAAAACGGACAACAAAAAAAGCCGCCCCAGAGGGGGGGGCTTTTTTGTCATATTTATTCTTCGGTAGTTTCGGCATCGGGTAGAGTAGGGTGGATTTTTTTCTTGCGGCGGTGGTAAACGACCAACACAATGACAGTTACGATTACGCTGACTGCGACTAAGACAATCCCGAGGATTTGCGCAATGGTGAGTTGCCCAGTATCTAGAAAACTCGTCTTGCAATAGCCTGTTTTGATGATTTCATTATCGCCGTCAAAAATGTAATATTCGATTTTTGAAATGCCATCGTCGAGGTTGCTGAGGATTTTTACCTCACTGCCTTTCGCTAAAACGTCGACTTTGTTAAAGCAGTTTTTCTCGCCATAAATAATCGTTTCCGCCTTGGTTACGGCATTCGGCACGGATTTGGTTTCGATTGCGACTTGCTCGCAAGATACAAGGGTTCGGCTGTCGACATAACCGATTACCTCGGTGCCGTTTTTGCTGAATTTTATCGCAGCAAAACTCGCGCCATTGCTGTCCAAATCCAGTGTCGGACTCTCTTGTATCGTCACGACATCGCCGTAATGCAGCATCCCTAGACTGGTGACAAAGGTGTCAGTAGCGACAGGCTGACTAATCGGCATACAAAATATTTTGCTGAGCCCTGTGATGACTTTGCCTGCGCTGTGTTCGCTAAATTCTGTCGGGATTTCGTCCGTCAACGCCGCACAAGCGGATTTGAGCACGTAGCCTACTTGATAACCTGCGGCACTGTCGCAATTATTGTCAAAAACATAGTAAAATGTCGGGTCTTGCGCATCCAAGACGATTAATTTTTTGTTCAAAACGAGCGCTTTGGCAGGGGCGAGGCGGGTCTTGTATTGGAAAATTTGAGTTGCAGCGGTCACTTTTATTGCGTCGATGACCTCGGTTTTGGCGCTTAAATTGGTGAGTTTGACCGCTGGCTGGATTGCGGAATAATTCGTGATAAAATTGTCGCCGCTGTCGGTCAGCAGTTGAGTAGAGTAAATCTTATTATCCGTCGTGATGTAGTATAATTTGCCGTTGACAAAGTCAAAATCCACGCTCGAGGTGTCGTCGCTAGGGAGGGTGGTGGTCGCTACGATTGCGGTGTTGCTCAACTTGAATAGAGCGCTGCCCGCCTTTGCGTAAATGTAGCCTTGATTGTCGGTGGCAAGGTAGTCGATATTCGCGGTCGTTACGGCGCTCAATGTGTCAGGGAGAATGGCGGTGAGTGCTTTTGTCGTGGTGTCGAGGCGGTAGATTTTGTTTGCGACTGAGAAATAAATCGCGCTGCCGTCCTCGGTTATGCAAAAGCCGCCTTTGTCAAAATCTTGGCTAATACTACTATCCAAATTGCAGAAAAGCGTCGGATGAGTGTCATTTAGGTGATAATTCAATATCATTTTGTCGTTAATCATATAGATTTCGTCATCGGCGCTTTTGGCGAGCGTCTGAGGCGGGGTCACCACACCGTCTACATTGTCGCCGTCTTTGTACCTATTCAAGGTCTTGGCAGTTTGCTGACTCTGACTGTCCACCAGATTGACAAAGGTCGAGGTGGTCGAAATGAGGTATTTGTCGCCCAAGGCGAGGATGTCAAAAGGCAGGGCGTTTTCTTCGGTATCCGCTGATGCCGTCTGGTGGATGATTTTGCTGATGCCATTTTTCTGCTCGATGACCTTTTGACCGTTTCGGTCGGCTAGATAAATCGCGCCGTCAAAATATCTGATTTTGGTAAAATTGGTGGGCGTGTACCCGTCGATGTCTATCGTTATTTGCTGCGGTGTGGTCGCGGTGTAGGCGGGAAGTTCTGCGCGCAAAGCCGGAGCAAAGACAAAGCACATCAGCAACATGCTCGCGAATCCCCAAAGCGTCATTACATTACAAATTACAAACTTTTTCATACGTACTCCTATCCCACATATTATACCATATTGTGCCGTCTTTTAAAAATAATTTGAGCAAATTAACTCAAAAATTTTTATTAAGACATACATTGTCAAAAATTAATAATTATACTATGAACATATGTTCATCCGCAAAACGGGATTGACAGAAATTTCAGGAAATAGTAAATATTAAAAAATTATTCAAAAATATGCAAAAAAGTTGTCTCAGACTCTTGACAACGCAAAAAACTTGGTATATAGTTGTTGTCGAAAAAGGGCGAAAGACTTTTTTAGGGCATAAAAAATAAGGAGAGAATTATGAAAAAATTAGTTTGGGCAAAGACCTTATTGTTTTCTTACAAATACTTGGCGAGGATTATAAAAGGCGTGGATAGAATCGTGCTAGAGCGTAGCGCAAAGAGCCATACGACGGCGTGGTGCGAGTTTACCACAATGGAGCAGATGGAGCAAATTATTGATTTGATTCAGCGCAAAAAACGGCTACAGACTGTCAAAATGTTGATAGAAGAGGGGCTCAAAAATATCGATCCGCAGGCGGCGCGCACGCTCATCAGATACTGTATTGACAAGGTGGATTTGGAGATTTTGGCAGAAGAGTATGGGCTGAGTAAACGGACAATGTCGCGCCGAATAAATGCGATGCTAGTCGACCTAATTGACAAAATTAGGGACCTAGGTTATGGGGTGGCGAAAATAGAATCACTGCTAGAAAATGAGGGCTGGATAGTCGGTATTTTCAATAAATTCGCCTGCCGTTTTTCGGGCGAGAATGAGGTCAAGCCGCTATTGTTGCCGTCGTCAATAAACACTGTCGAGCGTTTGTTTTTGCAATGTTACAAATAGGATGCATAGTACCTGCATAGTACGTGCATAATACCTTATTTTGGGCGATTTTTAGTCAAAATATCAAAAATCGAAGTCATTTCGGTCGTTTTTGTCAGGTAGGGAGAGTTGGTTGAGAGCCTTGATTTGACGACGCGCAGACTGCTTTTTGGTGCGTTTCGGCTTGATAATCAGTATCAAAATTATCGCAGCAGGAATGGTGAGTAAGAGTATCAGCAGCAGGTTGTTTGTGTTGCCTAATTCGGGGGCTAATATAGTGGTGCTTGCTGCTGCGTCGGGCTCGAGTTGCACCTCTTCGGTGTTCTCGATTAGCGGGGACAAATTGCTGACTAGAGATGAGTGTAGGTATCCCAATACAGGCCCTTTCTCAGAGTCGACATATTTGCATAGATACCAGATGCCAAGGTCGTGATCATTGAGTTTTTGCCCCGAAACAGAGCCGATGTAGAGAGTGTCAGTTGCGTCGTATGGGATGCTACTCAGATACGTCGAGGTGGTAGAGGGTTTTTGCCAAACGGTCGCGTTGGCGGTATGCAGTAGGTCAAAAGTTTGTACGCTGTATGGAGTGGTTGGAGTCGAGTAAACAGGGGTAACCGCACTCTTGTTGACTGTGCCGCTTACCCCTAGATAACTCACCTCGAGATGGGTGTCATCGAGCGAGTCGATAGCCTTGACAAAGTAGGTCTTTGGCAGCGAACAAATAACTTCGCTAGACGCCTCACGAGTTTCGGTAATTGAGTACAAAAATACCTCATCTTGAGTAATTTTGTAAAAAAGTGGCTCGGTCGCAGCAGACAAAATTAAGCCGTTTTGACAGCCCAAATTAAAGCCCAAAATGAATAAAAATACAGTAAAAATGAATAAATATTTACGCATTAAAAAAATCTCCTATCAAAATGATACCAAAACAATAATTGAAATCCGTATGCAATTATTGTTTTTTTTACGACTTTTATACCATTATGTAGCGAAAATTATAATAAAAAAATGAAAAGGTGAAACTATGGATTTGCGCAGTGCTGTTTATGAACTGGATACGGTGATGTTTGAATTAAAACGCAGAAAGCGAAACAACAAACTTTTTGAATACAATAGTGGCGAAAAAGTGCACAAAAAGCAAATCGCATTTCACAAGTGTACAAAACGAAATCGGTGGGTTTTTGGAGGAAATCGTAGTGGAAAATCTCAGTGTGGTGCGGTCGAAGTCGTTTGGTTGGCGCGCGGCAATCATCCGTACAAAACGAACAAGGCAAAAACAGACGGATGGGTGGTCAGTCTGAGTCAGCAGGTTCAGCGTGATGTCGCGCAGCAAAAAATTTTGTATTACATCAATCCCGACTGGATAGTGGATATCGTGATGCTCACAGGTCGCAAAGATTCGCCCGAAAGCGGTGTAATTGATTATATTTTGGTCAAAAGCGTTTCGGGGGAAGTGAGTAAAATCGGCTTTAAGACTTGTGACCAAGGGCGAGAGAAATTCCAAGGAACGAGCCTTGATTATGTGTGGTTTGATGAAGAACCGCCTTTTGATATATATCTCGAGTGTCGGATGCGCGTTTTGGATCGAGTCGGAGAAATTTTTGGCACGATGACGCCACTCAAAGGGCTGACTTGGGTATACAATCACATTTATTTGAATGAAAATGCCGATCCTGAGATTTGGTACGAAGAAATCGAGTGGGCGGATAATCCGTTTTTGGACGAAAAGGAAATCCAAGCAATGTCGCAAATTTTGTCTGCCGACGATTTGGAAAGTCGGCGTTATGGTAAATTTGCTTCTTATGGCGGGCTGGTATATAGCGAATTCCAAGAGTCGGTCAATGTCATTGAGCCTTTTAATGTACCAAAAGAGTGGTTTGACAAAATTAGTATTGACCCTGGGCTGCACAATCCGCTGAGTTGCCATTGGTATGCAGTGGATTATGACGGCAATGTTTATGTGATAGCCGAGCATTACGAGGCGGGCAAGACTTTGGAATATCACGCTGACAAAATTATTTCGACTTGTGAGGCTCTGGGCTGGCGAAAAGGTTTTAACGGGAAATATGATTGTTTGATTGATTCTGCTGCCAATCAAAAGACACTTTCGGGTACAAAAAGTGTGGCTGAATTGTTTTTGGATTATGGAATTAATGCAAACACGGCGGTAAACAAAGATTTGCTTTCTGGCATTTCGCGTGTAAAAAGTTATCTAAGGAATGTAAATAATGAAACAAAATTATTTATTTTCAAAAATTGTGTGAATATGATTAGAGAAATTAAAGGATATTGGTGGGGTAATAATGATGCGCCAATCAAAAAAGATGATCACGCGATGGATGAATTGCGTTATTACATAATGTCGCGCCCAGAAAATGCTCTAAAGCCAGAAATTGTTCCGACAACAGTGCAATTACATAAAGAGAGGCTTATTCAAAAGGCTCGACAACACAATTTACATAGGAGATGGTGAGATGATTGATGCAAAAGATGGTGAAAAATTGACAAAATCGCTCTTCAAAAAGGCTGTCGGCTATACAGTCGATGAGGTTGTCGAAGAGTATGTAAATAGCGAAAATGACCCAGATTTGCGCTTAATTAAGCGAAAAATCACAAAAAAACACATTCCGCCTGATATTTCTGCTGCAAAAGCGCTATTGGATGGATTGGGCGAAAGTAATCTCGATAGATATAGAGCAATGAGTGATGAAGAATTATTAAAAAAACGAGACGAATTGCTCAAAATCGTCTCAAAAGGAGGAAAAGTGTGAAGGTATGCTTAACAAATAGGCGGGTTAAATGTACTGGTAAGGTCGACTGTAACAATGAAATTTACTGTAACATTAGATTTAGCAAGGCGAGCGTGAATTTGTGCAAATCTTGCGCGGTGGAGTTGTATGAAAACCTCGCTCGTTCGCTAGTGCCAAAATCGGTAAAAAGTAAATTTTATACGCAAAAATAACAAGAAAAGGGGTTTTTATGCAAAAAAATCAAAAAAACGAGCAAAAAAGTAAAAGTAATCGAGTAAAAGACCTTGTTTCGGAAATCAAAAAAGATTTTGAACAAAGGCAAGAAGAGCGCAAGCCGTTCGATGCTCAGTGGCAACTCAATATGAATTTTGTGATGGGTAATCAGTATTGCGGCATCGGGTTGAATGATACTCTGGATGATTTTGACAAACAATATTTTTGGCAAGAACGCGAGGTTTACAATCATCTCGCACCATTAGTCGAGACAAGATTGTCAAAATTGGCAAAAGTTCGCCCAATGATGACAGTTTTGCCATCTAGCGCGGATGCTGATGACATAAACAACGCTCATATTTGCAAAAATATTCTGCGCGCAGTGTCTGATAAACTAGAGTTGAGTGAATTAGTGTCGCAAGCGACGCGTTGGAGTGAAATTTGTGGCACTTCTTTTTACAAAATCGTTTGGAATGACTCTGCGGGGGCGGTCGTAGGGCTGACTTCGCTGGGGCAAAAAATTTATGAGGGCGATGTGGATGTAGTAGTTTGCTCGCCATTTGAGATTTATCCCGATAGCAATACTTCAGAGAGTTTGAATGAATGCCAGAGTTTGATTCACGCTCGCGCTTATGATGTCCGCACAATAAAACGAATTTGGGGCGTGGATATCAAGGGTGAAGATATCGATACATACAATTTGCAAAATTCTCAAGTCGCTGGCGGGTTGGGATATACGTCGAGGTCTGCCAAGGTCTCAAAAACTGTAAAACACAATCACGCGATGGTGATTGAACGCTACGAAATGCCGAATACAGAGTTTCCAAACGGTCGTTTGGTGATAATTGCGGGTGATGAATTGCTTTATGAGGGAGATTTGCCGTATCAAAACTTACAAAGTGGTGAAAGAGGTTTTCCGTTTGTTCGCCAAATCAGTATGGGGCAGCCGTCACTTTTCTGGGGTGCGAGCATTGTAGAGCGGTGTATCCCAATCCAAAGGGCGTACAATGCGGTAAAAAATCGTAAACACGAATTTATGAATAGACTTTCAATGGGCGTTATGAGTGTGGAGGATGGTTCTGTCGATGTCGACAATTTGGAGGAAGAGGGTTTGAGTCCCGGCAAAGTTTTGGTTTATCGTCAAGGTGCAAGGGCACCCCAAATGCTTTCGACCGCGAGTCTGCCTGTTGATTTTCGCGACGAAGAAGACAAATTGATAGCAGAATTCCTCAATATTAGTGGAATTAATGACCTTTTTGGCTCAAATGCGACGGCTTTGACGCAAATGAGTGGTGTGGCATTGCAATTATTGATTGAGCAAGAGGATATGCGCGTGTCAGCGAGTGGTGAGTATATCAAGTTTGCGCTAAAAGAAATCGGTCGGCAAATTTTGAGAATTTACAAGCAGTTCATCACCACTCAGCGCATCAACAAAATTATTGGTGAAAATGGCTCAAGCGAACTATTCTATTGGGACGGTAGCGAAATCACTAGCGATGATGTGACTTTTGAGACCGAGAGTGAACTGGGCGAAACAGTCGCGCAAAAGCGTAGTATGGTATTTGATTTGTACAATGCAGGGCTGTTGCACGATGAAAATGGCAAAATGTCAAACGCAATGCGTATCAAGGTAATGGAAATGCTGGGGCTCGGTATTTGGGAAAACGCAATGGACAACAATTCTTTGCAGGTGGAAAAAGCAAAGAGAGAGAATATTGATTTTGCCGAAGGGAAAGAGCCAGAAGTGCTAGAAATTCACGATCACGACTTGCATATTAGTGCGCATGTGGCGTTTATGTTGGGGGCTGACTTTGAAAAATTGTCAGAGAAAAAGAAGGGATTGAGAGATAAATTGCTCAAGCATATCAGGCTGCATAAACAGTACAAAAAATTATCGCAGATGGCAGAAAACAAAGGTGTTATTGAGCAAAAATAAGGACAAAAAATAGCAAATTGCTCGTCAAGCAAACACAAAATTTTTAGGAGTATTTATGCAAAATAATGAATATTATACAGAACTCGAAGACGATAGAATTGCGCCAGAAGAAGAGGTGAATTTGGGAACTTTCAAGTCTGTAAAGAGCCTCAAAGAGGCGTATGATTGCCTCAGAAAAACCTTTACGCAGAACGCTATGGAATTGGCAAAACTTAAAAAAGCTGATGTTACCGCTGAGCCAATACAAACTGACGAAGTTGAGCCAAACACTGTAGAAAATGGCGCAAAAACGCAAAAAAACGACGAAAAACAAGCCCAAAATAGTCAAATTATCGAGGTTTTGAGTTCTTCTGATGGACAAAATGTGTCAGACAAGGTAGATGCTACCCCTGACAATAATGCGAAAATAACGGACAAAGCGGACGCTCCCGTTAATGCAAAATACGATAGTGATGAGTGGCGTGAAATGGCTCAAAATTTCTTTTTTGAAAATCCCGAAGCGCGTGAACACATCTCAGAAATCGGACGCATAATTATGCAAGATAAGACAGTGCAAAATAGTGCGGCACCTTTGGATAAAGCATGGATAAAAGTGCTCAATCAGTTACCGCGCAACGGTCAAGTTACCAATGCTGATTTGGAGCAATACATATTGCAAAATGATGAGATAAAACAAAAAATTATTAATGATTATCTCAAAGGGTTGCAAGTCAAAAGGTCCGCTCCCAAAGTGATATCCGAGCGCGTTGGCGCGCAGATGAACGCAACAAAGTCATCACGAGCGCTCACAATGGCTGAGGCGAAAGAATTGGCTAAAAAAATTTTAATCAAATAGGAGATTTTTATGATTAGTTTAACTACAGCGCAAAATGCACTAAAAACAGTGTATTTGGATGCCGTAAGCGAGCAACTAAATTGGCATACCGACCCAATTTTTGCAATGATAAAGCAAAGCTCTGCGGATGTTTACGGCAGAAATATTATCAAATTGGTGCCTTATGGCATCAATGGCGGAGTGGGCTCGGGCACAGAGGACGGTGAATTGCCTCCTTGCAAAGAGACTCATTATGTCAATTTTACATCTACTCTAAAGAACCTTTTCGGTACTATTGAAATCACAGACAAGGCTATCCGCGCGTCTGCGAATGATGAGGGCGCTTTTGTCAACTTGCTTTCTTCAGAGATGGAAAGTCTGCTTTCTGCGAGCAAATTCAACCTAGAGAGGATGTTTTATGGCGATTCTTCAGGTTCTTTGACGACAATTACCGAGGTTAGCGCTTCTGGAAAATTTTTCAAGGCAAACAATGTCGCTCCTTTTATGCAGGGAATGTTGCTTGATTTTTATATGGATGGTGTTGTTGACTCTGGTATGACTGGGGTAGAAGTGATTTCTGTTGATAGAGACAGCAAAAAAGTGACTATTAGCAAGACTTCTTCAAGTTTTACTACCGCAAACGTCGGCAAATACAAGTGCTATGTTCAGGGTAGTAAGGATAATGAACTGACGGGTTTGGGCGAGATTTTTGGTACAAGTGAGTCGCTTTATGGGCTAAAACGCAGTGATTATACTGCTTTAATGCCTATTTTGAGGGCGCAGCAGGCGTCTACCACGCTTAGTGAGACATTTATCCAAGAAAGTTTGGATTATGTTGAGTTGGTTTCTGGTTACCAGCCGCAAGTTATGGTTGCGTCTAGTGATGCTTACTACACTTTGATTAAGTTGATTATGGGATATACCAAGAATATTGAGGCTGTAAATCTAAAATGTGGGGTGACAAGTGTCGCTTACAATGGTATTCCGCTTACAAGGAATAAATATGTACAGCCAAAAACGATTTTGATGCTCAATCCTGAACAGTTTACATTGCATCAACTGTGTGATTGGGAGTGGCTCACTGGTAATGATGGTGCAATTCTTACCCAAAAGGAAGGTTACCCGACATATAGTGCCACTTTAGTAAAATATGCTGATCTGATTTGTAATCGCCCTAATGCGCAGGGTAAGATTACATTGGTCTAAAAGGAGGGAAAAACAAATGATATCTTTAAAAACTGCGGATAATGCTCTAAAAAATGTGTATTTAGAGGTAATAAACAATCAATTTGATAATAATATTGACCCATTTTTCTCTCAAATAGAAAAAACTAGCAACGATATCTCTGGTTCAACTGTTACAAAAGTCATTGCTCCGGGCGTCAATGGTGGTATTGGTGCGGGGGCAGAAACTGGTGCTTTGCCTGCTGCAAAAGGGAATGGTTATGTAAAACTTGTTGCTCCGCTCAAGAATTTGTATGCTCAGTTGGAGATTTCTGACAAGGCGTTGCGTGCTAGTGCGAACGATTCGGGGGCTTTTCTGAATCTTTTGACCGCAGAAATGGAGAACTTGATCGAATCGAGCAAGTTTAATATGCGGAGAATGCTTTACGGTGATGGCTCAAGCCTTGCTGGTGAAGTGACAGGTTATACTAGCGGAAGTGCAGTTTATACTGTGGATGATGCAAAAAAATTTATGGTTGGTATGCGAGTTACTGGTACTATTGACGCACTTCCTGTGTCAAATATGCAAAATTTGGATGTTTTGGATGTTGATTACATTAACAACAAGGTTACAGTATCTGCTAGTGGTGCGATGAGCGCTACAGTAGAAGAGGATGAAGTCTTTGAGTTTTGTTTGACAAATAATTACTATCCTGTAACTGGGTTGGGCAAGTTCTTTTCCAATCAAAATGTCGCAATATTTGGTGTAGAAAGGGCTAAAAATGAGTTTATGAGACCTAATTACTTTGATATTAAGGCTACAAATTTTGATTACATATCACTTTTGCAGACTATCGACACAACCAAAATGGACAAGGGCGGGCATACCGATTTTATTGTCACAAGCTTTGATTTCCGTCGAGAAGTGCAAAAATTGCTTAAAAACAACGCAATTAACTGTGATTTGCAGGTGCTAGAGGGTGGTTTTAGGACTCTGTCGATTGATGGAATACCTCTCTATGCGAATAGGTTTATTGGACCAAAGACTGCATTTTTGCTAGATTCAAGTTCTTTTACGATGCATCAGTTGTGTGATTGGACTTGGTTAAGCAATGACAAAGGCGAAATTTTGCGTCAAAAAGAAGGTTATGCTGCTCACAGTGCTACACTAGTTAAATACTGCGAGTTGATTCCAAATAGAATGTGTTCTAATTCGAGAATTACAATAACTGCATAAAAAATTGCTAAAAAGGAGTGTTTTTATGGCATTAATCAAAATTTTTGAGGATGTTTTTGATATTTGTAGTAGGATAAAAGAAATTGACTGTGGATATTTTGTTGTTTATAACACGCAAAGAAAAAGGTACGAAATTCATCATTCTGGATTAAAAGGCTCGACTTTTTGTATTGTGTGTGAAGACGGGCTTAATGGTACGGTTATTACCAAATTGCGAAAGTCTAGGATTGAGAATATTGATAAAATAATGCGCGAAATGGAAGAAAACAATCAAAAACTTGAGCGCGAAAACCAAAGAATTCTGCAGGACGAAACGAATTTCAAACTAAAAGAAATGTTTGATTATGCTCAAAAACGCGAAAGTGATAGCAATTTTGATGATGGTTACAAGACTTCTTGGGTATAAAGGAGGTAAAAATGACTGTTTTGGAAGTTTTAAAACTGACTGCGCAGTATTTGGGAGATTTGGACTTGCTCGCTACTACGACTTTTGGTGGTGAGGCCGCGCCGACGCCGCAACAGGCAGAAAAGATTAATATTTTAATGAATTGCGTAAATGATTCTGTGCAAAGTCTTGCAGTGATTTATTTTCCGCTCAAAAAACAAGAGGTGATTAGTAGTGCTTCTGGAGTATATTCATTTGAATTATTCTCAAAACCTTTGTTGGATATTGTTAAAATTGTTGACAATAGATTAAAGTTTTCTGTAGATTTTGCGATGTTTCCTGAGCATTTCGAGGCAAAAGCGGGTAGTTTGTTTGTTACTTATACATATTTGCCGGCTGATGCGACTGATATTTCTTCAAAATTGGATGTAGTAGAGAATAAAGTTTCTACTCGTATGGTCGCGCTCGGTACTGTGAGTAGGTATTTTCTTGTTACGGGGATGTATCAAGATGCGAATAATTGGAATGAAATGTTTGAGCGTGCGGTTTTGGTGGTGCAGCGACGAAAAGATAATGTAGTTCTCAAAAAGAGAAGGTGGTTGTAAGGTGTTTTACAAACAAAAACTGCCTAAAAATGCAAAATCCAATTACAAAGTAAAGTTGACTGATTTTTCCAAAGGTATCAATACTTCGGTTTCGGAAAACTTACTACCGTTGAATTTCGCTACAAATTGCTACAATTTTAATTTTAACAAGCAAAGCCTATCGACTGGGCTTGGAATAAAAGAATTAACAATTCCGTATTCAGAAACTAGTCAAAAATCATTCGTTTCACCGGCAAATGTACAAAAATTTATCAAATTTTGGCAATATACAAGATATGATAGTGTGCAGGATGCGTACATTCCGCTGCTTATGCTGTATGGTGACGACAATAATTTGTATTATGGGAGGCTAAAAACTTCTCAAAATGAGTTTTTTACGATTAGTACGGCTTTTAGTAGTGTGCCGAACGGAATTAACTATCGAATTGATGAGGGTGATTGCTTTTTTGCGTGCGGCGAGAATAAAATTGTCAAATATTCTGGCTCGTTACCGCAGGTTTATGATGAAAATGTGCCTAGGATTACTTCGATTGCGTTGAATGCTGGGCGCTTGTTTGCGACTGTGAATGGTGACCAGAATGTGATTTGGTTTAGTGATGATCTTGACCCGACGAATTGGAATGTTAGTAATTTTGAGGGTGGATATATAGAACTAACGGGGGAACGCGGAGTCTGCAAAAAGGTAATTGAGGCGAATAATTATGTTTATGTAATTCGTGAATATGGTATTAGCCGTATAAATGCGTGGGGACTGCAGGATGATTTTGCAGTGAAGCATTTATACCTAACTACAGGTAAATTGTATCACGAAACGGCAAAATTGTGCGGTCGAATCATTATTATGCTATGTTCAGATGGAGTGTACTACTTTGATGGCGATAGTATGAACAAAATCAATCTTGGAATTGATGAGATGTTGGATGGCGTGGATAATAGCGGTGCGGTCGGTGCTTTTTTGGATGGTAAATACTATTTGGCGTGCAAAATGAAGTATAATGATAATAAAAATATTGGTTGCGAAGCGTCAGATTATACAAATAATACTCTGATCGAGTTCGATTTGAATACTTTTACAATTAATATTCTGCGTGGAGTAGATATAGTATTTATGGATGGTATCAGGTATGAAAACTATTCAAAACTGGGGATTTTACTTAATGGGACAAATTCTAATAAAATATATGAATTAACACACGACGGTACTATCAATGGAAGCCCTGCACCCAAATATTGGGTTTCACCATTTACTGATATGGGATATCCAAATTACAAAAAAGTAATAAAATATCTCTCAATTAATACAAAAACTGATATTGTTGTGACTTTTTGTGCTGATAATAAAAACTATCATTTTGAGATAAAAGGGAGTACATTATCGCAGAGGGTTCCGATAAATATTGTATGCTCTAGGTTTAGTTTTGCATTTTCTTGCAAAGTTGCAGAAAGTGAAATATCCAATCCAATGTTGGAGGTGTCTCTGATATGACAGATTTAAAAGTGCAGGATTTAAGTGATAGGGTGGAAATGTTGGAAAGTTTGGTGAAAAAACTGAACAATTCATACAATAATCTAAAATTACAGAATTGCAGTCTTTATGAAAAAGAAAATTCAATCGCGGTATCAGATGCGACTACAATTCAGATTGGGGTGCTAGGTTCGGTAGTTGGTGCGGTCGAAATCTACATATTATTTAATTTTGACTGTTCACAAGATTGTTTAGCTACAATAAAACAAAATAATCGAAGTATCGGTAGTGGGAAATTATTTGCAAATTCTGCAGGTATGTTGCAAATTTTAGGCGGTATATGTGCGCAAAATGGCGGGATAGTGATTGATTTAACTAATGCGCAAAATGGCGGAACTATAAAAAATTTAAAAGTTTTTTTGCGTGGAAAAGCAACTTTCAATTTTGTGGGTTCATAAAATTTAACGGGTACTATGCAATGCATAATATCATAAAAGGAGTGTTATGCAAACAAAACACTACACAAAAAATTTGGGAAAAATTATTATAAAACAAATTAAATATGAGTTCTATATGAATAATGGAGGTGGAAATTATGTCAATAGAAGAAAAGCCGCTTGAGAACATTGAAGTAAAAAATGAGGAATTACATTCTTCGAGTACAAATAATTTTGATATTGCGAAGATAAAAGAAAATTTGAATACAATCGAAAAGAATTTTGGTGTGGGGTATCCAAATCCAGAGCCTGATGAAAGTACGATGCCTCAATACAAACCTAAAGTTATCAAGACTGAAGAGGACATTATCGCTGATGCAAAAGATGCTTTGAGCGAGTACGAGTACGCTAATAAAAAACAAATCCACAATCAGTATGACGAAAAATTTGAACAACTTGATTTGGATGAGCGCAAAATGCAAATTGATTTTGAAAAAGCAAAAACGGATGCTGCTGTCGCTACTGAACAAGAATTAGAGCAAAACCAAGCAGAGAAAATTGCTCAAGGATTGGAGCGCAGTAGTATCAAACAAAACTCTGAGCGTGAGATTGTTTCGCAATTTGACAGGGATTTACTCGCTTTGATTGATGAAAAGCAAATTGCAATTTCTGAATTGGAGTTAAAAAGGACTATGGTTCAAAACGATTTGGAGGCTGCGCTTGATAAGTTTGATATCGCTTATGCGGCAAAACTTGAAAACAAAATCGAAGAATTGACAAAAAAGTATGACCAAGATGTTTTGGATTTGGAAAAATACAATTTGAAAATTGCTGAACTTAGGAATGCGAGAAATGCTGAGTGGTTGGAATGGGTGGAGCAGAAAACTTCGCAGATTGATGCTACAAAATCACGCAAAAAAGTTGAATATTTGGTAAATATTATCAAAACTTTGACACGAGAAGAGACTCAGGAATTGATGAATGACCAAGAAATTATAGATTCTTTGGGTGATTATTATCAAATAGTTGTTGATTTTGCAAATCGTAGAAGGTAGTTATGAAGGATTCTGTAAAAACAAAAATTAAATCATACAGTTTTTGGGTCTCGCTCGCTAGTGCGATTTTGCTGCTGGTGCAGACGATAGGTAGGCCGTTAGGGTTGGTAATAGATGAATCAACTTATATGTCGATTGTTAATAGTGTGCTCGGAGTATTTGTTGTTTTGGGAATTGTGAGTCATCCTTCGCAAAACTTGCTCAAAAACTCAACCACAAAATCAGAGAATGAGGGGGAGGTGTGTGCTGAAAATTCGGGACAATCAATAGTAAAAACTGAAAATAGTAACACTTCTGCAGCAATTAATTCTGCCCCGAGTCAGGGAGGTGGTGTAGTAATCGACTCAAAAAGCGGTTGCAATGCTGGTCAAGTTGATGTTAATGTTAATGCGAATAGTGTTTTAGATGCTGAATCAAAACAAAAAGTACAAAAGGCAAAACAAGATTTTATTAATTCTTGTAATATGTAAATTACCAAAAGAGAGGGTACATCCCTCTCTTTTTTATACAAAAATTATGCATAAAATATAGCAAATTATGGCACTGAAAATTGCTTGTGTGAGTTTTTGTAGCACATAAAAACTTGATTTTATGTTGCATTTTTGCAAAAAAGTTAATGCTTGAAATTGGATGCTGATGCCGCCCCAAGAAATTAATCCGCAAATAAAAGGCAAGAGTATGTGGGGGGACATGGAAAGTGATGCTAGGTCTCTGCATCCGCGAGTAATTTCCAAAAGTCCAGCGCTCAGTCCGCTACCAATGTCCAGAGGGCAACCAAGCAATCCTGCTATACCATTTATCAAAGAACCCAACAAGGATAAGACGCCAATGTTGGAGAGTATATCGATCAGAATATTCGCGACAACTATGTATCCACCCACAATAAGGATCGCTATTATTGAGTCATACATTGTGTCGGAAATTGTTGCATTGAGATTGGTCGATTTTTGCATAATTATACATTCAGATTTTTTGTAATGATAGTTGCGATATAACAATCCATTGAGTATTGCACCGAGTAAATGTGCTGCTAGTAAAATAATGCCAAAGGTTTGATTATGGAGCATCCCGACACCTACTGAGCCGATGATAAAAAGGGGCCCTGAAGTGGATGCAAATGCGTTGATTCGGACAATTTCGTCCGAGGTTAGAGCACCTTTTTGATATAAGTCGCTAGTAATTTTTGCGCCAACAGGATATCCTGAAACAATACTAAGCAAGTAAATAATTCCACTCGAACCCGGTGTATGGAATAGTTTTTGCATAATTTTTGATAGTTTTTGACTCAACTTGTCCAAGACTTGCGTTTTTGTGAGTAGTCCGCTAAAGAAGAAAAACGGGAAAAGGGCGGGTAGAACAGACATTCCCCAAATCGCCAAACCGTCCAAACAAGATTGCATATATTTGCCCGGATTTATGGCTAGCGTAATCATTGCTGTCAAAGCAAATACAATCAAAAATATTTGGCTCCACTGTTGTTTTTTTCTCTCCATAATAATAGTTTATGCGTATAAAAGTGCGAGTATGAAGATGTTTTGATAATGAATAAATATAAGATTTGCTGTATAAATATTCAAAATCGTTATATTTGTTAATAATTTTTGAATTTTATAATAAAATTTGCTTAATCTAGGTTAAAATTGTGTAATTTTATGCATAAAAACTGCTGTTTTATGCATTTTTATTTAAATAGGTATTGACAAAAACTTAATATATGATATAATTAGATAGTAAGGAAGTTGTGAGGGGGAAAAGGAGGTTTTTATGGCTAGATACATTGATTTTTCGGATATTCTGGGTGATGAGCAAGAAGAAAAGAGGGAAGTCGCAAAAGTAGAAGAAGTAAAAACAAAAGAGGCGGATATTCAAAAGAAGCAAACTTTGCCTATGCCTTTGATTTTTGTTTTAATCAAAAAGTGTGGGGGTCTGTTATTTTCGAGGAATAAGAAAAACAAAAAGAGTATGACTTCTAGGTGTTTTTCTTGGGCGAAAAAGACCGCGAAATACACTTGTTCTGCTACTAAAAAAGCGGTAAAATACTGCATTCGCAAGGCAAAAAATGTTGATAAAGCGAAAGTTGCTGGTGTATTGAATAATTATGCAAAAAAATTGCATATTATACAAAACAAACAGCCAGTAAGTAATGTGAAAGCATCAAGCAATGCTCGCGCGGCTAGGGGGAGTATGGATTACTCAAAAATGGCGCGCTCAAAGCAGCCTAGTTATTATAAGTGGGGGATGCGCCCTGATGCGGAAAACTTCTATTCTTTCGGCTATAAAGATATCAAAAAAGAAGTGTTGCTCAGAAAGAGTCGTGAGGAGAAAAGGGCGGAAAAGGCTCAAAATAATGCAAAAAACGCTCAAAAAGGCAAAATTTTTGCAAAAAAAGCAGTTTCTGTGGCGAAAAAGACGGTACCTTTTGTATTTGCGGTGTTGCCTGGTGGATTGATTACTAGTGTTGTGCTCAGTAGGTATCAGGCGCAAACGGAGGCGTTTAACCAGATGAATATCGAAATCGCGAATGCGGAGGCGACAAGGGCGGCTCGAGAGTCGTTCGTCAATGCCATTAATAATATTGATGGGCAAAAATGGATCGCAGCGGATGATAATGCATATCAAGTGGCGCAGGCTGCGTATGAGGAATATCTGGCTGTCAATCTGAATGATTTGAGCGGTGCGAAGGCGATTTTTGACAATACGTATACTACAAATATATGTACTGGGCTTGAATTGACGCCTGAGCAGTATGAGGGGTATATGAGTTTACATAACCCGCTCGCTATCGAATGTGAGAAAAATATTGATTATTGGTTGAATTATGGTTGGCATAGTATGGGGTATACCGATGAGGTCGATGCTTTGGATAAAAATCCTGAATTGTTTGATGGGCTAATAAATGATGAAGAATGGGCTGTGAATGCTTGGAATGAGATGACGGAAAAAGCCTCTACGACTTATCTTGATGCAGGAATTTTCGATGTGATGAAGACTCAGTCTAGCGATTTTGCGGCGAATAATATTTCGGCATTGGGTGATGCCGTGATTGTGACTGCTGCTGAGTATGCTGATATGAATCCTTTCTTGGGAGGTCTTGGGGCTGCTTGTGCTCTGGGTGCGGGGGCGCTGGCTCTCTATGGTGGATATAAATTGGTGGGTGCATCAAATAAACAAGAGGTAGAAACTCAAGAGCAGTCTGTTGAAACTGGTGAATTAGTAGAATTTAGACACTTGTAACAAATCTAGGTGTCGAATAAATGGGTAAATCAAACTCGAATTTGGGAAACAGCGAATTAAGTTACGCTGTTTCTTTTCCTTTTGTGTGTGTCATTATTTGCATTTTTTGCGCTTTGCGTTGACGATAAATTTGCATAATTATAAACAATAGTACTTGATGTTTTTGTAAAGTTGAATCAAGTATTATGAATGTTTATGCATAACTTATTATATTGCGAGAAGTCTTCTTTAACAAAAAAATATGAAAAATTAAGCAAAAAACGAATTTTTTGGCGATTTTGGATATATTTTCGTGTGTTTTGAGAATGACTAAATTTTATGACTGTTTATAAAATACAGGATTTTGCATAATTATAACAACCAATACAATATTACCTAAAATAACAAAAATGTATTTTATTAATAAAAATGAATAAATATTTGTTTGATAAAAATGCTCAAAAACATTTGCCGAAATCAATGTTTTGCTATATAATATAGGTATATTTTATAATGGAGAGTATAACATTGGGTATTATAGACTTTTTTAATTCTGGGCTGAGTTTTGTAGAAATATTCGTAATGTTGGGTGCTTGGGTACTGGCTATCCTGTCAGCCCTCGTTTTCCGTGAGTATGCTAGAGGCTACACTGCGGTAAAGATGGGGGACAACACTCCCAAAATTTCGGGGCAACTCAGTCTCAATCCAGCCAAACACTTTGATTTGATTGGATTCTTGTGTATATTGCTGGTGGGGTTCGGTTGGTCGAAAGATATGCCTATCAATCCCAACAATTTTAGAGACATAAAGAAAGGGCAAATCTTATGCTCGAGCGTGGGCATTCTGACAAATATCGTAATTTTTATTGTGTTTACATTTTTGTATGTCGTTTGTGCTACATTCTTTGACCCTTCTGTGCTAATCTTGAATTTCTTGACGCAGTTGTGTCTGTATGTTGCGTTGATAAACTTGTTCATTGGGTTCTTTAACTTATTACCGATTTATCCGCTGGATGGTTTTTGCCTCGTCGCAACGTTTTGCCGTTATGACAACCGCTATGTGAACTTTATGCGCAGATACGGCAGTATCATCTTGATGGTTGTCGTGCTGCTGTTTATGCTGTTCCCTGTGCTAATCAACTGGATCTACAGAGATGTATTCTTTGGGCTGGTACAACTTTTTGCGATGATTTTTTGATGGGTGAAATAAAAAATGGAGAAAGATTTGATAAAAAACGACGACGCGGGGCTGGATTTGGGGGAATTCGGCGCTGTGGCTGAAAATTTGGAATTGGGCGGTCTGACGCAAGATGATGTGGGCGGAGTCAGCGAAATGGTCTTTTACTTTGAAAATCACGAGGGTCCGCTCGATGTTTTGTGGCGTCTGGTAAAATCTACGAAGTTGTCTATCAAGGATGTCAAACTTGCTGATATCACGGGGCAGTATCTCGAGTATGTCCGCGGCTTGAATGACTTGGATATGGAAAGTATGAGCTGGTTTATTCGCGAGGCATCAAAACTGCTAGAGGTGAAATCTAGTTCGCTATTGCCAAAGCCTGAGACAAATGACCAAGAGGACGAGGTCGACCTAGAGGAATTGTACAAGCGCCGAATGGAAATGTACCGCCTCTTTAAGGAGACTAGCGAGACGCTGGGTACGCGCGAGAATAACGACCGATTTTACAAAGAGCCGGAAAAGTCTGCCAATGACTACCGAATCGTGCTGAAAAATATGAATATGCAAAACTTGGTCGACGCATTTAGCAAATTACTCGTCAAGGTAGAGCAGAAAAATGCGCCGATTGTCGAACGCAAAGTGCAGAAGGATAGGTTTACCGTGCGTGAGTGTTTTGATAATATTCAGGCGAAATTGAATGAAAGTCAAAAAGTGCGCTTTGATGAACTTTTCGGCGCGGATTTTACCAAAAGTGAAATTATAAATACCTTTTTGGCACTCTTGGAATTGCTGAAAATTCAGTACGCAAAAGTTTTGCAACCCGACTTGTTCGGCGAAATCAACATAGAAAAAAAGGATGGAGAAAAAACGCATGCAGATGAACTTACCGAGTATAATTGAGGGCATTATGTTTGTCGCTGGCGCGGGTGTGAATGTGGCGGACATCGCGGAAAAATTGGGCATCACAGTCGATGAGGTCAAGGCGGCAGTCTATGTCTTGCAGAAAAAATATGACCACGATAGCGGTATACAAATTATTTGCTTTAAGGACAAAATCCAGTTTTGCACCAATCCCGACCTCGCAGACCCTATTAGTCTAGTGCTGAACCCTATCAAGGAGCGTGCGCTGACAAAAACCGCTCTTGAGACGGTGGCGATTATTGCTTATCAACAGCCTATCACTAGGCTGGAGGTGGAAAATATCCGTGGCGTCGGCTGTGATTATGCGATTCAACTACTGCTGTCACACAACCTCATCGAGGTGGTCGGTCGCAAAGATGTGGTCGGCAAACCGCTGCTTTTTGGGACGACGGACGAGTTTTTGAAAAGATTTGAGTTGCAGAGTTTGGACGATTTGCCAAAATATGACGAGTTGATGGCGCAAATTAAAGTCCTCAATGCTGGGGTCGATAGCGACTCTATATATAATGAATTTGATATTGACGCAACCGATGAGGCAGGCGGGGGTGAGGAACCTGTAGCCAAAGCGTCTGCGGCGTAATTGGGCTGGGGCGGCTTTTTGAGAGATGATTTTTGTTGATTTTTATTTGATATAATGAAAAAACGACCGATTGGGTCGTTTTTTCATCATTCTCGGCACAGCGTGCCGAGAATGTGGTATTTGTTTTTGGATTGTGCGGTGTCGTTCTCTACATGCGGGGGCGGCTTGCCGCGTGCGTGCCGACGGCACGCACTATGCGCCATTCGGCGCATCAGGCGCCCTGCGGGCGCCTCGCGGCTTGCCGCCACGGCGTGTTGGATTGCCCACCAATAATAGCCTTTTGAGTAACGCACTCTAGTGAAACGGATTGCTCAGTCGGTTGAGCCCTCGGTGCGGTCGTGGTCGCTTTTTAAGAACATTTTAAGATAGTCAAAGTGACTTTCCTCGAGTTTGAGGAGTTCGCCGCAAAGTTCTAGGAGCGACTTTTCACAGTCGCGATAGTCGCAAAGGTCTTTGTAACACTGCAGCGTCCCCATAACGGTGCCGAGTAGCAGCATCTCTGCGAGGTGGCGGGTGGATTTGTCTGTCATTGTCGACATTTTGACGCTCGTCCAAAGTTTTGCTTTCTCAAACAAATTGTTGTCAGATAGTTCTTTGTCATTTTGTTGCGCCAATTTTTGACACTTCTCCGCAAATTCTTTGTAGTGCTCTTGCTCCTCGCGCAATTCTGCACGCAAAACATCGCTCTCGACACTAGGCTCGAGGTCCGCAATGCTCTGCAGCGCGGTCTGGCAATTTTGATAAATGCTGGTTAGTAATTCAATGTCTTTTTCGTTCATTTTTTAGCCTCCTAGCATTATTGTTGCCAGTTTTATTTTTTTTATAAGTAGCGGGCTGCTGTTCTTCTCCTTACAAGGGCGGCTTGCCGCGTGCGTGCTGCAGCACGCACTATGCGCCATTCGGCGCATCAGGCACCCTGCGGGCGCCTTGCGGCAAGCCGCCACTGCGGGGGAGTCCCAAAACGCCAAAAAACTACTCCCCAAAACGCCAAGAACCCCAAAAAAAATTAAAAAATTTTAAAAAAGGTGGTCGAATTTAGTTGATATTTTTGAAAAAAGTAGTTACAATAATACCGTAAAGCAATCGCGAAGGTCGGTCTTCCGTAGTTGTTAGGCACATCGCAGGGGTAGGGAGTCGAGCGCGATAGCGAACAAAAACAATTAAATGAATTTCTTCATCTGCCATTCAGAGGCAGGTGATAGCCTGCCGTGGAATCTGTGAGGCGCGGGCGAACCCCACACCGAGACAGTCTGCACATAGTACAAGAGGCAGGGAAGAGAATTTGTTATTTAAGTTTTTATGTTCGCTGACGCTCACAGATTCCACGCAACCTGCGGTTGCTCTGAATGACAAGAAAGAGGAAGAATTTAACAAACACCTCAAGTTTTGCGGCGGGCGAAAGTTGTAAAAAGTGGGCATTTTCGCCCCAAAAACTGGGGTCAAAAAAATAGGCAAAAAAAGGAGAAAAACGCGATGAATAAAGGCTTTCTGACCCGGGGGGGGGGGGGCTTTAATTAGCCTCATAATAGTTGTAATAATCGCACACAGTGCTTGGCTTTTGGCCACTAACTTATCCACAGTAAAAGAGGTATCGGACTCCGATGCCTTTTTCTCGTCTAACACAAGTTCGTACACGAATATAGGGGAGTTGCTGGTCAATGCAAATTCAGCGACAGGCACGGAGCCTTTTAGATATGATACTTTCAAGGCATTGTTAGACAAAATACCAAATAGCGGTACAGGTGATAATCTTGTTACTCGCATTGCCAACCTCAAAACTAGCCTCAACGAGAATAGCTCAGCTACTGAACCGAATGCAATTACCTCGGCAGATTTGCGTGCAAATAATTCCGACAAAAGTGTAGTTGTTCGTCTTGGTGGGCTTGACTGGATAGTGACATTTATATCGAATGACCAAACTAACCAAAATGTTATCGCTACCCTTTGGCTGAGTAACAACCACCAAATAAAATGGGGGTGGGACGGTACAGGTGGTACAACTGCTACGGCAGAAGACGTTTTGCATAATGCGACCAACTACTCTTCTGGGGCAGAGTATACTGCTTGTAGTTTTGTTAATGGTGGGCTATATTCAAAATGGGGACTGGTGGCAGATTTGGGTTATGATATAAGTGGGGCTGATGGTGTATATGGTAAAAGTTATGTGCGTGTGGAGGCACTTAATAATCCTAGTATTAGATCATATGATAAAGAAGTATCACAAGATACTCGAGGAATAGTTGACGGTTCTACTCAATCTACTAGTCACCCGTTTGCATTGTACACAATGTCGCAATTTGGGCTAATAAATACTACGGATGCTAGCAAGAGTTATCTTGCGACACCCAATCAAATGAAATGGATAAACAATATACAGAACCCAGCAAATGGTAATAATAGTAGCAACTGGTATAGTAATGAGTCTTTGGCTACGGATGCTAGTACTGGTAATAGCTATGGGTATACTGGTTCGTGGGGTACCAATCTGACCAGCGAAACACGGTATACAAGTTGGGCAACAGATTATCTATGGTTGCCAAGTTTATCGGAAATCGGTGCTGGTGTGAAAGATAGTGTGGATTATGATGGGCTTTGGGAGATAAGTGAAGCAGAGAGGTCTACTTATGATGGCTCTACGAGTGGGTTTTCAAGCGAAAATTTAACAGCAGATTATTATACCGGTGTATGGACTCGTTCAGCCTCTAGTAAGAAAGTTTATGCGGAGGTAGTGGGTACGGAAACTAAAGCTATTGGTAGGGTGACTTATATGCATGCAGTCCGTCCGTGTATGTTGCTAAATCTGACAAAAGTGGTGGGTTCGCTCAATGCTGCAGTAATAAGGCTAGATAAACAAGGCGGCACAGGGGGTGAAGTAAGTACTGCTGCTCTAAAAGGTACAACTTTGTCCAATCTTACTGCTGTACCAACCCGCACGGGGATGATTTTCGGCGGGTACTATACGCAGGCTAACGGTGGCGGTACAAAAATATATAATGCAGACGGCACTCCTGCGGTAATATCCTCGCCATTCGAGTCGGATACGACACTGTATGCGTACTGGAAACCTTATTTTGATGTAGAAATGACGGGGGCGACCTTTACATTTAAGCAAGTTTTTGATGCAGAGATGATAAATGCAACTCTCAAAATCACTCCGCAAACGGGTTATCGAGTGTCGGAAATCTCTTTTGATAACACAAATTGGACGGATGTAGAATACTGCAATTTTAGTTTCGGCAACACGGCTTTTGCGATGAATATCACTTATTTTGCGAATGAGCAAAGCAATGTTTTCGCTCTTGATTTTCGGGTGATTTTGCACGATTTTGATACAGCGGGCAGTATACCAATATACCTCAAAACCGCTTCGGGGGCATATAGCGGGCTAAAAAACAGTGGTTCTGTTAGTGGAGTGGTAGTAACTGCGACGCTTGGCGGAATGGCTTACATTGTGGGCGATGATTTTGAGAATTTGGGAGATAATGATACTATAACCGTATCTACGAAGTTGTGCCAGTCTGGGTACACCTTTGTCGGGTGGTACCTCGACGACGATCGCACGACTGCCATATCGACTGCTACCAGTTATAGAGTAGCAAAATCGGTAGCCTTTGAGCATACACTAGTCGCAGTATATCAGCCAACCAGTAACAACAATGTCAACCTCGAGACGGATAATACGGAGTGATGATAAAATAATCCAATAAAAGAGAAACAAAAAAGACCCACTGGGTCTTTTTTGTTTTGGGTTCGCTATCGCTCACAGATTCCACGGACATCGTTGGTGTCCTCTGAATGACGAAGCGGGGGAGACCCCAGACCGACCCCTATTAATTTGAATAAACGGCTACACTCTATCCCTCTGATTGTCGCTGCCGACGGCGTCGCGAAACGGCGATGAGATCCTCATGTAAGCGGGGGCTACGAGGGAGTGCTCAGGATGACGGTTTTTATGCGTGCGAATACCTTTTATAAATTGATTTACGCGGCGTCGGGGTGCACCCCCGCCGTGTTATTCAAAGGCTGATGCAAGATGTCCTCTGAATGACAAGTTGAAGGATTTTTTATTAAAAGGCAGATGTGTACCTCACGCATGGACGGCAAGACCCAAGGCTGGGGGAGCGATTAAATATTAAATAAAATTGTCGTCAAGCGTTTGGCAAAAAAATGGAGAGTGTGATATAATGGAGGCATAACAATTTGAGGAGTAAATATGGAAAAGAGTTTTGACATCATAATTATCGGCGGCGGTCCCTCTGGGATGACTGCGGGCATTTACGCGGCGCGCGCGGGGATGAAAGTTTTGCTAATCGAAAAAATTGGAATGGGCGGTCAAGTGGCACTCACTAGCACCATTGCCAACTATCCCGGGCTAGCCAATGTCGAGGGGATTGACCTGAGTATGAAAATGTTTGAGCAGATGACGGCGCTTGGTGTAGAGACGGTCTTTGCGATGGTGGATAGTGTTGATATGGATGGGGAGCAAAAATCTGTCTTAGCAGGCGGAGTAACATACACCAGTCGTGCTATCATAATAAGTATGGGTGCGACTTCGCGCGGCTTGGGCGTCAAGGGCGAAAAAGAACTCACTGGCAGGGGGGTATCGTATTGTGCGGTGTGTGACGGTGCTTTTTTTAGAGGCAAGACGGTGGCAGTAGTCGGCGGCGGAAACACTGCTCTCCAAGACGCGATTTATCTCAATAATATGGCGGGCAAGATTTACCTCATCCACCGCAGGGACGGTTTTCGCGCGGATGATGCTGTGCAGACGGAATTTAACCATTTGCGCGGGGCAGAGGATAGCAAGATTGTGGCAAAACTCGGTTTCGTAGTCGAAGAAATCAAGGGCGAAAGTCGCGTCGAGGGTGTCGTTTTGCGTGAAATCGCTACTGGCAAGACGGAGGAAATCGCTGTCGACGGAGTCTTTGTAGCGGTGGGGCGGAACCCAAACACCGACCTTTTGGATGGCAAAATCACCTTGGACAATGGCTACATCGTGGTAGATGACGAGATGCAGACCAATATCTCGGGGGTATTTTCTTGTGGTGACATCAACAAAAAGAAACTCCGCCAAATCGCTACAGCCATCGCTGACGGGGCGATTGCGGGGACGAGCGCGAGTGTTTTCGTCAAAAAATCAAAAAGAGGAGCGTAATCTATGCAATACTTTGGGACGGACGGCATCCGTGGCGTGGTAGGTGAAAAACTGACTGAGGATTTGGCTAGGCGTATCGGCGTGGCGTATGGTCGGGCACTTTGGGATGCTGGGACAAAAGGCAAAATCCTACTAGGCAGGGACACGCGCTCCTCGGGCAAGATGCTCTGTGAGGCTGTTTGCTGCGGGTTAAACAAAATGGGCTTTGATGTGGTCGACGCTGGAATAATCACCACCCCAGCGCATAATTATTTGACCAACGCGGGCGATTTTGTGGGCGGTGTGATGATAACCGCCAGTCACAACCCCGCCTCTCACAATGGCATCAAGTTATGCGACCAGCACGGAAAGAAGTACAGCATCGAGTTTCTAGAGAATGTGGAGCGTTACCTTTCGGGCGCGGATGATTTTGCTGCGGAAAGGCGCGGAGTGGTTTCTGCTAGCGTTGATTTGGGGCTGGATTGGGTGGATTTTATCCTAAAATCGCTTGATTATCCTGATTTGCGTGGGCTAAGAGTCGCACTCGACCTCGCTAATGGGGCGGGCTTTGCGCTGGTTCCCGAGGGCTTTAGGCGCGCGGGCGCTGAGGTCATCGTGTGCAATGGGGAGAGCGACGGCGTCAATATCAATAGTAATTGTGGCAGCGTCAATGTCGACAAATTCGTGCCTGTGGTGCTGCATAATCGTGCCGATGTGGGCTTTTCGTTCGACGGCGATGCTGATAGAATTATGGCGGTGGATAGGCACGGGCGCATTATCGACGGCACCGACATAATGTACATTTTGGGGATGTATTACGCCGAAAAAGGCAAACTGGTGGGCGATACTGTGGTATCCACTATCATCACCAATCAAGGGCTAGAGAATAGCCTAGTACGCAACGGGCTCAGGCTCAGCCGTACGGCAGTCGGCGGGCAGTATGTTCAGCGCGAAATGGATAGCCGAGGCTTTGTCATAGGTGGCGAGGAAAATGGACATATGATGCTGGCAGATATCGGCGAAGGCTCGGACGGAATGTGCATCGGGCTGTACTTGCTCAAGATTATGCGTGAGAAAAATTGCGACTTGGGTGACCTCTTGGCTGGGCTGGTACGTACCAATGTGGCGAAAAGCGATTTGACCGTCACCGAGGCGCAAAAACAAAAAGTCAATGACGGCGCTGCGGCGGATTTTGTCGACGAGCAGCAAAAGCGGCTCAATGGCGGCAGAATTATTGTCCGTACAAGCGGCACCGAATGTGTGGTGCGCGTGCTGGTGGAGGGGCAAGACCAAGCCTTGCTCGACCAAATCTGCAGCGATATTGTCGACTTTATCTTGGCGCTGTAGTGCAAAAGACCTGTGACAGGTCTTTTGCTTTCTATCATTTAGAGGGTGCTGCCGTACCCTCTGAATGACAAAGGACGGGATTTAATTTTGTTATTTTGGGGTGAGGTCGTATCGAGCCCACATTTTCCCAGTAGGGGATAGTTCTATTTTGTGCTGAAATAAAAGAAACAGCCCTGCAATACTACAAGGCTGTATATGGTGGGAAGTAGTGGACTCGAACCACCGACCTCACGCTTATCAGGCGTGTGCTCTAACCAGCTGAGCTAACTTCCCATATCGTAGGACGCGACGATAAATAATTTCGCATCCTAATAATATAGGATTATAGAAATCTATAATCCTAATGGTTGGTGGAGATGAAGGGATTCGAACCCTTGACCCCCTGCTTGCAAGGCAGGTGCTCTAGCCAGCTGAGCTACACCCCCAAAAGGTCTTCATCAGTTGATGACTTTCTTATGATATCATTTTTTTTTGCTATTGTCAACAAAAAATCAAAAAAAAATCAAAAAATTTTGAGAAATTTTCTTTTTGGCAAAATATCACACAAATTGTGCCGCTTTTGTTTGACGGAAATTGCGCTCTATGCTATCATATAATGATTTTTTTACGGAGGCAAAACAAATGAAGATTACTATTATCCAACACTCGTGCGACACTCTCGCTCAAAACAGCGAGGCTCAATACGTCCCTTTTAACTTGGGGGCGAGGATTATGGCGACTTGCGTGTCCAACAACCCTGTAGAGACGATGCAAAATGAGCCGTTAGCCAAGACTTTGGCTAGGCGAGAGGATACCCTCACAAAACGCCACCACAGCGGGTATGATTTTGAGACGGTGGCGCTAGTCCTCGAGGATGTGACCAAGATTTTTTGTATGTACCTAAACAATCTCCACGTTTACAGCACCGAGGAGACTAGCGGCAGGCACAAGGATTTGATTTTGCCTGCCAAAGAAAAGGCGGTATTTGATTATTTTTATGAAAAAGTCTATGTCGACCTATTAGCCAAAAATCCCGACGCAGAGGGTGACAAAGCGACTCTGCGAAAGTTTAGGCAAATCGCACGCGAAAATGCGCGATATACCACAGGCTTGGATGCCAAGACGAATATTTGCTACGGCGTGAGCATTAGGCAGTTAAATTATATCTGCGGCTGGGCGGAAAAATTTTTGGACCAAAAAGAGTACAATACTTATGAGCAGTTGGTTTACGATGATATGGCGGAATTTGTGGACAAAATCCACAGCCTAGAGATAGGTGGCGAGCGTATTATTGACCCCGTCCTCAAAAAAGACCCTTATGGCAGGGAGTTTAATCTTTTTGGCGATTTTGATGTAAAGCCTAACTATTGCGGTGCAGTTTATGAGACTTATTATCAGGCGTCTAGTACCGCCTTTGCACAGTTGCAGCGCCACCGCCAAATCAATTATAAAATCGACAATCCTGACAAGCAAGACGAAATCAACTATTACATTCCAGACCATATTGCCGCGATCGACGGGCTGGCTGACGAATGGGTGGATAAAATCGACGGGCTAAAAAATGTGTCACAAGCGCGCCTTTTGACCGTGCAGGAGACGGGGGCGTACGAGGCGATTATTGCTAGGTTAAAGGAGCGGGCGTGCAATTTGGCTCAGGAGGAAACTCGCAAAATCTCCCTGAATATTGCTTATTCCATTTTTACAGGGATGAAGGACTATGATACACAACTTTCGCAAGAACTCTGTGAACAATATCTCAATAAAAATCGTTGCTTCTTTGCCGATTATGAACGTTGCAAGTGTGATTCGCCATGCAAAAAATCTGACGCAATCATTTTTGATATCGAGCAGGTTAGGTAATGTATCCGCTCCCTTGGGGGCGGTTTTCTTTTTGTAGAGACAGGGGAATCTTCCGCCCCCATAGTAGGCTTTTGTTCTTCTCCTGCTAATTCAGGGCTGCGCCCCGAACCTGCAAATATTATTTATTATAAAGGTTAATTCCCTTCCTCTTGTCATTCAGAGAAGTGCGAGCCACTCCGTGGAATCTGTGAGCCGCAGGCGAACCCCATACCGCATTTGTTTGCACATAACATTGTCGACAATGCATTGTTGTTTCATTCTTTTGGGCGAAATTCTCTCAGTTTTCACTCCAAAAAACGCCAAAAACCAAAAAAAATTTAAAAATTTTTAAAAAAGTGGTCGAATTTAGTTGATATTTTTGAAAAAAGTAGTTACAATAATAATG
>CAZOFH010000012.1:0-27203 GCA_964579205.1 uncultured Christensenella sp.
CATTTGATGCAGATGCATTCGTGAACATCCCGAACTTGTCTAACTCAGTTCCTGCTATTATGGACACGATTACACAAATTACGAATGACAAGCGCATCGCCCTTAACACAGGCATTTCGGTGCAAGTGGGCGACAAAAATTACGGCATCAACGGCGTGATTTATGTGGATTTTGCCGAGATGAATGCAGGCTTTGATTTGACTAAACTTATGGCGCACCTTGACCTAACTATCCAAATCGGCGCCAAGGCCTACGACCTCGTGGCGACCTTGGACGATGGGATGATTTATTTGGCATTCTGCAACATAAAAATCAAGTCAGACATAGCTAATACCGAGGCGCTCATTGGCAAAATTATGGCACTGCTACCAGCGGAGAGTCAGCCTGAGACCCAGTCGCTCATCGATAGCCTGACAGACACGAGACTATACAAAATCATCAGCGGCGACATTTCCCTCATCGAGGGTAGTATCAAGTCGATGAATATGACGGCGAACGAATTTAGTATTCAATTCGCAAAAGAGTTGCTCAATACTGACACTGACTTTGGCATCAAAATTGAATTTGCGGATAAATTGACCGCGGTGACAGTGAATGATTTGGCGATGTTTGGGCTAAACGCGAACGCAAATATTGCGCTAAATGATGCGTTTGTCCCTGCCGAAATCGTGGCTAGCGACTATTGTGACATTACCGAACTGGACGAATTGCTGCAGGCGGCACTAGACACAATAGACCAAATCAAGACCCAAAAAGTCATCGCGATTTCGCTAAACCAACTCAATGTCGTGACCCAATCTGGTGAAATCAACCTCGTGGGCGATCTTTATGTCGACTTTGCAGAGGCATTCGGGCAGTCGGGTGAATTTGACCTAGCCAAACTCACGGCGTACATTAATATCGCGGTTATTCCTGATGCGGGGGTAAGCCACACGATTGAGGCGTATGTGAGTGGCGGTAGGATTTATCTGACATTCGATAGCCTAAGCCTGAGCCTAGGCATCGACAAAATCGACGCGGTGGTAGATGTCATCGAGCAGTTGACATTTATTACCGAAAAACTTGGCACTGCCGACCTAAATAATATCACGATGCAGCAGTTGATTGATGAAGCGAAAGCGAATAGCAACGGCGAGCCAATCATCCAGCGAGACTTTGATATTATCGCGTTCTTGGACGGGCTAATCCCTACGCTCGATATCTCAGCACTCGCAAACGGCGACTTGAGTGGGCTAGAGATTGCTTGGCTAAAGAGTATCGCGGTGAGCGGCGGACAGTTGAGCATCAGCCTAGACAAGGCGTTGTTTGGGTCAGCGAATGACACTAGCCTGACGCTTGGTTTTGGCGACGCGATTGATGCGCTGGTTCTCAAGAATGTGAGTCTCAGCGGCATCACGCTAAACACACTCAATGTGTCAGTAGTCGATGACTTTGTATTGCCTGCATTGGCGCCTACAAAGTACTCTAGCATTGACTCAATCGAAGCATTTATGAATAGTTTGTTAAAAACTGCAGTAGATGTAGTGGACAACAAGCATATCCTATTCGGGCTCCAGACAGAACTCATCAATGAGGCTCTCGAGACCGACGCGGCAGGTCTCCCTACAAAACAAACTCTCACTCATATTGTGGTAAAAGACACCAGTTGTGCAAGATTTGACTGGAATGATGCGTATGAAAACGACGGCACGACTAATAAGTTTGTACTCAGCAAGATGAAAATGGCTATCTATTTTGATGTGACTACTGTGACTGAGACTTATTACTACACCAATGGAGTAAGGGCGGATGCACCTGCTAGGTCAGTTACTCGCGAGCACGAAATTAAAGTGACATACATTGACAATGTTATTTACCTCAAGTACAACAATACTCAGGTAAAAATCAGCGGTGACGCTATTCAGCAGATTATCGTATCACTTTGCGACATTTTGGGCGTAGAGGGTGTGGATGACGACTTGTTTAGCAATATCAGCGCGCTCATCGACAAGTTCGGTGGCAGTGACGGCGGTATGGATAGCATTTTTGACAAAATCACTACCGACCTAATCACTTCATTCACAATGAGCGATACTCAGGTAAACGGTGTGTTTAACCTAGAGTCGTTTGGGCTGGGTATCGACGCGCTAAAGGCGCTCACCTTGACGGTAAATTACAATGCCGACGGGCTCTGCACTTTGGCTATCAAGAACCTAAAGATTGCCAACAACTCGGTAGATAGCGTGGATATCGGGCTCAAGGCATTCGTGCCTATCGACGGCGCGCCTGCTGGCGAGTACACCGATTTGTCGAATATCGGCTCGATGCTCACTGCTGTACAAAATACGCTAGATTACACTGACTTTGAATTTAGCGGGAATACAAATCTAAAGATAAAAGCCTTGTCTATCATCAATATCGACTGGGATATTCCTACCAATATCAAGGTAAAGGTAGTCGATGGCAAACTTGAGGCAAGCATTGTATTGAGTGAAATCCCTGTAATCATTGGGGTAAACGACGATACGCCATCCGCGAGTGGTTTTGGCATCAAAACTAGTCGAGGCAAGCGTACCTTGAGCATCCATATGGTAGATAATATGGTATACATTTATAGGACGGAAAATGTCGGCTTTACACGTGGCACCAAGACGTATGAAAAGAAACTCAAACTGCATATGGATACCTTTATGGCGGGCGCGATGGATTACCTCCTAAAATACGGTATGGGCTTTAGCGATACTATTATGGACTTGATTTATCAAGCATTTACAAAGGAAAGGGTGAACCCGCTCGACTACAGCAACCTGCTCAAGGGCTTTAAGACAAACGAGGACGGCTCACTCAACACTATCATCCTCAACCTCAGAGAGTTGGCGGAAAATGACCAACTCGATACAATGGGCTTAGGCTTGAGAAACACGATTTTTGACGGCAAATCTGTCATCGGCGGAATTATCCTCGATGTAGATATGCCTGTCGCAAGCGTGGTAGACATCTATGTCGATGCCAACGAGTTGACGCACCAAAACATTGGGCAGACGCTCGACTTTGGGGCGATTTATGATTATATCAATGCGTACACCTATCCAGTAGGTGCGCAATATGATGCGTATGCAGGCGATTGGCAACTAGATACCCAAGAGACCTACACGATTACATTTGAGACTGGGACTAGTCAGACTGTCGCAAGTATGAGTGGTGTGGCTGATGGCGAATGCGAATTGCCTACGCTCGAGCCTTTCACTGTGAACACTGCGGGCGACGCAAAGAGAGAATACACATTTGCGGGCTGGTACACTGATAGTGCTTGCAGCGACGGAATGGAGTATTCTGAGGGCAAATTCCCTCGCAAAAATATCACTCTTTATGCAAAATGGAATGTCACTGTTACTCCT
This sequence comes from uncultured Christensenella sp., assembly GCA_964579205.1. GTDB lineage: Bacteria > Bacillota > Clostridia > Christensenellales > UBA1242 > UBA7867. Next base: position 3,378 of record CAZOFH010000012.1, read on the forward strand.
TATTACACGGTTCAGTTTGTGACGAATAGCACACAGACCGTGGCTGACGCATCAGTACTGAGTGGGAATGAATTGACCCTCGGCGGCTTGAGCGGCTTTACATTGGATGACGGTAGGACTAGTAGGCAGGTTTATACCTTCGCAGGCTGGTATACCGACAGCAGTTTTGCAGAAGGTACAAAGTGCTCTGACACAGTGCTGGTGACTGACGCGCTCACACTTTATGCAAAGTGGGATGTCGAGACTACCCCTTATTACGAGGTAAAATTCGTATACAATGGGGCAGAGAGCAGGGCTAGCGAGTATGTGTTGGCTGCTGAAGAATTCACTTTGCCTACCTATACCGAGCCTAGAGAAGAGCAGACTGACGCCGCGGTGGTGACCTACACATTCGACGGCTGGTACACTAGTGCCGACCTCGCAGAATCTAGTCGCGTGACCGACAAAATGACCATTTTGAGTGCTACCACCCTGTACGAAAAGTGGCAACAGGCAGTCAGTCAATATGTGACGATTGACTTCGTGACGAACAACGCAGATATTACCGAAGAGAGTTGGACGGGATACTTGGAGGGTACTCCTATGCCGGCATTGCCAAGTTATACCGACAATATGGTGATATCTACTGCGGATGCGATTACCTCCTACGCGTTCGCTGGCTGGTACCGTGACGAGGCTCTGACGCAAGAATTTACACAAACATATGTGCCTCACGGCGGAATTACCCTTTACGCAAAGTGGGAGGCAGTGAGCCAAATCCTGTCGCACACCGTCCGCGTTTATGATGAGGGTAGCCTAGTGTGGACCAGCGCAAAACTCTTCCCGAACGAGACTATTTCTTTGGGCACGCACGAAAAGTTTAACGCTGACACGATGTACTTTACCGATGCGGCTTGCACCACTGCGCTGAGTAGTTGGGCAATGCCTGATAGCGACCTTGATATCTACATCCTGAATAAGTATGACGCAACCATTCGCTCTGCATACGGTACTGTTGTGAATACTGTGTTTGCAGGGTACCAAGGCAGCACGGTGACTGGTATTGCGGCGCAATCAAACTACTACACCGATGACGGCACGCAAACCGTGAGAAAGGAATATACTTTCAATGGTTACTTTGTCGACGGCGAATTGATTACGGATATCGCAAACTACAAAATGCCTAACCGCAATATCATTATTGAGGCGAACTGGTCAGAAAATATCAGAAACTATGTGACCGTAAGGTTTAATGTGGATTGGGCTATGCCTAGCGGGTGGTCAAGCACTGGGAAAATAAGTAATACGGTTCCTCCTGTTGCTCCAGATAGTTTCAAAGTGCTAGAGGGTTCACAAGTTTATATCGGTACTACGGCTCCGACTACAGAACAAGCGAGCGGGTGTGATTATATTTACATTGCGACGGCGCAATGTAAATACACATACAGATGGGTGTTCACAGGTGATTATATTTTTGATGTACAATCTTGGAATACTTCGGGTACAGTACAACTGTATCAATCGCGTTCATTGCCTAATAAAGACTATGATAAAACGCAAACTGTGTTTACAATAAATCAAGACACTGTTATGTACGCAGTTTGGGAAGGCTCAGAGGCATAATACTTGAGATATTCTATAGTAAAAAAGAACTAGTTTCACTAGTTCTTTTTGTTATATCTATTATTTTTTACTATTTTCTCATTATTTTTGCGATTTATTTTATATTTTATTTTGATTTTTTATTATTTTTTTGTTATTTGTCAGTTGGTTGATTTTGGGCGATAAAATTATCAATAAATTGCGCCACATCGACCTCACGATTTTTGAATAAATGTGTCGCACCGTGCAAAATTGCATAACTCGCTTGCGGGATTTGTGCGGTAATTCGGTCAAAAAGTGCGGTTATTTGTTGCGAATTGGTGCACTTGTCGAGGGCGGGGTCGAGGTCGCCCAAAATTATCAGGGTCGACAGGTTGAGTTCTCGCAATGTATCAAAAGACTCGTCCTGCAGGTAGCAAAAATTGTGTAGATTTGGGTTGGTCACAAAGTCAAAAAATGTTTTACTCGATATCGGTGATTGCCCCAAAAAGAAGCCCGCCAGCAGTTGGTTCGGCTGGTTGTCTGTGATGTTGTGCGTCGCCTCTAGCATCATCCCGTCGTGCTGCGGATGCTCCTCCAGCCCAGACCAGTCTTGCGGGGCGATGAGGATTAGCCCTTTGATTTTTGTGCTGCGCTTTTGACTGGCAAAATAAATCGCCTTGTTGGCGCCCAGACCGTGCCCGACAAGGTAAATATTATCGAATTTCTCCGCCAAAAAGTCAAACCACATTTCAATATCAACGAGGCAGTCATCATAATTTTCGTATATCGCGCCGCCTTGCTTTGTAGTGTAAATCGTGTGATTTTTTGTGTATTGTTTGAGCGTGCAGTCGAGGTAAGTGGCTTGCATCAGCCCGCATAAAAAACTGATATTTTTTTCTCCTAAATAGTTACCCAGCGCCTCGGGCAGGTTATTAAAGGCGCTGCAATAATCGTGGATAAAGAGCACGCAAGAACGGCTACTTTTTTCAAAAAAATACCCCGTCAGTTCCACATTTTGCGCGTTTATCATAGTGATTTCTTTGTACATTGCTACCTCATCAAAAGCGACTAGAAATTCTCTCTTTATCAATAATATCAAAATTTCGTATGTAAAGCAAATCATTAATAAAAAAATTCCGAAAAAATAGAGAAAAATAAGAGAAAATTCAGCCAAAATAAACAAAATCGCAGATTTTTGCCCGAATCATACCCTAATACTCAGTGCTGACGCTCAATAACTCCCCAAATTCTTTCCTAGATTTACTCAAAATATCGCCAATAATCCTGCCGTTTCATCTTGTCAAAATTGCTAAAAAAATAATAAAAATATTCGGCAAAAATTATCAAAAAAACAACTCAAATTACTTTCCTCTTTACCCAAAATCGCCCCACACAAAACGCAAAAATCTAGCAAAAATACCCTGCAAAATATTCAAAAAAGCATACCGAAAAAATATCAAAAAAATTAATAAAAAATAGGCAAAAATATAAGCAAAAAAGCCGCTCCAGTTGTGTTTTAGGTGTCTTTTTGAGCCGCTATTCACTACCACTTGGGCGCGATTTTACGCGGTATTTAGGGCAGTTTTTGTGATATTTTTATCAAATACAAAAGTGCAAAAGTTCACTATTGACATTTTGATATATATGTGCTATAATTAAGGCGTAAAAGACAAGAGAGAGGTGTTTTGTTATGGAGAAAAAAGAAGAGTTGATGATGCAGTTGGAGATTGCCGAGGCGAAAAAAGCACAAATGGCGGACAAGATGCAGACTGCCAAGGAAAAGGTTATCAATACTGAGGAGGGCAACAAAAAGCGTTCAAGGAAACTGTTTTTAAAGTCGATTGCGACCAGTTTTGGCGGTACTGTGCTAGGTGTTTTTGCGGCGACTGCTGTCCGCAATTCTGTTGTTGAGCGTTATTTGGCTATGCCTCAGAATACTGCCGTGACCGAAGAGATGATGGAGATTGTCGGTGTCGACACAATTAGCGCTTTGAGAGAGTACCTCCTAAATTCTGACAACGAGGCTGCGTTCTATTTGTACGAGGCGAGTGGTGCGCGTGATTATGCGGGTACCGTGTCGCTCGAGATTATGATGGCTGGTTTGATTTTGGGTGGTGCTGTGATGGGGGTGCCTGCGCTTTACCAGCATATCAAGAACAAAAAGGCTGCCAAGTGCAAGCAAGAATTCGAGTACTACTCTCAAGAATATTACAAGTATATGGAGCAGTGCGACGCTCTCGAGGAGAGAATTTACGGCAAAAATGCTGAATTGCGCAAGTTGAGTGCGTTGGAGCAGGATGACGAGGCTGAGGCTGCGACTGCTGCTCAGAATACTGCAGTTCAAGAGCGCTAAGGCGCTTGTTGTGTCCTTTTGTGGGTGAATAGTTTATCTATTATACTATTGCCGCGCGTTTTGAGCGGTGCGGCGATGGACTGAAGTCGGCTGTTTGTGCCGGCGGAGAATAGTTCGGCGTGGCAAATGGGCGGCAAATCGTCGATTGGATAGTATTTTGTGTGCAAAAAACATAAATAGGGGACAAAAAGGGATTTTTACCCAATTTTTTAAAGAAGGTGACGAGAATGGATTACGAGACTGTTGAGAATTTGCAAAAACTGGCGAGAGAGGCTCGGGCACGTGCGCTTGAGGCGTATGAGAAAAAGCAGGAGACTGACGCGGTCTATTATAGCCAAAAATATGTCAATATCCGAAAGAAACTCAAAAACGCTCCGCAGTATTACCCAAAACATCTTTTTGCGGCTGGTGCAGGGTGTGTGACTGGTATGGTGGTCGGGCTGATGGCGTACGGTATGTGTATGGATACGCTGCTCGAGGCGTATCTGATGCGTCCTGAGAACGATTTGATTGTCCAAGAGATGCTGTCTGAGACGGGGCTGAGTTCGCTGCGCGATTTGGCTGCATATATGACTGGATATAATGAGGCGGGTCAGGCGCTGTTAATTGAGAGTGGGGCAAAGGAGTACCTGTCAAATTACGGACTTGCGATGAGTTTGAGTACCGCGGTGGCTGGTACTGCTTTGGCACAACTGCCGTACCTGCGCGACCAAATTAACTTTTGGAGAAATGAGCGCGTGACCAAGAAAAAGGCTGCTAATGATGCCGAATATAGCAAGGCAAAGGCGCATCAAAAGATGCTCGCGCGTCAGGCGCATGAGGCGTCTGTCGAATATTATCAAGAGCAGTTGCGCAATTCGCCAAGCAAGGGCTTGGGCAATAGGAACCTGCCTGTCGTTCATTACTATGTCTCAAAAACTGTAGAGGCTCCTGCCACTCAGTCGCAAGAGTGTGAGGATGCTCAGAGAGAGTCTGGGGCAGCCCAGACAAAATAGTGTACTGTTTGCAAATTGGTTGATTGAGAGAATTTGAATGATTTTTGAATAATGATATGAGTTGTTTCGGTTACAGCAATTCGCAATTAGCAAAAATTTTAGAATAAGTACAAAATCGCAGATTGATATAACTTCGCAGTGTCGCAAGGCGCTGATTGATTTAGTTTTAATGAGCCACGGGCGTGCCCCGTGGTTTTCTATTGTCGACTGTTTGGTTTTTGTGTAACTTCGTCGGCAAGAATTAATTGTTCGTGTGAATATTATTAAATTTTTTACTATACAAAAAAGCCCGCATTCAGCGGACTTTTCTATATACCACAATGTCAGCCACCCTGTTCACAAAAATGTAGTAAATTGTGTCAAGGTTCGGGCATTGTAGGGGCTGGCGGAAAGGGAGGGTTTCGAACCCTCGATGCCTGTTACAGCATACCGAATTTCGAGGCCGGCACATTCAACCGCTCTGTCACCTTTCCATACGAGATAATTATACGCTTTTGTTTTGTGTTTGTCAAGTAGTTTTTGCCTGATAATGAATGTTTGAGCACGCGGGGTGATTAAATTTGTGGGGGCATTGGGTGGTGACTGTGTGCATACTGACGCAGATTGAATGAATTAAGTAAGGGATATATAATTATTGTCGCGGTCGATGACAATGATGCGTATGGATGTGTGCTCTATTTGAGTATTGTCTTGGCGTGATTATTAATATCGGTGCCGCAAAGGGAATAATCCAAATAGATAAAAAAACAATCAATAAAATAACAAAAACATGCAGGTATCCTGCAAAAATATGCTATATACCTGCATATTTAATTAAATAATTAATTTAATATTTAAATATTTTTTATTTTAGAATTTTGCGTATTATCCAAAATTGCATTTGTTTTGGTAATATGTTGAGCATCCTCAATAGAGGGTTTCGGTTGATTGCATAATCGAATTTTGGGTTATTTTTTGACATAATTTTGTAGACTTTTTGGGCGAGTTTTTTCGGCTCAATATTTTTCGCTTCAACGCTATCTACGATTTGTTTGAAGCGGTCAGCGTTGCATTGATAGAGTTCTGTTTTGTTGCAGAATTTTTCTAGTTGACTCGTCGACGCGCCCAGCATATCGGTCTTTACCGCGCCCGCTCTCAGGACAGAAACAGAAATCCCGAGCAACTGCAGTTCCATTCGCAGAGAATAAGCGTACTTGTCTAGCGCACCTTTTGTCACCGCATAAATCCCTGTGAATGGGAGCGGGTCTAGGGGAGCGAGTTCGCTGGTGGTGATGATAATTTTGCTGCCTTTTTTGAGGAGGGGCAAAAAGTGTTTGTTTATCATAAACGCGCCGAACAGGTTGATGTTGAATATTTTTTCAAAATCCGCCGTTTCCATCTCCACTAGCGAATCTAGCATATATATCCCAGCAAAATGTATAATCGCGCAGAGTTCGTTCGTCACCGATTTGACTTGCTCGACTGCTGAGATGATGCTCGTCTCATCTGTCACGTCGACTGCCAAAGGGATGACTCCGTCGCCATCTGTCTCAATCCCGACTTTTTTATCAAGGGCAAAAACACCGTAACCGTCTGCTCGCAATTTCTCAATAGTTGCGCGCCCCATTCCGCCGTAAGCCCCTGTCACCAAAACATATTTCATTATTTATCCTCCGCTAAATTATTCAAATTCGTGATTTTTGTTGTTTTTGACGAAAATTTGCTTTTTTCGTAAAAAAGTCATACCTTCTTGAGTTTTTTCGTCCACAAAATCACAAATATTATCCAGCACGAGATATTTTGCCTAATCTAGGTTGATAAAAAATCTCAAAATTAGCACTTCAAATATCTATATTATATGCTGATTTTACACTCAAAAATATAGCATAAAAAGCGATTTTTAGCAAGCAAAACGCCGCTTATTACTCGATTTTGCTATTTGATACAAAACAGTGAATTTTCGATGGCGCACTCTTATATTATGACCCGCTTGGGTCGTTTTTTTGTAAATAAAAAGAGCACCGTTAAGGTACTCTTTTTAATATGGCGGAAGGCTAGGGATTCGAACCCCAGGTGCCTCTCAGCACAACAATTTTCAAGACTGCCGCTTTCGACCGCTCAGCCAGCCTTCCAAGGAATACTTTAGCGTAAAATGTAATTTAAACAAGATTAGGTAAACTTGTTTCGCAAAAAGGTCGTTACACTTTGCGTAAAGTATATGTGGTTTTTCAGAGAAGGAAAAGTCATAGGTAGGATGCAAAACCGTGAACAAAGGAAAACGCGAATTGTTATTCACTAGTTTTATGACCAATCGAATAAAATCGAAATGCGTCATCAAGGGGGATTGACACCCTGACCTATTCGGGAAATACTGAATAAACCATAAAAGTATATTATCATAAAAATTATTGAAAAGCAAGTGATTTCGGTAAAAAATTTTAAATTTTTTGATTAAAGAGAAATTTTGATGGGGTAAGAGTGGATTTTTTTGTTTTGTGGTTGATTGTGGGGGTATCGGGATAATTTGCTAGATATTGTGGTGAGTGGTAGGCAATATGTGGCGCTGTGATATAAAACCTGTGTCGTGGGTACAAGGGCTAATAGTAGTGTGCGAGGTTATAGATAGCGTAGAGCGCCCTACTACCTTTTATTCGGATGTGGCGAGTATGATAATCGTGTGCTAGTACATCCATTCGAACTACCCAAGTTCAAACAAACGGGGGCGCAAACGCCGCTGTAATCAATCAACAAAAAATCACAAAAGAGCGTCCGCGAGGCACTCGTTGGGGTCGATAATATCTACTGAAATGTGATGCTTTTGTGCGAGCGTAATAGTATTTTTTGTGCCGCCCTGCGAGCCGTCCCAAATAGCGATTAGGCTGTCGGATTTTTTGACCATATAATTATTACGAATATGCAGGCAAGCGGTGGAATAATTGGGGCTCATAATATTGATATAGTTGCTCTCGGACAAAATCTCCTGATAGATATTGCGCTGTTCATCCGTCCAAAATTTGGTCTGCTGCGGGCAAGGCAGGGCGCACTCTAATTTGATATCAGGGAAATCGCTCCGCAAACTCAGGACGACCTCGGCGCAAAGCAGGTCGCATCCGAGCGCCATTCCGGAAATAAAATAGTCATAACCCTGGTCAATTTTGTGCAGAATTTTTTCACGCAAAACTTGTCGCAATACTTGGCAAATTGGGTGGTAGGGGTCAGCGAGCCAAGGGATTTTGTGTGGTCGGTGTCCAGTAAAACAGCATATTTTGCCCATAAATTCAGCACTCCTTTTATCAGTGTCGGGGGTATTGTAGCACAAAAGAACGAGAAATGCAAGCGTTTTGAACAAAATTTCTAAATATTTTTAAAATTTTTGTTCTACTATTGACATTTGCTCAAAAATGCGCTATAATGACTGAGGTTAAAGGTGGACAAAGCGGTGTCGGGGGGATGATTTTTGTGAAACGTGCTGGGGCGATGCGGAAAATTGCTAATACAGCACGTGCGCCCGCGTATATAATATATAAGGAATAGGTCGAGGGGGAAATGCTAAACAAAATGGAGAAAACTACAAAGCCTAAAGGGGACGATGAGGTTAGGGAAAAATTGCCTTTGCCTGAGGTTTTTGATGCTGAAAAAGATATGCTTGGGCAGCCTCAAAGCGAGGGCGAAAACGAAGTAAAAGAAACTGGTCTGTCCAACACTGAGGTGGTGCGGGGTGATTTCGCTACAGAAAATGATAGTGAATATCCAGCTGTAGACGAGGAAAAATGCGATGACTCTATCATCTCTAAAGTGGGCAAAAAACGAAAGAAAAAGCGTTTGCGTACAGTACTGTTGCCTGTGTTAAAAAATAATCAAAATAATATAAAAAAAATAAGCAAAAAATATGAGAAAAATTCATTGAATAATAACTCGGGCGATTATTTTGATGGCGCAAATTCGGTGACGGAGCCTATCAAAAACAGTAATGAATCGTGTCAAAAAATTGAGCAAAATAGTGTAAAAACTTCGGTTGCCGCAAGGACTGGTCAAGGGCAAGAAAAAATAAAAATTAATAAAGTCTATTCGGCTAAAAATATTGCTATTGTTAGCAAAAAAGAAAATGCAGAAAAAATATCAAATAAATCAGAAAAAATAACTCAAAAAAATGAGCAAAAAATAGAGAAAAATACGACAATAACAACAGAAAACACGCAGTTTATCATTGCAAAAAATCAAAATAAATCTGAAAAAAAGGCTGCTAGCAAAACGGAAAAAACTACGCAGGAAACAGAAAATTGGGCGAACGATGCAGCAGAGGAAAAACAAAGAAATCACGGATTTGTTTATGCGGAAATTATGCCCAAAACCAGCAAAAAGCAAAAGCAACAGGCGGAACTAATCGATAGGCTATTAGCGGAAAAAGAGCGCGAGACAAAAAGACGACAAATGGAGGACAGTGAGCGCGAGCAAAAAGAGGAGAAGATGCGTGATATTATGCGGCAGCGCAGGGATATAGAGTATGGGCTGGATAGTATTGTGCGCAAGTCGAAAGATTGGCGTGCAATCAGTGAAGAGGCTTACGCTGATGCGATGCTAAATCGTTTTACTTTGCTGGGCGGTAAAAAGGTTTTTGGGATGACGGTGTACGATATGTATATGGGTGTCAGCATTGCGGCGATGCGCTATTGCCTCGAATATCAGCATAATTTGGATCTTGAGCGAGAAAAAATTCGTCAAAAGGACAGACAACTTGAGCAACTGTTTGAGCGGAGATGATTTTGATTTGGTGCGAAAATTTTGTGAATTTTGAGAATGGTGAATGTCGATTTTTTGAGATTCTGTCGAATTGATAATTTTCGTCAAAAATATTGCATATTGTGTGTTTTTGTGCATCAAAAAAGTTGACATAATCTGCGATATAATATAAAATAGATTCATAGGTTTTTGACCAAAATTAATAAGGAGAAAATAATGAACAATATTGGTAAAATTGTTTTTGGGTGTATTGCGGCAGCAATCATCGTTGTTGCTATCATCTTGCTCATTCCGTGGGGAATGTCTGCCGAGAGTGCGACCGAAGTATTGAATAATACAAAGAATAATATTCACGAGAAGAGTGCTACTGCAAAGTATTTGCAGATTGACAGCGCTTATAATACTATCTATCTATATAATCCAAAGGCTTTGGGGGATGCGTCTGGAGATGTTGTTGGGCGGATTGATTATCACAAAGCGTCTTTGGGTGAGGATGGTAAGGAGGACCCGAACGCTTTCTCTAGCGGGAGTGTAATCATCGGTAAAATGAAACTCGCGGGCGATACCGCTGCACAATGGTATGTTATCAAGACTGCTACTAGCACTAATGATGCTACCAAGGGGTACAAAAAGTTTGCTACCAAGCATGATGCTGAGACTTATTTGCAGGCGATTGCTGGTTCGTTGAATTCTATCCTGAACAATAGCCTTGAGGAAATAATGAGTTCTCTAACCAGCCTAAATGAGGGGATTGGTGAAAAGGTGCTCGGCGGTTCAAAAGCAATCGCGGGTGCTGCGACTGTAGAAACTGGTAACGATGACAAAACTTTTACAAAGTCTTTGCAAATCAGTAGTGATTTGGTAAAGAAAGCCTCTTATCAAGTGTTTGATGATGGAAAGGTTGTGTCTTCAGAAACTATGTCTTTTAAATACAATGGTGAGTTGAAAATGGTCGAGTCATTGGTAAAAGGTTTGGACGAACTTGAATAAAAAATAAAACAGGGTGTGACCCTGTTTTTTGTTTTGTTGCGAGAATTGCTTACATATAAAATCGCATCAGCCACGGCAGCAGCCCCGCATTCAAAAAGTCGTTTGCGACTGAGAATAGCCAGCTACTGAATGGGCTAGTGGCGAACGCGCTATCCACAAATCCGTGTATTGCAGGGACAATCGGCATCGCCATACGCAGGATAACAAACATGAGCAAAACTGCAAAAATCCCCTCGAATAGCGATATTATGGCGCCGACTGTTCTCGAAATCCAACCGTAGACACGCCTGCGATTGAGTGCGCGAATAAAATGACATATAAAAGAGATGATGATGCGTGTCAGCCCAAAAACCAAGAAAAAACTAATCAGTACAAACAGGCAATCCGTAATCGAGTAACTCAGTTTTGCGATAAATTCAGCCGATTCGACGCCGCCCGCATAGTCGAGCCAATACTCGTGCCCTAGCATCATTTGCGCGAATTGGTGTAGATAAGGGTTGTCGAGTTGGGTGCCGCTTTCAGAAATGCAGAAGCCCGAAATCGAATTGGAAATCAACTGTGAAACAGTGCCGTCGAGGTGAATTACATTGGTAAAAAGGAGGGCAACGGTTGGCGCGAGCAAAAAACCTGCGCATACAGCCAAAATATTGGTCCCAAAACGCACTGCCGTCTTGAGAAAACCGCGCACGAGCCCGATAACCGCGTAAATCGCCAGTACCAAAATGATAGCGATGTCCAACCAAGGCATAGCCGCCCTCCTCCTAATTTTTTGTCGCCCAGCCCCATAAATCTTCTAACAGTAATGATACCATAAAAATTCATATTTTTCAATACTTATGCACAATTTTTATTAAAAATACAAAAATAATGGCATTTTTGCTGATTTTATGCATAAATATAAATATTTTCACTGTGCAAAAACTGCAAAAATTCGCTATAATATTTTGAGAAAATTTGGTAATAAAAATTGACTTTTTGTGTGTTTTTTGATATAATGAGAATATCTAAAAATATATGCTGATTTCGTTGTGATTGTGACTGTTGTGGAGTGGTGCGGAATTGCGCGAGGTCGGCAAGTATGCAAAAAGGAAATGGGGAAAATGACACAAAAAATTACTGAGCAATATACCGAGGATGCTATTCAGGTTTTGGAGGGGTTGGACCCAGTGCGCAAGCGTCCGGGTATGTACATCGGTAGCACTGATGAGCGCGGGTTGCAGCACTTGATTATCGAAATCGTGGACAACTCGATTGATGAGGCGCTGGCAGGTTTTTGTGATACGATTACTGTGACGCTGATGAAAAATGGTGCTTGTAGTGTTCGCGATAACGGGCGTGGTATCCCTACAGGTATGCACAAGACTGAGCACAAGAGCGCGGTCGAAGTCGTGTTGACCAAATTGCACGCGGGAGGTAAATTCGGCGGTAAGGGCTACAAGATTAGTGGTGGTCTGCACGGCGTAGGTTTGAGTGTAGTAAATGCGCTGTCTACCGAACTCGAGGTGGATGTGTACCAAGGCGGGAATATCTATCATCAAGATTACAAGCGCGGTATTTCGCAGAACCCGCTGACAGTAGTCGGCTCGACCAAGGAGACGGGTACGCTCGTGACCTTTTTGCCTGATGCTGAGATTTTTGAGACGGTGGATTTTAATTATGATTCGCTGAAAAATAGGTTCAAAGAAATCGCCTTTTTGAATAAAGGGCTGTCGCTTACTCTGACCGACGAGCGCGAAGGGCGCGAAAAAACGGAGACTTTCCATTATGAGGGTGGAATTGTCGAGTTTGTCGAGGCGCTCAATAAGGGTAAGGATGTGATTTTCCCGCAGCCGCTGTATATTAATAAGGAGGCGGACGACTATCAGGTCGAGATTTGTTTCCAATACAATGACGGGTACAGCGAGACTCTACACGCGTATGCCAACAATATTAATACCGAAGAGGGGGGTACGCACTTGGTCGGGTTTAAGAATGCGCTGACCAAGATAATTAATGATTACGGCGTGCAAAATAAAATCCTCAAAGAGAGTGAGAAACTTTCGGGTGAAGATGTCCGTGAAGGTATTTGTGCGATTATTTCTGTCAAACTCACCGAGCCGCAGTTTGAGGGGCAGACCAAGACGAAATTGGGCAACTCTGAGATGCGCGGCTATGTTGAAAAGGCTATGCAGGATGCTTTTGGGGCGTATTTGGAGGAAAATCCGCAAATCGCTCGTGAGTTGGTGCTCAAATGTGTCACCGCCCAAAGGGCTAGGGACGCCGCTCGTTCTGCTCGTGAACTGACCCGCCGCAAAGGTGTTTTGGAGACGACCACTTTGCCGGGGAAACTGGCGGATTGTACTAGCAAGGATTCGTCGCTCTGTGAGATTTATCTCGTAGAGGGTGATAGTGCGGGGGGTACCGCAAAAGAGGGGCGCGACCGCAGATTTCAGGCGATTTTGCCGCTCCGAGGTAAAATCCTCAATGTAGAAAAGGCGCGCCTGCACAAGATTTTGGAAAATGCCGAAATCAAGGCGATGATTACTGCGTTTGGTTGCGGCATCCACGACGAGTTTGATGAGTCAAAACTGCGCTACAACCGTATCATTTGTATGACCGATGCCGATGTCGACGGTAGCCATATTAGGATTTTGATGCTGACCTTCTTTTTCCGCTTTATGCGTCCGCTGATTGAGCGCGGGCATGTGTACATTGCGCAGCCGCCACTTTACAAAGTACATCGTTCGAGCGGCGACAGGTACTTTTTTAACGACGACGATTTGAATAATTATTTGGATAGCGTCGGCAGAAAAGGTTACGAGTTGCAGCGCTACAAAGGTTTGGGTGAAATGAACGCCGAGCAGTTGTGGGAAACTACTATGAACCCTGAGACTAGGTCAATGTTGCAGGTGACAATGGATGACGCGTTTGAGGCTGACCAGATTTTCTCGCTTTTGATGGGTGAGCAGCCCGAATTGCGCCGTGAATTTATCGAGAAAAACGCAAAATTGGTAGAGGAATTGGATATTTAGGGCGATTTTTTGGCAAAAATCTGTCTCAATTCTGCATTTTCTTGTAAACAGTATGTTATAATTTATAAAAATCATAGGGAACAAAATTATGGAAGAAAAAGCTTTTAGCAACGAAAATTTGAATATTACCAAAGTTGCGGTTGTCGATGAGATGAAAAAGAGTTTCATTGCATATGCGATGGCTGTCAATGTCAGCCGTGCGATTCCTGATGTGCGCGACGGGTTAAAGCCTGTGCACCGTAGGATTTTGTTTAGTATGCACGAGCAGGGCTACACCAGTGACAAGCCGTTCCGAAAATCAGCGCGTATCGTCGGTGATGTTTTGGGTAAGTACCACCCTCACGGAGATAGTGCGGTTTATGATGCGTTGGTTAGATTGGCGCAGCCTTTCGTAATGCGCGCGCCCCTAATCGATGGTCAGGGTAATTTCGGTAGTATCGACGGCGACCCTGCGGCGGCGCAGCGTTATACCGAGGCGCGAATGAGCAAACTCGCTGGTGAAATGATGCGCGATATTGAGAAAGATAGCGTAGATTTTGTGCCGAACTATGATGACACTTTGCAGCAGCCGAGTGTGCTGCCTGCGCGTTTCCCGAATTTGCTGGTGAATGGTTCTGACGGTATCGCTGTAGGTATGGCGACTAGCATTCCGCCGCACAATTTGGGCGAGGTAATCGACGGCGTCATCGCGCTCATCAACAATCCCGATATCGAGATTGATGAGTTGATGACATATATCAAGGCGCCCGATTTTCCAACTGGTGGCTTGATAATGGGGCGTATGGGCGTCCGTCAGGCTTACAAAACAGGTCACGGGAAAGTAATCGTGCGTGCCAAAACAGACATTGAGGACGATGGCAACAAGGTGCGCATCGCTGTGACTGAGATACCTTATCAGGTCAACAAGGCTCAGTTGATTGTCCAAATTGCCAATCTTGTCAAGGATAAAAAGATTGAGGGCATTTCGGATATCCGCGAGGAGTCTGATAGGCAGGGTATGCGCATCGTAATCGAACTAAAACGAGATGCAAATCCGCAAGTGGTGTTAAACTTGTTGTTTAAGCATTCGCAGATGCAGGTTAGCAACGGAATTATTTTCTTGGCGCTGGTAGATGGTGAGCCAAAAGTACTCAATCTAAAAGAGATGCTTTACCACTATTTGGAGCATCAAAAGCAAATCATTATTCGTCGTACCAAATATGACCTAGAGCGTGCGAAAGAGCGCGAGCATATTATCGAGGGCTTGGTCATCGCTCTTGCGAATATCGACGAAGTTATCCGAATTATCAAGACCAGCCGCGAGCGTGCTGAGGCGATGAGTAACCTTTGTCGCAGTTTTGAACTGTCAGAGAGACAGGCGAATGCGATTTTGGATATGCGTTTGGCGCGTTTGACCGCTCTCGAAGTGGAAAAGTTGCAGCAGGAGTTGAATGATTTGCGTGCGTTGATTGCTGAATTGCAGTCTATTCTCGACAATCCGCACAAGGTAGTGGCAATTATTGCCAAAGAATTAACCGAAATTAAAGAAAAATATAATTCCGTGCGAAAGACTGAGATTAGTCACGACATTGGTAATTTTGACATAGAGGATTTGATTGCTCGCGAGGATGTCGTCGTGTCGATGACATCGCAAGGGTATATCAAGCGTATGGCTCTAAGTGAGTATCATCAGCAAAATCGCGGCGGCGTGGGCATCACGACGCACAAGTCAAAGGACAATGACTTTGTCAATAGGCTTTTTGTGGCGAATACTCACGACAATTTGCTATTTTTCACCAATCTTGGGCGCGTTTACTCTATCAAGGGTTACGAAATCCCTGAGGGGAGCAAGACTAGCAAGGGGCGCGCAATGGTCAACCTCTTGCAATTCAATCAAGACGAATACACGACAGCCGTTATTTGCCTGCCTTACGATATGATTAACGGTAGGCGCAAGGTCGAATATACCGCTGTGGACGAGGTTCACGCGGTTGACGACGAGGGTAATGTGATTTCTCAAGAAAACCCTGTCTACCGCGACGCAATCGAGGGCGAGGGGACGGAGGAATATGTTGACGAAGTCAGTCCTGACGGCTACCTCATTATGGTGACCAAGAATGGTTTGATAAAAAAGACGCCGATTACCGAGTTTTTCAACATTATGAAGATTGGTAAGCGTGCGATTTCGCTTGATGAGGGGGACCAACTTATCAAGGTTGAGCGCAGCAAGGGCGGCGAGGATATTTTGATTACCAGCAATATTGGCAAATGTATCCGCTTTAACGAAAAGAATATTCGTTCTCTGGGTAGGTCGGCGCGAGGTGTTCGTGCAATGAGGCTGCCTGAAGGGGCGACTTTGGTAGATATGTGCGTTATCGGCTCGAATAATGAGGTGTTGACCATCACTTCCAAAGGTTTTGGTAAGCGCACCGATATTAATGAATACCGTTTGCAGAGCCGCGGCGGTATGGGTGTGCGCGCTGGTGAGTTTAATGACAAAACTGGCGACATCATCGGCTTGCGTCAAATCAATGCTGGTGATGACATTTTGCTGATTACCAACAGCGGTATGACCATTCGCGTTAGTAGTAATGATGTGCGCAAGGTCGGCAGGACGAGTATTGGGGTACGTATGATGAAATTGCGCGCTGGCAACACGATTACTAGTATTGCGACGGTTGAGCCTGAGGCGAATGAACTAGAGGAAGATGATGGTTTGCCTAGCGTGACCGAATTTGCTGAGAAGTTTGATGCTGAAGAAACGACTACCGTGACTCAGCTTGCTGAAGATGTGACCGAACCTGTTGCGACAGAGCCCGATGAGTTCGACTCGGTGAGTGACACAATTTCAAAATATTTGGACAAAACAGATGATGAGGATATTTAATTCAAATAAATATAAAAAGCAAAAAGACGCAGTTTGCGTCTTTTTGCTTTATGTAGTTGATAATTTGGGGGAATTAATTGATTTTTATATATTTTTTATTATTTTCTAGTATTTTTTGATAATTTTTCTTTATTTTTATGCGGCACCTGCGCAGGTGGTGTGCGTGTGAGGTGGGGCGTGAAAGTATTTTTTTCGTATTTATGTAGTATTTTTTAGTTATTTTTTTGCGATTTAAATTAGATTTTGGGAGGTATTTTGCTCAAAAAAAATCAAAAGATAAAAATTTTTTGTTGTGATTTATTTGATATTTTTGGCAAATTTAATTATAATAAAATAAACAGAAAAAAGGAGAAAAATATGCAGGGTGATGAATTTGTAGAGGAAAGCGAACTAGAGGAGGGGCTGAGTAGCGATTTGCAGGCAAAGTCGGTTAGGCACAAAAAGGCTTTTGACGAGTTGCATAATAATGAGTACAGCGAACAAAAGTCGACATTTAGGTCATTTTTTTACAAAGGATATAATGATTATGACATTTTCGTGCGCGTGTGGGATAATATTTCTCGAGCAAAGGGTGTGATTTTGCTGGCTCACGGTATGGTGGAGCACGGGTTGCGATATGATGATTTTGCTAGATTTTTGAATGGGCGCGGGTATATTTTGGTCGTGCCTGACTGCCGCGGCCACGGGCGTACTGCAGGCTCACCAGAGCAAGTGAGCGTTTATTCTGGAGACTTGTTTGCTGATATCGTTCGCGATAATATGAAATTGGCGGATACTCTGATATCAACTTACAAATTGCCGCTCATCGCGATGGGGCATAGTTTCGGCAGTTTTATTACGCAGGCATTTATTCAGAATTACCACAGGCATAGCGGCGTGATTATTATGGGGTCGGGCTATTTTAAAGGCAAGTTGGACGCGCGCGCGGGCAAATTCATCGCGAATGTGACAAAAGCCTTTTGTGGGAGTGATGCCAAGGCGAAATTAATCTACAAAATCACATTTGGTGCATATGGCAAAGGCAAAAAAGATGCCAACTGGCTGACTCACGACGAGGAAAAATTTAAGGAATACAACCTCGACCCGTATTGTGGAGCTGTGTGTACGGCGCAATTTTATCGGTCGTTCTTTGGTGGGTTGACTAGACTATATCGCAAGGCTGGGCTCAAAATACTGGATAAAGACTTGCCGATGCTGATTACTAGCGGGGCAGAAGACCCTCTCGCAGGCAAAAATCACAAATCGCTCGACAAACTGCCTGCCTTGTATGAGCGTGTCGGGGTCAAGGATGTGACCTACAAAATTTGGCAAAATGGCTATCACGAGATTTTGAACGAGACTTTTCGTGCAGATGTGTATGAATTCATCGCAAATTGGCTGGATGAGAAGATTACTACCAAATCTCAAATTGCAGACTAAAAACAAAAAACTAGGCAGTTGCCTAGTTTTTTGTTACCAGTTGTTTGTCCCGTTGTTATTCGTGCCATTGTTATTTGGATTATTCGGGTTGTTTGTACCATTGATAGGGCGAATGTTGTTCGGAATAAAGTTATTCGGATTGTTGGCCACATTCGGTTGTTGTGGGTACGCAGGACGAGGTGGTAGATTTGGATTGTACATATTCGGAGCCATATTCGGCGTGTTCGGCATCATTGGGCGAATCGGTTGCGCTCTGTTGAATGATTGCGCCTGCACTGTTGGGCGAGGGAATGGCAATGGCTGCATTGGTTGTTGCTGCTGAATTGGTTGTCGCATCGGCTGAACCGTTTGTGCTGGCTGTTGCATAGGAGTCGGTCTATTTGGCATCGGATATGGGTAAGGGGAATTCATCGGCTGCTGTGGTTGAGCTGCTGCCCTTGGTTGAATGTTGAAATTTTGCGCTTGGTTTTGCATTGGCGCTCGCTGATATTGATTTGGCAGTGCGTTTGGATAACTTGGGTTGTACGGTGTTTGCGGAGTAATGACTGATTGATTGGCTTGCGCACCGTATGGCTGAACGGTAGGTCGAGCGGCTGCCATATTAGGATTAGTTTGCGGTGTGGCAAATTGACGCGGCTGTGTCATCTGCGGAGTAGCGGGTATTGGCTGAATAGGTTTGCGCCTGTATGGGTTAGGCATTGCTCGCCCTTGTTTATCTGGGTAGACATTCAGCGGTTGGGTGACAGGTGCGCCTGCCCCGTTGATTGCTTCCGCAGACTTTTGTTTTGCCATAGCCTCTTCTGCTGGGGTGAGTTGGATTTGATTTGCTTGTTCTGCTGGGCTAGCCATTGGCTTTTCAAGTGATGGGGTGTTGACATTGTATTCTACGACAACGCGGTGCGGAATTGTCAAAAACATCCAAATCGCAGAAATGAGCAGATAAATCGCCAAAATTGTGAAAATATTAAGGGTAATTATCATCATAACAGGGGTGAGTGTGGTGACAAGCGCGTCAATGTTGAATGTGACGCCCACATAATAAACGGTCATTATTGCCGAAAGTGCTAACCAAAAGGTCACACAAAATACCAGTGCTGTCGTAGCGCGGTTTTTGTGAAACTTTTGCTTTGCTCTCAGGATGAGACCGATGATATAAAAGATGAGTGCGAGGGCAAAAGTGCCAATCATTCCGTATCCGACATATGCACTTAGGTCGACAAGTCCCATTGCGAGTATGGCGGTTGATACAAAAGGCAGGGAACATCCGAGTGCGCCAAACATTCCCGTCAGTCTAAACATCGTCGCCGACTTGCTCTGCCGTGCTGCCATACACACAAAGTAAATAAGGAAACACAACACCATTATGCCCGCGGCGCCCCACGTCTCAAAATAGTCCATAAAGTTTGTCCCGACGAGTTCGGCGATTGGTGTGCACAAATCCCACAGAGGCTCAATCCCAAAAGTGAGCGTCAGGAAAACGGGCAAGTACAAAACAATTAGCAGGGCTGCCAGAAGCACCGCGGCAATACCACCGATAATGTAGCCGACGCGGATGCCCTGCTTTTCAATATTCTTAGCCAAAATCTTTCCTCCTATATTTTAGAAATTCGCTATACTCTAGTATAACAAATATTTGCAAAATATTGCAAATAAAAAACGCGAAAAAATGATTTTTGTTGAAAATTTTTGATTATTTTGAATTTATGTTAATTTATTGTGATTTTTTTGTGAATTTTTGCGTAAGTTGTGCTTACAAAAAATTAATAATTAAAAAATAATAAATAATTAAAAATAAATTTTCAAAAAATACTTGCATTGGGATGATTAATACTTGTTATATGTGCTTTTTTGCAGTAAATACAAAACTAAAAATACAAAAAAACAATACTAAGTAGCAAAAAATGATGGGTAAGTGATAAAAAACAGCATCAAAGTGCTGTTTTTTTGAATTATTCTTTGATAGTGGATTTGATATTTGCTTGAGCGATTGCCAATGCTGTGCCGGGGATTTTGTTTGGCACGCAACTGATTTTGTTGATATTCAATTTGAGTGCGAGAGCGATACTTTCGGGGTCGCTCACGATATCGCCTAGCAGCCAGATTTGCATATCTTTTTTGATTTCGCGGATTTTCTTCACTGCGATATCAATCAGTTCAAATACGCCGTTTCTATCCAGCATTACAAAAGGATCTTTGTAAATAAGGTAGTCGTCGTAATAGTCCTGCAAAAATTTCATACTGTCGTCACGGCTAAAACCGTAGGTCAGTTGGGTCAAGTCGTTCGTTCCAAAGGTCACAAAATCAGCGAGCATCGCCAACTTGTCAGCAATCAGACAAGCGCGCGGAGTCTCAATCATACAGCCGACGCGATATTCGCATTTGATGCGCTTGTTTGCATCCAAAACCTGCTGTGCGATTTGGCGGATGCTTTTCTCTAAAATCTCATATTCAGGGAGCAGCGTTACCATAGGAATGATGATATTGATTTTTGGCATTTTGCCAGTGCGGCGTTTCGCCTCAAATGCTGCGTTGAAAATCGCCGAAACTTGCAACTCAACAAATTCTGGGTGCATAATTAGCATCCTACATCCACGAATACCTAGTGTTGGGTTGGTCTGCTTTAATTCGTAATATCTTTGTTTCAACTCGTCATAAGTCACGCCCATAGTTTTCGCGAGCGCCTGCAATTCCGCGGCGGTGTTTGGTAGGGCGTCAGAAATAGTCAAGTCCAGCAGGCGGATATTAATTTCGTCATCGCCGTTTTGCGAAAGGATTTTGATGAAGTCTGCAAATTGGAATTTGTATATCGCCTTGATAGCCTCGGCGCGCAACTTGTCATTAGGTGCCAAGAAGAATTGACATAGGCTATTGAGCTTTTGTGGGTGGAAAAACATATTTTCCGTCCTCACCAGCCCGATACCACAAGCCCCGAGTTCTTGCGCGCGCGCAATCCTAGTAGGGGTGTCGGCGTCGGCGTATATCGAAATGTTTTGTTTTGATTTTGCCCAATCAATCAGCGTCCCAAATTCGCCCGTCAAGTTTGGCTCGACCAAAGGCAGTGCCTCGCCGTAGACTTTTGCTTTGTCCGCGTCGATAGTGATTTTGTCGCCCTCTTTGTAATTCAAGCCGCCGATTTTGAGCGTTTTGGCATTCAAATTGATAGTCAATCTCTTGCAGCCGATGATGCAAGGCAGCGCCCTAGTCTTGGCAATAATGCTCGCAAAACTATTGTACCCGCCCTGCAGCGCGATGAGTCCGCTCGCAACTGCGATGCCGTCTGTGTCGTGTACGGTGAAATTGTCCTTGACAAAAATCACATTTTCGCCCTTGCCTGCGTAGAGTAGGGCAGATTCGACTGTCAGAGCAATCATTCCACTACTGCTCCCTGGGTAACCACTCAGCCCCTCCGCCAGCACGCTGCTCGCTTTGGCTCGCATCGGGTCAATGACAGGCTGCATCAGCGTCCCCATTCCGTTTGCATCAACTTTTAAAATGGCTTCATCACGGTCGATAATTTTTTCTTGGCAAAGGTCGAGTGCGATTTTGGCACTGGCAAAAGGTGAGCGATGCGCGTTTTCAATTTGCATTATATATAGTACGCCAGATTGCACGCAAAACTCGATGCTCTTGACATCTTGATAAAATTTCTCGATTTTCTCGCAAACCTGCGATAGTTCGGTGTATAGGCTAGGATTTTCTTGCTTGAGTTCGGACATATCGTAGGTGTAATTGCGCTGCAAACCGCTCTTTTCTTGTGCTCGGCGCAACATTTCGCCCGTGATTTCCTTTTCTCCCGTCACAAGATTGCGGGTGTGTACCACGCCGACCCCGCTCGACATATCGTAATTGCCGAAAGCCATTGCCTGAACACTCACCGCGCAGCCAGCATCGGTAGGCAAATTGTGTGCGCGAAGGTAGTTTTGACTAACCTTAGAGCGACAACTAGACAGTGCGACCTTGATGCACTCTAACAACTGCTCGTTGACATCTTGAGGAAAAGTCTTTTTGGTCTCTTTTTTGTAAAGTTTTTTGTATTGCGTCACCACTTTTTGCAAAATTTCCGGCTCAGGAGTCCCTCGCGAAGTCGACCTAATATCGGTCTCAATCGTTCTCAGAGCGTCAGAGTCAATCCCTCCGACAATGTGGCAATAGTCGCGAACAAATCTCGAATAACATTCCCACGCAAACACAGGCGTTTTGTTGCTCTTGACTAGGTGAGAGGTGATAACATCATTCATACCGACATTGATGATAGTCGGAGCAAGCCCACGCGTCACAGGGTACGCACTCGTGCGAACGCTAAGCAGTAGGGGAGCGGTCGGGTCACCGAAAACAAGGTCAGCATCGTTTTCGATCGCTTTGACCCCACGCCAAATTTGCTCGAGCAATTCATTGCTAAGTTCACCACTCTGCAAAAAATGCTTGCACCCGTCAGTGGTGATAGTGAACCCAAAAGGAATATTCAGCCCCATTTGATGGATTTGGGCGAGGTTAGCCCCCTTATCTCCCAACAACTCAATGTCGCCGATACCACCTTTGTCAAAGCCGAACACATAATTCTTCGCCATAATTCCTCCAAAAAACTTTTTTTCTAGCATTAATTATAGTAGTTTTGTCAAAAAAAGGCAAGCAATTTTCAACTATACATTCCAATAAAAAATAAGATAAAATATTGAAGATAAATATTATTAAAAAATATTAATAAATATGCAAAAAATTAATGAAAATTAGCCAAATTTATAATTATTTTTGTTATAAAAATTTTTATTTTTGGGTCAAAAAAATTTTTTCTCTACAATGAGTTTTGCTGCAAATGGTCAAAAATTCTCAAAAAATATTAAAATCGGCGGCTATTTGTTGTTTTGCGTGCTCGATATTGGTGGGGCAAAATTCGCAAAATAAAATAATATTTGGATTGTTGTGCTGGCGTAATCAAGACGCGTTTATGCTGCGGAAATATTCTTTTACCTCGGGCGAAACTCGAAAACTATCACGCACTTTGCCTTTTGTAAATTTGACCACATCAGACTCGAGCGGATTCGTGTCAAAAATCGTCATCACCTTTTGCCCCCATGAGATACACGCCTCAGCCCAAAGCCAGCCGAGCGCCATATTAATATAATAAAGATTAGACCGTTTGGCTCGTGCCAGCGCCAAAACCTCGTCAACAAATGGTGGGGTGAGGTAGTAATTCTTCATCAAAACTATCCCAAAACGCGCCACAAATTCATCTGCACTCTCCATCCAAGATTTGATTTTGCTCCAAAAGTAGTCGGGATTTTTCTGGATGATTTTTAATTCGCCGCACAAAATGTCGCAAGTCGCCCAGTTGTCAATGGTTGGGATAAAATCGTCTAGCCTGTCGCTCAATTCGTCGCGGTCACTCAGCCGCCCCAGCAGCAGGGCGTGGAGGACAGTTTCCTCATAAATCCCTTGCGGCATCGCGTCTAAAATCTGCGGAATTTTCTCTCGCGCTACTCCTTTCGCGATTTTGCGAAGATTAGGGATATACCACCCCAAAATCTCGCGCTCAGTCGGCACAATCCTACTACTAAATTCCGCATTCTTTTTGACATCACACTCGCGCAAGAGTCGCTCAAACTCCCGCCAATCAATTCGCTCAGCATTGAGACATTCTATAATTTTTTCTACCATTTCGCCCCCAAAGCAAGCCTATTTTACAACAAGTGTTTGAATTTGTCAAGCATTTTTGTGAACATTTTTACGATTTTTTTTGATTATTTTTTTGCTAATTTTTGTTTTTCTCTTATTTTTTTATGTTTTTTTGGAATTTTTTTGATTTTTCGGATTTTTAGATTTCAATTTTGTTAAATATTAAAAATTTTTATCATTTTTTGAAAAAGTGGTCGAAATTAGTTGATATTTTTGTAAAAAATGGTGTAAAATAAA
>CAZOFH010000013.1:0-24118 GCA_964579205.1 uncultured Christensenella sp.
CTAACTATGTGCCAGCAGCCGCGGTAATACATAGGGGGCAAGCGTTGTCCGGAATCACTGGGCGTAAAGAGAGCGTAGGCGGCTTTGCAAGTCGTGGGTGAAAGCCCGGAGCTTAACTCCGGAATTGCCCTCGAAACTGCAAGGCTTGAGTATGGGAGAGGAAGATGGAATTCCAAGTGTAGCGGTGGAATGCGTAGATATTTGGAGGAACATCGGTGGCGAAGGCGATCTTCTGGAACATTACTGACGCTGAGGCTCGAAAGCGTGGGGAGCAAACAGGATTAGATACCCTGGTAGTCCACGCCCTAAACGATGTCGACTAGTTGTTGGGTCTTAATTGACTTAGTAACGCAGCTAACGCGTGAAGTCGACCGCCTGGGGAGTACGGTCGCAAGATTAAAACTCAAAGGAATTGACGGGGACCCGCACAAGCAGTGGAGTATGTGGTTTAATTCGACGCAACGCGAAGAACCTTACCAGGGCTTGACATCCTACTAACGAAGCAGAGATGCATTAGGTGCCCTTCGGGGAAAGTAGAGACAGGTGGTGCATGGTTGTCGTCAGCTCGTGTCGTGAGATGTTGGGTTAAGTCCCGCAACGAGCGCAACCCACGTTGTCAGTTGGTACTGTCGGTATACTGATAGTAACCTCTCTGGCGAGACTGCCGGTGATAAACCGGAGGAAGGTGTGGACGACGTCAAATCATCATGCCCCTTATGCTCTGGGCTACACACGTGTTACAATGGCTGGTACAACGAGTCGCCAACTTGCGAGAGTGAGCAAATCTCTAAAAACCAGTCTCAGTTCGGATTGCACTCTGCAACTCGAGTGCATGAAGTCGGAATCGCTAGTAAACGCAGATCAGCACGCTGCGTTGAATACGTTCCCGGGTCTTGTACACACCGCCCGTCACACCATGGAAGTCGACCACGCCCGAAGTACGTGAGCTAACCTTTTGGAAGCAGCGTCCTAAGGCAGGGTTGGTGACTGGGGTGAAGTCGTAACAAGGTAGCCGTACCGGAAGGTGCGGCTGGATCACCTCCTTTTAAGGAACGGTTTAGAGCCGTAACCAAGTCGACTTCGCATCTAGCGATAGATGCGATGGTGCCATAGCAGTTTGACTGCTCGCGCAAAGTGATGCTTTGCAACAAGACAAGACAAAAAGCTTATAAAACTATTCGGTTTTCAAATATTTGAGATGAGATTAATCGCAAGATTGGTCTCATTTTTTGTTTTTATTTAGGTTTTTGCGAGTGGGGGGATGTGGGTGAAAATGTCGTATTTTACGTAAAAACAAAAAAATATCAAATTTTTAAAACTTTTTGTCAAAATAATCTTGACAAGATACTCAAAATGTTATATACTAGTCTTACTGTTAGTCTGGGTAGAAACTCAAAGTTACCACGCAATAGCAACTTTGTGAGGACAATTTGAGTGGACAAGTGACACAAAAGTGTTGCGGCCAAGCGATAAAATTTCGTTTTTATTTTTTGACTTTCAGCGCGACACACACGGATGCGTATTCTCGTGCGCGTGGGTACATTATTTATATTGTGGCAATATGAGGCAGGGAAAATAATTTTTGCCAATTTTGCTATTTATGATACCCATACGGCACGGGCGAAACAGCGTTGTGCAGAATGGCGGTTTTTACTGCTTAGAGGTTAGCTTGGTTTAGTTTATTTCTTTGGAGGTTGTACAATGAGTACACAAAAAATTAGGATTAAGTTAAAGTCTTTTGACCATCGCTTAATTGATGAGGCTGCCGCTCGTATAGTCGATGCAGCCACCAAGTCTGGATGCAAAGTGTCTGGACCGATTCCTCTACCAACAGGTAAGGAAATTATTACTGTCTTGAGAGCGACTTTTGCTCACAAGGATAGTCGTGAGCAATTTGAATTGCGCACCCACAAACGCCTGATTGATATTATCAGTGCTAACAGCAAGACCGTTGACATCTTGTCAAAGTTGGACTTGCCTGCTGGTGTTGATATCAATATCAAACTCTAGGCAAACAACGATAAAAGGAGATTTGAGTTATGAACAAAGCAATTTTAGGTAAGAAACTTGGTATGACACAAGTTTTTGCTACCAATGGCCTAGTAATCCCTGTAACCGTTGTTGAGGCAGAGCCAAATGTTATCGTTCAAATCAAGAACGAGGACAAGGATGGTTACAATGCGATTGTTGTTGCCTATGGTAGTATCAAGAAGGATTTGGTAAACAAACCTCGCGCAGGTACGTTTGCCAAGGCTGGCGTGGAGCCAAAGCGCTCATTGCGTGAATTCCGCGTAGACAATGTAGAAAGCTACGCTGTTGGACAGGAAATCAAGTGTGACATCTTTGCAGAAGGCGAAAAGGTTGACGTAATCGGTAATAGCCGTGGTCGTGGATTTACAGGTATCATCTTCCGTTGGAATATGCATCACCAAGACAACACCCACGGTGGTAACAAGATTCACCGTCACCAATCATTGGGTAGTGGTCCAGGAGTTGCCAAAGTATTCAAAGGCAAGAAGATGGCTGGCCGCTATGGTGGTACTCGTACAACTGTCCAAAACCTTGAGGTCGTAAGGGTTGATAGTAGCAGAAATTTAATTTTGGTTAAGGGCGCAATCCCAGGACCACGCAACGGTGTGGTAATGGTTAGAGACGCTGTCAAGGCCTAAGAGGAGATAAGACAATGCCTACAACAAAAGTTTATAATTTGCAAGCCGTAGAAGTTGGTAACGTAAAATTGGATGACTCAGTATTCGCAAAAGAGTACAACGAGGCTCTGATTCACCAAGTTGTGGTTGCTTACCTCAACAACCAGCGTCAAGGCACAAAGGGGACTCTCAGCCGTAGCGAAGTGCGCGGTAGAGCCAAAAAGCCTTGGAGACAAAAGGGTACTGGTCACGCTCGTCAGGGTAGTAGACGCGGACCTCAATGGACCAAGGGTGGACTTGCCTTTGCTATCAAGTCAAGGGACTTTAGCCAAAAAGTAAACAAGACTGCAAAGCGCGTAGCATTTTGTAGTGCCATCAGCCAAAAGTTGGCAGACAACGACATTTATGTTGTAGAGAACTTTGAGTTGAAAGACCACAAGACAAAATCTATGAAAGCAGTTTTGGACGCATTCAAGTGCGAAAAGTCAGTTTTGGTCGTTTTGGATCAGCCTAATGAAAACGTAATGCTCGCAAGCGGCAACCTAAACAAGGTTCTCGTCGAGAATTATAGTTTGATTAACATTTATCAAATCATTTGCGCTGACAAAATTCTCATCACAAAGCAGGCTGTAAAATCTATAGAGGAGGCTTATACTGAATAATGGAAGCAACAAAAGTTATTATCAAACCGCTTATGTCAGAAAAAAGTTATGCCGATATAGCCAACAAGAAATACTGGTTTGTGGTAGACAAGGCGGCTACAAAAACACAAATTAAAGATGCTGTAGAAACAATGTTTGGAGTTAGCGTTGACTCTGTAAACACTAGCATCACTTCACAAAAACCAAAAAAGAGACAAGGAAGAATTTCTGGTCACACATCAGCACGCAAAAAGGCTGTCGTTACCCTCAAAAAGGATAGCAAACCGATCGCATTCTTCGAGAGCTTGTCATAATGCACGGGAGGTAAGAGAATATGGCAGTTAAAAGATTTAGACCTGTTACACCTACATTGCGTGGCACAGTTCGCCCTACTTTTGAGGAAATCACGACAAACACTCCAGAAAAGAGTTTGTTGGAGCCGATAAAGAAGAAAGCAGGTCGTAATATGTACGGTCGTATAACCGTGCGTCATCAAGGTGGCGGTACAAAACGCAAATACCGCGTAATTGATTTCAAGAGAAACAAAGATGGCATCCCTGCTACTGTAAAAACTATTGAGTACGATCCAAACCGTAGCGCTTACATCGCTTTGCTGCAATACGCAGACGGTGAAAAGCGTTACATATTGGCTCCTCTCGGGTTGACCGTTGGTCAAGTCGTTACCAGTGGTGCAGGCAGCGAGATTAAAGTGGGTAACGCTATGGCTATGGCAGATATGCCAGTAGGTACAGTGATTCACAATATCGAGATGCAGCCGGGCAAAGGCGGGCAGATGGCTCGTAGTGCTGGTGAGGCAGCGCGTTTGGTAGCAAAAGAGGGTACTAGAGCTACACTCAAACTCCCAAGCGGCGAGATGCGTATGGTTTCAAGTAAATGTCGAGCAACAATCGGTCAGGTCGGTAACGTTGACCACGAGTTGGTGAAATGGGGTAAGGCTGGTAACACTCGTTACCGTGGTATTCGTCCAACCGTTCGTGGTAGTGTTATGAACCCGGTTGATCACCCACACGGTGGTGGTGAATCAAAGGCTCCAATCGGTTTGCCTGGTCCACGTACCCCTTGGGGTAAACCTGCTCTTGGTAAGAAGACACGTAACAAGAAGAAGCCAAGTAGTAGAATGATTTTGAAAAGAGTTAATTAGGAGTAAGCAATATGAGTAGAAGTTTAAAGAAAATGCCGTATGTTGAGAAGCGTTTGATGGCTCGCGTGCAAGAACTCAATGCCAAGAATGAGAAGAAACCTCTCAAGACTTGGTCTAGAGCAAGCACAATCTACCCAGACTTCGTTGGACATACAATCGCTGTTCACAACGGTCGTAAGCACATTCCAGTTTACTGCTCTGCAGAAATGGTAGGTCACAAACTCGGTGAGTTTGCTCCGACAAGAACATTTAAAGGTCACAGTGGCTCAAAAGTCGCTGCCGCAAAATAATATTAAGAGGTAAAGTTTATGGCAAAAAGAATGAAAGAGAAAGCTATTGCTCGCAAACAAAATGCTGACAGACGCCCGCAAGCAACTGCCAAGTATGTTCGTATCAGCCCTAGCAAAGTCAAAATCGTCCTCGATATTATTCGTGGTAAAGACTTTAACGAGGCAATGGCTATTTTGATGGGTACTCCAAAGGCTGCTAGCGAAATTTTGATTAAAGTTTTGGCTAGTGCGGGTGCAAATGCAGAAAACAATTTGAATATGAGTAAAGAAGACCTATTTGTTGCTGAGTGTTTCGCAAACCCAGGTCCAATTTACAAACGTTGGTGGCCACGTTCTCACGGTAGTGCTGACACTATTTTGAAGCGTACTAGTCACATCACAATCATCTTGGATGAAAAGCAAAACGAGGTGTTTGCAAAGCCTGTGAAAAAGGCTGAGGCTACCACTTCGGTTGACGTAAATGCAGAAGCAAAAGAGGAAGTAAAGGAAGAGGCTGCTGATGCCGCTACCAAAAAGACTACTTCAACTGCAAAAAAGACAACAACTAAGAAAGGAGGCGCGAAGTAATTATGGGGCAGAAAGTTAATCCACACGGATTTAGAGTAGGCGTTGTAAAAGAATGGAATGCAAACTGGTTTGCAACCAAAGAGAACTTTGGTGCCATTTTGAAAGAAGACAACGTTGTCCGTTCGTTTATTGAGAAGAAGTACAAAGATGCTTTGATTTCTCGCGTTTCTATTGACCGTGCTCAGAGCGATCAAAAAATCACTATCAACATCTTTACCGGTCGTCCGGGTGTCATTATTGGGCAAAAGGGTGCTGGTATTGAAGAGTTGCGCAAACAACTCGACAAATTGGTGAATGGTAAGCAAGTTACTATTAACATCAAAGAAGTTAAAAACTTGGATGCTGACGCAACAATCGTTGCTGAGACAATCGCTACACAAATTGAAAAGCGTATCCTCGTAAAACGCGCTATTAAGTCAAACTTGCAACGCGTTATGAAGGCTAACGGCGTGTTGGGTTGTAAAATCCTTGTTAAGGGTCGTATCAATGGTGCCGAGATTGCTCGTACTGAGCAGTACGCACTAGGTTCTGTTCCTTTGCACACAATCAGAGCAGACATCGACTACGGCGTCGCACGCGCAAACACCACCTATGGTGTTTTGGGTGTAAAAGTTTGGATTTACAAAGGTGAAATCCTCAAATCAAACAAGACCCAAAAGCAAGGGGGTGAGCAATAATGCTATTACCTAAGAGAACAAAACACCGTAAGGTTCAAAAAGGCCGTATGAAAGGTCAGGCTCTCCGTGGAAACCGTATCGCTTATGGTGAGTACGGGCTTGTTGCTACAGAGCCTTGTTGGATTGAGTCAAAACAAATCGAGGCAGCGCGTATCGCTATGACTCGTTATATGAAGAGGGTCGGTCGTGTTTGGATCAAAATCTTCCCAGACAAACCATTCTCTCAAAAACCTTTGGGAACCCGTATGGGTAAAGGTAAAGGTAACCTCGAGGGTTGGGTAGCAGTTGTTCGCCCAGGCAGAGTGTTATTTGAAATTCAAGGCGTTAGTGAAGAGGTTGCTCGCGAAGCACTTCGCTTGGCTTCTCACAAATTGCCTCTCAAAACAAAATTCTACAGCAAGGCTGACCTTGACGCAATCGTTGATGCAAAGCTTGGCGTAGAAAAGACTACAAGCAAGGAGGAAAAAGGTAATGAAAACTAATGAGTTTAGACAAATGACAACCGAAGAGTTGCAAAACAAACTCAAAGCACTCAAAAGTGAACACTTTAACCTTCGTTTCTCTCACGCTACTGGTCAATTAACAAATCCTATGATGCTCAACACCGTCCGCAAAGACATTGCCAAAGTAATGACAATTCTTCGCGAGCGTGAGTTGGCTGAGAAAAAGGTTAACTAGGGTGGAGGTAAGTTATGGAAAACCAAGAAAGAAACAGTCGTAAACAGCGTGTGGGTATCGTGGTTAGCAACCTGATGGACAAAACTGCAGTAGTTGCAATCGTAAACAGCGTTCGCCACCCAATTTATAACAAGATTGTCAAGAAAACTGTAAAGTTTTTCGTTGATGACCCAAAGAATGAGTGCTCAATAGGTGATAAGGTCGTAATCGCCGAGACTCGTCCTCTTTCCAAAAATAAGCACTTTAGATTAGTGAAGATTTTGGAAAAAGCGAAATAATTTTTAAGGAGTGAATCTAATATGATAATGCCTCAAACAAGATTAAAAGTAGCCGACAACACTGGTGCAAAAGTTTTGATGTGTATCCGTGTTTTGGGTGGCTCTTTTAGAAAAACTGCAAACATTGGCGATGTCATCGTTGGTACTGTAAAGAGCGCTATCCCCGGTGGTAGCGTAAAGAAAGGCGATGTTGTCAAAGCAGTTATCGTTAGGTCAAAGAATGGTGTTCGCCGTGCCGACGGTAGTAGCATCAAGTTTGACGAAAACGCAGTAGTTATCATTGATGGTAACAAGCAGCCAAAAGGTACTCGTGTATTTGGTCCTATCGCAAGAGAACTCCGTGAGCGTGACTTTATGAAAATTATTTCGCTCGCAAATGAAGTATTATAGGGGGAATAAAGTATGAACAGCAATCTAAGAACTGGCGACACCGTAAAAGTTATCTGCGGTGCCGACAAAGGCAAAACTGGCGTAATTATTGCCTCTGATGCAGAGCGCGGTAGAGTGACTATCGAGGGCGTAAACATCGTGTCAAAACACAGAAAGCCTCGTTCTCAAAAGGACAAGGGCGGCATCAAAAAAGAAGCCGCAGCAATTAATGTTTCTAATGTTTTGATTGTATGTCCAGAATGTGGCAAGGCAACAAGAATTGCTCACAAACTAGACGACAAGGGCGAAAAGCACCGCGCTTGTAAAAAGTGTGGCGCGTTTATGGATGGCGCGAAAAAGACCCGTGCCAAAAAGGATGCCAAATCAGTAAAAGAAACAAAATCAGCAAAGGTCGAAAAAGCAGAAGCAAAAGAGGAGAAGGTAAAGAAAGCCGCTCCTAAGGCTACTGCAGCAAAAGCAACAAAGGCTACAAGCACTGCTGGCAAGACCGCTAGCACAACAAAGCGCAAAGCCCCTGCTGCAAAATCACAAGGCAAGTAACCACATTTTGGAGGAATAAATAGTGAAAGATGAAGTTACTCAGGTTGCTAAAGAAACTGCAACCGATAGCAAAAGCACTAGCAAAAAGGTAAAACCTCGTTTGCAAGTGTTCTATGAAACCAAAGTTGTTCCTGCACTCGAAAAAGAGCGCGGCTACAAAAACATCAATCAAGTTCCACGCATCAACAAAATCGTGGTGAACGCTGGGCTTGGCGATGTAAAAGACAACGCAAAGAGCTTTAATATGGCTGTGGACGAGTTGGGTTTGATTACTGGTCAAAAACCACTTGTTACAACCGCAAAGAAAGCAGTCGCAAACTTCAAACTCCGCGAGGGTATGAAGATTGGTGCAAAAATCACCTTGCGTGGTGACAGAATGTGGGAGTTTTTGGACAGATTGATTTCTGTTGCATTGCCTCGCGTTCGTGACTTTAGAGGTATTTCTGCAAAGTCATTTGACGGCAATGGTAACTACTCAATGGGTATCAAAGAGCAGTTGATTTTCCCTGAAATTGATTACGACAAAATAGAAAAAGTAAGAGGCTTCGACATATGTATCGTTACAGATGCAAATACCGATGACGAAGCAAGAGCATTGCTAACAGCATTAGGAATGCCATTCAAAAAGGCGTAAGGAGGATAATATGGCAAGAAAAAGTATGATTTTAAAGGCTAAAAAGCCTCAAAAGTTTTCAACCCGTGAATACACTCGTTGTTCTATCTGTGGTCGTCCTCACGCTGTTCTCAAAAAATATGGTATCTGCCGTATTTGCTTTAGAGAAATGGCTTACCGTGGAGCAATTCCAGGCGTTAGAAAGGCTAGTTGGTAAGGAGGAATTATGGTAGTTACAGATGTTATTTCGGATATGTTGACTCGCATTAGAAATGCAATCAACGCAAAACACGAAACAGTTGATATTCCTACTAGCAAGGTTAAGGTTGCTATTGCCACTATCCTTAAAGATGAGGGATACATAGCGGATTTTGCTGTAGTAGGCGAAGGTGTGGAGCAAAATATCCACATCACTCTAAAAATGGATGCTGGAAAGTATGTTATTACAGGCTTAAAGAGGATTTCAAAACCGGGTTTGCGTATCTACGCAAGCGTTGACAAATTGCCTAAGGTAATCAACGGTCTCGGTATTGCGATTATCTCTACCAGCAAAGGTATTATGACAGATAGGCAAGCACGCGCCCAAGGTGTTGGTGGCGAAGTGTTGGCTTACGTATGGTAGGAGGTGTGGCTGTATGTCAAGAATAGGTAAGAAACCTATCGTTTTGCCTGACGGTGTAGACTTTGCAGTTTCTACACACAACATTGTTACAGTTTCAGGTAAACTAGGTAAGTTAGAACAAAAAGTTAGCGACTTGTTAAAAGTCGAACTAGTTGATGGCAGTATCGTTGTTACCACTCTAAACAATTCTAGAGAAGCAAACAGTCAGCACGGTCTCTTCCGTACTTTGATTGCTAATATGGTTGAGGGTGTAACCAACGGTTTTAGCAAAAGCTTGATTATCAACGGTGTAGGTTACAAAGTTTTTGAGAGACCTACAGGTATTGAATTGAAAATCGGATACAGTCACCCTGTATACTTTGATGCTCCTGAAGGCATCAAGATTACTTGCCCAAGTCAGCAAGATATTAAGGTATCAGGTTTTGACAAACAAAAGGTCGGACAAGTAGCAGCGAATATTCGCGCTATTCAACCAGTTGAGCCTTACCACGCTTACGGAATTCGTTACTCTGATGAGGAAGTAATCCGCAAGGAAGGTAAGACTGCTGCTAAAAAGTAGTAAGGAGAGGTAGTACTTATGATTAGTAAATTAGATAAGAACCAAGAGCGTCAACGTAGACACGCTCGCGTTCGCAAGCACATTGCCGGTACTGCTGACCGTCCTAGATTGGTAGTTTACCGCAGTTTGTCTAACATTTATGCTCAAATCATCGACGATACAAAAGGTATGACATTGTGCTCTGCTAGTACTCTAGAGAAGGGTTTGAGTGCTGAA
This sequence comes from uncultured Christensenella sp., assembly GCA_964579205.1. GTDB lineage: Bacteria > Bacillota > Clostridia > Christensenellales > UBA1242 > UBA7867. Next base: position 9,882 of record CAZOFH010000013.1, read on the forward strand.
TTGAAAGGCAAGACAAAATCTGAGCAGGCTGCTGTGATCGGTGCAACCGTTGCAAAGCGTGCAAAAGAAAAGAAAATTAGCCAAGTGGTTTTTGACCGCGGTGGTTATCTTTACACAGGTCGAGTAAAGAATGTTGCTGACAGCGCTCGCGCTGAAGGTTTGGATTTCTAGGAGGATAAAATGGCAGAAGTTAATACAAAAAACAATGACAAACGCCGCCCAGAAGGCAACCGTCCTCGTGGCAGAAGAGAAGACCGTAAGCCTGTTGACGATGGTTTGGAAAAGCGTATGGTTAATGTCCGTACAGTTCAAAAGACCGTCAAAGGTGGTAGGACTATGAGTTTTAGCGCTCTTTGCGTAGTCGGCGACAAGAAAGGTCGTGTAGGTATCGGTACTGGTAAGGCTAGAGAGACTGTCAACGCAATCGAAAAAGGCTTTAACGAAGCCAAAAAGAATATGATTACAGTTAGTATGGCTGGCACAACCATTCCTCACGAGATTTCTATGAAGTATGGTGCAACAATCATTGATTTGATGCCTGCAAAAGAGGGTACTGGTGTAATCGCTGGTGGTACCGCTCGTCCTGTACTGGAGTTGGCTGGTATCAAAGACATTACTGCAAAAAATCACGGCAGTAACAACAAAATCAACACAGTTAGAGCGACTTTTGAGGCACTCAAGGCATTGCGTACCGCAGAGCAAATCGCTGCTAGCCGTGGCAAAAAAGTAGAAGAGTTGTAGGAGGCGGATTATGGCAAAAGAAACAAGTAAGTCGTCTACTGCGACAAAACAAATTCAAATAAAATTGATTCACAGTGCAATCTGTACTAACCCAAAACAACGCAAGACTTTGCGCGCTTTGGGCTTGACCAAAATCAACCAAGTCAAGGTTATGCCTGACAACGAGTGCATTCGCGGTATGATTAGGGTCGTAGCACACCTTGTACAGGTGACAGAATAGGAGGTTTATTATGGAATTACACACATTATCTCCTGCTGCTAATTCAAAGCACCGCGTGCGCCGCGTAGGTCGTGGTCGTGGTTCTGGATTAGGCAAGACTTCTGGCCGTGGTGAAAACGGTCAAAACAAGCGTTCTGGTGGCGGAGTTCGCCCTATGTTTGAGGGTGGTCAGATGCCATTGATGCTTCACCTTGGTAAGCGTGGCTTTACCAATGGCAAATTTATGGCTCAATACTCAATTGTTAACGTATCACAGCTAAATTGCTTTGATGAAGGTACAGTAGTTACCGCAGAATTATTAAAGCAAAAGAGAATCATAAGCAAAATCGAAAAAGATGGCTTGAAAGTACTTGGTGATGGTAAACTTGAAAAAGCTTTGACAGTCAAAGCTAATAAATTTACTCAGTCAGCAATCAAGAAGATTCAAAAAGCTGGCGGAACAATTGAGGAGGCATAATGTTTCAGACATTAATTAATGGTTTCAAACAAAAAGACATTAGAAAAAAACTATTGATAATCATAGCAATCTTGCTAGTTTATCGTATCGGATGTTGGATACCTATCCCAGGGCTAAACATTGACCCTGAGAGCGGAATTTTGAGCAGTATGTCTGGCGGCAGTTTCTTGACTCTGTTGAGTGCTGTCTCGGGTGGCGCGCTCGCGAATGGTTCTTTGCTAGCGCTAGGTGTGGTACCATACATCTCTGCATCCATCATTATGCAACTTTTGACAGTTGCTATACCAGCGCTCGAGCGTTTGAGCAAGTCTGGTGAAGATGGACGCAAAAAAATCGCTTTTTATACTCGTATTGCGGCTCTGATATTCTCTGTAATTCAAGCCATCGCAATCGTAGTAGCACTGAATGGAAATGGCGCAATCAAGACCGAACTCTTTGGCGCTGGTATGGAATGGCTGATGCCTACTATCATCGTGTTTGTTTTGGTCGCTGGTGGTATGTTTACTCTGTGGCTCGGTGAAAAAATCACTGACCAAGGTATCGGCAACGGTGTATCGCTACTGATTTTCGTTGGTATCGTATCTAGTGCTGGTACTACACTTCTCAACCTTATTACTGGTGCTGCTGACATTTCTGTTTTGTGGGACATCATTATCTTTATCGCTGTAATGCTAGTTATCTTCGGTGCCATCGTCTTTGTTGACTTGGCAGAGCGCAAGATTCCTGTGCAATACGCAAAACAAGTCAAGGGTCGCAAGATGTACGGCGGACAATCCACTGTTATCCCTATGAAAGTGAATAGCAATGGTGTATTGCCTATCATCTTCGCTACCGCACTTGTTACATTCCCTCAGTTGCTTTTCCAAATGTTCTGGCCTGACACAGGCTTCTATATCTGGTGGTCAACTTATGTAGGTACTGGTACAGTTCTTTACTTTTTGTTCAACGCTGTGTTTATATTCTTCTTCTCGTATTTTTATGCACAAATTACATTCAATCCAGAAGAAGTTTCACGCAACTTGCAGCAGAGTGGAGGATTTATACCGGGTATTCGTGCGGGTCGTCCGACTATGGATTACCTCAAAAAGATTAACAACCGTATCACATTCTTTGGCGCGATGTACCTGACAGTCATCTTTATTATACCGACACTGATATTCTCAATCTTGGGCTTGGGTATCGGTTCTGCCGACTCAAATACAATGTTGAGCGCATTTAGTGTAACTGGTATGCTGATTGTTGTTAGCGTCGCTCTGGAATTTGATAAACAACTTGATGCTCAAATGCTAATGAAAAATTATCGAGGATTTTTAAAATAATTCGTTCAAAATCAAATTTGTGCGAGTGTTTTAGGAGGAGTAATGAAATTAGCGATATTGGGTGCCGCTGGTAGTGGAAAGGGGCAGAATACGAGTAGGATTGCCGAAAAGTATAATCTGCATCACGTGGTGGTGGGCGACATTGTCAAAGCCGAAATCCGCAACAAAACGGAGGTGGGCAAGATAATGTACGCTTTCACTAGCACTGGGCGCTTTGTGCCTAGCGATATAGTGATGCAGGTGTTGGTGAACCAACTCAACACTTTCCCTCAAAACGAAGGCTTTATTATCGATACTGCGCCACTCAATATGGAGCAGTACTCAAAAATGACCGATTTGGTCACTCTCGATGCTGTTGTTTCACTCGAAGTCACTGACTACAATGTCCTGAGGCGTCGTACTTTGAACAGAATGATTTGTCCAAAGTGCCGCGCGGTTACTTCGGTGGCAGAAGCGCCTGATAATCTCTGTAGGCTGTGCGGGGCAACTTTGGAGCACAGGTATGACGACAATCTAGAGACTGTAAACTTTCGGATTGCTCAGTACTTGCGCGAAACAGTCCCTGTCCTCGAGCAGTTTGAGAAAGCAGGCAAATTAATCAGAGTAAATGCTGATCAAAGTAAAGAAGAAGTTTTCTGCGAGATATGTCGCAAAATTGACGAATTTTTTGCAAAAAACTCTAATAATTAAAAAGGAATGGTCAAATCCTTATGATTACAATCAAAACACCTCATCAAATTGAGTTGATGCGTCATAGTGGACAGATTATGAAAGAGATTTTCATCGGTCTGCGCGATGTGATTAAACCGGGGATAACGACCAAAGATATCGACACTTGGGTCTATGACTACATTATTAGTCACGGCTGCAAGCCGTCGTGTCTAGGTTACCAAGGTTATCCTGCCTCAGTCTGTACTTCGGTAAATGACGTTGTGGTGCACGGGATACCTGACGACACCGTTCTCCAAGAGGGTGACATCGTCAGCGTGGACTTGTGCGTGCAGTACAAGGGAGTGAATACCGATGCCTGCAGGACTTATCCTGTCGGCAAAGTATCTCCTGAGGTTGAAAAACTCATCGCCGTGACAAAGCAGTCTTTCTTTGAGGCGCTTAAAGGTCTCAAGGCGGGCAGTTTTGTAGGCGATATTGGTGAGGCTGTGCAAAAGTTTGTAGAGCCAAAGGGTTACTCTTTGGTACGCGAGATGCAGGGGCACGGGATAGGTCTATCTATCCACGAGGACCCGGGCATCCCAAACTATGGCAAGGCGGGGACGGGCGTTCGTTTGCGTGAAAATATGGCGATATGTATCGAGCCTATGGTGAATATGGGATCGAGACATATCACGATTTCGAGCGAGGATGGCTGGACTTGCCGTACAAGAGATGGCAAATGGGCTGCTCATTATGAGAATACTATCCTTATCAAAAAAGACGGTATTGAAATAATGACTCTTGAGGAGGACTGGAATGAATAGTTTTGCTCTTGGCTCTGTCGTGGTGTCCACGCAGGGTCACGATTGTGGACAATTATATGTTGTCGTGGAGATGGGCGAGGATAGAATTAAGGTTTGCGATGGCAAGTTCAAGTTGTTGAAAAAGCCGAAAATCAAAAACCCAACACATATCAAATGTACCAGTTTTGTCGATGACGAAATTGCCGCAAAACTATCCCAAGGACTAAAAATCAACGACCAGATGATTTATCACGCTATAATTAAAGCAAAAAAATTATTGAAGGAGGATTTGTATGGCTAATGATGACGCAATTAAGGTAGAGGGTATCGTTATCGAGGCTCTGCCGGGTGCCAATTTTAAGGTTCAGTTGCCCAACGGTTATATAGTCAACGCCTATATGGCGGGCAAGGTTTACAAATCTCGTACCCGCGTGCTAGTCGGGGACAAAGTGACCGTAGTTTTATCACCATACGACCTTACCCATGGTCGCATAGTTTGGCGTACCGATGTGCGCAAAGCACAAACTAATCCGTCTGCGGACGAAAACTAACAAACAAGGAGAAAACAAAATGAAAGTTAAACCATCTGTTAAACCTATGTGCGACAAGTGTAAAGTAATTCGCCGCGAAGGAAAAGTAATGGTAATCTGTAAGAACAAAAAACACAAACAAGTTCAAGGTTAATTCTTCACTTGTTTTACTTTGAAAATAACCGCCTCACAGCGCGGCTTTTGCTGGGGCGCTTATATAAAATGAATATCGCAGGCTTCCACCCTGCACACAAATTTTTGGAGGAAAATAAATGGCACGTATAGCTGGTGTAGATTTACCTAAAGAAAAGAGAATAGAAATCGGCTTGACCTATATCTATGGTATCGGCAAGGTAACATCTAACGAAATTTTGCAAAACGTGGGTATAAACCCAGACACACGCGTAAAAGACTTGACTGAGCAAGATGTCGCAAAGATTGCAAAGTACATTGAAAAGAGCGACTTGCAAGTTGAGGGTGATTTGCGCCGTGAAGTAAACTTAAATATCAAGCGTTTGATGGAAATCGGTTGTAACCGTGGTATCCGTCACCGCCGTAATTTACCTGTACATGGTCAACGTACAAAGACAAATGCTCGTACTCGCAAAGGACCTCGTAAGACTGTATCTAGAGGTAAGACTAAAGTAGGTAAGAAAGGTTAATAAGGGAGATTAAACTGTAATTATGGAAAAATCAACTAAAAAGAAAAGAGCAACCAAGAACTTGGGTACAGGTCAAGTTCACATCAAGTCTTCATTCAACAACAATATGGTCACAATTACCGACCAAAATGGTAATGTTGTCGCTTGGAGTAGTAGTGGTAGCCTCAAATTCCGCAACTCTCGTAAAGACACCCCTTATGCTGCACAAATGGTAGCAGAGACTGCTGGTAAAAAGGCAAAAGATATGGGTATCAATCAAGTTGCAGTATTCGTAAAAGGTGCTGGTAGTGGTAGAGAATCTGCTATCCGCGCACTTCAAAATGTAGGACTAGAAGTTACATCGATCAAGGATGTTTCTGGTATTCCGTTTAACGGTTGCCGTCCTTCAAAAGCACGTCGTTGCTAATTAAAAAATTATAAGGAGTTCAATTAATATGGCAAAATATACGGGTGCAGATTGCAAACAGTGTAGACGTGAAGGCTGCAAGTTGTTCTTGAAGGGTGACCGTTGTGTAACTGGTAAGTGCGCTATGGAGCGTAGACCTACCGTTCCGGGTCAACACGGAGAGGCTTCTTTGCGCAAAAAGCCTACTGGTTATGCTTTGCAACTGCGTGAGAAACAAAAAGTTAAACGCGCGTATGGCTTGTTGGAGAGACAATTCAAAAAGTACTATCTAGAAGCGAAACGCCAAAAAGGTGCTACTGGTGAAGTTATGCTCTCTTTGTTGGAGAGAAGATTGGACAACACCGTTTACCGTCTCGGTTTGGGTGCATCAAGGTCTGAATGTCGCCAAATCGTAAACCACGGTCACATTACTGTCAATGGTAAGACCGTCAACCTACCTTCTTACCAAGTGAAAGTTGGCGATGTTATCGCAGTTAAGGAAGCTGACCAATCGACCGCTCAATTCAAAGAAATTAAAGGCGGCAAGATTATCGCTCCTAAGTGGTTGGAGGTTAATTCGGATACTTTGAGTGGTAAGGTTATTGCCAACCCTGACAGAAGTGACATTGACCTCAACATTAGTGAACACTTGATTATTGAGTTGTACTCAAGATAATAATAATGGAGGGTAATATTATGATGCAAATTGATAAACCAAGCATCAAGTTTGAAGAGTCAAATAATGACGCAGTGGCTAAATTTACCATTGAACCACTAGAGCGCGGTTTTGGTACTACTTTGGGAAACGCTATGCGTAGAGTATTGCTGGGTGGCTTGCCGGGTGCAGCCCCTGTAGCAATCCGTATTCAAGGCGTTCAGCACGAGTTTAGTACTATTCCGGGCGTTGATTTGGATGTCGCTGACATTATCCTGAATATCAAGTCTTTGATTATCAGCACTCAGTCAAATGATCCAAAGTTTAGAGCGACTATGACTCTCAAAGTCAAGGGACCTTGCGATGTTACCGCTGGTGATATCGTGACTCCTGATGGGGTTGAGATTATCAATCCAGAACTCAGTCTTTGTCACCTCAGCGCTGGCGCAACTCTCGATATGGAGATTGTCGTTGGTCGTGGTAGAGGCTACGTTCTCGCAAAAGACAACAAAGACGCTTGTGATTCGATCGGCTTTATTGCAGTAGACAGTATTTATTCACCTGTAAAGGCTGTGGAATACCACGTAGAAAGCGCGCGTGTAGGTCAAAACATCAATTTTGACAAGTTGACTATGGAAGTTACGACCAACGGCGCTACTCCTGCAAAAGAGGTGACTAGCCTCGCTGCAAAAGTTTTGAATGACCATCTAAACTTGTTTATCGAGTTGGTGGAGAATATGGCTGACCAGACATTCTTGGTTGCCAAAGAAGAAGATGACCAAAAGAAAATCTTGGATTTGAGCATCAACGAGTTGGAACTCAGTGTTCGTAGTACTAATTGCTTGAAGCGTGCTAACATCAATAATGTTGGCGACTTGACGAGCAGAACCCATAAAGAACTTGCTAAGGTTCGTAACTTGGGTAACAAATCTTTGGAAGAAATTATTCAGAAAATTGAAGATTTGGGCTTAAATTTAAAAGAAGAAGAAGAATAAAGATTAAGGAGTAAATTAAATGGCTGGATACAAAAAATTGAGCAAACGACCATCTATTAGAGATGCTCTTATTCGTAACCAAGTTACAGCCCTTTTGTGGAACGGCAAGGTTGAGACCACTTTGGCTCGTGCCAAAAATGTTCAGCGTGTCGCAGAAAAGTTGATTACTCTTGCGATCAACACCTATAAAGATACAGTTACTGTAGAAAAGGAAGTCGTTGTTGACGGTGTAACAACCAAAAAGCAAGTAATCAATGATGGTACAAAGAAATTGGCTGCTAGAAGAAAAATTATGGCAGCGACTTACGATGTACAGGAGACCCGTGTAAAAGACGAGAGCAAGTCTGACTTTGTTGAGCGCACAAAAGATATCAAGCATCCATTGGTAGAAAAGGTGTTTAACGTAATCGCACCAAAGTACGACCTTCGCAGAGAAGAGTTGGGTCAGGGCGGTGGTTACACTCGCATTATGAAGTGCGGACCTCGCCGTGGTGATGCTGCTGAGAGAGTAATTCTTTCTTTGGTATAATCCGTTTATAAAATAAAAGCCTATGTGATGGGCTTTTATTTTTTTTGTGTATTTTTTGATTAAAAGTATTGACAATGAGTCAAACTTGTGATATAATATTCTCACTAATTAAATAAACCTTTTGCCAAAGACAGCAAGTACAGACTGTGCTAACCAGTTTGTGTAAATCGAAAGGGCTTGCCGAGGTGAAGTAGAGGATTTGCTTTTGTCTAATTCTCCGTGCTTCATTTGGCACGGAGTTTTGTTTTTTTAGAATAAAGAGACAAGGGAGGGCGAGTTATGTCACAAAATTTTGAGAACAAGAAAGCACTTGTTCAAGACATTAAAGACAAGATTTCTAGAGCAAAATCTGTAATCTTTGTTGACTACAAAGGTATCAATGTGGCGAACGACACCGACTTGCGTAACAAGATGCGTGAGGCTGGTTGTGAGTACCACGTTTACAAGAACCGTTTGGTTAAACTTGCGTTGGATGAATTGAACATCAATTTTCTTGATGACAAACTCCAAGGCACACTCGCAGTCGCATTTAGTTTCGATGGTGAAACTGAAGCAGCAAACGTACTTAACAAAGTGGCTGCTAAAGCAAACATCTCTATGAAGTTTGGTATGGTTAGCGGATCATTTGTTGACGAGGCTGCCCTCAAAGCCCTTGCTAATCTTCCTAGCAAAGAGGTTCTTATCGCTCAGTTGCTTGGTATGCTACAGGCTCCTGCGACAGGACTTTGCCGTGTTTTGAACGGCCCAGTGCAAGGATTAGCGCGTTGCTTGAATGGGATTGCAACAAAGTAAGTAAAATTATTTAAAGGAGAAATTTTATTATGGCAAAAATTAACGACATTTTGGAAGAAATCAAAGCTTTGACCGTTGTAGAAGTTAGCGAATTGGTTAAATTGCTTGAGGAAGAGTTTGGTGTAAGCGCTGCTGCTCCTGTAGCAGTTGCTGCCGCTCCAGTTGCAGGTGCTGCTGCTCCAGCAGCAGGCGCTGCCGCTGAGGAGAAGTCAAGCTACACTGTTATGTTCAAGGGTGTTAGCGCAGGCGCTAGCAAAGTAGCAGTTATCAAGGCTGTAAAAGAGATTACTGGTCTTGGTTTGACAGAGGCTAAGGAGTTGGTTGAGTCTGCTCCAAAGGCTGTAAAAGAGAATGCTAACCCAGACGAAGCTAAAGAACTTGAGAAGAAGTTGAAAGAGGCTGGCGCTGACGTTGAGCTTGCTTAATTGCAGAAAAGAAAAGGTATCAAATTGATACCTTTTCTTTTTTTGCAAAAAATAAAACAGAATATTCGCTGTTTTTGGCTATGGGCGCAAGTATGGCGCACCACTCTCTTGCTTGGGGGGAGTGCCTTGATGCAGGTTTTGCTCGGTGTAGGTCTCATATTGCCCGAAGTTGGCTAGAGCCACTTTGCCTAGAGCCCCTAGTTCGCATTCTTCGAGTGTGTGATGTTGGTCAAAATATTTTGCACAAGACAAAATGCTGTCAATTTTCATATCATCTTGAACCAAAAGCATATTTGAGGAAATGTTGTGAAATTTCATATAATAGTCGAGACAGTAGTGCATATTCCTCCCGACGAGATGCCCGAGATGGTGGGGCGTACAAAATTCCTGCTTGCCCTGCATATCCCGAGAAAATTGTGGCTGGTGCATATGAGGGAAATCAATGACCTCGTAGCGGTGCTTGTTGCGCCTGCCGTCCGCCGTAAATTGTGGGGCTTTGTGTCGTTTGTCGTGACAAACGTGAGCACATTCGTGGACGTTATTGTCCAAACGACTCAAGAAATAAAACCCGTCATAATAGCCGCCGACTATTGCATAACTCGAGAAGGAAAAATGTTTTGGATTGTCAACATCGCGGCAAACGCTTGTGCGGAAAATATTGGGTAACTTGGCACAACTGTATTCGCTTTGCAAATTCGGCGCGATAGAGAAGTAGTGCGTCTTGATAAATTCGTGGTCATTCGACTCAAAATTGAAACTATAAGCATCAAAAATGTACTTTGTCGCCTCAATCATTAGACTGTAGTTTTTCGCATTACACTTAATATCGTACTTTTGCATCCGCGCTTTCTCAACCAAAGGCAAATTCGACACCATCAAATCAGGCTTGTTGGCAATGGTCGCAATATTAAAATTGTGCGATTGTGGACTCAAATCCTGCTTGCGACTAGGCGGGTAAATCCGAAAAGTCCGCCCCCTAGGGAAATTATCCTGACGATAAATCTTATCTTGGTCAAAGGACAATGTGGTCTTGGAGTAATCGGTCGTGTAGTCTTCCGCTTTTTGCATAAGTCACCTCAGCCATTGTTATTCAGCCCAATGATAGCATATTTCGACAGATTTGTCAATAAGACAGGGCGTTTTCGTTTTCGGCAGCCGCTAAAAATCAAATTTTTTCGCCTTTTTCTTGGCGTTTTCGTCGAAAACTTGCACTTTCATACAGTCAAAATAAATACTCTCCACAAAATCGCGTGCGGTAAAAGTAGTGTTGTGAAACTCCTTGATGTGCTGATAGTGCTTTTTTAAAAAAATCGGCGTCGGCTCATCCAATTCGTTGCAAATTTCTTTTACATACTCTGCAATTTCGCCGTCAGAATACATCTCGGGCGCGAGAACAAAACTTTTGTCAATCTTTTCGCCAGTGTGCGTCGTCAACCAAACTTTCATAAAAAACCTCGTAATTAGTAATTGTTACTATTGTATCAGAAAAATAAAAAAACGACAATTATATTAAATTAATTTGTCAAAAAAATTTTTTTGGTGTACAATATTTATATCAAATTTTTCAGGAGATTTTTATGGACAACAGAGTTGCTTTGGTTGAATGTCACGAATACAATGACGAGGTTTTTGCCGCGGTCGAGCGTGCCGTGGACCTCTTGGGAGGAATGAGTACTTTTGTGCCGTCGGGGAGTACTGTGGTTTTGAAAGTGAATGCCGTCGCAAAAGCCGTTCCCGAAAAGAGTGTCACTACGCACCCTAGCGTCGTGGCTGCGGTTGGGAAATTGTGTCAGCAGGCGGGAGCGGGGCGAGTGATTATTGCCGACAGTGCGGGTGGACCTTTCAACTCGGGCTATATGGGCGGTATTTTCAAGGCGTGTGGCTATACTGCAATCGCCGAGCAGTACGGGTTAGAAATCAATTCTAATTTCGACAGTTTTCAGGCGGATTTTGTCGAAGGAAAGGTCTCAAAAAAGATGCTGGTGTGCGACATTTTGCAGCAGGCGGATGTCATCATCAATCTGTCCAAACTAAAGACGCATTCTTTTACAGGGCTCAGCAACGCCGTCAAAAATATGTTCGGCGCAATCCCGGGACTTACCAAGGTGGAGATGCACGGGCAGTACCGCACGCTGGATGTCTTTAATAACTTTTTGTACGATATTCACGACTTTTTTGGCAAAAAATTGGCGCTGCACATTACCGATGCTATAGTCGGAATGGAGGGGCCGGGACCGACAAACGGGACTCCTAGAGAGATTGGTGCGGTCATTGCGGGAGCCAATCCCGCCGCCGTCGATGTGGTGGGTGCGAGCCTGATGATGTGCGACCTAAGCACTTTGCCGACCTTGATAGTGGGGGCGGAGCGCGGGTATCTGGACGCAGATTTTTCTGTCGAGGTGCTGGGCAACGAGATTGCTAGTCTCGCGGTGGAAAATTACAAAACGGTTATCCCAGATGGCTACCGTCCTTTTGCCACCTCGATGCCAAAATGGATGCAGCCGATTGTGCATAAATTGACCACCCAGCGCCCAGCAGTCAGCAGACGCAAATGTCGCGGCTGCAAAAAGTGCTATGAGCATTGCCCAGTCAAGGCAATATCTATGGTTCCGACCAAAAAAGGCGGCGTGCCAAAGGCAAAATTTGACTATTCAAAATGCATCCGATGCTACTGTTGTCAGGAATTATGCCCATTTGGCTTGGTCAAAGTTAAGTCGGGACTGGTGTACAAAATTATGCATATCGGCAGTAATAAAAAGACAAAGAAATGAATAAAATAATGTATTTGCTTGACTTTTTGCGTGTTTTGTGGTATAATTTTACCCTGTATTAAGTCAAATAAATCATACTTAATAGTAATAATAAGGAGCAAAAAATAAATGGAAAAAGAAGTAGTCGTTACCGAAGATGGGCTAAAACAGATGAAAGAGCGTCTTGAATTTTTGATTAAAGAAAAGCGCCCTGAGTGTTCTGAAAAAATCGGTATCGCTCGTAGTTATGGCGATTTGAGTGAAAACAGCGAGTATGTCGCCGCTCGTGAGGAGCAGGCTCAGGTTGAGACCGAAATTCTCGAGTTAGAGGAAAAATTGCGTCACGTTAGGATTATTGACGAAAACGATATTGATACTAGCAAGATTGGCTTGGGCTGCACGATCAAGATTTATGATATGAGTTTTGATGAGGAAATGGAGTACAAGATTGTCGGTAGTACCGAGTCTGATCCTACAAAAGGACTTTTGAGTAACGAGAGCCCTGCGGGCAAGGCTTTGCTCGGTGCCAAGGTCGGCGATATTGTGTCATACAAATCAAATGTTGGCGATATCAAACTCAAGGTTTTGGATATCAAGGTTTAAATAAAGAGGCTTTTTTGAGAGCCTTTTTTGTTTCATTTGATTTCTTTTTGGTGTAAAATTTGATATAATTGGGCTGGAGCGGCTTTTTTATGATGTTTTTTGAGAGGAAATTATGAGATATAAAGTATTGAATTTAAAAAAGGATAGTCCGACTGTCGAATTGGCGCTCGGCATCTTGGAAATAGAGGTCGAGGTGGCGCGACGCGAGGGAATTGTTGCAATGAAAGTCATTCACGGTTATGGGTCATCTGGCGTCGGGGGAGAGATAAAACGCGCGTTGCCGTTTTGGCTCAATCGCGCGAAAAAGCGCGGCTTTATTCGTGATTTTGTGAAAGGCGAACAGTGGACCGCGAGCGAAAAGTCAGCAAAATTTAAAAAGGTCTGCCCCGAGTTGTTGGGCGACCCTGAGTTGTATTTTGCGAATGCTGGTGTGACAATTATTTTGCTGTGATTGGGGGGGGGGCGTTTGTGTTGGGCTGTGCGCTTCGATAGGGGGGCGGCTTGCCGCGTGCGTGCCGTCGGCACGCACTATGCGCCATTCGGCGCATTAGGCGCCCGCTGGGCGCCTGCGGCAAGCCGCCCCTTGACACGCACGCAGATTATTCCTTGATGAATGTGCCGCAAGAGGTCTTGCCTTCGCCCTCATCTAGCACCGTGATGCCATTTGCATTGCATTTGCCACTGCGATTGAAGAGACATTGACCGACTTGACAAAAAAGGTCGACATCCTTTATGTGGCGAGAGTTTGCGTAAGTTTCGACATCTGTCTCAAACATATTTTTGCTGAAATCTTCCGCCTTTTTGGTTGTGTCGGGCTGAAAAGTGGCACACTCGACCGCTGTCGAAATGTCAATCCCTTTGGCGACACAGGTGTAAGAATTATTGTATTTGCAACTGGTTTTGCGACATTTTATATCCATAAATTACCTCCGATTTTGCATAATTATTCACAGAAAATGAATATTTATTCAGAAAAGGCGAAAACAAAAATTTTGTCACAACTTTGCAAATTAGAGTTTACAATCTGAGCGATTTATATTATAATATAAGATATGAGGAGGCGGAAATTATGCAAGTTATTTTATTACAAGATATCAAAGGCACCGGTAAAAAGGGTGATGTAGTGAATGTGAGCGACGGATACGCGCGCAATTTCCTCATCAAGCAAAAACTGGCGCAGCCTGCGAACAATACCAATCTCAATATCAATGAGCAAGCCAAGGTCGCCAAAGCTTATCACAAGCAGGTAGAGCGTGACAATTTTGGTGTTGAGGCAAAGAAACTCGAGGGCAAAAAAGTCATCATCAAAGTCAAGGTCGGAGACAATGGCAAGTTGTTTGGCGCTATTACCAACAAAGAGGTTGCTGAAAATCTCAATCAAATGGGGATTGTTGTTGACAAAAAGATGATTAACCTTCCGCTCATCAAGTTGGTAGGTAGTTATTCTGCCAAAGCCCGCTTTGCGGAGAAAATCGAAGCAAAATTCACCGTCGTGGTCGAGAGTTTGTAATGCTCCCATCCATATAAAAACGACCTTTGGGTCGTTTTTTGTTTTTGGGTTCGGCGATGCCTCACAGAGTCCACGGACATACTGGCGTATGTCCTCTGAATACTATTGCGTGAAAACCCTCCGAACCCAATAAATTACAGTTCTTCTCCCAACACGGCGGCTTGCCGCGTGCGTGCTGTCGCACGCACTATGCGCCATTCGGCGCATCAG
>CAZOFH010000014.1:0-24004 GCA_964579205.1 uncultured Christensenella sp.
GCGATTGCTTTACATTATTATTGTAACTACTTTTTTCAAAAATATCAACTAATTTGAACCACTTTTTTAAAAATTTTTAAATTTTTTTTGTTTCTTTGCATTTTTGGGAGTGAAAACTGAGAGAATTTCGCCCAAAAGAATGAAACAACAATGCATTGTCGACAATGTTATGTGCAAACAAATGCGGTATGGGGTTCGCTCTGCTCACAGAGCCCACGGAGCGCGATGAACTCCTCTGAATGACACTGCGGGGCTGCACCCCGAACCCGCAATAATCAAATTAATTGTGGCGTAGATCCCCATAGCGGCTTGCCGCAAGGCGCCCGCAGGGCGCCTGATGCGCCGAATGGCGCATAGTGCGTGCCGCAGCACGCACGCGGCAAGCCGCCCCCGTCCCAAGAACGCAGCGCTCAACAGACAGCGACACCCACACCCTGCTACTGCCACAGCCCACGCGCAGGCGAACACAACACAAATTTAACAATCCTTTCTAAATCCCCCGCCAAACTAATATAATAATAAAGTGTTAATCCAATCAACGCAACAAACAAGGAGTAAATTATGGTCATCAGTCCTATCATAGTATTTTGGGTCACAATCGCACTCGCGGCCCTGCCCGTCATCGAACTGCGCGGCGCGATGCCTCTCGGGATGAGTAGCGCGATTTGGGGTGATCGCGCCCTAAGCCTTGGCGAAAGCGCTCTCGCCAGCGTCATAGGCGGAATATTGGGATGCTTTGTAGTGGTGACCGTTTTCCTCCCGCTCAAAAAATTACTCTACAAAAACAAGTATTGCAAAAAATTCTTTGACCATTTCGAAATCAAGGCAAATGAGCAAATTGAGCGGTTTTTGAGCAAAAAACAGCGAAAAAACGCAAAAAATCGCACGAAAAGCACCCAAAATGCCAGTACTACGCACAGCACAGTACCTCACACAATTCAATTCCCCACACCCCAAAAAGCAAAAGACAACACCTTTTGGCGCTGCTCGTTTGTGTTTTTGTTTTGCGCAGCGCCGCTCCCCTTTACGGGCGTTTGGAGCGCGGGTGCGTTGTGCAGTTTACTCAATATCAGCTACTTCCCTAGCGTACTAACTCTCATTTTAGCCAACCTAATAGGCAGCGGAATGGTGACGATTTTTTGCTGGTTATTCCAAAGTTATATTGATTTGATACTGACGATTATGGCAATAATTTTGATACTCATCGCCCTCTATTACGCCGCGAAAATTCTCACCTCCAAGACCAAGAAAAAGGATAATTCGACTTTTTGCGACTAAATAATTGAAGTATCTATAATAATATGATATAATAATATTGTCAAAAAGCGCCCGTCGCGGATGCCGAGCCCACGCTCGTTGCGTCACAGCGGCGCAAAAAATAATATAAAAGGAAACTATGCAGAAAGAAAAATTTGAATATCCGCAAGGGGTACACGGATGCGAATGGGCGTTGATTGCGCCGATTGCCGCCAGCCTGCTATTCGCTTTGATTGGGTCGATTTACTGCTCAATCGGCGGTTTGCCAGCCGAATCGCTCCAAGGCAATGCAATTTTTATGACTTTGTCGAGCGTCGGCACCGAACTCAGTTTTTTGCTCACCGCCCTACTCATCGCTAGACACGCGCGCACCAATTATTTCTCGAGTGCCGGGCTCAAAAGGGTTTCTCCGTGGTGGACATATGCTGGTGCAATCATCCTCAGCATCATAGTGCTACTACTGCTCAACCCGATTATCAACTGCTGGCAATATTTCTTGCAAAGCGTCGGGCACAGCGGCGGCACGCTGCCTTTCGAGATAAACTCGGTCGGCACACTATTTTTAGGGATTTTATTTTTCGCACTAATCCCCGCAATTTGTGAAGAATCGCTCTTTCGTGGAGTGATTTTGAATGGACTTAAGAAAAGAGGGCTCATCGTATCCATCGGCGCAAGTGCAGCATTTTTTAGCATAATGCATATGAATTTGCTGCAATTTCCGTACACTTTTCTACTCGGCATCGCGCTAGGGCTAGTGGTATATTTTACCCAAAATCTATGGCTCAGCATTATCATTCACTTCGTCAACAATGCGTCCGTACTAATCATCGGATTTTTGAGCAATAGCGAAGTCTATACTTTCGTATGGACAGACATTTTGTGGGGCATCGGCGGGCTAATCGTATTCGGAATTTTGATTTATTTGCTATATTTGCTACTAAAAAAGCAATTTTCTGCAAAAAATAACGCTATTGAGCAGGATATTTGCACTACAGCGCAGCAATCACCAACAGACGGTGCCGGCCGCCCGCAAGACGGGCGCGCGCGTATAAAAATGTGGATTGCACCTGCTTTTATGGCTTTTGCGTGCATTTTAATTAGTATTTTAGGTGGATTTGGTATATTATGAAATTCGTAATCAAAAACAAAAAAATTTTTTATGCGGGGCTCGTGTACTTCCTCTGCATCCTACTATTTATCGGGTTCAGGATACTGTGGGGGGCGGGAATTTTCGGCGACATCGACCCGATTATCAGCGACCTATTGTTTAGCGGTTGCATTCAAATTCTCACCCTCACCCTGCTCCCATTCTTTTTATACAAACTGCTAACCAAGCAATCGTTTAAAGAAGTGGCAAATAGTTTCTTTTTTAAGAAAATCGACTACAAAACCGTTCTTTACTCGATTTTTACTGGTATTTTGGTATATATTATCATCATTTTTGTATCAAGTTCTTGGACAACAATCCTCGCGCTGTTCGGCTACAATCCAAGTAGCGCCACGGCTACGAGCAACCTGCCAGTATGGCTCGCATTCCTGCTCTCTATCGTCAGCACTTGCCTACTCCCTGGGTTCGGAGAGGAATTGGCGCACCGCGGAATGTCACTCGGCACGCTGAAAGGCAACGGTTTGGCGCGCGCAATCATATTCTCGGCGCTGCTTTTTGCACTCGCTCACCTAAACATCGCTCAGGCGGGATACGCCTTTGTCGTTGGGTTGATTTTGGGCAGCGTCACCGTCGTTTCTCGCAGTATATTCCCTGCGATGATTATCCACGCAACCTCGAATTTCTGCTCGGTTTACCTCAGTTATGCCGAGCCAAACGGCTGGTTTTTGGGCGGCACTGTCGAATCGTTCGCCAATTTTATCACCAACAACTGGGTCGCTGGAATAATCGTAAGTCTCATTCTCTTGACTGTCGTATTTGTGCTCTTGATGTTTATGCTTGTCAAATTTTGCAAGCGAACGAGAGCCAACCACTTTGAGGCATTCTGTCGCAAACTTTACGAGGATACAAAGGGCACACCGATAGCGGAACAAATACGTTTTGATGACAAAATTTTTATGTTCAACCTATTCAGTCAGGCTATGGCAAAAGACCTCAAGCAGAAACTAGACAGCGGCGCAATCCCTGTTGAGCAACTGGAGGCCGGCACGACTGCTCACCCATTCCGCGCAATGCTCAATAGCGAACTCGACACTTATTCAAAGCCGCATAATCTCGACTACCTATTCTACTACATTACGATTTTTATGGCGGGAGTGGTCACGATTATCACTATGATTTGGGGGATTTTATAAGGCAAATAACACGCAATATTATCCCAAAAAGAATTATTAATAACCCAAAATAAACTATAATTACAAAGATAAAAACACAAGAAAACGACCAAAATCGGTCGTTTTTTATTAAAAATTAGCAGGCTTTGCGCATTATTTTTGATTTTTGCGCATTTTCTTGGTATTTTTTTACTTATTTTTTGCGTATTTTCGGGGTAATTATTTTATGAATTTATTTTTAAGTTTTTTTGATAATATTAGATTGATTCTTTATGCTACGATAAGTCAAAAAACTTCAGTACTTTTGATATAAAATCAACTGTTATTCTTGCATTAAATATCATTTTTTTAGTAATTATTTAATGTTTTTACGATATTTTTTGCTATTTATTTTGTATTTTTTGATTATTTTTTTATAGAATTAATTTTTTAGCCTTGCGAGTGCAGAATTCAATCTAATCAGAGTCTCACTCTTGCCCAAAATTTGCATAATTTCGGTAGCGCCACCTACGGTCACGGTTCGCCCAGAGAGTGCTACACGGATGACCCACATTACAGAAATTGGCTTTGCATCCAAATCAGTCCCGACTTGCGCCAACTGCTCAAAAAGGTAGTCATTGTGCCAATCACCCAACTCGACATTTTGAAGTTTTGCGAGCGCCGTCTCAAGAATTTGCTGAGCGTTTTGCGAATTTGTTTTCTTTTTATCATTAAACAACAGCGATATATCAAACTCCTCTAAGCACTGAAAAAACTCGATTTTTTCACCGATTTCACCGAAAGTTTGGATACGCGGCTGCAAAATTTCACATAGTTTATCCACATCATAGACATCGCGGGTGAGCGTGTTTTCGATATATGGCATCGCTTTTTTGCGGAACTCCGCAGGCGTCATTTTCAGAATATATTGGCTGTTCATCCACTTCAATTTATCATAATCAAAAATCGCAGCAGACTTGCGGATATCATCAGGCAAAAAGACTTCGGTCAATTCTTTCAACGAATAAATCTCGCGGTCGCTATCCCCCGGGTGCCAACCCAAGAGTGCAATATAATTCACAATCGCTTCAGGCAGATACCCCTGCTCAATCAAATCAGCAAAAGACACCGCGCCGTGACGCTTTGAAAGTTTGCTTATCTTTCCCTCGGCATCCTTACCCATTATCAGCGGCAAATGGTAGTACTCAGGCAACTCAAATTCCAAATCATTGTGCAACTGCACATACTGTGGTGTACTGATGATATACTCATTCCCTCGCAAAACGTGAGTCACCCCCATCAAATGGTCATCGATTACATGAGCAAAGTTGTAGGTCGGCATTCCGTCAGACTTGATAAGAATAATATCGTGCAAATTCTTGTTTTCAACTGAAATTTCACCAAAAACGTGGTCAAAATAGGTAGTAATGCCCGTTTTGTTGACTTTGTGGCGAATGACATAACTCTTTTTCTGCGCCAACAACTCAGCTACCTGCTCTGAGTTCAAGCCTCTGCAAGGGTCGACAATATCCATTTCTGCCGTCGAATTCTCATCAAAATCAGTAGAATGAGGCTCTTTTTTATCACAAAAACAGTAATAAGCCTTGCCCTCGCGCACCAATTTTTCCGCATACTCGAGATAAATCGCCTTGCGCGCGCTCTGCCTGTACGGACCGTGACCACCATCGCGGTCAGGGCCCTCATCATAGTCAAGCCCAGCCGTCCTCAGTGTCTCAAAAATCACCTCTTCCGCCCCTGCGACATAACGGTTTTGGTCAGTATCCTCAATTCTCACGATAAATTTACCCCCGTTTGAACGCGCCACCAAATACGCATACAGAGCGGTGCGGAGGTTCCCAATGTGCATATAGCCCGTTGGACTAGGCGCAAAACGCGACACAACTTGTTTTTTCTCCATATTTGTCTCCTTAATAAAAATCTCGATAATTATAGCACTGTTGCCGCCATTTTGCAAGGATTTGCGCGGATAAAAAGAAAAAGGGCGTCACATTCCCGATTCGCGCATAATGTTTTCTACTTCTTGCTGCCCCTCTCTCAATTTTTGCAATTCAGTCGGGTCAAGCGTGTGTAATAGCGTCAAAAGTTCCCCGACGTGTGTCCGCTCCTCATTCATAATATCTGTCCAAACGGCGCGCGCGAGTTGATTATCAGTCGAAGCAATGTGCTCGCTATATTGATTGACAGCATCCAACTCCCCCATCAAGTCTTTTCTAATTGCTTCTTTCAATTCAGATTTGCTAAAATATTTTTGTTGTGCAAATATTTCGTCACGCATAAAATCCCTCCTAATATACATATATTTATGAACAAATCTCAATTTTTGTTCAATTTTTAATAAAAAATGCCTCATTTTGATTGATTTTTTACCGTTTTATCTATATACTAGTAATATAAAATTTGGAGGTATGCTATGATAGGTAAGGCTGTTAGCAAAGTTTTGAGCATTGTAAACAAAGTTTTGGCTTTCGCTGTGATTCTGACTTATGCTTTGTTTGCAATCAATCTGAAATGGACATTTATTACTAACGACACCATTCTCAACATTCTAGAGGTCATTATGCACTATGGGCCATTGGTAATCTGCTCTCTAGTATTGTTGGAGTTCGCGCTAAAACGCAATTTAATTATAAAAATTGTAGTTATTGCAATTATCGCGATCGCAATCATCTTTCAATTCTTCCCTGACACATTCAACTGGGTTGTGGGCAAATTCTAAAAAATACCGCAGAACGGGCACGCAAATCGCACACCGCAAACTGCGGTTTTATTTTTTATCCTTGATATATGATAACGGCGCGATGCTTTTTGCTATCTGAGCCCCATCAATTACACTATTACTACCTATCACCAAATTATCTGCCAAAATCGCGTTTTTTATCACACAATTAGGGTAAATAGTGCAATTTTGCCCTATTTTACTGCCAATTATAGTGCAATTTGCGTAAATTGTGGTGAATTTACCAATTTCAGAATATGCGTCAATGCAAGTATTATTTGGACAAATAATATTCACCCCACTACCAATATGGCGAGCATTAATTATATTTTGCATAATTCGCTGACTTTCGCAAAGTTCTGATAAAGTATTCGTGCTTGGCAAATAAAAATCGGCATTATTTTTGACAAAACTAGTGATTTTGTGATGATTTTGAGCAAAAATTTTGACCAAATCGGTCACATAATACTCATTTTGCGCATTATCACAAGTCAAATTATAAATATATTTTTGCAAAGTTTGGTTGTCAAAACAGTAAATTCCGAGGTTTTTCTCGGCAATTTTTAGGTCTTTTACCCCACAATCACGCGCCTCAACAATATCTACAATTTTACCAAATCTGCGTTTTATGCGCCCAAAATGCTGATTTTGAGGCAAAATTCCAGTAAAAATCGACATTTTTGCGTCATTTAGGTACAGTATTTGCTTTATAGCATCAGAGGATACTATAGGTCCGTCGCCATTAATCAGTAACACCCGCCCGTCAAAATCAGCGAATTTTTTGCACGCACAAGCGAAAGCATCCCCCGTGCCACGCGGTGTGGGCTGTATTACGATTTGAGTGTCGCTCGGCAAAAGTGGCGCAATTTCTTGCGAATTTGCACCCAAAACAACGAATTTTTGATAAAAATCAATATTTTTTAACTCATCAAAAATATAACTCAAAACAGGCTTGTGGCATATTGGCGCCAAAACTTTACTAGTTTTTAGCGCCATTCGACTCCCTCGACCGCCCGCCAAAATTACCGCAATACACTCCATCACTACCCTCTTATTTTTTGTTTTTTTTGATACCAATTTCGCTTTTTCTCTCGGGTAGAAAAAATGAATTTGGAGGCAAGTCTTTATCAACCGTCGCACCAGCACAAATGTAGCAATTTTTACCGATTTTTATAGGCGCGATCAAATTGGTATTACACCCCACAAAACAGTCATTTTCTATTATTGTTTTTTGCTTAATTTTACCATTAAAATTGGCGGTTATTACCCCGCAACCAATATTACAGCCTGCCCCCAAAAATGTGTCACCTATGTAGGATAGATGCGAAATTTTGCAGTTATCCCCCACAAAACTAGCCTTTATCTCGCAAAAATTGCCAATTTTGACATTATTACCAATTACCGTTTTTGGGCGAATATGAGCACTAGGGCCGAGCACCACATTATCCCCAATTTGCGATTGTTCTACAAAATTATTAGGCAAAATCGTGCAATTTTTGCCTATTTTTGCACCATTTTTTATATAATTATTTGGATAAATAATTGTACCTTCTCCAATCTCAACAAATGGCTCAATATAGGTATTATTTTTATCAATTATTGTCACATTTTTTGCGGTTTTTTTTGATAATATTTTCCTCATATACTCCTCGCTTTTCTACGCAATTTTCTTTCATAAAAAACCATTCGCAGCATAAATAAAATTCCGAACACCCCCATCACAGGATAACAATAACTCACAATTACGCCGAACCCCAACCCCGAGATTAAAAGACATAAAATACTCACCAAAACTGTTGAAATTTTATATGATTTGATATATTTTTTGAGCCAAATCGAAATTGTATAAATTAGCGATACCGCCGTTGTCAAAATTCCGAGCCAGACTACTAGCAGTGTTGCCGTGCCAAATGTATGGCTCACTGATTTTGAAATGTACACGAGCGGCATATCTGACATCGAACTATACGGATTGAGATAAATTGATATCACCATACCGACTAGGCAAATGACCATAAAAATCGCGCCCAACAGCGCCCCCCATAGATTGGCTCTACTGCTATGCTCCCTACCCAATCGTGCGAAGATAAATCCAGCAAAATACAGGTTGCTGCACACATACAGCACACAAAAGAACACCGCACTAAATAACCTATCAGTACCGTCAACGAGCGGCACAGCAAAGCCGTTTGAATTTGACAGACAAAAACCGAACGCAATGGCAATGACGACAACCAAAAACGGAACGACCAGCAGATTGACCTTGACCATTTTTTGAAAGCCCATCCAACTCACCAAAATCGCGATAATTGCGGTAAAAACACTCGCATAACGATAAAGAGAAGTGTCTAGCACGATATCAAAGAGCGAATTTGCGCCAGCGAACATTGCTGATAGCAATATAATATTGCTGATTATAAAGATAATTTCGCCGACTTTTCCACACTTGCCGAATAGTTTTTGGTTCATTTGCTGCACTGATTCGATACCGTTGCGCTTACCAAATTCCAAAAAACGATATCCGAGCGCAAACAACAAAAATCCAGCGAGCAATATCAGCGGAAAGCAGACCCAACCAAATTGCGCAAAGTAAAACCACACCTCTTTACCACTCGCAAAACCAGCACCAACAACCGAGCCAAACATCACCGCGCCAACAACCAAACTTTGACCAAAAACGCTCTTTTTTTGCGTCATTTGCACCTCTTTACAACAAATTTAGGCATTTTATCGCCTTTTCGACCTCGTTTTTGGGAGTATCAAAGTATATGCAAGCCTGCTCCAGAATTTGCTTATTTTCGCAAAAATACAAACAACTTATCAGATTTTCAGTAAACGGAAAATCAATGTTTTCTAGCGTTTTTCCTTTCAATTTTTGATTAATTTTATCCAAATTCACACTCAGATTGCTTATTTCCGCATAAGCAACCGCCCCGCAATATCCCTGCCGCAAAGTCTGATTGCTCGCCAAATAGGACGGAATTCTGAATTTAAAACTGTGGTAATGCATATTGTGAGTAAAATCTACAGATTTTAGCGCCCCTCCAGACAATGCGTATTTGGTCAAATAGAATTTTTGCCGCGAGCCGATGCGCAACGTCAATAATAACTTATTATAAAAAGAAACTATTGATTTTGAGTGCGAATTTGCGATTTTATGCGCAATTTGAGGGATAAAATGAGTATTTTTGAGCGTTAAACACCATTCAATATCATTTGCCAAGCACAGCGAAGTCTCAAATATCCCCTCGAAATTCTGCAAATTTATCGTTTCATAGATAAAATTCATCTTTTCTTGCCCTGTTTTTTGCGGAATTGCAGTAGAAATTTGCAGATTTTTCTCTTGATTACCATTGATTATCTCATAAAAAATGTTTAGCGTCGGGTTTTCGATATCAATCCACCTAGCGCGCCCCAAATAATACAGCGCCTCCTTGTGATTTTGCAAATTGTAATAGCAAATCGCCACAAAAAGTAGTATTTTTGTGTTAAATTCATCATTTTTGAGTATTTTTTGGTAATTTTCTATCGCTTTTGCGTAATTTCCGCACTTGGCATAAATATTTGCCACTGTCTCCAATTCACCATTTGTTAGCGACAAATTCTGTAATTTCTCTAGATTTTTCTCCAAACTAATAAAATCATCATCAATAAGACTAATATTCGCCAAAACTAGCAAAGCGCCCACATTTTCCCTATCAAAACGCAATATTCCGCGCAAAATCTCACGCGCTTGATTGCATTCACCTTTTTGCACCAAAATATCGCAGTAAATTACCTGATAATTCAAGTCGTTATTTTGTAGGCTAGGCAAAATTTCTTCTAGCGCTTGGTCATACTTCTTTTGCTTGATTAATGCACGAATTGCTGCAAAAACATCAATTTTTGCGCTATTTTTCATCATTTCTTCACGAATACAGTGACACCATTCCAAGACGGCGCCGACCAAAGTCTTCTCACGCCCCCAATCCAGCACTTGAGCAAAATACTTTACTGCCAGCGAATACCGCTTCAGTTTAACCAAATTTTTGCCGATACAAAAATATGCATTTGCACGCGTTTCTGGAATTTTGACCGCACGAAAAGCATACTCGCAACTCAAGACATTTAGCCCCATTTCAAAATACACTTGGCTAAGCAACAGATTAATCGACTGCTTGTCAATGCGTGTTTTTGAATAATTAATTGCGCTGCGACCAGCATCCAACGCACCCAAATAATCCCCCTCACCTAGGCGCGTGTCAAACAAATTGAGATAGTATGATAGCGAATATTTTAACTGAATAATTTTGCCCATACAATAGGTTATGAGCAAAAAAACTAAATAATGATATCGAAAATAAAAAGAAAAAAACGCCACCTATTGAGTACAAAAAAATGCGAGATAATCGCAATTTTATGCAGGTAAGTTGCGTTTTTATGTAGGTATATTGCGTTTTTATTTCTTTTGATATATTATACGGTGACAGTTTTCACACTCGACAATACCGTCTTTGTTGAGGATATCTAGGCGAGCATTCGCTAACGGAGTCGAACAAATCGCGCAGCAATTATTGGTCAGCGGCACCAAAATCGGGAACTTGTGATCCTCCCTAAGTTCTTGATAGCGCGTCATAATTTTAGGATTGACTTGCTTTTTGAGTTCTTCCATTTCAGCCAAAATCTTGGCACGCTCGGCGTTGTCCTTTTCTTCAAGCGCGTTGAATTTGTTTAGGCTTGATTTGTACTTATTTTTGCAGTCCACACCCTGATTTTTTGTCTTGTCAAAATTGGCAACCATCTGATTGATTTTGATAGACAAATTTTTGATATCCTTGCCCAAGGAAAGCAGGCTACCGATTTCTGATTTGATTTGTGCTTCTTTCTCGCGGAGTTGCTCGACAGATTTTTGACTAAAATCCTCTTTTTTGAGACTGTTTAACTTCTCCGTCTTTTTTGCATAAGCCGCCTTTAATTTTTCAAACTCAGCAATCAAATTACCAGCATCAGCCTCGAGCGACACCAATTTGTTTTGCGCCTGTTTGACCTGCTCAACCAAAGTGTTGACTTCCTTTTTCTCGTTACTATTCTCCAACTCCTTGTTTAGTTTTACCAAAGCAGCGTCTTTTTGCTGATACAATAAAATTTCTTTTAGCATTTTGCACATCCTTTTATGTTCTCACATTCCTGCTTGAACTGTGTTAATTCATTAAATTTTGAGTTAAAAACATCGATTTTTGATAAAATTTGGTTCGTTTTTGCAATTTTTGTATCCAACCACCGCTGAAAATCCGTTTCAGAATAACTCGCTTCAATCGCGCCGAAGCGCAACTGGCGGTCGGTCAAAACTTGTTCCCCCGCCTCAGCCTTGAGCAGCAGATAAAATTTTCTGTCAAAAATCATCCTATCTACGGTAATTTTGTAACCCAACGAATTCAGCAACTTACGCACTTTATCAAAGTCGCGCATTGGTTGCAAAACGAGCATCGGTCTACTCTCGCGGCAATCAAGGTATCGGGACAGGATTTTGCAAATCTCGTTGCCGCCCATCCCGGCAATCAGCACTTGGTCAAAATCTCGGTCGAGAGGCAAGCCGTCCAAAACCATACAGGTTGCGCGGGCGCTCAGCCCAAAATCAGCCAGCAGCCGCTCGGTCTTCGCCAGACTCGGCGCACTGATATCGGTCGCGAACAAGTGGCGGGTCAAATTTTGCTGCAGCAGATACAGTGACAAAATCCCGTGGTCGCACCCGACATCCGCCGTGACATCGACACGCTCTAGCAGTTTCGCGAGCGCTAGTTGCCTATTGGTCATCAACAAAATCCTTTAGCCTCTTGCTGCGGCTAGGGTTGCGCAATTTTTTGAGGGCTTTCGCCTCAATTTGGCGAATACGCTCACGAGTGACATTAAACTCCTTTCCAACCTCCTCAAGAGTACGAGGATGAGCATCGTCCAGGCCGTAGCGCAGCCTGATGACCTTTTGTTCACGCGGCGTCAGCGTCTCGATAACTGCCAAAAGTTGCTCTTTGAGCATCATTTGGATAACATTCTCTGACGGAGACTTGGCATTCTCGTCCTCGACAAAGTCATAAAACTCACTGTCGCCCTCTTCACCCGTCGGAGTCTCCAGACTAGTAGGCTCGAGCGCGATTTTGCGAATTTCACTCACCTTGTCTTCGGTCAAGCCCATCGCCTCGGCGATTTCCGCCTCGGTAGGCTCTCTACCCAACTTTTGCCACAGCATACGAGTCACACGCCCCAAGCGGTTAATCGTCTCGACCATATGCACAGGGATACGAATGGTGCGGGCTTGGTCAGCCATCGCGCGGCTAATCGCCTGACGAATCCACCACGTGCCGTATGTACTAAAATGGAATCCGCGGCGGTAGTCAAAACGCTCGACCGCCTTGATTAGACCCATATTACCCTCTTGAATAAGGTCGCTAAACGACATCCCTGTGCGCCCCAAAAATCTCTTGGCAATGCTGACGACCAGACGCAAGTTTGACTCAATCAACTTTTGCTTGGCAGTTTCATCGCCGTCCATCATACGCTTGCCCAACTCAATCTCCTGCTCAGGAGTCAGCAAATCCACCTTGCCGATATCCTTGAAATACATTTTGACAGGATCGTTGATATTGGCTTGGTTCATCATATGCTCGACATCGATTTCATCCGTATCGTCGCGAGTGACATCCACGCCCTCAGACTCCAAATACTTCATCGCGATTTCGATTTCTTCTGCATTAGCCTCGACCTTCATCAGACGATTGTATACATCGTCCTCCGAAATCGAGCCTTTTTTGCTCCCGATAATCGCAAGTTTTTCACACTCTTTCTTTATTTCATCTCTCAAAACTATATCCATTTTTCCTCCATCACCTACGAGATTTTTTACTCATAAGATTGATATTTGTTACATATTTTTGACTCAAAACTTCGGACTGCGTCCTAATTTGCTCCAATTCCTTGGTCAATTCGATAAATTTTTGCATTGCATCGTTCCTTGCCTCTGCGTCGGTAGCGGTCGCACAAAGCGCCTGCTGCCGCTCACTCTCGAGTTTTGTCTTGCGCTGTTTATTCTTGAGCAAGTACGACTCAAAAGTAATTTCGGGCAGCGGGTCGAGCAAAAATTCGTAATTAACAGCCTCTTTGAGTAGGGGTGTCGACTGGTCGACATCCATCAGGCTATACAGCCCGCTAATACTCGGACGCGCACCACTCGCAATAGTGCTACGAATGTACTCAAAAGCCTCTTGCAACCCGCTATCGGTAAAATGCAAGCCGCCGAGCGCCTCGTCAAACGGCAGGCAATACGGCTTGTTGTACAATAGGCTAGCAATAATATACAAATCGGCGAGGTCAAAACCGTCTTTTTTGACTTCTTGAGGGGCTTTTGGCGCCTCACCCGCCTGCTCATCAATACTCGTTTCGCGGTCGCGCTCCCAAAAAGGCAACTCACTGCCAGCGAGTTTGCTCAAATCCTCACGCAAAATATCCAGCGGCGTGCCAGAATATTTTTTGATGAGTTCGAGGTAAATATCCTGCTCTGATTTGTTGTCGAGAGCGTTGATTACCACCAGCGCCTCGTGAATAAATTTGGTCTTTTGCATACGGTTGCCGAGGTCAAAATTCTCCGCAACGGTCTTTATCTTAAACTCGATACCGTCTGTCGCGGCATCTACGATTTGACGCATTGCATCTGCGCCGCGCGCTTTCAAAAATTCGTCAGGATCCATCCCGTCTGAGATAGCGCCGACCTTGACATTCAGCCCGCCACTCCGCAAAACGTCGATACTGCGAAGAGTCGCCTTTTTGCCCGCGCCGTCACCATCTAGCAGCAGCACGATATCCTCGGTAAACTGCCTGAGTTTGCGCGCATGGATGGGCGTAATCGCTGTACCGAGACACGCCACAGCGTTGCCAAAGCCGAACTGATGCATACTGATGACATCGATTTGCCCCTCGACGATGATAATATTCTTGAGCCCGCCAAAATCCTTGTTATTTTTGCGCGCCTCGTCACGCTCTTTTTTGATGAGATTGATGCCGAAAATCACCTCAGATTTGTTGAAAACGGGCGACGAAGAAGTGTTTTTGTACTTCGCCCCGTCACGATTCTCTAGCATTCGTGCAGAAAATCCAATCACATTACCGTCTTTGTCGATAATCGGGAAAGTGAGCCGCTTTGTAAACGAGTCATATTTCAGCCCTTTTTCGCTAATGCTCAGCAAACCCGCTTTCTTCAAAATCTCATCGCTAAAGCCCTTTTGCCGCAAATGATTGAGCAAACCGCTATAATCCAAACTACAGCCCAAGCCGAATTTACGGACAAATTCTGTACTAATCTGTCGTTTCTGAATATAGGCGACCGCGAGCCGAGCCTGCTGGTGGTCAGTATACAAATTTTTGTGATAATATAACCCCGCCTCTCTCAATGCGGACAAAATCTCGTCACGCTCTTTCTTTTTGCGTGCAATCTGGTCTTGGTCAACGTCCTTAAACTCGGGCATCGGCATATTGGCAGCGTTCGCCAGCCGCTCCACCGCCTCGACAAAGCCCATATTCTCGTACTTGCGCACGAATTTTATCACATCTCCGCTCTCTTTGCACCCGAAACAGTGATAACTCTGACTCTCGGGGTAGACAAAAAACGATGGCGTCTTTTCGTGATGAAACGGACAGCAGCCCGACATCTCGCGACCGTTCTTTTTGAGCGGAACATAGCGCCCGATGATATCCACGATATCGCAACGGGATTTGAGTTCGTTGAGCCAATCTACATTAAAAAACTTCGCCATTGAGCCTCCTTTGGAAAAATAAAAACAGCAACAACCTCAGCAGGGGTTGCCCCTAATAAACACAAAAACGGTATGTACCACACATACCAATCATACCTCTAATAATCAATTACGCAATCAAAACGGAAAAATCCTTTTTATTTTATCAAAAAATTTTTATTTTTTCTGAAAATTCGTTTGCACAAACAAAAAACGACAAAATGCCGTTTTGTTTTGCGTTATTTTTGTTTCCAATTCTGCCCCTGCCTCTTGTTTTTTATAGCAATCGGCAAAACGGAAAAATTTTATTTTAGTTTGAAAGAGGTCGTACCGTCTTTGTTATCAAAAATCTCGACATTCAACGCCAAAATCTGCGCTTTTAGTTCATCCGCCTTGGCAAAATCTCTATTTTTGCGGTATTCATTACGCTCATCAATGAGTTTTTGCACAGTGGCAGCGCGGTCGTCAGAAGAGTTTTTATCCTCGCGAAGAGCATCAAAACAGCCAAAAATGCCGTCAACTCTGCGTAAAATATCCAAAATTTCATCACGGTTCGCCTCGTCATAGTCGTGACCGACTATTGCTACGTTGGCAGCCGAGATAAAAGTATACAGCGCAGCAATCGCGTTAGGCGTATTAAAGTCGTTGTCCATTTCCGCCTCAAATTCTGCTACAAACTGCCCCAATCTCTGACTCAGAGCCGCATTGTGATGAGTCGACGCATTGCGTTTTAGGTTGAAAATGAAGTTATCAATACGCTCTAGCCCCGCGACGCTCGACTCCATAATCTCGTCACCATATTTGACAGGGCTGCGGTAGTGGCTAGTAGCAAAAGCCCACCTGAGGTTCTTTGCCCCCCACTGCGCCACAGCGTCCTCGATAGTCACATAGTTGCCTGCGGACTTGCTCATTTTTGAGCCGTCACTCGCAAGCAGCATACCTGTATGCACCCAATATTCGGCAGGAACGCCGCAACCTAAGGCGATACTCTGAGCGATTTCGTTCTCGTGGTGTGGAAAACGCAAATCCAAGCCGCCGCCGTGAATATCAAAGTGCTGCCCCAAATACTTTGTACTCATCACAGTACATTCGATATGCCAGCCCGGATAGCCGACACCCCAAGGGCTATTCCACCTGAGAGCGGAATTGTCCTGTGCTTTTTTCCACACAGCGAAGTCATAAGGGCTGTGCTTGCCCTCGGTGACAGCAATCCTCGCGCCCGCGTTGAGCGCCTCCAAGGTATTGCCGCTCAACATCCCGTAGCCGCTGATTTTGGTCACATCGCAGTACACATTTCCATTCAATTCGTATGCAAAGCCTGCATCAATCATCGCCTGCACTGCCTCGATAATTTCTACAATGTGCCCAGTCGCGCGCGGGCTGATATTCGGACGGTCACACCTAAGCGCGTCCAAATAGTGCCACATAAGGGCGATATTGTGATCGACAAGTTCTAGAGGATGCATCTTCATCTCGTTTGCCTTGAGCAAAATCTTGTCCTCACCCTCGTCAGCATCCCCCACGATACTGCCGACATCGGTGATATTACGAACATAAAAAACCTTGTACCCCTTGTACTCAAAGTACTTTTTGATTACATCATACGCCACATAAGTCCGCGCGTGCCCCATATGAGGCGGCATATACACGGTCAAACCGCAGACATACATACGCACCTCATTCGGGTGTTGCGAAACAAAGTCACCGACCTCACGGGTCAAAGTGTTGTATATCTTCATAACAAACTCCTAAAATTATTTTTTGCTAGCCAAATATTCCTCATAAGTACACATTCTGTCTATCAATTTGCCGTCTTTTATCTCAAAAATCCTATTCGCCACCGTCTGCATCAACTCGTGGTCGTGCGAACTAAACACCACTACCCCTTTGTAATCGAGTAAG
The DNA here is from genome assembly GCA_964579205.1 of uncultured Christensenella sp. GTDB lineage: Bacteria > Bacillota > Clostridia > Christensenellales > UBA1242 > UBA7867. The sequence goes on from CAZOFH010000014.1 coordinate 16,915, forward strand.
CCCGTGTTTAGCGCGGTAATACCCTCGAGGTCGAGATGGTTGGTCGGCTGGTCGAGAATGAGCATATTGACATTCATCACCATTAGGCGGCTAAACATACAGCGCACCTTTTCACCACCAGACAAGACTCTGACTTTTTTGAGGTTGTCATCCCCACTAAACAGCATCCTACCCAAAAATCCGCGCAAATATGTGACATCGCGCTCCTTGCTAAATTGCGCGAGCCACTCGGTAATATTGAGGTCGTTATCAAAGTATTGAGCAGTATCCTTTGGCAAATCGCCGCGCAACACAGTAGTACCGCAACGCACTTCGCCAGAGTAATTTTTCTCCTGCCCCGCGATGATAGACAGCAATGCAGAAACGGCGTTTTCGTTCTCGCCCAGCACCAAAATCTTGTCCTCGCGCCCAATTCTAAAAGAGATATTATCAAGCAAAGTCTTGCCCTCGTGAACAAAAGTGAGTTTGTTCGCCTCGACGATATCCTTACCCAATTCCTTTTCGTATTTAAAATTGATATAAGGGTACTTTCTGTTAGAAACGGGCATATCTTCGATTTGGATTTTATCCAGCATTTTCTTTCTACTAGTCGCCTGCTTTGCTAGCGATTTTTTCGCACCAAAACGGCGGATAAATTCCTTTAATTCTTCTATGCGTTTTTCTTTCTTTTTGTTCTCTTGCTTCATTTGCTGCAGCATCAACTGGCTAGATTCGTACCAAAAATCGTAGTTGCCGGGCCACATATTGATTTTGCCATAGTCGATATCCACAGTGTATGTACACACAGTATTGAGAAAATGGCGGTCGTGCGAAACAACAATGACAGTCCCTGGGTAATTGAAGATAAACTCCTCTAGCCATTCGATACTCACTGGATCCATATGGTTGGTAGGCTCATCGAGCAGTAAAATGTCGGGGGTACCGAATAGCGCCTGCGCAAGCATCACTTTGACCTTGACAGCACCGTTTTGGTCTCGCATCAAGCTGTAATGCTCAGACTCTGGCACACCTAGCCCATTGAGCAGTTTGGCAGCATCGAGTTCTGCCTCCCAACCGTTCATTTCGGCGAATTCACTCTCCAAATCAGCAGCCAAAATCCCGTCCTCTTCGGAAAAATCGGGCTTTGCATACAGAGCATCTTTTTGTTTCATAATCTCATACAGACGCTTGTTGCCCATAATGACGGTATCCATAATCGAGTAATCGTCAAAAGCGAAGTGGTCCTGACGCAGCACCGAAATGCGCTCATTCTCAGGGATGTCCACACTACCCTTGCTAGGCTCAATGTCGCCACTCAAAATCTTGAGAAAAGTCGACTTGCCCGCGCCGTTCGCACCGATTATACCATAACAGTTGTTTGGGGTAAATTTTAGGTTCACATCTTTGAATAATGGTGCGCCCCCAAAAGACAACTCCATTTCACTAACTGTAATCATAAATTTCTCCTTTTACGAATAGTTTTGTGCCAATTTACAGCAAAATCCACCAAAAATCACTCACATAATACTAGCATAGTACCTGCACAATACTTGCATAGTACCACCCGCATTTGCGCGATTTTGGACTAAGAATTCATTTGATATCGGGATGAGTTTCTACTCAAATCCCGCCCTCGCCCTATTCATTATATATAATGGGGGGCAATTCTGCGATAGAAAATCAATCTTTCTTTACATCGAGTTTGATGCTCAATTCCGCCAGTTGCTTTTCACTGACGCAGTTTGGAGCATCCATCAGCGGGTCATACGCAGATTTTGTGAATGGGAACGCGATGACCTCGCGAATGTTCGGCTCGTCGTTAAAGAGCATCAGCACCCTATCAATCCCTAGCGCCATACCAGCGTGTGGTGGAGCGCCGTATTGAAACGCATTGTACAAGGCGCCAAATTTGGTCATACAATCCTGCTCAGTGTAGCCCACCATTTCCATAAGTTTGAGCATCGCTCTTGGGTCATGGTTTCGCTCAGCACCACTCAACAATTCAATACCGTTGCCGACTAGGTCAAACTGGTATGCATTGAGTTCGAGCGCGTTTTCCCTAGTGAGTTTGCTCAAATCGCCCGCAGGCTTGTTGAATGGGTTGTGGCAGAACTGCAGCACACCCTCATCGTCCAACTCATACATAGGAAAATCGGTAATCCAGCAAAGAGCAAACTTGTTTGGGTCGCACAAATTCAACTCGTCGCCCAAAAAGTTACGCAGCATACCACTGAGTTTGGTCGCGATACGAGGCTTGTTGGCAATCAAGAAAATACTCGTCCCCTCTTTCGCCTCCAAAATCTCGGTCAACTGCTGTTTTTCGGTATCGCTCAAGAATTTTGCAATAGGGCTATTAAACTCGCCATTTGCCTCCACTTTGATCCAAGCGAGCCCCTTGCTCCCGACCTCGACCATTTTATTGGTCAATGTGTCATAAAAACTACGCGGCTTACCCGCAATGTCGTGCACCGCGATAGCCTTGACCGTGCTACCCTTAAACGCATTAAAACCGGTGTCAGCGAACACCGCAGTCACATCGCGAATGACGAGCGGATTGCGCAGGTCAGGCTTGTCCGTACCGTACATCTCCATACTTTCTCTGAATGGAATTCTCCTAAATGGAGCCTGACTAACCTCTTTGTGCCCGAAACGAGTGAACAGGTCGTAAAAGAGTTTTTCACCAATCTCAAACAAGTCCTCTTGCGTCGCAAAACTCATCTCCATATCCAACTGATAAAATTCACCAGCCGCACGGTCTGCGCGCGCATCTTCATCCCTAAAACAAGGCGCGATTTGATAATATCTGTCAAAGCCGCCAACCATCAGCAACTGCTTGAACATTTGAGGCGATTGCGGCAGTGAGTAGAATTTGCCGGGGTGCTGACGCGCAGGCACCAAAAAGCACCTAGCGCCCTCTGGGCTGTCTGCACTCATTAGCGGCGTAGCAATCTCTACAAACCCCATCTCCTCCATCGAGTTGCGCAAGAATGAGTTTACCTTGCTGCGCATAATGAGGTTAAAAAATACCTCTGGATTACGCATATCTAGGTAACGATATTTGAGGCGCACGTCCTCACGAATTTTCTTGCTCTCCTCTATCTCAAATGGCAGCGGCTGTAGCACTGGCCCCAACAATTCCACCAAGTCCGCCACAATCTCAATCTCACCAGTGTGCAACTTTGGGTTGATATTCCCCTCGCCACGACTGGTCACCACACCACTCACCGTGATGACACTCTCCTTGGTCACGCCTTTGAGAATAGAGTCGTCCTCGACCACCACCTGCACGATACCCGTCTGGTCGCGCAAGTCAATAAAGTTGATACCGCCGTGGTCGCGAATGGTCGCCACCCACCCCGCTACGCGCACAGTCTGCCCAGCGTTTTCAATAGTTACATCATTACATCTGCAAGTACGAAATGTTGTCTGCATTATAATTCATCTCCCAATACATTTTTAGTAACTATCATTATAACCTAAAACCCCGCAAATTTCAAGTGTTATCCGCATTTTTTTGTACAATTTTTTTAATTCCTTGTTTTTTTAGGGAAAAACCTCCCCAAATCCAGTACCACGCAGACTCTGCAAGAAGAGAGTATAATGAATAAGGGTAAACGGTCAAAATATAATGATATTACTGTGGGCGCCATACAGTTTTTTGTGCGGATTAAATAGTCCGGCTTAACACTGCCAGCGGCGCTATGTGTAGATTAGTGCGGAATAGAGGTTCGCTCCGCTCACAGATTCCACGCAGTGCCGAACCCAAAACAAAAAAGACCCAGTGGGTCTTTTTTGTTTCTCTTTTATTGGATTATTTTATCATCACTCCGTATTATCCGTCTCGAGGTTGACATTGTTGCTTGATACAGGACGGTAGACGGCGACTAGGATATGCTTGTACGCGACGGACTTTTTGACGCGATAACTCATTGCAGTAGACAGCACAGTAGTGCGGTCGTTATCGAGGTACCAGCCGACGAATTCGTACCCTTCTACACATATGTTAGTAGCCACCGTGATAGTATCATTCGCCTCAAGCTCGCTAGCATCCTCGCCCACTACATACGCCATACCGCCTTTGGTAGCAGACACAAGAAATGTCTCTGATGCTATCCCCGCCTCTTCAAACACTGCGGTGTAGGTATGATTTGAAGTGTCTATCGTGATAGTGATCGAGTTTGAACCATTGCCAGCAAATGTAGCACCATCACGCAGCCAGTGAGAAAAATTGTACCCCTTTTGGGCATATGCAGCGATAGTCACGGTCGAACCGTACGGATGCGCACCCGCACCTATCAAAATCCCTTCTGCAGCCGTATCGTTTGATTTGAGCGTAATAGTGTAGTCGTTAGGTTTCCACACAGCATACAGCACTTTTGTCGCCCCTGCATCAGCGAGGCTGTTTACGCTTTGCCCGTCTGTATAGGCGACTGTTTGGGTGGCAAATCCTGCCCTTGGGCTCGTAGCCCACCCAGCGAACGATATACCCGTTAGAACGTTTGTCGCAGGGTGCGCAGTCAGCGCTGTAGCAGTGCCTTGCGTAATTTCTTGAGTCGATACACCAGTGCGAATGTTGGCATCACACCACGCCTTGGTAGGCTCGTTGCCAGCGCCGAAAATTTCCGTCAGATCAAGGAGCAAAAAGTCGTCCACCCAGAGCGTGCCGTCTATACTATTGTTATCATAGTCGATACGCAGAGACATCGAGCCTGTGAGCGCGTTGTTACTCCTAGTCGCGTAATAACTATACATATTCCACTGCCCAGCCGTGCCCAATGCAATCTGCCCAAAACTAGGCTCTTCTATAGGCCAATATATCTGAGTCGACTGAGAGCCGCTCGTAGTCTCTTGATACCCCCAATATTGTGCATAAAAAGTATGATTTTTGGTCGTAGCATCTAGCGCAACGGCTTGAGTAGTGCTCACCGTTTTTTCGGGCATTGCCGAAGTGGCTGCGATTTTGTACGAATATTGCCCCGAGCGCACGTGCGTGGTGTCATAGACGCCGTTTGACCAGCCTGTATTCTCAAACCCGCCGACCAGCGCCCCGACCTTGTTCTCAAAGCCGCTGTCGTCAAAAATCACCCTATAAGTATCAAGCGTCCAATACGCGTAAAGAGTAGCGCCGCTCGCAAAAGTCGAAGTCGAAATGGCTGGCGAACCGTTGGCGTTGTAGATTTTGGTGCCGCCGCCGTTTGTCGCTGTAAAATAGCCGTTAAACTTGTACCCAGTACACGTTGGCGGGCTGATACTAGGTATTGCCGCCCCATAAGTAACGGACACCGACGCCGTGCCAGCGGCAGTGGCGGATTGGTTATCAAGGGCAAGCGTCACCGTCACCGCCTGCCAAACGGCAAAAAGGTTGACCGTGCCACCGTTGGTAGTAGTCAGATTGCTGACGCTCGCGCGATTATTGTACACTTTTGCGCCATTTGCGCTAGTCGCCCACCCCTGGAAAGTGTAACCTGTGCGAGTGAAACTATTAGCAGTCAAATTTTTCGCCACGTCATATGTATGCGAACTGGCAGCCATTGTGCCCGTTCCACCGTTTGAATTGTAGTTTATGGTATATGTAATTGGCGTCCATTTGGCATATAGTGTGGTATCCGAGGTAAAGTCGCAAGTCTTGGTACTAGCCCCACTCGCTGTATAATACTGCGTACCACCACCATTAGCACTGGTGTAATAGCCACCGAAAATGTAGCCAATCCTTGTTGGCACAGTGATGCTAGGCATTGCCGCACCGAATGTAGCCGTTACCGAAGTCGAGCCAGTAGTTGCGGCGGATTGGTTGTTAAGTGACACTGTGATAGGGCGCCCCGCCGAATCCGATGCTGCAGAACTTAGAGACAAAAGCAGGGCTGGACGTACGGCACAACTTGCATTTACATTTGGCCAATAATAATTGGAGCCAGCAGGATAAAGCGCCCAACCAAAATTCGAACTACGATAATCAGCTGAACGCAACCATGTATTCATCGAACTTCCATCATAGGTTGAACGCTCCGCAATACTAATCTCCCAAAATCCATCGTGAGCATCCTCATATCCCACCTCAGCCATACTAGGCAACCACAAATAATCTGTTGCCCAATTCGCATAGCCTGTTTTACCTGTGTAATTGTAGTCGCTACTATACCACGAACCCGAATAACCGTAGCCATTAGTAGCCGTCAAAGACTCACTATTTTGCCAGTAATTAGAATCATTTCTGTGCGCAGGGTTCTGCATATTATTTATCCACGCCATTTTATTAGGAGTCGCTAGATATTGCGTCAATCCCTTACTCTCGACCGTATACAAAGCAAAGACATGATCAGTAGATTGACTGACTGTACTACTCATCGCACTATTACTAGTAGCATATTGTCTATTATTGGGATTATTGAGAGCCTCTACACGAATATAACTTGTTCCATACATATTACTTGGATATGACCCAACCGTCGTGTTTGTCCAATTTGCCGACCAATCACTAATCAAGCCCCCTGTAGACAAACTATAATATCTCCCTAAACTTTTAGTCTGATCAGACCACGCCTCTTGGTGGTTGTTACTTAACCAAAGAGTCGCAATAAGATTGCCGCTAGTATCATTCGATACATACGTTACTATCCAATCAAGTCCACCGAGGCGTACTACGATGCTCTGTCCGCTTGTTTTGTTGTATGTTTTTGCGCGCATATTAGCGGAAGTAAGCGGAGTGGTTGCCGTGCTTGATTTTAGGCTAGTGATTTGAGCATCCAGCTCGCCCTCTTGCCCATATATCATATTGACTAAAGTTTTGAGGGTTGAGTATTTAAAAGGCGCATCACTTGTCGCAGATGTCGGGTCAACCAATATCTCATCCACCTTTTTGAACGAGCCCGTGTTTAGCCAAGAAAAAGCTTCTGATTCAGAAGGCTTTTCGACTGTGCATAAGTAACTCACTAAGAGCCACGCTGAGCAGGAAATTATAACAAGTATTATTAGGCTAATTAAAGCCCCCCCAGGTCAGAAAGCCTTTATTCATCGCGTTTTTCTCCTTTTTTTGCCTATTTTTTGACCCCAGTTTTTGGGGCGAAAATGCCCACTTTTTACAACTTTCGCCCGCCGCAAAACTTGAGGTGTT
>CAZOFH010000015.1:0-22217 GCA_964579205.1 uncultured Christensenella sp.
TAGCACTTGCGCTCAAATTGAGAGAGATATTTTTGCTGCTCATCACATTCTCAACTGCTCCAATAATAGCAGGAATCACGGCAGACAGGTTGTTCATCGCAAAATATTCAGAGTGGTCAATTTGCGGCAGATTTACCTCGTCGCTATAAACCACACGAACATTCACCACGCCGTCAGCGACAGCCAAATCCTTGACTGACAGCGCGTGGAATTGGTCATTTTCATCCAGTTCAATTACGACCCCAATAGTCGCGTCCACACCCACAGCCGAGCCGTGAATTGTCAGCAAAATCGAGTCGTCCTCGCCCTGAGAAAACTCCAGCAAATTATTAATATTGATAGATGACAAATCACCATTCAGCACATTCGTCACGCTATCAGGCAGCGCCCCCATGAAGTCGTCCAGCATCTGCCCGCTATTAGCATTTGAGCCGAAGTACTCGAGCAGCCCTTGGATAGTCGCCATTAGGTCGTTTTGGCTGAGCATAAATTTTAAATCGCCGAATTCAGTGAGGATTTTGTCGCCAAGCACGCCCAATTTGAGAGGCAAGTTAAATTCATTATATTTAATATTAATAGTTGAATAAGCATTAATCGAGTTGTTGTAATCTAAATCAACAGCCCCAGCCACGCTCAAACTCTCCACCCCTACATAACTAGCATTAATGTCGAGATGCAGTTTTTTACTCTCCAGCACCTCGCGCACGCTATCTATTATATTAAAGGTGCGCGTCACATCGACATAAACCTCCTCTTGCTTTGGTGTAGTCACCTCGATAGTCGCATCTTTTTGCAGCCCTGCCGTGAGGTTTGCAGTCATATTGCCGAGAGCGAGTTGGTCAGCGGTCACAGATTTGATATTATACTCGCCGTCGATAACGATTTTGAGCGAAATTCCCTCAAAAAGATTTAGCGTCATCGCAAGGTCGCCATTAGGCAATTCTTCCGCTTGCATCTCTTGAAAAGTTGTGAGCAGCGCATTGGTGTCGATGCCCGACAAATCCATTCCGAGGTCAAGATTTAGCCCGAGCATAGGCAGTAATTCCATAATTTTTGAGAAACTAGCCGTCTCGATTTTGATATCCATACTGTCGTTTGACAGATACAAAGTGTTGTTTAAAAAAGCGATTTGCATATTGATTTGAGTACCAGAAAGGACAGCCGCCAAAGTACCGCTGATTTTCAGATTAGACAAATCCGCGATATTGATGCTACCATCAAAATCCAGTTTGACCTGAGGCAATTTGCTCTCCGTCGTCTCGCTAGCGCATGTTTCGCCCGCCGTCGAATTATCGAATAATTCAAGACTGAGGGTCACATTCGCCCCGCTTAGCGACAACACATTGTTTAGCAATTTTTCACCAGCCGTTTCGGTAATGGTCGGTGTAATCGCGCTACCTGTATCCTTGCTAGGCTTAGGCAAAATCGCCTCAATCGCCAGCGTACAGGCAGCAGCCAATATGGTCACAAGAACATATATGAATGTGTAGACCAAAAATTTTTTCATCGTCCTATATTTCTCCTTATCCAATCACAGAATTTTCACTCAATTCCGGCATAACAAAATCTTCGTCATAAGTAAAAGTATTCACCATCGAAGCATTCAAACTAGCCGTAATGATACCCATTTTCGCGGTGTAGACCTCAGAACTCTCAAATCTTAGCACGCGATACTGACTGTCGATAGTCAATTTTATGACAGGGTTCTCCACAAAGTCGGGATAATCACTCAATCCACCCGTGTCTTTCATTGTTTTTACATAATTTATCACAGATTTTACCTTGTCGAGCGTCAGGGTAAACTCATAATTACCGTCGGCATTTTTCGTCACACTGCTCGCCTCTGCCACAGTCTTTGACGACACAATGTATGTCATATATGTCGTCATTGGCACCCCATATCTCTCGATATATTGCTCCATAGTTTTCATATCGTCAGGAGTGTCCGCCTCGGTATTCCAGATTACTTCATTACCTTGTTGCTTGCCACTATAATGCACGATGTCGCCGTCTGTGACATAATTCCTATTCATCGCCTGCACAAACTGACTGATGCTGACATTCTCATTAAAAAACTTGTTGCCCATACGGATGCATTTTGAGTCCACGGTTTGGGCTACATTGATTGGACCGACAGCCGCATTAATCAAACCATCGCCCACCATCATCACTTTTTCATAATTAAATGTGGTATCAAATGCTAATACGCAACTCTTGATTGCACCGAGTGTAATCGGCGTACCGCTGCTGGCTAGCGCCTTGATTGGTGCAACATCGTCTGTCAGCGCAGCCACATCAAAATCATACCTAGTCGGGTCGGTGCGTTGCGAAATGACGAAATTCCCGACCAAAAATCCCGAATAAATCCCAAGCATCATAATAATCACCATCATCACAATGCTTCTTTTTTTCCTTTTCGGTATTACCACACCATCAATCGTATCTATTGTATCTTGCTGAGATCTCATAGACTATCTCTCTTCCTTCACTTTTACTTTTTTTGTTTTATTACCCATTTTCTTTGCCACATCCCACAAAAGCCTCAGCGGCAGCGCAGTAATCCTCCCTATTTGCCTAGCGCTCGCTTTTGTCACCTCAAAAGTCTGCATTACGACTTTTTGCATCAGACTCTCTGGCATTTTAGAAATACTGTGTGGCTGAACCTGAAAAGTATTGATAATATAGTTCGCCACCTGTTCATCGCTCATCTTGACTGGAGTCGCCTCCACCTCGGTATTACAGCATTTCGCAAAAAAATCGCTTTTTTTGTCAAAAAAGAACAATGTATAGGCAGATTTTATGTACTTATTCTCAAAATATACCTCACGCGAAGTGATAGGGCTATTCGCTAGCCGCGCCACCGAATGCACCTCAGCCACAAATCGCCATACCTGCTCCATATCTTGAGCAGGATAACTCACATACCTGCCCGCAAAAATCTTACCCGACCTGCCGTGCGCTTTGTTGAATTTTTTGACGAACTTGATCGTGACCTGTCGCAAAATCACATCGAGCGAGCGCGTATCTTCTTTGATAACCATAAAGAATGTATCATCTAGCAGGGTATACCCCAACAAAAAGGTATTATTGGTGAGCAGGATGTTGAGAAAATTCTCCTTATCATCCGCACCAAAACGCACATCCTCCACACTTTTTAGACTGACCATATAAATGCCCAACACACTCTTTTCTCTTGCTTTGCGTGCCACAACCGACTCCTCCTCAAAAAATTTTTACTAGACCGTGAAAAAATATTCCCTGTCCCTCTTGCAACACTTCTAGTTTCTCTATTTTACCAAATTCAAATACGTTTGTCAAGAGATTATTGTCCCTTTTGCAACATTTTGCAACGCTATAAATCTATGTCGAATAATTACAAGAAAATTCACAAAAAATCAAGGAAATTATCCACAATTCAACAAAATATTGCATTTTTACTTTACCTTTTGCACAGAATTTGTAATTTTTATCCACATTTTCAGCAGTTTCGTGAGAGCGAAATGCACCAAAAACACATCACAAGGGCGCATTTTTCTGATTTTTTATAGATTTTATAGGGTTTTCGCGCGCGGATGGGTGATTTTGGGGCAAGCGAAAACTGTGGATAAGTTTTGCGACGTGCACAACACAAAACAAATTCACTTCCGCAGCGTTTTTTACGCCGTTTTTGTGTAATTTTTGTGTGATTTTTATGAAAATTGTCGCGTTTTTGTAGTTTTTTGTGTTTTTTAGGTGTTTGCGAGCAAACCGAACACTTATTTGTAAAAAAATCAATCAAAATTAGCGTTTTTGCAGCATTTTACGGCATTTTTGTGCAAAAACATAGCAAAAAACGCATATTTTTGAATTTCTTGCGCGAATTTGCCGCCATTATATAACATAAGGAAGAGATTTGCCTCACAATGCACAGACAGCACAGTTTCGCTGGCAAATACTCTCAAAGCACTTACCCTCCCCGTTTTAGGGTGGGCGGACTTTGGACGACAAGATTCTGCATATTCTTATTTAATAAAAAGAAACAAGCGCAAGGCATCAGACCGGCGCAAAATCAGAGGGCAAACGCAATTTGAATTGAAGTTGAACTAAATTTAGCAAAAAATTCAACAAGAGTTCAAATTGCGTATTGTATACTGATTACAGTTAATGCGAAGGGGGATTAACTACAAAACAAAAAATGCGAGGTGATGCCTATCGACCAAAAAATAAAATGCTGTGACTATACTTTTTATGATTGATTAGTGAAATCGAAACGGCGGCGGTAATTCATTTTTAATAATTATCCTTTTTCCAAAAAACCAACTATACACAATTATCTTTTTACACATTTTTGTCATATTTTTTAAAATCATAACTTATACCTTTTGAAAATTTTTTTGGATTACCGCCGCCCAAAAACCTCCTAAGAGAAATCGAGTAAAACAAAATTTTTGTCTAAGTTTAATTTGTTGATTCCTTCTGGTCGACTCCCAAGTGCTAGCCAATTTATGCGCCACGGCTGCACAAAGATAGACCAATATCCCAAACGGGCAATCGCCCGTTTTTTTATTATTTTTGCAACGCATACGTACGACTTTTACCAGCGTTTATGTGGCGGTATCAAAAGTGAATTCCTTTTATTTTTGCCTACGAATACGCCAATAGCAAAAAATTAAAAATATTTAATTTATGCGGGATAGTGGTAAATTTCGAGCATATACCCACCTAAAATCCACAACTTAATCCCCAAAAATCACAAGTTTTATTAATTTTGCGAAAATATTTTTTGATTATTTTTTGATATAAAAAATAAAAACACCCCTGAGACAAGCATTGCTCAAGAGGCGATTTTTTTAATATATTTTGTAAACACAAAAATTACTTTTTGGTCACTCTTTTACCGTTGGGTTTTACTACTTCTACGACTTCCATTTCTTCGACTAGGTCATCGTTTTTGCTACGAGCCAACGCTTGCATTGACAACCCAAAGAAGCAGCACACTGCAAAGCAACTTATCCCAGTTGCTACTAGCATCGAGATAAATCCAACTTTTGATTTTTGATATGGCGGATATGTTGACATATCAAAATCAGCATAGTTCATATTTACACTCTTTGTCTTTTGGTTGAGTGCACCACCTTGCACAGCGACACGGATTTCTGTACCGATAGCAAAATCACGCTCGATTTGCTCTCTAGTGTACACATAAGGGCTATACGCGTCCAGTTGTCCACCTGCGCTCGACTCGGATACAACTCGATATTTTACAGCGAACCTGCCAGTATTTTCGTCAATATTATACTCGGTCACCGTACCTTTTAGGTTGCAAATTGCGTGCTCCTCGGCGTATTCAATTAACTCCATATATTCGTTATGCTGGTCGACTTGCTTTTTGTAATTTGCTCCAAAATGCAGACACAACACCAAAGTCGTCACAAAAATCACAAAAAACACGCCACTAAATGCCAAATACATCCAAAAACGCTTTTTTGCCATCGCTTGCGCAGAAACTTTGACGACCTCAACCTCACTCTTGTCTGGTGCTGCGGTCTTTTTTGTCTTTTCTTTTTTTACTGGTTCTGTAGACATACACCCCTCCTATTATTTTTAAATTGTAACAAATTCGATATTTTTTTGTCAAGCATAATGCATCAAATAACTTAATATTATTCAAAAACTTGCATTTTATAAATTCTGTCCCGCACAACAACCACAAATCAAAATTACTCCCAAATCGCTATTTTTGAGCAAAAAATAGCCAAAAAACTCATTTTTTTGCGTTTTTTACGCGTTTTTTGCTCGTTTTGTTGAGTTTTGTTGAGTTTTGTAAAAAGATTTTGTCATAATATATTTATTTCATTTGCTTATTTTTATACATTTTGATATCATTTTGGTGGAGGTAATTTTATGGAAACGATTGTACTTATTTTATTGGTAGCAGCCATACTCGCCGCGATTTGTTTTGTAATTTTTTCCAAAGGACAGCAAGGCTTGCTATCACTCTCTCTCAAGAGTATCTCTAGTTTTCTGTTCACTTTTTTGGGCGTGGCGATTTGCTACACTCAAGGGCTGACACTACCTGCTCTATTTATGGTAATGGGGCTTGTAGCGAGTTGCTTTGGCGACGTAATCTTAGGGTTGCCCGATATGCCCGAAATGAGCGAAAAATCTACTAGCATCACACTTATCGGAGGACTATGTTTTGCTGCGGCGCACATTTGCTACCTAGCAGGAATGATTATGCTCTTTGGATTTGAATGGTGGATTGTTTTGATTGCGGTGGCACTAGGGCTAATCTTCTTCTTCGGTAACAAATACATTTGCAAACTTGATTATGGCAAATTGACCTATGGAATGCCATTTTATGCAATATTTGTTTCACTTGTTGTCGCACAAAGCATAATGTCTTTTGTCTCTGGCGCCGATATTTGGGGCAGCCTAATGCTCCTGTTCGGATTTATCTTCTTCTGGATTAGCGACATTATTTTGATGGTAATTTACTTTGGCAAAAACAAAGAGCACAACACTTTCTACTACTACTTCAACTTAGGCTTTTACTACGCAGGGCAAATTCTAATCGCTTCATCTCTGATGTTTTTGTTATAAAATAGCGCAAAATACACAAAAAAGCATTGAAAAACAATGCTTTTTTGATTTTTTTATTGAATTTTTACTCAAAATCACATCCCAGCAACCCCACAATATATTCGAGTGTTGCTTTTTGATTGTCCTTTGTGTCGAGATAAATCAGTTCATTGTCCACGCAAAAATATCGGTTGTTTTGGTCGCGCCGACCAAAGTCGCCCCAATAATGCACCGCGCGATTGATATCCATACTGCAGGTACTATCGAATTCTTGCTGATGCCGCTGGATACTCGCCCAAATATCCTCTTTGTTTGATTTACCACCAAAACCAAGGCAGATTATTCTATCGTTGGGCTTTACATTGCGAAAAACATTCTCAATAGGTATCAGCCCCACATCAATAATACTTTTTTGCCCAGTTGATACCTCATTCCACTCCGCAATTTTTGATACATATTTTATCAGCGCGTCAAAATCAAGCGAAACCTTTTGCCCGCAAGAATCCAGCACCCCGAGAGAATTTTTGACAGCATCACAACTCAAAATGTTGGAATTTGGATATTTTTGCTTCAACATTTTTGCCAAAGTCGTCTTTCCCGACCGTGGCACGCCCACTATAAAAATCATACTACACCTCTATATTACCTATGATAATTATAGCATAACCAAACGGCAAAGACAAATTTTTTGACCACATTTTTCAAAACACCCCCCCTCGCGCTGAGGGGATTTTTTAGCGTTGTTGACAAACTTCGCCTTGAGCATTTTGAGCAACTGCCGCAGATTGCACTTGCTCAACCTTTGCATCAGCCTCTTGTTTTGACTTTTGTCTCTCAGTAACCTTGCGATACACATCACAGTAGCAACTCAGATTAATCAAATCTTGTACATTAGCACTCTTACTCACTACAACCACACTCCTTCATATATTTTTCAGCAAAAAGATATCATACGCAATGCAAATTGTCAAGTACTATTTGTCAATTTTTTCACAAAATTTTGATTATTTTTTAGTCCCATATTTTCGGTTGGATTTTAGACTTAATTAAGCAGGGTTTTGAACATTAGTTTTTTGTGTAAAATTGCGACTTTATTGTCATTTTTAGCGACTTACCTACACAAAACTTTATACATAGTATACATTTTTAGACAATTTACCCCAAGCAAGTATTCGCAAAAGACACACTATCGAGACGATTACATCACGCGCGCGGGCGACACATTTTATAGCCTCATAATTTACTGCATTTGAATGCGTATTTTTCCCCAATTCTCACCGCCAAATTCAACAATCCAAGCAATAAATATACCTAAATATTAGACGAAATTTTATACATTTTTATTAATATTATTCATTATCGAATTTACGACAAAAACTTAAGTTTTATTTAATCGACAACAAAAAACAAGCGTTTTTATCAAAAAACACGCAAAAAATCAATTTTTTAGCAAACTTTGTTGCGTTTTTGTTTGTTAAATATTTTTGATTGGTGTATAATAATACATTATGAAGAGAATTACGAAGATTGTTTGTACTATTGGTCCTGCCAGTAGCGATTTGGAAACATTGACCGCAATGTTTAACAGCGGAATGAATGTCGCAAGACTAAATATGAGCCACGGAACGCACGAGAGCCATCAAAAATTGATTGACACCATCGCCCCACTCCGCAAAAAAGGTCTCAAACTGATGATAGACACAAAAGGTCCCGAAATCAGAATCGGCACCTTTGAGCAAGGTAGCGTCTTTTTGGAGAACGGACAAAAATTTACCTTTACGACAAAAGATGTCTTGGGCAATCAAAACGGGGTCAGCCTCAAATACAAAGATTTGATAAATGATGTGCGCGTGGGTGACAAAATTTACGCTAATAACGGTCTTTTGGTGTTGAGTATTCAAAAAATTACCAAGACTGATATCATTTGCTGCGTAGAGTTCGGCGGGAAATTAAGCAACAACAAGAGCCTGAATGTCCCAGGAGTTGTGCCCAATTCCCCATACATTTCACCAGCCGACCACGACGACATTCTTTTTGCGCTCAAAAATAACGCCGATTATCTCGCCCTATCATTCGTCAGCAGCGCAAAAAATGTCTTGGATGTGCGCAAACTCATAGCAAACAACGCTCCAGATGCGCAAATTCAACTGATTTCCAAGATTGAGAACGCTCACGGAGTAAACCACGCACCTGATATTTTGGATGTCAGTGACGGGCTGATGGTAGCAAGAGGCGATTTGGGTGTGGAAATCCCTCTTTACAAAATCCCACCAATTCAAAAAAAGTTGATTTCGCTCTGTAATGTCAAGAAAAAAATCTGCATCGTTGCCACCGAAATGCTTGAGAGCATGACCAATTCTACTCGCCCAACCCGCGCAGAGGTCAACGATGTCGCTGCAGCCATTTATGAAGAAGCCACCGCGACAATGCTATCAGGCGAAACTGCGGCAGGCATCAATCCACTTCTCGTCGTGCAGACAATGGGGCAGATTATCGACGAAGTCGAGAAGCATATGTATCAAATCAAGGTCAAGCCCAAAATATAGCAAAACTGCAGAAAAAGCGCAAAAAAAACGCATTTTTTGCAGTTTTTTTGTTGTTTTTGCGATTATAATCATCAATTTTTAAATTTTCAAACTACTCCCCCCATAGTATCACAAATAAATACTTTTTGCATTTAAAACATTCCCAAACATTCCAATAACTTTTTTACCTTACATTTCCCAAAACTGTTTTTAGCATATTTTTTTGTTTATCTTTATTCCAAGTTTTATTTTCTGACTTTTAATTTTGCTTTTACTACCGCCTCGTATAACACTTTTTCGACTATAACCATTTCACTCAAATCGATGTAGCGAAACTCCACCCCCCACTTACTTGCAACTACCTAATTCACCCCACCCCAAAAAAATAATCCCAAATTTCTTGGACAATTTTTAAAAAACTCTTGCTTTTTCTCTCATAATGTGCTATACTATTTGAGTAACTAATCTATGCCGAAGTGGCGAAATTGGCAGACGCAGCAGACTCAAAATCTGCCGAGAGCAATCTCATGCCGGTTCGAGTCCGGCCTTCGGCACCAGTATTTTAAAGGCAAAAAGCCTATAAATAAAGGGTTTTAGCGATATTCGCTGATTCCCTTTTTGTTTTTCCGAGTTCTTTGTGCCACGAGATTTTAACAATAAAAAACTGTGTCAAAAGTTATAGGTATTTACGCCTAGATAGTAAAAACTTTATCATTTTGGGAGTATGAAAAAGCGGTCGGTTTTAATATGTTTGATAATAATATCTAGCCCTTGTTTATCAAAAAACTTTGTGCAACATCGGCAAAAAATCAAGATATTAAGGATTGTGCTTTCGCAATTATCGCCAAACAATTCGGCAAAAATCAAGCGCTTGAATATACCCCCCATTGCAAAAATAAAAAACTCAAACTATCTCTAGTTTTGAGTTTTTATTTTTTACAACAAAGAAACTGCTGCGAAAATTGCATTTTTACACAATGATATTCAAAATTTTATTTTTGACATAAATGACTTTTTTGATAGTTGCATTTTGCAGTTGAGCAATCTCGGCGGTAGCGATTTTGAGCAATTCAGCCTCGTCACAGTCGCGTTTTGCCTTGATAGTGCCACGCATCTTACCATTCACCTGCACAGGCAATTCAATCACATCATCCAAACATTTGCTTTCGTCAAAAATCGGGAATTGCGCGTCGAGGATTTGCGCGCCAAAGATTTTTTCATACAATTCACTCGTAATGTGCGGCGAGATTGGGTTGAGCATTATCAAGAAATTCTTGAACTCAAGCATTGAGATTTTACCAACTTCGTAAATATGATTTATCAACTCCATTAACGCAGGCACAATCGTGTTGTGTGAAAACGCCTCATAATCGTGAATAACTTTTTTGATAGTTTTGTTGAAAATTACCTCATTTTCAGGCAAATATGCGTCGTTTTTGACCAAAAACTCTTGCATACCCCACACCCTATTCAAAAATCTGCACACACCAGTAATACCGTCATTTGACCACGGAGTCGCTTTTATGTACTCACCAAAGAACGCCAAGAACGCGCGCATAGCATCAGAGCCATATTGGTCGATTACATCGAGCGGATTGACAGCAGTTCCCTTACTCTTGCTCATTTTTGAGCCATCAGGAGCGAGCATCAGACCGCAGCAAATCCTTTTTTTGAAAGGAATTTGGAAAGGCACAACACCTATATCATACAAGAATAGGTGCCAAAACTGCGCATAAATCATATGCCTTGTCACGTGTTCAAAGCCACCCGTGTAAAGGTCGACAGAATTCCAGTACTCCATTTTTGCCTTGCTAGCCAACTCTTTGTCATTGTGCGCATCCATATATCTGAGCCAGTACCAACTAGACCCCGCCCAGTTCGGCATAATATCAGCCTCACGGCGCGCATCACAACCACACTTTGGACACTTGACATTTATCCAATCGGTCGCACGCGCGAGAGGACTTTCCCCATTTTGAGGGCGATAATCGTCCACAATCGGCAATTCGAGCGGCAAATCGCTCTCTTTGAGCGGCACGATACCACAATGAGGACAATTCACGATAGGGAAAGGCTCGCCCCAGTAGCGTTGACGGTTAAAAGCCCAGTCCTGCATTTTATAATTAACCAGCTTTTCCCCTTTCTTTTTAGCCTCGAGGTATTCCAAAACCTCTGCCTTTGCATCAGCGATATTCAGCCCATTGATAAACTCACTATTAATATGCGGAGCATCTCCGACAAAAGCCGTCTCAGAGATATCACCCGCCAGCACTTGCACGATTTTTTCGTCGTGCACCTTGGCAAATTCGTAATCGCGCTCGTCGTGTGCAGGCACAGCCATCACTGCCCCAGTACCATAACTAATCACCACATAATCTGCTACATAAATCGGTACTTTTTGGTTATTTACAGGGTTAATCGCATACAAACCGTCGATTTTTACACCAGTTTTGTCCTTGTTGACCTTGGTGCGCTCAAATTCAGTCTTGTTCTTCACCCGCTCTACATATGCAGAAATTTCGGCGAAATTGCTGATTTTATCCTTATATTTATTAATAAAAGGATGCTCTGGAGCAATCGCCAAATAAGTCACACCAAAAATCGTGTCGCCACGGGTGGTAAAAACCTGCAAACTGTCGTCAGTATCAGCCAAATCAAAAGTGATTTTCATCCCCTCGCTGCGCCCAATCCAGTTGCGCTGCGCCGCTTTGACACTCTCGGGATAATCGACTTTGTCTAGCAAATCCAGCATTTTGTCAGCATAAGCAGTAATTTTTAGGAACCAAACATCCCTCTCCATTTGCTCGACCTGCGAGCCGCAACGGTCACAAACGCCGCCTTGCGAATCCTCGTTTGAAAGAGTCGATTGACAACTTGGGCAAAAATTCACCGTTGATTTGCTCCTATAAGCCAAGCCCTTTTCATACAACTTCAAAAAGATAAATTGCGTCCATTTGTAATACTCGGGGTCGGTCGTACTTATCTCCCTCGACCAATCGTATGACCCGCCGAGCCTGATAAATTGCTCTTTAAAACGCTCAATATTATTCGCAGTGGAGGTGCGTGGGTCAATACCGACTTTTAGCGCAAAATTTTCTGTAGGCAACCCAAAAGCATCCCAACCAATCGGCTGCAACACATTAAAGCCGCATAATCTCTTGTAACGGGCGTTTATATCAGCCCCTGTGTAGCATTTTGCATTACCCATATGAATACCCTTGGCGGTAGGCCCAGGGAACTCAGACAACGCATAGTACTTGTTCGGCTTGTCCTCGCGAACATCAAAACTCTTGTTGTCCAGCCAATACTTTTGCCACTTTTCCTCAATGGCTTTGAAATCATAATTTTTCATTGCGAACTCCTAAATTATATTAGATTATAATTTTACACTTTACAGAGCCAAAAGTCAAGTACTTGGCATATAATTGAGATTTGACACGCAAAACACCTCCCCGCAACCGACACAAAAAGAAATCATCCCCGTCCACAAGATTTGCCGACAGAGCCAATTTGAAGGTGTTTGCAGCAAAAATCACGAAATTATTGCATTTTTTGCGAATTTAAGCCGATTTTTTACTATTTTTTATCTCTTTTAGATTGCCGAGTCTACTGCTGAACGAATAAAAATTCTTGTGCTTTACACCGAGCAACTCGTCCATTTCCCTCGCGATAGACTCAAATTTTGCCCCCATAAAATGCGTAATAGCATAATTTACTGTATTGATTTGCCCTTTGTGCTGCCGACAAAACTCTCGAATAGGCGCACTCACACCAAAATCCCACACGGGCGAGCAAATAGTCACCTCAGAATACCGCGAAAAATCGACTGCGCCACACTCAATCGGCATCCCCCAGCCGTGCATAGCGAACCGCCCACACCACCAAAATCCAAGGTCGCCCGCAATCTTTTCTGTGGTCTTTACCTCCAAGATATCAGCCCCATCACGGTCAGCGATTTGATACGCAATACTGCGCGTATAGCCGCTACGAGAGAAGAAAATCACCAATTTTTCGCTATTTTTGCCTATATTTTGATAATTTTGAGGGTCAAAAGTGAAATTACTCTGCCTATATCCGACCCAACAGATATACCCAGTCACGAACTGCAGAAAACCGATAAAAAAGTACGCGGTCGACATAACATTGAACGGATAAATGACAAACTGAATGACTATCCACAGCATCAGCACTACACCAGCAATTTCGCCCACGATGATGCCCGATTTTTTACGTAAAACCAGCAGCACCGCCGCCACTATATTAGGCATACCATTGACCAACAGCAGCGCAATCCCCGAAAAAATCAAATCGTCGAACAGCACCTCACTAAACGGCAGCACCTGCATCCCTGACAGCAATCCGCCCATTCCTGTGGCTGTGCCAAGCGGGTCACAAAACATACAAATCGCACCGAATAACGCCCCACCCCCCCACAAAAAGCGTCCAAAAAATCAAACAAATCCTAGAAATCCGATATCTTTTGCTCATTTTCCCTCCTTTTTGGCTAGTTTTTATTTATTTTTTTATATTTTTCCTACATATTTTTTATATTTTTTACTATTTTTCTAATATTTTTCTGCTATTTTTTTGCCTATTTTGGGGGTATTTTTTTTAGGTATTTTTTTTGACTGTATTTTGGGACTTGTTTTCGCTAATTTTACCCCAACATTATAGCACTCAAAAAACAAAAATTCAACCGTTTTGGGTGCGTTTTTGAGCAAAATTCCACTCTCATTACTACCACCCCAAAATCAGCAAAATACCCCACAAATCACGAAAAAATATTCAAAATTGTGGTTTTTTTGCGTTTTTTGCCCCAAAATGCACGATTTTTGCACTAATTGCCACCACCATACCCGCGCAAATTGCAGTCAGAATAACTCCCAAAATCGCCCCATCGAATGAGCAGCAAAACAGCATTTTACCGACGACATCAGTGCGGGATATTTTTTGTGTCGTACTATGCTCACTATCCCCGCTCACAATGAGGCTCATAGGCAGCATTTCCTCCACACGATGCGCGACCAATTTGCCACCGTTCTCAAAGACTACTACGTCGCCCACGCTCACAGCACTCGACCGATACACGACCAGATCACCAACATCAATGCTAGGTGCCATACTGCTCGACTGCGCCACGCAAAACCGCCACCCGCACCCAAGCATCACCGCCACCATAACGCACACCACCCCCAGCACCACGCCCACGCCATTACAAAATACCCACCAACATCTCATATCCTTATATTATTATATATATGGCGCGGATATGCAGCGAATTTTTGCCGCCAACAAAACAACCATACATCACACAAAAACGACATTAGCGACATATAAAAATTAAATGCCATTAGATTTGCAAAAGCAAATTTGACACATTGTACAATGCTTGCCAAAAATGAAAAATTTGCAAATTTTGGTCATACCTATTGACAATAGTAAAAATTAGGAGTAAAGTAAGTTGTTCCATTATTAAAAAGGAGAATTTATGTCAATTTTTAAGAATTTAACCAAGATAGATTATCTAGTTATTTTGCTGTGTTGCGTACTGATTGCTGGGCAAGTTTGGCTCGACCTAACTATGCCCGAGTACCTCAACGCAGTCATCACCGCTGCGACCTCACCTGGACATGAAATGTCTGAGATTTGGGCGAACGGCGCTATTATGTTATCCTGTGGCATCGGCAGCGCAATACTAGCCGTCATCACAGGCTTCTTTGTCGCTAGATTAGCGGCTCGCTTTAGTAAAAGATTGCGTGCGCAAGTCTTTGACAAAGTGCAGTCGTTTAGCGAACAAGAAATTCACAAATTCAGCACAGCGAGCCTCATCACTCGCTCGACGAACGACATTACCCAAATCCAAATGACGGTAGCGATGGGGCTGCAGGTCATCATCAAGGCGCCTATTATGGCGATTTGGGCAATCTGCAAAATCGTCAACAACAGTTGGCAATGGTCACTCGCGACCGCAATCACGGTGGTAATCATCGTCATCGGCGTACTCATCGCGCTTTTGGTCACTTTGCCAAAATTTAGGCGTATGCAAAAGCAAACGGACGATGTAAACAACTCGATGCGCGAGAATTTACGCGGAGTGCGTGTCGTTAGAGCGTACAATGCAGAGGATTTTCAGCAAGAGAAATTCCGCGTAGTCAATGACAAACTCACCAATACCAACCTCTTTGTCAATAGGATGATGTCAGGGCTGCTACCTCTAATGATGCTGGCGATGAGCGGACTGACGCTAGCCATTTATGTCATCGGCTGCTACCTCTTTAACGCGGGCGCGACACCAGACTTGCGCGGCGCCGTCATCGGTAATATGATGGAATTTTCGTCATACGCGATGCTAGTGGTAATGGCATTTATGATGCTCATAATGGTATTCATAATGCTCCCTCGTGCGATAACAGCGGGCAAACGCATTTCCCAAGTCATCTCTACCCCAGTGACCATTGCAGACGGCACCGTTAGCACTGCTAGCGAGCGCGGCACGGTAGAGTTTTGCGACGTAACCTTTAGATATCCAAACGCTGAGGACGCCGTTCTCAAGAATATCAATCTCAAAATCAACAAGGGCGAAACAGTGGCTTTCATAGGTTCTACGGGGTCGGGTAAAAGCACACTTATCAACCTCATTCCGCGCTTTTACGATGCGACCGAAGGCTCGGTCAAGGTGGACGGCGTGGACGTGCGCGAGTATTCACAAAACGCCCTGCACGACCGTATCGGTTTTGTATCGCAAAAAGCCATTTTGTTTAGCGGCACAGTGCGCGACAATATCGCTTTTGGAGAAAAGACCGACCACGAGTTTTCCGATGCCAAAATCAACAAAGCACTGCAAATCGCTCAAGCCACCGATTTTGTGGAAAAAATGGATGGCAAACTCGACGCCCACATCGACCAAGGCGGCGCCAACCTTTCTGGTGGTCAAAAACAGAGGCTGTCTATCGCTAGAGCCATTGCACGCGACCCAGAAATTTATATTTTCGACGACTCATTCTCTGCTCTGGATTACAAGACTGATGCGACCCTGCGAGAAAAACTGCGCGAATACA
Organism: uncultured Christensenella sp.; assembly: GCA_964579205.1. GTDB lineage: Bacteria > Bacillota > Clostridia > Christensenellales > UBA1242 > UBA7867. The sequence continues at coordinate 16,145 of CAZOFH010000015.1, forward strand.
CTAGTGACGCGACCGTGATTATGGTGGCGCAGCGTATCGGTACTATCAAGAATGCGGACAGGATTTTCGTCCTAGAGAATGGCGAAATCGTCGGCAGTGGCAAGCACGAGGAACTACTCAATTCTTGCCCTGTGTACAAAGAAATCGCACTTTCACAACTGAGTAAGGAGGAACTAGAAAATGCCTAAACCACGTATGACTCCCTCAAAACAAGCACCCGCCAAAAACGGAAAACAAGCACTCGGTAAATTGGTCAAATACTGCCGCCCTTATTGGGCAATCATCATCACTGCGGTAGTTTTCGCCCTCATCGGCGCAATTCTCAACATTATAGGCCCCGACTACATTAGCCGCATCACTGACGAACTCTTTGGCGCGCTGACAGGCGGCAGAGATGTCGATATGCAGATTATTTGGGAAACGACTACCCTGCTGATTATTTTCTACTTGGCAGGAGCAATTTTCAACCTCGCTGACGGTATGCTAATGACCCAAGCGACCCAAAAAACTACCCAAAAAATGCGCAAGCAAATTAACCAAAAAATCAACCGCCTGCCTCTAGGATACCTCGACTCGCATAGTTATGGCGACGTTTTGAGCCGCGTAACCAACGATGTCGACACTATCGGACAGACCCTAAACAACTCAGTCAGCAGCCTAGTCGGCGGCGTGACTTTGCTCCTAGGCTCTATCATTATGATGTTCGTCACAAACTGGATTATGGCACTCACCGCAATCGGCGCAAGCCTCATCGGTTTTGTGCTAATGGCAGTCATTATGAGCAAGTCTCAAAAGCACTTTTTCGCCCAGCAAAAGAGCCTCGGCAAACTCAACGGGCATATAGAAGAGGCGTATACAGGGCAAAACACTATCAAGGCATACAACCACGAGAAAAAGTCAAAAACTGTCTTTGACGCGAACAATCAAGACTTGTACACCAGCGGGTGGAAATCGCAATTTTTGTCAGGGCTGATGATGCCTCTGATGAGTTTTATCAGCAACTTTGGCTATGTCGCAGTGTGTGTCGTCGGCGCGGCGCTCGTGCTAAACGGCACGATTTCGCTAGGTGTCGTGTCTGCATTTATCATTTATGTTAGACTATTCACCCAACCGATGAGCCAACTCGCCCAAGTCGGCACCAATTTGCAGTCGACAATGGCTGCGAGCGAGCGCGTGTTTGAATTGCTCGAGGAAAAGGAATTGTCTGACGAAAGCCACAAAAAATTGCCTATGCCCGAGGTCAAAGGCGCGGTCGAATTTGATCACGTGCGCTTTGGGTACGACGACCAAAAAGATATTATCACCGACTTTAGTCTCTCGGTTAAACCGGGGCAAAAGGTCGCTATCGTGGGTCCTACAGGAGCCGGCAAAACCACTCTCGTCAACCTTTTGATGCGCTTTTATGAGGTCAAAAGCGGCGAAATTCGCGTTGACGGCGTCCCTACTAGCGACTACACTCGCGAGCAGGTTCACCAAATGTTTGGAATGGTGCTGCAGGATACGTGGCTTTTTGACGGCACTATCGCCGAAAATGTCGCTTATTCAAAGCAAAATGTGACGCGTGAAGATATCGTCGACGCTTGCCGTTCTGCCGGTGTAGACCACTTTATCCGCACTTTGCCGCAGGGTTACGACACTATTATCGACGAAAATACCACCATTTCCGCAGGGCAAAAACAACTGCTCACTATCGCGCGCGCAATGGTGCAAAACAACCCTATGCTCATCCTCGACGAGGCAACGAGTAGCGTGGATACGCGTACCGAAATCTTGATACAAGAGGCTATGGATAAACTCACTCAAAATCGTACTTCTTTCGTCATCGCCCACCGCCTCTCGACTATCAAAAATGCCGATGTCATCATCGTTATGCAGCACGGCGACATCGTGGAATGCGGCACTCATAACGAACTCATCGCCGACCCAAACGGCGCTTATGCGACTCTGTACAACAGCCAGTTTCAAGAATAAGGCTGCCCACATTCGCATAAATCAATTTATAAAAGGTATTCGCACGCATAAAAACTGTCATCCTGTGCACTCCCTCCTCGCTCCCGCTTACGTGAGGATCTCAGGGACGGTCAGCGGAGAATTAGGCAGCGACAATCGGCAGGATAGAGCGCGGTCTCTTTCCAATCAAATTGCCCCCCCTTCGCAAAGCGGCTTGCCGTTGTGTGCACTACCTCACACACAACAATAAGAATAATTTCTTCAACTGTAATTCAGAGGCTGATGAAATCAGCCGTGGAATCTGTGAGCGATAGCGAACCCAAAACAAAAAAGACCCAGCGGGTCTTTTTTGTTTCTCTATGTATCGGATTACTCTATCATCTTACTCTGTATTATCCACCTCGAGGTTGACATTGCTGGATGAGACGGGTTCAAACACAGCGATGACGACAGAATTATTTACCAAAGATTTTTGGAGGTGCACGGATTGGGCGGTGCTGAGAACTGTGCCGTCCGCAGTTATCCAATGCTTAAAGCCGTAGCCGTTTTGCGTGACGTCCGCCGAAAGCGTGATAGTATCGTTATCGCCGAGGCTGTCAAAATCCTCACCTATCATTCGCACCATTCCGCCGAAAGTCGCCTGCACAGCCACACCGCTGACGGAACTGGTTTGTTTGAGCCCAGAATACGCACCTGAGGCGGTTTTGATGTAGATAGGGATACTGCCCGAAGTGTCAAAATTGTGTAGCCAGCCCTCAAATTTGAGTGCCAACGCGTTGCTTTGCTCCGACACGATATAAGTCGTATTGATTGCGTAGGCGGAGCCACCGATGTCGCATTTGCAATATTCTATATCTATCCAATCGGTATTATTAAAGGAAATTTGCGAGACTCGGTGCCCTGTCGCAGGGGTTATCATTAGCATAAAATTTAGCATTCCTGTATCATAAGACTGGGTATAGGTAAATTGCGTGGTCGAGCCGGTCGCCGTTATATTAAAATAAGTCATCCAGTACGCATAGAGGGTTTTTGCTGTATTAAAATCGCAATTTTTCGCACTCGCACCAGTTGAGGTATAATATTTTGTACCGCTACCATTTGTACCAGTGTAGTACCCGCCGAAGACATAGCCCGTTTTGGTAGGTACGGTAATAGTAGGCATTGCGGAGCCGTTCACTGCTATGACCGAAGTCGTTCCCGAAGTAGTCGCTGATTGGTCGTCCAATGTCACGGGCACGCCGATATGTGTTGCGGCAGAACTTAGGTTCAAAAGCAGACACGGACGGACGGCATAGGTATCCTGTACGTGATATGACTGACTAGAAGAGCTCCCTGACGTACGTATACCTGTAATACCTGTTGAACTAGTAAAAGATGCTGAGCGAGTCATTGTGCGTGCTTCGGCATATCCCGCATAATTTGTTTGAGAAGTCCCTACCGAATTAACTGTGAGGGTCTCAGTACTTCCGTCATATGTAGCCCGTTCTGAGATACTCATCTCCCACATTCCAGCTTTTGAGTCACTATCTCCTATTTCCGCATAACTCGGTAGCCACAAATAGTCTGAGCCCCAATTACTGTAGCCCGCATAGCCTGAATAGTTGTAAGAGCCGCTGTACCACGAGCCCGAATAAGAGTAGCCATTCGTATCAGTCAAAGATTCATTACTAAACCAATAAGAGCTACTATTTCTATTGGCTGGATTTTGCATATTATTTATCCAAGCCATCTTGTTGGGGGTAACCAAATGCTGTGTCAAGCCTTTATTTGCCACGGTGAAAAGCGAGAATACATGATCGGCAGACTGTGAAGTTGTGCTAGACAGAGCACTATTACTAGTAGCATATTGTCTATTATTTGGGTTATTCAAAGTCTCAGAACGCACATAACTAGTGCCATACATATTACTAGGATACGTGCCTATATCAGTGCTTTGCCAGTCATCAGACCAGTCAGAGTATAGCCCGCCGTTGACAAAACCATAGTGTGTACCGAGATTATCATTTCTGCTAGACCACGCCTCTTGGTGATTGTTGCTAAGCCATAGGGTGGCGATTAGATTGCCGTCTGTATCATTCGATACGTATGTCACTATCCAGTCCAAGCCTCCGAGACGGACGATTATACTATATCCTGCGGTCTTGCTGTATGTTTTTGCACGCAAGGACGCAGATGTAAGCGGGGTTGTCGCTGTGCTGGATGTTAGGCTAGTGACCTGAGTGCCAATGTCGCCATTAGCCCCATAAATCATATTAACAAGGTTTTTTAGAGAGTTGTTGTTAAAATATATGTTTCCCGAATTTAGAGAAGCAACCTCTATCAACTCATCGATTTTCCATAATGCGTAAAGTGTAATATTATCGGTAAATTTTGATATACCCACAGAAGTACCATTTGAGTTATAAACTTGCATTCCCCCACCATTCATCTCTGTCCAATACCCGCCAAAGCAACAATTTGTACGGGTAGGTATTGAGATATTGGGAAAACTGGCATCATAAATCGCTGTCACAGAAGAGGTGCCTGGGGTGGTTGCAGATTGACTATTCAACGTAACAGTCACGCTCATAGGTTGCCAATAGGCGTAAATTGTGGTATTTGAACTATACGAAAAAGTGCTATTCTCTGGTTGCCCATTCGCATTATATACTTTTGTGCCACCGCCATTCGTTGCGGTGTAGTAACCCATAAAATCATAGCCGATTTTTGTCGGAGGTACAATACTTGGCATTGTAGCACCATTTGCAGCCGTGACATTCGTTGTGCCAGGAGTGGTCGCTGATTGGTTATTAAGTGTTAGCACTACCAGCCCAGAGCTTTGCACATGCGACGCCGCAGAGGTCAAATTCAAGAGCAAGCAAGGGCGGACGCCCTTACTATTTTCTACTGAATTACCTCCCCCCCAGTCTCCCGCACATCCCAAAAAATATGCAGAGCCCCACCAGTGACCATTCCTAGAGCGGGTCCATGTGTTGCATTCTGCTGTACCTGCCCCATTTGTCTGTGATGAGCCTATGTAATTAGAAGTAATACTACTAGTAGTAGCATCGTACATTGATCGCTCAGCTATGCTGATTTTCCAAAAACCATTGTAAGTATCATTTTGTCCTACCTCGGCAGCACTGGGCAACCATAAGTAGTCAGTGCCCCAGTTTGTATACCCCGTTTTACCAGAATAATTATCATCATCATCATCCCACGAACCTGCATAATTGTATCCATTTGCACTAGTCGTACTCAAGGACTCATTACTCCACCAATATTCAGGTTCATACCTGTATGCTGGATTTTGCATATTATTTATCCAAGCCATTTGGTTAGGTTTGGCGAGGTAACTCGTCAACCCCTTGCTGGATACTGTATAGAGTGCAAAAATATGACTTGATGATTGGCTAGTGCCAGACTTCAACGACCCTGATGAAGTAGCATACTTTCTGTTACTTGGATTATTCAGTGCTTCTACTCTTACATAACTTGTTCCATACACATTGCAGGGATAAGTCCCAATATCTGTCGGAGAATTATCCCAGTCATCAGCCCAGTCGCTATATAAACCACCATTTACCATACCATAATGGTCACCCAAGTTTTTATTCTGTCCAGCCCACGCCTCTTGGTGGTTGTTGCTGAGCCATAGGGTAGCGATAAGGTTTCCGCTGGTATCATTTGACAAATAGGTCACTATCCAATCGAGCCCGCCGAGACGGACGATTACACTTTGCCCTGCGGACTTGTTGAATGTTTTGGCACGCAAATCCGCTGCCGTGATAGGAGTGCTCGCCGTGCTAGTCTTCAAACTCGACACCTGCGTACTCAGACTGCCTGACGCACCGTACAGCACATTGACCAATGTCGTCATATTACCGTAGTGAAAAGGGTTGGTCGCAGTCGCCGAGGTGCTACTGGTCAGCAGCTCGCCGATATAAGTCGCACTGGTGGTATTGGATGAAGAAAAAGCCTCCGAGCTCGGGGCTCTTTCTTCTGTGGATAAGTGACCTCCAAATAGCCACACAAAAAGGGTAACAATTACAAGTATTATTAGGCTAATTAAGCCCCCCCCCCCCCCGAGTCAGAAAGCCTTTATTCATCGCGTTTTTCTCCTTTTTTTGCCTATTTTTTGACC
>CAZOFH010000016.1:0-17142 GCA_964579205.1 uncultured Christensenella sp.
AGAAATTACAACAACAATTATTAGGCTAATTAATGCCCCCCCCCCAGGTCAGAAAGCCTTTATTCATCGCGTTTTTCTCCTTTTTTGCCTATTTTTTGACCTCGGTTTTTGGGGGCGAAAATGCCCACTTTTTACAACTTTCGCCCGCCGCAAAACTTGAGGTGTTTGTTAAATTCTTCCTCTTTCTTGTCATTCAGAGCAACCGCAGGTTGCGTGGAATCTGTGAGCGTCAGCGAACATAAAAACTTAAATAACAAATTCTCTTCCCTGCCTCTTGTACTATGTGCAGACTGTCTCGGTGTGGGGTTCGCCCGCGCCTCACAGATTCCACGGCAGGCTATCACCTGCCTCTGAATGGCAGATGAAGAAATTCATTTAATTGTTTTTGTTCGCTATCGCGCTCGACTCCCTACCCCAGCGATGTGCCTAACAACTACGGAAGACCGACCTTTGCGATTGCTTTACAGTATTATTTTACACCATTTTTTACAAAAATATCAACTAATTTCGACCACTTTTTCAAAATTTTTTAAATTTTTTTTGTTTCTTTGCATTTTTTGGGTGAAAATGATGGAATTTTGCTCTATCATTCTATTGTTTTCGTCAAACTCGCCACGAACCGTACCTGAGATTGCGACACAAGCAGGGCTCTACGAGGGCGGGGTCGCAATGATAGTTCTGCTATATTCTTTTTGTGCCTGTTCTCACCTAGTTATTCGTCTCGAGATTGACATTGTTGGATGAGACAGGCTCAAAGACGGCGATAATGAGGCTGTCGATTACTAGAGACTTTTTGAGGCGAACGGATTGCGCAGTGCTGAGGATAGTGCCGTCAGAGGTTATCCAATGTTTAAAGCCATAGCCCGCACGCGTGATATCGGCAGCCAGCGTAATAGTATCGTCATCACCTAGACTATCGAGGTCATCACCTATTATATATGCCATTCCGCCCAAAGTCGCCGTCACATAGACACCAGTGACCGCGGTTTGCTCTTTTAGCCCGACATACGAGCCTGCGGTGGTATGCAGGTAAAAACTAATCGAAATCGGCGCCAATATCCCCTTAAACTCAAACACGAGATGATTTGCATTCTCGTTTGCGTAATAAAACGCACCAGCGGCGATAGTGGTATTCGGCAAAGTCCGTCTAATACTATCCACATCGTACCAAGTGACATTGTCAAAAGAGAATGACGACACGATATGCCCCGTCTGAGGTATAATGGTCAATATCGTATTTTTCATATCGCTATCCGCGCTATTATGCAAGGTATACTGGGTAGTACTACCAGTAATGCTAGCGATATTGTACCAACTCGACCAATACGCATACAGCGTAGTATCAGCCTCAAAAGGTATCACAGCGACAGCAGGGCTACCATTTGAGTTATAAATCTTGGTACCTGCTCCATTTGCTTGGGTATAGTACCCTGCAAAAGCGTAGTTTTCTCTCGTAGGCACAGAGGTAAGCGTAGGCATAGGCTTGCCACCGGCAAAGATTGACTCGCTGCTAGCAGGCGAACCCTGCTGATTGTCAAAAGTAATCTTGATAAAACTGTTATTTACCACACTACTCAGGTTCAAAAGCAATGCAGGACGCACACCCATACTACAGCTGGTGTATCCTGTCTCTTTTGAATTACCGCCCAGCATCACTACTGTCATTTCACGTGCATTACCTGACACGGTAGAGCGCGTCCAAGTCACTACATAGGCAGCATCAGCATTATCCGTCTGCACCGAACCGATACCATTAGGCGAAACGGTAGGCGCATTGTCATTACCATTGTAGATACTTCTCTCAGCGACACTTGTTTCCCAAAGCCCGTCGTATGTAGTATTATACCCTATCTCAGCCGTACTAGGTAGCCAGAGATAATCTGCCCCCCAATTCGTATAGCCGTCGATTGCTTCATAATTCATATTATCATTAGCCCAGCCGGTACTAGCAGTGAAACCGTATACATTACTGCTAGTCAGCGATTCATTTGGCACCCAATATGCACTGTCACTTCTATTTGCAGGGTTCTGCCGGTTATTCATCCACTTCATCTGATTTGGCGTGGCAATAAACCTAGTCAGCCCCAAATTGGATGCGGTATACAGCGCGAATGGATGGCTAGCGACAGTCGTCGATTGTGCAGAAGCATCCACCAACGCCTGACGGTCACCGTCACGAGGCACATACTTTCTATTAGTAGGGTTATTCAGAGTCTCTGCACGGATATAACTAGTCCCGTACATATTCCCCGGATAAATAACGTAATTTGTGTTGTGCCAGTCGTCCGCAAAATCGCTATACAGTCCACCACCAACAAAACCGTAGTGGTCACCTAGGTTACTGCTCTGCCCTTCCCACTTCTCTTGGTAATTGCTACTCAACCAAAGCGTAGCGATGAGGTCGCCGCTCACATCGGTAGACACATAGGTCACGATCCAGTCCAAGCCTCCCAGTCTCACTACCACACTTTTGCCAGAGTTGTTCTCTCTCAGAGCAGCCGCAGTGATACCTTTTTGAGTAGTAGACGTGCTAGTCTCTGCTAGTAGCGTCTCGAGCGTTTCCACCCGAGTCTTGAGTTCCCCAGTGCCACTATTCGGTATTTTGTTAAACAGCGCCGTCAATGCATCAGTATCAAAAGGCGACGCCCCTACAGCAGTATTTTCGTTATTCAATAACTCTCCGACACTAGTATACGAGGTCGTGTCAGTCGAGGTAAACGCGTCAGAGCCGGGGGCTTTTTGCTGAGGTAAATGCGTCACACAAAGCCACGAAATACAACATATTACAACTATTGTAATGAGGCTAATTAAGCCCCCCCCCCCATGAGTCAGAAATGCCTTTTTCATCACGGTTTTCTCCTTTTTTTGCTTGTTTTTTACCCTAGTCTTTGGGGCGTTTTGCCCGTTTTTTACAACTTTTTTGCCCTGCCAAAACCTAGAGAATTTGCTTGTTTTTTTACTTTAATTTGAGATGATTTTTATTTAGATTTTTTTCGGATAAATTTTTTGCGTATTATTTTACGCTCAAGTCTGTATACTCGCCCGCTGCGGTCCTGAGGTAAATTTTGACATCGTGGGTGAATATCCCTCTGAATTCGATAGCCAGCGCACGCCCGCCAGTGCTCGCGCAATATGTCACACCTACTGCGGCAGAGGTATTGAGTAGAGTCTGCTCACACTTTTCGATGTCGTACCACGTCACATTGTCAAAAGAGAACGAAGTGATGACATACCCTTCGGCAGGCTGGAATGTCAAGATAGAGTTGCGGATGTCGGCATCAGCATTGTCGTACACGGTATAAGTAGTACTAGCACCCGTCACAGATACCACCTCAAACCAGCGTAAGAAACTTGCTGTCAAGGTAGTGTCGGTAGTGAATGTCGATTTGGCAGGCACTGGATGTCCAGTTTCGTCAAAAATCTTGTCCGAGCCCACATAATACCCCTTGAATAGGTATCCTGTGCGAGTAGGAATGATAATTGTCGGCAGAGCGCTATCATATGTCACATCCAGCATCACCGTACCAAAGTTGTTTGCCCCTTGCGCGCTAAATGTGAGCGTCACTGTCACTGCCTCCCATACGGCATACAGATTGACGGTCGCTCCTTGAGTAGTAGCCAAATTCTTTACACTGTGATTGTTGTTGTACACTACTGCCCCATAGGTACTAGTAGCCCAACCTTTGAATGTATAACCAGTCCGCACAAAACTATTTGCGGTCAAGTTTTTCGCCACGTCATAAGTGTGCGAACTCGATGCAGTCGCACCACTCACATCGTTTGAGTTGTATTGAATTGTATATGTAATAGGTGTCCAAACGGCAGTCATCGCGATTTCACCATAGCAGCCCGCAGGGATTGTGAGCGTGGTGCCCGAAATGGTCGGATTGCCCCCTGCGCAACTGATAGACCAACTAGAGAAAGTGTATCCTGTGCGGCTAGGTGTCGCTATCGTGCGCGTTTGGCTGCTGGTAGATACAGTGTAATTCGTCCCACTCGCTCCGCTGCCACCTTTTAGGTCGACGCTAATGTTGTATGTGTTGCTCGACCAGCAGGCGTACAGAGTGACCGTAGCCCCATTGGTAGCCGTCAGATTGGTGACGCTAGCGCTATTGTCGTATACTTTGGCACCACCAGCACTAGTCGCCCATCCTGAGAAAGTATACCCAGGACGAGAAAACCCATTGGCAGTTAGGTTTTTGGCGGTGTCGTATGTGTGCGTGCTAGACGCGGTCGTGCCCGTACCGCCATTTGCATTGTAGGCTACCGTATATGTGTTTGCTGTCCATTTTGCATACAGCGTGGTAGCCGAGGTAAGGTCGCAAGTCTTTGCACTAGCACCACTCGCGGTGTAATATTGCGTGCCGCTGCCACCCGTGCTAGTATAATATCCGCCGAAAGTATATCCTGTCTTGGCTGGCACCGTGATGTTAGGCATCGCTGCGCCGAATGTAGCCGTTACCGAGGTCGAGCCTGCGGTAGTCGCGCCTTGATTGTCCAAGGTAATAGTAAACTGCTGCAATTCCCAACTAGCATATAGGGTCATATTGCTCCCCGAACTCAGGTTGAGCGCCTGCTGGTTTGAATAAGTGACCGCGCCCGTGCTGCTAGTCGCCCAGCCCTTGAATTTGTAATTTTCGCGAGTAAAAGTATTGGCATTTAGAGTTTGCGAATGGCTGTGGAGAAAGTACTGGCTAGCCATTGACCCGTTACCTCCATTCGCATTAAAGGAGACTGTATATCCCGTCGCCGTAGAGTATGACGTAGTCGTGGTAGTCGTCGAGCCCGTGTCGATGTCGGTGTATGTATACTCTACATAACTAGATACGCTGTGGTCATAGTAGTTAGTTTGAGTAGTAGGGCAAGATACTGTCGAATAGGTGTAATAATATCCCTTACCGCTACAGGTAGAGCAGGTCTGACTTACCGAGCCTGTCGCACTACAAGTACTACAAGACTGTGATAACGAGCCACTACCGCCACAGGTGCCACAAGTAGACCTCTTTGTACCGCTACCCGAGCAACTGCTACAGTTTACCTTTCCTGTTCCCTTGACCAAGTTACCACCGCCCCATACACTGGTAGCACCACTACCACCACAAGACGAACAACCGTGGTCCTCATCCCACCATTCACTACTGCTTTTATAAGTGGTATATCCTTTCCCCTTGCAAGCGTCACACGTTACCTGACCAGACCCGCTACAGGTACCACAAGTACTCGAAACATAACCGCCCGAACAACTTGAGTTTGAGCAAGCCACACTCACTGACTTTGAGCCGCCACAAGTGCTACAAGTCACATTTTCGGTTTTTGAGCAACTGTGGTAGGTACTCTTGGTACGCGAACCACTACCATTACAGGTCGAGCAGGTGCCAGACCTTGTGTAGCAGGTGCCGCTCAAATCACTGCTGCTCGAATATTTGTTGGTACCACTGTGACTACTATTGGTACATTTGTAATATGTAGCCGAACTCCGTGTGTAAAAACTACTCCCGCTCTTGTAATATGTCGTGCTACTGCTCAGCGCATATGACGCATCTGAGCCTGTAGGATTGGTCGGGCACACAAAATTAAATAGCAAAAACAAGGTAACGAAAACAAATAGCATCGCGATAACTATCGCCAAAATCGTCTTTGTGACGGTCTTTGCACTCTGGCGCTGCTTGCCATTGATTTCGCTATCATTCACCTTGTCTTGTGATTGATTTTTTCTCGTATTCCTTCCCATTTTATTTCCTTTTTTTATTAGTCAAAATTTTGTGTACCAGAGTTGTTTTTTGTCCCGAAACAACCTCTCATACACTTATTTTTTGTCGCAAAATTATTGCTTTTTTTGCTCGAATAGGCAAAAATCTACATTTCCTCTATTCGCATATAGGTATTTTACACCATTTTACGCAAAAATATCAACTAATTGGGGGGTGTTGAGCGAAATTTTTCGATTTTGAACATTTTTTGTCTTTTTGTACAATAAAATCAGTCTATCAGCCTGCCGCTGCCGCGGGGTTGCCACTATTGACAGGACTATATGCAGTATGATGTCATAAAACTACTTTTCACTGTCGACAGGACTATGTGCAGACTGATGCGGTATGGGGTTCGGCTAAAGCCTCACGGATTCCACGGATGCATACAGCATCCTCTGAATGACACTGCAGGGGCGAGCCCCTGACCCCATTTATTAAAACGATGCAGTGTCACCCCTGCATCGTAATCAAATAACTCCTTTCCGTTGCCATTCAGAGCGGTTGGCGCAACCGCGTGGAATCTGTGAGGCAGGCACTGCCGAACCCCACTCCACTACTGCTTGCACATAGCATCCCCCCTACACGGGGGCTTTGTTGTGCGTTTTTGTTTATTGATTGACAGCGATGACAGGCGGCATAATCACTTGTACACGATATTTTCGGGGAAAAGGTAGCCGAAAAGTTCGTTTTGGAGGCTGACACTGCCGTCCACTTTGTCTGAATATGTAAAGGCTTTGTTTTGCGTGCTACACTTGATGATGACGGGGTGGTCGCCTGGGTAGCGTGACAAAATCTCAAAGACAGCATTTTTGAGTTCTTCATCGGTCAAGTCAAAGCGCAAGTACAATTTTTCGCGATGCACTTCTTCCTGTGGTTCGGGAGCAGGCGCTGGGGCTGGCTCGTCCGTCCTCCACTGGATAATATCGTCCGGCATTACGGTAGGTCTCTCGCCGTCGCGGAGACTGATTTTGCCGATAACGGTAATCATCGTGTCGACAGTGAGGATAGACTTGTGCTTTTCATAAATCTTTGGGAATGCCAAAATCTCAATAGGCCCGTACAAGTCCTCGATGGTGACGATAGCCATCTCTTTGTTACCCGCCTTGGTATTGGTGCGCTTTACATTGGTAATAATACCGCCGCACTTGATACTCATACCGTCCTCTACTCCCTCATAGATGGCGGTTTCCTCCTCGCCGTCCTCACTCTGGATGATGGCTGGGATGAGCATAGTAGAGTTTAGGTTAAACTCCTTGTACTTGTATCTAAACTGGTCCAAAATATGCCCGCTGACATACACACCTAGCACTTGTTTTTCAAACTTTAGGCGCTGCTGTTCGGTATATTCGGGAATGTTTGGATATTCGACAGTATTGAGAGCGCGGTCATCTTTGAGCAAATTGTCAAACAAGGTCATTTGACCTGCGCACTGTGATTTGTGGTCGCTAGAGACGCGGTTGACAATAGACTCGTACACCGCAATCATTTGGCTACGAGGCACGCCGAAGCAATCGAATGCACCAGCCCAAATCATCGACTCCAAAAAGCGCTTGTTATGTGCTTGACCGCCCATACGCGAGATAAAGTCGGATAAATCGCGGAACGCACCATTCGCCTCGCGCTCGCGCACCAAGTCCTCTACTAGGCTCACGCCGACATTCTTTATACCACCCAAGCCGTAGCGAATCTCATTGTCACTCTCCACGCTAAAATACGCCAAACTCTTGTTTACATCGGGCGGCAAAATGCGGATATCGTGAGCACGAGCCAACTCCATATAGTGCGTCAGTTCGTCACTTTTGGTGATACGGTTGTTGATAATCGCAGTGTAAAACTCAATCTTGTGATACCGCTTCATATACGCGGTCTGGTATGTGATAAAGGCGTAGGCTGCGGCGTGGGCTTTGTTGAATGCGTAACTACCGAATTTCTCCATTTGCTTCCACAATACCTCGGCATCCTCTAGTTTCATACCGCGTTTTAGCACGCCCTCGATAGATTTTTTGCCCTCTGGGTCTTCCCACCCGTAGATAAAGCGTTGTTTTTCGATAGGCAATTTGTCTGCCAATTTTTTACCCATAATTTTGCGCACACCGTCCGCCTGACCCATGGTATAGCCTGCCAAGACCTGACAGAGTTTCATAACCTGCTCTTGGTAAACCATTACACCATAAGTGACATCTAGCACTTCTTTCATCTTTTCTGACGGGTAAACAATGGATTCGGGATTTTTACGGTTGCGGACATAGGTAGGGATTTCGTCCATAGGTCCCGGACGATACATCGCCAAAATAACGATAATCTCCTCGAGATTGACAGGCTTCATATCGCGGGCAAAGTTTGAGATACCGCCACTTTCTAACTGAAACACGCCGTCATTGTCACCAGAACCAATAAGCTTGTACACCTCTGGGTCGTCGTAACTAAAGTCTCTCGAATAAAAGTCTATCGTCTCCCCCGTCCGCTCATAGATGAGTTTTTGCATCAGGTCGATATCGGTCAAGGTAATCAGCCCCAAAAAGTCCATCTTGAGTAGCCCTAGGTGCTCGGTCTCGTTTTTGTCGTACTGGGTGGTCACCATTTCACCGTTCTTTGCCATAGGCACATGGTCTGAGATGTCATCACAGCAGATTACCACACCTGCGGCGTGGATACTCGTGTTGCGCGGCATATTCTCGAGTTTTATAGCGGTCTCGACAATCTTTTGGACGAGCAAATCACTATCATACATAGCCCTCAATTCTGGCACGACATATTGGGCATCCTCAGGCTTTTTGCTGATGCCAAATAGTTTTTCTATTGCGGGCGACTTTGGCATTTTGGTCGGGAAAAGTTTGGTCATTTTGTCCACTTCGTTATACGGCATCTTGAGCACTCGAGCGACATCCTTTATAGCCGCCTTGGCTGCCATAGTACCGAAAGTAATAATCTGACTAACATTTGGCTCGCCGTACTTTTCGATGACGTATTCGATGACTTTTTCGCGTTTTACCGGGCAAAAGTCGATATCAAAGTCGGGCGGACTGACACGCTCTGGGTTCAAAAATCTCTCGAACCACAGGTCATATTTTAGTGGGTCAAGGAGGGTAATGCCTATCGCGTACGCTAGGATACTAGCGGCACCACTACCACGCCCCGGGCCTACTGGCACGCCGTGCTCACGAGACCAGTTGATAAAGTCCCAAACGACTAGATAGTAGTCGATATAGCCACTCTTTGACAGAGTTTCCATCTCAAATTCGGCACGCTCGCGGATTTTGGGAGTAATCTCGCCGTAGCGCTTTATTAGCCCTTCGTTGACGATTTTCCACAAGTACTCTTTGTTATCCATACCGTCGGGCGCGGTAAATTTGGGATAAAATTGACTCTTGAAATCCAAGGTCACGTCACATTTTTCCGCCACCTCTAGGGTATTATCGATACTCTCTGGGTGTGCGCGGAAAATAGCACGCATCTCCTCTTCTGTCTTGAGATAATACTGCTGGCCATCCATACGCATCCTATCGGGGTCATCTATCGTTTTGCCAGTCTGGATGCATAGCAAAATGTCTTGGGTCTCGGCGTCCTCTGGGTATAGGTAATGGACATCGTTGGTCGCAATAGTCTTGACCCCCAGCACCTCAGCGAGTCTATACAAATCGGGCAAAATCTGCCTCTGCAATTCGATACCGTGGTCTTGGACCTCTACGTAAAAGTCCCCTGGGGCAAACATATCACGCATACGAGTGCCCAATTTTACCGCTTCGTCAAACATACCTCTGGCTAATAGCCTAGGGATATCTCCAGCCAAGCACGCCGTGCTACAAATCAGCCCCTCAGAATACTGTGCCAAAGTATCATAGTCGATGCGAGGCTTGTAATGAAAGCCCTTTGTCCACGCGATACTATTCAATTTGATAATATTGTGGTAGCCTACATCATTTTTGGCTAGCAAAATAAGGTGTGACGGGCTTTGCTTGCCTTGCTTGTTATTCAAATCAGGCGCCACATAAAACTCTGTACCCAAGATAGGCTTTATTCCGTTCGCCTTGCATTCCTCATAAAATTTTACCGCGCCGTACATATTGCCGTGATCGGTAATCGCGCAGGCAGGTGCCCCTCTTTCCTTGAGAATTTTGACCAGTTTTTTTATTCGTGCCGCACCGTCTAGCAAACTATATTCGGTATGCAAGTGCAAGTGTACAAAGTTTTCCATAATTTTTTCCTCTATGTTATTTTACTCAGTGTCAGTATTTTGGTTTTGTGGAGTATCGGATTGCTCCTCTTGTGCCACAAGCTCATCAGCCTGCTCGGCACGCGCTGCGCGCAATTTGTCTGCAAAATTGACGATTTTGCGGAGCCTGTGATTTACCCCACTCTTGGTAAGCGGCGGGTCCATTAGTTTGGCTAGCGCCTCGAGAGTCTCCTCAGGATTCGCCAATCGCAGCAGGGACAATTCATACAGCGTGTCAGGTAATGCCGACAGCCCCACGGTATCGCTAATATACTCTATAGCCTCGATTTGGTTTAGGCTAGCATTGACCATTTTGCCCATATTGTTGCTCATACAGTTTAACTGGCGATTGAGATTGTTTCGCACCTCGCGCACGGCAAACTCATTTTGCAGCGTAAGTACCGCATTATTCGCCCCCACTAGCGCCAAAGTATCACTCACTAGTTCTGCCTCTTTGAGATAAATCACGCTAAATTTCCTCCGAGACATCGACCTAGTGTAGATATCGTACTGCGACAAAATATGCGAAAAGTCGCCCGCCAGAGAATGATTGCCAAACACAAATTCTAGGTGATAGCCGCCAGAGTGCTTTTTGAGATTATTGATATCTTTGATGACAATATTCGCGCTCGCACACCCCATAAACACGCCTTTGATAAATTCACGCTGGCAGCAGTCCTTTTCGATAAGGTGCCTACTGACGCCCAAATTTATCTCCAAAATACCAGCGTAATTCTCGCGCAAAATGTACGTATCTAGTAGCAACTGCTTGGTCAAGGAGGCAGGTATGGTGATATGATATTTGAGCGTGTGATTTGGGCGCTCCTCTACCACCACATCCAGTTCTTCGGCATCAGGATAAAGCCTCTTTGTGAGCAAAGAGATACGCTTTGACAAGTTTTTTATTTCGGTGACGAATTCTATCCTGTACCCTTGCTCCTCATCGCCATTGACTATGGCACAAGTGCGCAACAGGCCGCCCAATTCCGCCTTTACACAGCATTCTTCCTGTGGCAATTCGCTCTCTGCTACCTCGTATTTTGCATCATAAGAAAATGACATTCCCTATTTACTCCTTGGTTTGTATATTCACTATCCTATCTAATGGGATATTGTATTTTTGGATAAATTTGGTAGGGATAGCACATTCGCCCACTCGCTCAGGAGAATGCGCGTCGCTACCGATGACCAGAGTCACCCCGCTGTCTATTAGCGCCTGTGCGTCAGCCTCATCCATCTGAATCCTCTTGCCATTCAACTCCACCCATACGCCTTGCTGCGAGGCAAACTTTGCCACACGCCCCACATCCACGCGCGCGGCGTAATTTGGGTGCACTACTAGTTTGACTGGGTATTTTTTTATCGCTGCAATATAACTGTCGGTGACTTTTTGCCTGCGTTTTTCACTTTTGCGACTGACAAAATTCATCATCGTGAACCAAATACTGCTAGGCTTTTTGAGCGAACAAGCGAACTTGTGCACGCCAAAGATTATGTAGTCAAATAGCGCGATATCCGCCTCTCTTAGGTCCAAATCCCCCCGCATATTGATTAGGTTCGCCTCCACGCCGAGCAAAATCTCTATATCAGGGTATTTTTGTCGCAACTCCTCGATTTCGGCACGCATCCGCGCTACATTTTTGCGCCCGATGCCGTGAGCCACGTGCCAAAAGCCGTGGTCGGTGATACCTATAGTCTTTAGCCCTTTTGCACGAGCCGCCTCGACATTTTGGGTAATCGACCCCACGCCGTCACTATAATAGGTGTGCGTATGATAATCTGCAGTCATTTTGATTTCCATTGTTTATCCCCTCAAATCACGATAATTTCCAATTCCAGATTGACACCAAACTTTTCTTCAACAGAATTGCGTACTAATTCTATCAGTTTTATCACGTCTTGGCAAGTGGCTGAGCCCAAATTTACTATAAAACCGCTATGAATTTGCGAAACTTGAGCCCCGCCCACCGTCGCTCCCTTTAGCCCACACGCCTCTATCATATAGGCAGGGGCTAGGTCGGTAGTCTTTTTGAAAACGCTGCCAGCACTCGCGTGCCCCACCCTCTGAGTATCGAGCCGCGCCTGCACCGTGTACTGCATTCTACGCAAAATAT
This sequence comes from uncultured Christensenella sp., assembly GCA_964579205.1. GTDB lineage: Bacteria > Bacillota > Clostridia > Christensenellales > UBA1242 > UBA7867. The sequence continues at coordinate 12,078 of CAZOFH010000016.1, forward strand.
TCTCTGTCACATCTTTGTTTAGCCAAAAACCTACACCTATTATAGCATACTTTTTTGAATTTGTAAAAATGCTGTGCCGATATTGAAAAAAAAGTTTTTCCTTGCCGAGCCTAATCACCTTGCCGCCGTCCCAAACATCCACATATTCTACGAATTTGCCGATTTCCACGCCAAAAGCCCCAGCATTCATAGTGACCGCCCCGCCGATGCTAGCAGGGATGCCGATGAGATATTCTAGCCCACTGAGCCCGTTTTTGGCGCAAAACTGAATGAGCCTCGCGAGCCTGATCCCCGCCTCAGCATATACAAAGCCCAGCCTATTGATGTAGCATTTGGACAAATTCGCCGAGTCAATGACCACATACTTTATACCGTCATCGCGAAACAATACATTGGACCCAGCCCCCAAAATGTGATAGTCTACATTGCTATCTTTGCAGAGTTTGATGACGCGGCAAAATTGTGCCCTATCGCTCGGTCTAATGAAAGCGGGGGTCACCCCTCCTATTAGAATGGTAGTCTTGTCTTTGAGTGGCACATCACGCTCATAATCACAGATTTTGTCTAATTCTCGCCAAAATTTTTTTGTTATCACTTGCCCTGCTCCTCCTTTAGCCAAACACTAGATACAAAGACATTCAGTACCTGCATTTTTTTGCTCAAAGCCTCCTCAAACTGCTGGTACGACTTTTCACTATATATCTTGGCACCATTTACACAAAACATACCGATAGTAGCCAATTTCTTCTGAATTTCAGCAGAGGTGACATAGTCGATAAAGCCCGTCGCTTGCGCAATTTGCCTCTCATCGGTCGCCGTGATGGCTAGGTATTGGATGAGGTCGGTATACCCTGCCAAAAATTGATAATTGATACTGTCGATGACGCCGAGTTTCGTCTTGTTATTGAGCCGAAAGAAATCCCTTTGCGTCCCCAAGAGTACATCGAATTCATTCCCTTTTAGATACGCCTCATATGCCGAATACTGCGTGTAGTCCTTTCTCTCTACATATTTGCGGCAATCCTGAGGCAAAGCGAGCGCGGGCAAATTGTATGCTAGCCCAGTGCCGATGACCGCCCGCTCACTCTGCTCTCGGATAGTGGCAAAAGTATCAGGCTGGATGCTGTCGAGTTTTCGCTCAGAGCAGAGCACATATCCCCCCATACACCACGGCGCTGCTAGCAATTCGCCATCTACCCTGCCACCTGCCGAGAGGTCGTTTCGTATAGGAGAAGCGAGATTTATTGGCTGACACATCGCCTCGATTATATCTCCCGCACCTATGCCAAAACTGATTAGGTCAGGGCGACTACCTTGCGATAGTAGCGAGAGCGCCTGCTCTCTGCTGACCGTCCGTACGATGACATAGACCTGCTTGTTTTTGTTTTGGTATCCAAAAGCCTGCTTCTCGAGATACCGCGCCCTGCTCGCACTACCCCCCTCAAAGGTGTCTATCTCCCATAGTTCGAGAAAACACGCATCCGCCCCAGCAGTCGATAGCCAAGCATTCCTAGCAGAATTTATCTGCGGTATCAAAACATACGGCGCAATCATCAAAAACGCTACCACACCTATAGCAAAAATACCGAATACTAGCCGCTCAAGATTCTTCTTTGACAAACAAAAATCACCTCACATAGCATTATGATATGAGGTGAAATTCTCTTTTATTATTCTTAATTTTCAAAAAATTGAATGATAGCGCGCGCGTCCTTTTGGGTGATGCCGTCCACCTCGAGGAGCGCGTCAATACCAGCAGACTTGATATTCTCGATAGAATGAAAATGCTTGATGAGATTGCGGCGCTTTTTGGGTCCGATCCCCTCGATTTCCTCTAGTATAGAGGTGACTTTGTTGCGCAAACTACGGTGAAAAGTGATGGCGAAACGGTGCGACTCGTCCCTTATCCTTTGCATCAGTTTGAGCGAATTGTGCGTCCTAGGCAGGATGAGCGGCTGGCTGCTATTCGGCACAAATATCTCCTCTTGCTGCTTTGCTAGCCCCACCAGCGCAATGTCTGGATAACCGCATTCTATGAGCGCCTTTTGCGCATTGCTCAGCTGCCCTTTGCCACCGTCCACTACTATTAGGTCAGGCTTTTCCCCAAAACTTGGGTCGTCGTTGTTTGGCTGCGATAGTTCTCTCAACCTGCGCGTGATGACCTCTCTCATACTAGCGAAATCGTCCGCCCCTTCTACCGTCTTGATCTTGAATTTGCGATAATGGCTGGTCTTTGCCTCGCCGTTGATGAATACCACCATACTCGCTACACTCAATAGCCCACCGATGTTTGAGATGTCGTAGCACTCCATTCTGCGAGGAGGCTTGGGTAGATTGAGGATTTCGCCCAACTTGGCTACCGCACCTGTCGTCAGGTCAAAAAAGCGCTTTTCACTCTCTACCGCCTTGTCGAGGTACATCTCCGCATTCTGCCTAGCGATGTCTAGGAGTTTGCGCTTTTCCCCCTTTTGCGGGCAAATCACCTCTACCGCACTTATCCTACCCACAGCCCCAGACTTTCGCTGCTGCGTCAGCCATTCGCCTAGCCCATTATCCGCCTCAAACGGTAGCAAAATCTGCTCAGGCGGCAGCGCTTGGGTAGAGTAATATTGCGTCACAAATTGCGTCAAACTCTCACTCTCGCCGAGGTCAGCGTCTACTAGATGAAAACAGTCCACCCCGACGCTTCGCCCGCCACGGATGACCAAGACCGCCACACTTGCCACCGCACCATTACTAGCCCACGCGAATGCATCAATGTTGTCCAGATTCGGCATAAAAGTGAGCGTCTTTTGCTTTAGCCTGTCTAGCATATTGAGGTCGTCGCGAATAGACATCGCCGACTCGAATTGCTCATTGTCCGCCAATACTTGCATCTTGTGGCGCAAAATCTCTTGGATATCGCCGAACTTACCATTCAAAAAGTCGATGACTCGGTCGATGATTTTGTGATAATCCTCCCGAGTGATGAGCCCCATACACGGCGCGCTGCATAGCCCAATGTCGTAGTTTATGCACGGGCGCGTGCGCTTTGGCATCTTGCCCCCGCACATCCGTAGTGGATAAGCATTGTTGAGCATCTTGATGAGGTCATTAGCCCGCACTCCTGCAAAATATGGCCCAAAATACCTCGCCCCGTCGCGCTTTAGTTTGCGCGTAATCTCTAGCCTTGGGAAATCCTCCTTTAGATTGATGCGAATGTATGGGTACGACTTTCCGTCTTTTAATAGTATGTTGTAATACGGCTGAAAACGCTTGATTAGATTGTTTTCCAGCGCAAAAGCCTCCGCCTCATTCGGCGTGACGATATAATAAAAATCAGCAATGTTTTTGACCATACTGCGCACTTTGATGGTGTGATTTTTGCTGTGTTGAAAATATTGACTGACCCTGTTCTTTAGGTTCTTTGCCTTGCCCACATAGATGACTTCGCCAAATTCATTCTTCATAATGTATACGCCACTATTGGTCGGCAATTCTCTTATCTTTGTCTGCAAATCCATAATACTATTATACCGCTTTTGCATCGAAAAGACAATGGTTTTTTGCATTTTCACAAAATTTATCACCCGCGCATATAAAAATTAAAATATCCCAAGGGGGACCAATCTATGACCATTTCCCGAGCCCTCACTATCGCTCTCATTGTCGCAGTATTCGCTGGCGCCACCAATACAAACCTCGCCAACAATACCAATCTAGTCATCATCCTGCTCATCGCCCTCATCGCCCTCGCAGGCGTCACGACCCTGTCAGAAAACCAGTCGCCCGCGCGCACTTGCTGCCGCAACCGCATCATCTCTACCACTGGCACCGTTACCCAAACGCTGTTTTGACCAAGTAGGCAGGGGCGAGCCCCTGACCCCAATAATCATATTAATTGTGGCGTAGCCACCCAACTGTCATTCAGAGGACATACGCTAGTGTGTCCGTGGAATCTGTGAGGCACGCAGTGCCGAACCCAAAACAAAAAAGACCCAGCGGGTCTTTTCGTTTCTCTATTTATTGTATTACTCCATCCTATTTATCGGATTGCTCTATCATCACTCACATATTATCCGTCTCGAGATTGACATTGCTAGAGTCGACGGGGGCAAAGACGGCAGTCAGCACGGTGTCGGTGATGAGAGATTTTTTGAGTTTGACCGACTCGGCGTAACTGAGCACAGTGCCGCTAGAGTTTTGCCAGTACCTAAAGGCGTAGCCCTCTTGCGTGACAAACGCCGCACAAGTCACAGTTTGCTCATCCTCGAGGTCATCAAAATCCTCCCCCACCATGTAGGCAGTGCCGCCGAAAGTCGCATTGATTGCGAATCCCTCAAAAGAGCCACTGCTGAGTTTTAGCCCGCTGTACGCACCCGTGGTGGTCACAAAGTATAGATTGATAGCGCCGCTACAAAAAATCCCGTCAAAAATGATGAGTAGCCTGTTGTTGTTTTCGTTCGCCATATAGGTTACCCCCATAGCGACTAGCGTGTTGCCGATTTCGCCACGGCAAGAGTCTATCGTGTACCACGCGACATTGTCAAAAGAAATCTGCGCTATCTTGTGCCCATTCGTAGGGGTGATGGTCAGGCGCGCGGTCTCTTGATCCTCCTCTAGCCTGCTCGTGCTGGTGTAATTGCTGGTCGAACTGCCGCTTCCCACCGTGATAGTGAGCCAAGCAGTCCACTTTGCATACAGCGTCACATTCGCCGAGAATGTCGAGGTCGATATCACTGGCAAACCATTCTGAGAGTATACTTGCGTCCCGCCGCCATTTTGCTCAGTGTAATATCCTCCGAAACTATACCCCGTCTTGCTAGGTATCGCTATAGCCACCAGCGATTCGCCATATGTCGCGGTCACACTGGTGCTACCCGGCGAAGTCGCCCCCTGCCCGTCTAGCGATATAATCACCGTCTTGGCTTGCCACGCGGCGTAAAGGGTGGTGTCGGATACAAAGTTTGACTTGGCTATCGCGCCCGTACCGTCCGAATCGTACACCTTGGTACCCATTGCGTCACCATTGGTATAGTACCCCAAGAAATTGTACCCTGTTTTGGATGGTGGCGAAATGGCAGGC
>CAZOFH010000017.1:0-14037 GCA_964579205.1 uncultured Christensenella sp.
TACACCATTTTTTACAAAAATATCAACTAATTTCGACCACTTTTTCAAAATTTTTCAATTTTTTTAGGGTTCTTTGGCGTTTTGGGGGTGAAAAATGATGAATTTTGCTCTATCATTCTATTGTTTCCGTTCAATTCGCCACGAACCGTACCCGAGAGCCTCACGTAAGCATGCGCGAAGATGCCACACTCAGGATGACAGTGGAAGGAAATTGACCTTTAAATAATAATTGCAGGTTAGGAGCGCCGCCCCGCCGTGGCGGATTTCCACTTTTTACGGTGCGCCCCCTTGGGTTCGAGTCCTAACGAAAAACAAAAAAAGACACTATTGCAGTGCCTTCTTCTCTTCCTGTAATTTTGGTGGACAATCAGGGACTCGAACCCTGGACCCACTGATTAAGAGTCAGTTGCTCTACCAACTGAGCTAATTGTCCAAATCGGATATACCCAAATAGTATATCACACAATTAAAATAAATTCAAGAGTTTTTAACAAATAAAATCAAAAAATCGCAAAAAAATTAAATATTTAGCGTATTGTCGCCGCAAATCGACGGTTCTGCATCGATAATACGCGCCACTTCGCGCTTGATACTCTCGACAGCGGGCTGCCCGAAAGGCGTAATATTGAGCATTTCGGCGGTAAAAAGCATTTTGCAGACAAAGAACATAAACATTTTGCCCAATACTTGCTCATCCACTTTCTCGACCAAAATCGTCTCATTAGGTTTGCCAAACATCTTGAGCGCGCTCTCAGACGACACTCTTTCGACATTCAGCAAATCGCCGAATGTCCTCCCCTTTGACACCTCTTTACCGAAGATTTGGTTTAGCATTTTAGGCAGCGCAAGGTCGTTTTTGAATTTTTGGATGCCGACAAAGGTAAACGTCTTGTCATCGGGTCCTTCAAGATACAGTTGAAACTGGCTATGCTGGACGCTAGGGCCTGTGACCTGAATTGGTGTCTGCCCAATGCGCGCGGTGCCTACCAATTTTTGACCGTCGCGAGTCAAATCCCTGCCGATACTCTCGCCCCAAAGTTGACAAAACCAGTCATCAAAAACATTGAGCGTCTCGCTATACGGGATTAGCACTGTCATATTTTTGCCGTTTTGGTAGTGCCAGAAATTAATTAGCGCGCTGAGCATCGGTGCGTTTTGCCAAACATTAGCATTTTTGCAATGCTCCAGCATCATCTTTGCCCCGCCGATGAGTGCGTCGACATCCAGCCCAAGCACGGCCGCTGGGAAAAGCCCCACAACGCTCAGCACCGAATAACGGCCGCCAAGTTTGGTAGGAATGGTGAGCAACCTAAGGTTATTCTCAAATGCATAATTATGCAAAAAATTTTGATTGTCATCGGTCAAAACTACAAAGTGATTGACCCAATCACCCCCCAATCGCTGTTCACACAAATCACGGATGTACAAAAACTGCGTCATCGTCTCAACGGTCTTGCCGCTCTTGCTGACCACGCAAAAAACAGTCTCGCTCAATTCGATAGTATCCAGTAGCCCTGAGATAACCTCGGGGTCGATACTATCCTCTACAAAAAACCTCGGTGCGGTGCGGTCTTTTTTGTCCAAAAAATTATGCCCAGCAGGCACCAGCGCATCAAAAATCGCCAGACTCCCGAGAGCCGAACCGCCGATACCCAGCACGACGAAATTCTCACACTTCTCGCGCACGTCTGCGGCGAGGCTTTTTATTTTAGCCAAATCGACATTATCCAAAATATCAAAAACAGCGTTATGCTCCTCTGTCGACTGCGAAAAAACCGCCTCTAGCACCTTGTTTGCCAAAGGCTGCATATCGGTAATTTGTTGGCGCGAAACACCATTTTGGCTGCCAATATTTTCACTTAAAAGGTTGGTAAAATCATAAATAAGTTTAGTCATAAGTTCCCCCGTTTACTAATTATACATTCGTTGACCAAATAAAGTCAACACTTTGACAACAAAAATGTATCGAAAATAAAGGAAATTATTATGAATAATCGCTATAAAACCATAAATTTGGCACATTTGAGGTCAAATATCAAATTTTTGAAAAGCAAAACCAAAGGCAGCCTGTTTTGCGCCGTCGTCAAAAGTGACGCTTATGGGCACGGGATAGACACGATCAGTCCCGCCATCCAAAACTCGGTCGACTACTTTGCAGTATCAGACAATCGCGAGGCAATTCGTGTAAAAAAATTGTGTCCCGCCACCCCCTGCTTGATCCTCAGCCCACTATCAACTGACGCTCTGCCAGAAGCGATAGTGCACAACGCAACCTTTAGTATACAAAGCCTAAGCGAACTCAAAATGCTAAATTCGGTCGCAAAGAAACTCAAAAAAGTCTCCTATTTTCATCTACAAATCAACACTGGAATGAATCGTTTTGGGGCGAATTGGGACAGTGATTTTGAGTGGTTAAAACATAACTTTTCGCACACAAAAATGTCTGGGATTTACTCACATTTGGGCAGTGGTGAAAATCAAGATTGCGCGCGAACGGCTGCCCAATTTGAGCATTTTGAGGTAGCGACCGCCGCACTACCCCGCCCTGTAATTCGACATATTTGCAACACGCAAAATACAATAAATTTCCCCCACCACACGCTAGATATGGTGCGTTGCGGCATAGGAATCTATGGATACGGAAATGAATATTTACAACCGATTATGAATATTTATGCAAAAATCATCGCTATCCAAGAGGTCAAAAAGGGCGACTATATCGGGTACAGTCTAAACTCAATCGCACACCAAAATATGCGGGTGGCGACCATTGCTATAGGCTATGCTCACGGGATGCCTAGGCTATGGAGTGAAAAAGGATTCGTGCTAATCGGCGACCGAAAAGCGCGCATTGTCGCAAATATTTGTATGGAAGCCTGCATTATTGATATCAGCCGCATACCTGCAAAAATTGGCGACTATGTGACGATTTTGGGCGACTTACCTACACTAAACGCCGACACAATCGCCCGCGCCTGCCGAACTATTCCATATGAGGTGCTGACTAATTTTCGGGACATTGATAAAAAATAATTAAAAAATGTAACAATAAATTATAGCCTAACATAGAATGACAATGGAGGGTCATCCCTCCCATCAACAAATCTCTCTTTTCTCTTCCCTCTTTACTCGGCGCCGTAAAAATAAAAGGAAGTGCATCGCCCCAACGTGTCAAAAATTTGACGCAGGATGCACTTCTTTTTTATTCATCATAAACGCGCGAAACCAGTTCGCCATTGTTATTCACCAAAACTTCTACTACACAATTTGGATAGTCCTCGGTCGTTAGATAATCAAAAGTCTTGAGCGCCATTCGCATTTTTGCGCGCGTGTTGGCAAAAGGTTTTTCGAGTTTGACCGTCACGCCCATATGGGTATTGAGAGTCAAGGTTGTTTCGGTCAGCGTCACGTTAGAAATTATCGCACGAAAATCAATCAAATCGCGCTCCAGTTCCAAAAACGCATTATAGATATTGAGCCAAACGATCTTGCCGAACAAGTTTATCGTGTCCGCTCTCGCAAAATCCATATCCTTTACCGCGTCGGTATTTACCAAAACAGCATTGGTCTTGGTACTGGTAAAACTATCCACCACTTCCAAAACCTTGAAATATTCGTCGACTAACGCGAATTTGCCGTTTTTGATAGGCACGGCGTATACCTGTTCGCGTTCTGTCGCGTGCACTTTCATCACATTTGGCCACACGACCTCGACATTGATGACCCTGACATCAGGGAATGCCGTCTCGATATTTGCGACGGCTTTTTCCCTATCTAGCAAAAATACGCTCTGGTTGGTCACACCGCTTTTCTCCAAAAGTTGCCCATTTGACACGCTAGCCAGCGCGGTCGAAGGGGTTTTGTACCAGACGACCTCAGCCTTTTTGACGCAAAAAACAGCACTTGCCAACACCACAATCAGCGCCACAAACGCCAGAACTGATACAATTACCGCTATTTTACCATTTTTTGACAAGATTTCGCCCCCTTTAATCCTCTTTTTTTATACTAGCCCCCAAACTATTAAGCGCCCTATCGAGATGGCTATATCCGCGCTCAATGTGATGAATGTCGCAGACGGTGGTGTAGCCGTGAGCATTCAGCCCAGCCAAAACCAGACTAGCACCGCCGCGCAAATCCTTTGCATAAACTTCAGCGCCGCTCAAAAAGTGCACACCCTCGACAATAGCCGTCCGCTCTTTTACTCGGATGCTCGCCCCCATTTTGATAAGTTCTGGCACAAATTTGAAACGCGCCTCAAACAAATTCTCTTGGACTATTGAGCAGCCGCGAGCGACCGAAAGCAATGCGAGCATCTGCGCCTGAAGGTCGGTAGGAAATCCCGGATACACCGAAGTCTCAATAAACCCCACACTTTTTAAGACCTTAGGGCTCCGCATATAAATTTTATCACTTTTTATACCAAAAACGCAACCAGAATTATGCAATTTGTCAATTAAAGTTATAAAATTTTGCGGCTCGACCCCACAAAGTTCGATTTTGCCCCCAGTAATAGCCGCCGCGACCAGATAAGTCCCCGCGATAATCCTGTCCGAAATCGGCGTATATTCGCAGCCGTGCAGTTTGTCGACTCCCTCAATCTCTATCGCACTCGTACCCGCACCTACGATTTTTGCGCCACATTTATTTAAAAAATTAGCCAAATCGACTATTTCTGGTTCGCGTGCTGGATTGAGAATGACTGTTTTATTTTTGCCCAGTACTCCAGCCATCATCAAATTTTCTGTCGCCCCGACGCTAGGGAAATCCAGCACCACCTTGCCCCCACGCATCTCGCTCGCATCGCAATTAATGATGCCGTGACTTTCTTGGATTTTCACTCCCAAATCCCGCAGCCCTGACAGGTGCAAGTCTATCGGACGCAACCCGATATCGCAGCCTCCCGGGTAAGCAAGGCGCGCACGCCGAAATCTCGAGAGCAGCGCCCCCATTGTAAAAATAGAAGAACGCAACAGTTTCGCAATCTCGACAGGCACAAAATTCGCATTCGCCCCGCTAGCATCAATCACCATTGCGTCGCCCTCAAAAACCACTCTCACACCCAAAGTCTGTAGCACTTTCGCCATATTTTGCACATCGACAAAGGCGGGACATTTTCTGATCACCACCTCGCCCGAACACATCAGCGCACCTGCCATTATTGGCAAAATCGCATTTTTTGCGCAATCGACAGAAATTTGTCCGTCCAACCTATATCCGCCCGTTATTATGTATTTGCTCAAAAATTTTACCTCATAATATAATTTAGCCCGCCGCCAGCCTTTTTAGACTGCCGCGCGCCCATAATTATAATATGTAAAAAATGGAATTTAGTCACAGCGCTCACAAAACAAAAAAGCCCCACTTTGTGGGGACTAATTTATTTTAAAATCATTAACAAATCCTCGAGGCTTGAGTACAAATCCGACTCTTCGTCGTCCAAATTATCGCCCTTGGTAGCCAACAATTCCTCGATTTCTGCGACCAAGTCTTGTCTTTGCGCCTCAGCCTCATCCTCGTCATCGCTATTAATTGCCGAACTACGCGCACTAATGTTACGCAACTTTTCGCTCAACTCACGCTTACTAATCTTACTAGGGCGGTTGTACTGGATGTCGAGACGCAATTTTTGGTCATACATATGGTCGTTGCCATCTGTGCCCTCGGTGTCCACCGTCATCAAAGTCTTTCCACCAGCGCGCAAGAAAGACAGCAGCGGCACCAAATCGCCCTCGCCCGTCACAAAGCAATAGCCGTTGATAAAAGGCTTCGCGTGGAACATATTCACGGCGTCAATGATGATGCGCGTATCCAACTGCGACTTTGCTCTTTTTTTGTATCTCATCGTAGGGGTTGAGTCGAACCCATACTTTTCTATCAATTCATCAAACTTCATATGCTTACGCTCATTAAACCCGTAAACCTTGCAGTATGACAATTTGCCAATTTTCCTCACTTGCTCCAAAATATCCTTGAAAACTGGTAAACTAACTTTTGCATTATCTATATCAATAAATAAAGCGATTTGCATATACATTCCTCCGAAATTTTATTTTAATTTAATATTTTTCCTTTTGTAATAAAACAAGTACTGCTGACAGTAGCCGCTATCCGCACCAAACTGCTCGACGAACCAATCAGCGATCTTCTGCCGACTGCTGAGCGCCCCGCCAAAATCCTCTCGATAGACCCTGTCAATCCAAGTATCCACAGGGAAAACGTCGTATCGTCCCAAGCCAAAGAGTAGGATGCAATCGGCAACCTTGGGGCCCACACCCTTTAGCGACAAAAGTATTTGCCTAGCCGCGTGCGTGTTAGGCGCATTCTCTAGCGCCTCGACAATCCCGTCATCCTTTAGCCGTCCGATAGTCTCGACTAGATACTTCGCCCGATACCCGCAACCGAAACTAGCAAAGTCCTCCTCGGTCGCGCGCGCCAACTGCTCTATCGTAGGGAACGCATATCCCCAAGCAGTTTTCTCCCCAAAGCGCTCACATATCGCCTCTACCGACTTGCGAATGCGCGGAATGTTGTTGTTGGCAGAGATGATAAAATTGATGATGACCTCGCACAAAGGCTGCCGCATCAATCGCACTCCCCTGCCGTATTCCAAGGCAGGACGCAGCACCTCGAGCCCGCTTAGCCTAGACAAAATCCCGTCATAATCCGTCTCGAAATCAAAAAATTCTACAAAATGGGCAGGATGAGATGAATGAATTACATAAGTCGCATCGCCTGTTTGCTCGAGCACGGCATACTCCGCCCCCGTGGCGACCCACCACTTATTCGGCGCAAGCGCACCAAAGCGGAAGAGTTGCCCACTGGTCAGAGTGCTCTCTGGGTCAAAAGTGTCAGCATTTTTTAGGCGAATGCAGTCTTGCTCTATTACATAATCCATACATATATTATACCAAATTCCCCAAATAAAGCAAATATTTTGTAGCAAAAAATTAAAATTACTACTCTACTGTCAAGAGAGTGACTCTTTTAATCCACTTCTGCCAGCCTCTCTAGCACAGTTTTCTTCATCAATTCTAATAATTGCGGTGAATTCGCGACCAAAGCCATCCGCTCGTTGTGGTCATAGACATACAGCCCAGAATTCTTCGCCGCACAAAGCCCTGGCAAAAGGTCCCACGGGTGCGGACATATATAAATATACCCCTCAATCTTGCCACTCAGCGCCAAACTAAACCCGACGCAAGTCGACCCGATGATTCGAATCGCCTGCACGTGGTCATCAAGTTTCGGGATAATGTGCCAGCGATGCGCACGCGGCGTATCCAGCATAATCAGGCTGTGCTCGACATCCTTTCGCTCATAAGACACGCGCTTGTCATTGACATACACCCCGATATCGTCAGCGGCGACAATGTCGAGATTAAGTTCGGGGCAGTACAAAACGCTCGCCACAGGGCTACCATTCTCCACATACGCCATCTGAATTCCCCAAAATGGCAAACCGTGATAAAAATTCTTTGTACCATCTATCGGGTCAATCACAAAACACTTCGGCGGAAAACTGTCTTTCCCATTAAACTCCTCGCTCACGACAGGAATGTCGGGAAAAGTCTTTTTGAGGTTCTTGAGTATCAAGGTCTCGATTTCCAAATCGACATTGGTCACGACATCAAATTTCCCTTTGTCCATTACACGCAAATGACGGTTGCTCTTGACCACCTTGGCGCCCAAAAGCGCAGAATCAATCATAAAATGAATTTGCTCACTATACTTTCCGTATTTCATTTGTTATCCCATTTTTCCCTATTTTTTATTTGATGATGATAAATAAATCATACCAAAAAAATGGGATTTAGTCAAACAAATTATTACTCAAAAATCAAAAATATCAACAAAAAAAAGAGGCTCTCGCCTCCTCTCTTTTGTTCCAAATTTATCAAAAATTATTCTGCTACAACAGAAACACGCTTTTTGTTTTCTTTTGTGCGCTCAAACTTTACTTTACCTGCAACCTTTGCAAACAAAGTGTAGTCTCTACCGCAACCAACATTTACGCCGGGGTGAAACTGGGTGCCGCGTTGACGAACCAAAATCTCACCAGCCAAAACGCTAGTGCCATCGCTACGCTTGATACCCAAACGCTTTGCTTCACTATCGCGACCGTTCTTACTACTACCCTGTCCTTTCTTGTGGGCAAACAGTTGAATATTAATAAACATCTCTAACCTCCAAATTAATAAAATCACTGTACTCGCTATACAAGTCACTCACTCCGCACAACATTGTAGCAAAAATCACTTGCACATCGTGCGCCTTGTTTGTGTCCAAATTCTGCGGTACTACAATCTCTAAATAGGCTCTCTTGTCATCTCGGATAACCTCGACATTCGCACACGCGACCATCAGCATCCCCAGAGCACCAGTCTGCACAATGCTCGACAAAGCACTGCACACTATATCCTCTCCGTGTTCGCCAAATCCAGTATGCCCCTCGCAAACCAACCGAGTATAACTATCGCCCGATTTATACACTGTGATATCAGTCATCTCTATGACCTCCTAAAAAAGGTCTTTATTTTGCAATAGTCGTAATCTTAACTTTGCTGTAAGGTTGACGGTGACCTTGTGCACGGTGGTGACCATTCATCTTTTTGTAAATAGCCAACTCCACCTTCTCTCCTTTGCCGTGCTCCAATACTTCAGCCTCGACCTTGGCACCTGCAACCAAAGGATTACCAAACACAGTACCCTTGTCATCGCAAAGCATCAATACGTCAAAGTTTACCTTGGCACCCTTTTCAGCCTCGATACGCTCAATAGAAATGATGTCATTAACTTGAACTTTGTATTGCTTGCCACCAGTTTGAATAATTGCGTACATATTTACTCCTCCTCATACCAATCTCGCTAAATTTAGGCAACGGGCATCACCCCGTATTTTGTGAGCCAGATTTACGCGGATACTCGATTATGATATCACAAAAACGACTATTTGTCAATACATAAACGCAAAAATTTTCGACAAAATCGTAAAATTTTTCTAAATAATTATCCGTGCATTTTTGAATGTATTTTTGCCACAGAGCCCGCAAAAATCAAATCCACCACCACGCAATTCCTCTCCTCATCTTCTCCTTTTGCTGTCACTTGCGCGACACAAAAAGCGCATTTCTCCGTCTCGGATGGCAGCCTACTCAAATCGCAAAGAGGCAGCCTTTGGGAGAAATATGATTTGAAAATTATCTCGTAGCGTATGCGCAAAATTTTCGCTACTCCGCCACAGCATATCGCACACCACCAGAGCCATCAAGCCGCCCCCTATTCACTCCGCCGTCGGGCGGCTGCCGCGCTGGGACAAAAATTGCGTGAATGCCTGCCACAAAAAATAATTTTCTTCCCCCAAAAACATCTCCAAAATCCACCCAAAACATTTGACAAATGCGCGCAAAAATCCTTATAATATAATAATAGCGAGGTGAAAAATGCTACAAATTATTACTGATAGTACGAGCGGAATTTTGCAAGAAGAAGCGCAAAAACTCAACATTACCGTGCTGCCGATAAACATCGATTTTGATAACCAAATTTTTTACGACGGCGTCAACATTTCGGCGGAGGATTTTTATCAAAAAGCCGCCTCTAGCGGCACTCTGCCTGCCACTTTGCAGCCCAACGCACTCGAGTATATCGAGCGTTTTGAGGATGCAAAAAACAACGGCGACACAATCCTCGTCATCACTCCGTCGGCGGCTCTGTCGGGGATTTTTAACAGCGCAAAACTCTATGCTGATGAGGCGAATTCCCCCGAAATCGCAGTGCTGGATTCGCAAAATATCGCTTGCGGAATGCGGCTAGTCGTACTGGAGGCGGTCAAACTGCGCGACGAAATGAACCTGCGCGATTTGGTCAGCCACCTAGAGCGATTTAGGTTGCACATCCACTCATTTGCGACGACGGATAATCTGGATTTGCTCATCAAGAGCGAACGTCTGCAAAACACAGCGAAGTTGCCTAAATGCGTACTGAATATAAAGCCTATTATTGCCCTGCAAAACGGCGAAATCACCTTTGTTGACAAGAAAATCGGCACCAAAAACGCCGTCGATTTTATCATCGAAAAAATCAAAAATATCCGCGTTTCTTGCGGCTACCCTATCACTATCCAATTCACCCAAAACGCTTCTCGCACCGAATATCCTGCCGAAGTTATTGCACAACTTTTTTCTCACAAATCAGTCGAAATCAGCGCTATGCCCTGCCTAATCGGCTACTTTTTGGGCGACAACGCCACCGTCATCACTTTCGTCGGGAAATGAGCGCGTGTGGGCGACTAAAAGTGCGAAAACAGGGTCAAAGTCCCTGCTTTGTAGTTAAGCACTCCCTAATCTTGTATGACGGCAAAACAATCAATCGGGAGCAAAATGCATTGCCACTGTCGACAGTGCTATGTGCAGACTGTTTCGTTTGGGGTTCGCCCAAAACGAAAAGACCCAGCGGGTCTTTTTTGTTTCTCTATGTATCGGATTACTCTATCATCTTACTCCGTATTATCCACCTCGAGGTTGACATTGCTAGACGAAATAGGCTCAAAGACTGCGATAATGAGCGAGTCGTTGACGAGAGACTTTTTGAGGCGGACTGATTGCGCAGTACTGAGGACGCGCCCGTCCGATGTTTTCCAGTGCTTAAAGCCGTAGCCCTCTAGCGTGATATCAGCCGAAAGAGTGATTGTATCATCGTCCTCGAGGTTCTCGATGTCGTCACCCACCATATGGACCACGCCACCGATTGTCGAGGTCACATAGACGCCCTTAACAGAATTCGTGCTGTTCTTTAGCCCACTATATGCCCCCGCAGTAGTCTGCAGGTAGAAACTAATCGGGCTGCTTGTGCTAATACCCTTAAACTCAAATACGATTTCGTTCGAGTTCTCATTTGCGTAGTAGATAACTGCCGCAGCGAGCGAGGTATTCGCCAAGTTTTTCTTGACGCTGTCCACATTGTGCCAAGTTGTATTGTCAAATGAGAATGAGGCGACCTTGTGCCCCGATGCAGGTGCTATCGTTAGCGAAGTGTTTTTCATTGTCGCGTCTACGCTGTCATATAGCGTGTAACTGGTCGTGCTCCCCGTCACACTTTTGATATCATACCACAGCCAGTAGGCGTAAAGCGTGGTAGCGGCAGCAAAAGTCGACAACGAAATTGCAGGCGTGCCGTTGGCATTGTAGATTTTAGTGCCTTGACCGTTCGGGAACAAATAATAGCCACCGAATGTATAGCCAGTGCGCGTTGGGGCGGTGATGTTTGATAACGCAGAATTATATGTTACACTTGTTGAGGTTGTGCCAGTAGTCGCCCCCTGCCCATCGAACGAAACCGTCACAGTAGCAAACAACCATTGGGCATACAGCGTAGTATCCTCTGTAAATGTCGACGCGGCTATCGCAGGGGTACCGTCCACATTATAGATTCTAGTGCCAGCACCATTTGCTTGGGTATAGTATCCCTTAAAGGTATAGCCAGTCCGAGTCGGCACAGTGATATTTGGCAACGCTGCATCATTCTCGATTTCTACCGAAGTCGTTCCCGCTGTCGTCGCAGATTGATTATCAAAAGTCAGCTTAACGAGTTTCCAAACAGCATAAAGTGTAACTACATCGTAGCCTATTGCAGACAAATTACTTACACTTTGCCCATTAGTATAAACAACATCACCAATAGGACTAGTTGCCCAACCCTCAAAAAAACTGCCGCTTCTAGTAAATGTATTTGTTTGTAAGCTTGTCGTGCTATTATATGTGCAATAAGTGTTGCTCATCGTACCTGTGCCACCGTTAGCATCATATTTTACCGTGTATGAGACAGGTGTCCATTTAGCATACAGTGTGGTGTCGGATGTTAGAGTTGAGGTTGATGAGTAATTCGGGGAACCTGTACTACTATAAACTATCATACCTCCACCGTTTTGCTGAGTGTAATACCCTCCGAAAGTATACCCTATACGGCTAGGCTCCTCAATAAACCCTAAATTCTTAATTTGCGTGCCAGACGCTACAATATACTTTCTCGTACCCGCAATAGCGGCTGATTCATTATCAAAGGTTATTGTAATATCGGTAGAATTCCTACTCATCCAAACTGCATAAAGAGATATATGGCTGGAGTTCATATAGAGGACCTTTTGCATCACATAGTCTACTCGACCCTCTTCAGCATGATAATTAGATTCTGCCCAACCTTCAAAATAATATCCAGAACGAGTAAACGTATTTGAATTCAAGTACGATGCCACGCCGGCAGTATGAGTAGAGTTACTCATAGTACCTGTGCCGCCATTGGCTTTGTAATACACGGTGTATGTTCTAGGTGTCCATTTGGCGTAAAGCGTGATATCGGAGGTGAATGTTTCGTCTGAGGAAGTTGGTGTACCATTTGAATTATAAACTTGCGTACCGCCACCGTTTGGCAGGCTATAATACCCACCAAAAGTGTAGCCAGAGCGCGAAACAGTCTCATTCATTGCAGGTAAATTACCATTTGGCACTATCCAATGAACCTTACACCCAACAGTAGTAGGGACCTGCATATCAAAAGTGATAGATATCATTGTGCCACTGTATGCCTCCCAAACAGCATATAGATTAATCGTAGAATAATCTGATGATGACAAATTGACCACATTCGCTTGATCCGCATAGGCCACGCTACCGCTAGCACTCGTCGCCCAACCTTTAAACAAATATCCCCTTCGAGTATAATTGCATAAAGACAAGTTCTTTGCACTATCATAAGTATGAGTAGTATTACTCATTGAGCCGCTACCACCGTTTGCGTTGTATTTGACATTATAAACAATCGCATCCCATTTCGCATAAAGGACAGTGTTTGAGGTAAATGTAGATGCCGATATACCTGATACACCACTTGACAAATATACCCTTGTTCCCGCTCCATTAGTACTAGTGTAATAACCTCCGAATTTGTATCCCGTACGAGTAGGTGGAGTAATATCGGGTAAAGTATTAGTATCTAGCGTAACAGATGTAGTACCTCCAGTACCATTTTGTTTGTCAAGTGTGACCGTAATAGTATTAGTACCAGTACTAGGGGCAGTATTAGGTCCATTTATTACATAGTCTAGATTAAGTAGCAGGCACGGACGGACGGCGTTAAGACAACAATCAACCTCTGAGGCACTATCACCCCAACTATCACTTCCACAACCATCGACATTATATACTGCAGACTGTCCATAGTCCGCAAGCACCGAGCGACTCCATAAACACGGATAAACCTCACCGTTAGCAGTTACATAATCTGAGATATATTCTGAGCACCCATCATATATAGACCGCTCAGCGGCACTAATCTCCCAAAGGCCGTCATTTGTATCATCTAATCCCATTTCTACAATGCTTGGCAAAAATAGATAATCTGTCCCCCACCTTGTGTATCCCGGTATGCTAGTATACTCTAATTCAAGTGAATTATAAACACCATAACTACCCGATGCTGTTGACAAAGAATCGTTACTATTTAACAAAGTTTTGCCTATCAAACTAGGATCTTGCACAGCATTTATCCAAGGCATCTTATTAGGTGTGGAGAAGTATCGAGTCAAGCCCTTGCTTCCCACAGTGTAAAGAGAGAAAATATGGTCTTCATCTTGAGCAATTTCACTACTCAATGTACTATCATTGGTTGCATATCGCCTATTATTAGGATTGTTAAGAGTCTCTACTCGAATATAACTAGTGCCGTACATATCGGCAGGCAACAGGGAGTTTCCCGTGATTGAGTCTCTATCCTCATAATACCAATCCGACCAAATAGAGTAGAGCCCACCATTTACCAATGCCAGGTCAGAGTCATCATTCAAGCTTTGATTTAGCCCAATCTCATCATCAGCATCTTCACCACCGGATCCGTTCCAGCCCCAAGCCTCTTGGTGATTGTTACTTAGCCACAATGTGGCTACGAGGTTGTTGTCCGTGTCTTTTGATACGTATGTTACTATCCAATCTAGTCCGCCGAGGCGCACTACGATACTCTTGTTAGCGGTCTTGTTGTATGTTT
>CAZOFH010000018.1:0-7876 GCA_964579205.1 uncultured Christensenella sp.
CGTGGCTCTTGGTGAGTCACTTATCCACAGTCAAAAAGGTATCGGATCCCGATGCTTTTTCGTCGTCAAACACCAGTTCATTCAAAAAAGTGGATGAAATTTTGGTCGACCCGACCTCAGCGACTAGCGAATTACCATTCAAATACGCTACTCTCAAGACCCTCATCAATATGATTTACGGCGCGGAGGGCGACATCGGCACGCAAATTGACAGCCTCACTACTAGCGTGGGCACCACACCGCTTACTGCTGCCAATTTGCGCGCCAAAACATACAACAAAACTAACGGACAGAGCATCGTAGTACGCCTCGGCGGACTAGATTGGATAGTGACATATGTGTCAAAAGACACGGACAACAACCTCGTAGCCACACTTTGGCTAAGCAACAACCACCAAGATGCTTGGTCTGGGCAGAATAAGAACCTTGGCGATCACTATGGTATCGCGAATGGGGGACTCTACAGTGACTGGTCTGACGACTGGAGAAACTCAACAGTAGGTACATATCCAAGTAATATGTATGGTACCAGTTACATTCGAGTAGCAACATTAAACAATACAGGTACTGGCAACAAGAGTAAATACGCTACCAGTAATAGCGCATTAAGCAGCACTGTTACTCAATCCTCTGACCACATCTTTTCACTGTATACTGTGGCTAGCAAGGGGTTGACCCGCTTCCTTTCTACACCCAGCAAGATGCCTTGGATGACTAATATGCAGAATCCTGCAAATAGAAACGAAACAAGTTATTGGCTCAATAACGAGTCATTGACTACAACGAACGGCTATAGTTACTCTGGCTCTTGGTACAGCAGCGACTACAATTACACAGGCAAAACTGATTACGCAAACTGGGGAGACGACTACCTATGGTTGCCTAGTATGGCGGAGATGGGGTATGAGGATGCTCACGACGGCCTATGGGAGACCAATACTGCTGAGCGAACCACATACGATGGGAGTAGTACTTCATTCTCAACTAGTTATCTGGGCACCTCACAGTCCAATTATGGAAATACAGCCTATTGTTACACGTGGGGGCGCTCTGCGTACGATGATAATGCACTTTGTAGCTAGAATCTCAACCCCTCAGGTTCCTCTGATAGTCTCAGTAGTGTGAACTATAGCCAAGCGGTACGCCCCTCGCTTCTCATATCTCTTAACTCTGCCGCGTCGTACGCAATGATGCCTCAATTAACGTTTGATAATCAAGGTGGAAGTGGAGGTACTAATTCTATTGCTGTTACCTCACAGAATACTTTTCCAAATATTATTCCACCAATATCTTCTCGAACGGGCTACATTTTTGACGGATATTATACTAGCGCAAATGGTCAAGGTACCAAAATCTACAATGCCAACGGTACACCTGCAGTATCTACATCACAATTCACTACTGATACTACGCTTTACGCCTACTGGCAGTGGAAGTGGTACACGATTTCGAGTGTGACTGGCAGTACGACGAGTTATACGATTTATGATGACCCCGAGCAGAGCATCAAAGAATCGGGATTTACCATTTATCCTGCGTCAGGGCACCGAGTGTCGGCGTTCTCATTTGACAACACAAATTGGATTGAAGTCAAGAGTTATTATGAAGAAATTTTTGACACGGGCGTTGCGATGAAGGTGGGGTATTACGGCACGACCAAGAGTAATATTTTGACGATTGAATTCACGAGGATTTTGTATAATTACTCGTCGCCAACCCCTATCAATATTTATCTGCAGTTCGTTTCGGGCGAATCGTATCCCTCTCTAACAAAGCCTACTACTAGCGTGGCTGTCAGCGGTGTGGCGGTGCAAGCGACCCTTGGCGGTACTGCATATATAGTGGGCGATAATCTCGAGGCACTCGAGGATGATGACACAATCACTTGTGCGGCTTTTGTGACGCAAGAAGGGTATGCTTTTAAGCATTGGGCGAATGCTGACGGCACGGTCTTGAGCACCAAGGCATCTGAGCGCTTTAAGAAATCTGTCGTAATGGGCTCAGTAGTCACTGCAGTCTTTGAGCAGGTCGACTCGAGTAATGTGAATTTGGATGTGGAGAATTAGAGGCTACACTCACAAAGAACATATAGCAGAACCGTCATTGCGAACCCGCCATCGTAGCCCCGCTTATGTCGCAATCTCAGGAACGGTTCGTGGCGAATAAGACGGAAGCAATCAGAATAATAAAGTAATCCTATAAAAAGGATGGAATAATCCGATAAATAGAAAAGCGACCAAATGGGGCGCTTTTCTCCTTATTAATTAACTTTCTTCAACTGTCATTCAGAGCGGTTGGTTGCGACCGCGTGGAATCTGTGAGCGGAGCGAACCACAAAATGGGACTGTTTGTATTTGGCGCTGTCGACAGTGGTTGTTTGTACTTTTCTTTGCGAGGGGCGGCTTGCCGCTGTGCGTGCCGTCGGCACGCACTATGCGCCGAATGGCGCATCAGGCGCCCCTGATGGGGCGCCTCGCGGCAAGCCGTGTGCTGGGCAGAAACTGGCGGCACAAACCGCTACCCCTCCCTCAAACGCTGTGGAAATGAATAATTATGCAAAATTTTGATTATTATAAATTTTGCGGAAATAATTGACTTTTTGTTGCGAATAGTGGTATAATATAGCCAGCATAGAGATTTGTTTTTTGTTACTTTTGCGTGGTAATGATTGTTTGTGCAAAAAAAAATTAACAGAGGGATTATTATGGCGAGAAAAAAGGCGAACGAAGTGAGGAATATGGCTCTTGACGAACTGGACAAGGTTATCGAGAGCGGCGATATCAATGCGATGCTCAATATGCTCAATACGCTTATGGCGAACGGGGTGACTCCAGAGCCTAGGCAGGTGGCGAAGATTAGCGCGCATATTTACAAGATAAACAATGCGAATTTGGCGACCGAATTTGGTGCGCAGTACGGCGCTTTTGGCGCTTTCAATGAGCAGTTGGCGGAGATTGTCTTGGTGCAAGGGACTGCGGAGGACAATTACGATTTTGCGCTGTATGTGCCGAATTCCGACAAATTAAAGCACGGTATGGCTATCAAAAAGAGGCGCAACAAGATGTGGTGGCTGGCATTTAGCAAAATGTGGCCAGCAGAGGCGCATCAGATTATGTCAAAGATGGCAAAGGACGCTGTGAGCAAATACACTGACCGCGAGCAGGCGCAGGATTTGGCTCAATCGCGTTAAAAATAAGAGGGCAAAAATATGTATACCGTTGAAAAAAAGGATGTAAAAGAAAATCAAGAAATCACCCCCGAGGCGCGGATTCAGGAGCAAGGAAAAGCCGCGCCAGTGGTGAGCGAGGCTAACGAAGAGGCGACGGCGGCAGAAAATTCTGTCTCGCAGGACGATGCCCTTGTGGCGAGTGAGGCGTCTAATAAGATGACGCAAGAGGAGCGGGCAAAGATTTTTGACCAAATCAAAAAGTACAAAGATGTGCTGTTTAATGACTTGGTCGGCGACTATGATGACGACGGCGAGTACGTGGTCAGTCAGGAGATTATGCAGGACCTCATCGATATGCCCAAAAAGATTGATTTTATTGATTCGGATGGTATCCACGCCCGCGGATTTTTGGGCGACCACACCTTTTCGTTTTTGATTACGCCGCCGATTGAGCGGAAAAACGGAGAGGCTTTTTGCTATCTAAAACTCAACGAGCAGGTCGACCGAATGGCTGGTTTTCAGTTTGAGACGGTTACGTCGACTATCGCGACGTACGAGTACACTTTTGACGAATTTTATGACCAGCGCGTCCGCGAGGTGTTTTGCTTGGCGGAGTATGAGGGCGATGACACGGGCGAGGAGGGGCGCAAGTACCGCGCTGACTATATCACGAGTCGTTATGACTTGTTTTATGCGATGCGCGCGTGCAGCGAGGATTATTATGAGCGGTTGGAGGAAATTTATTTTAACCACCGTATCCAAATGCTCGGTATGGAGCCCGAACTCACTGCTATTTTGGCGGAATTTAACAAAAAGCGCAACAAACTCGACCCGTATCTCATCGTGAGCCGCAGGAGATTTTACTTTCTCAATCAGTTGCTCGACGAAATCTTGCAATTAAACGCGTCGCGTCTCACAAAATCCGAAATGAACGCCCAAATGAGCGCGCTCGATGACAAATTTATCCAAAAAAGTATAGAAATTAAGGAAAAAACCTTGACTCATCCAAAAGTCTTGCCGCTTTTGCCGCAGACGACCAATGTCCAAACTGCCGAAGTCAAGGGCGCGGCAAAAAAGCCTACGCCTGCCAAAAAGGGCGTAAAAAAAGGTGGCGACAAGCCGAAAGCCAAAAAGAAAGGCGGCAAAAAGGGGGGCGGCGGCGGCAAAGGCAAGCCGGGTGGTAACAAAAAGCCAAAGCCGCAGATGAGTGTCTATTCAAAAACGCCGCAACCGATAAACGTTGCGCCTATGATCGACACTATTCCAAAGCAAAAGAAAGATGAACTTAGTGCTGATTTGTTTTGGGGCAAAAATCAAATCTAGCGCGTTCGTGTGTATTATGTGCTAGTTGATCGTATTTTTGTGCTACTGCTACATCGTAGCAGTTTTGCGGACGCTGTTTGTGATATATGTGTGAATGCTACGATTTGTTGTGAATGCTGCGATACATTCGCGAATGTTGGCTATACATTAATCAAAAAAGGCCTCTCGAGAGGTCTTTTTTGATTATAGGATGCTGACAAAAGCATTTATTTTTGCAGAGCGTGCGTGTTGCACTGTGCCTTGATGCTGTCAAACTCCGCATTGAGTTGTTTCGGGGTGATGTCCGTCTGAAAAGGTTCGTATCCCCACGGCTGGCACGACTGGTTGCTCAGCACATCGTCGCGAAAGTAAAAATATCTGCGCAAAAACAGGTCGCCGTCGTGCGGGGTGTACTCGGGTGGATTGCGCAAATTGAGCGACTCAAGCAGCAATTTTTTGCCCAAAGTCGGACAAAGTTTGTTTAGATTTGTTTTTTTGATGACTGCCCAGTTTATATTTTGCGTTGCGGCAGCGTTCAGAATAAACAAATCTTTGAGTGCGTCGGGTAGTGGCTTGAGCGAAATGCGATTTAGTTCGTTAAAATCAATGAGAAAGTTGAAATTTGAATAGCGCAGCATCGACAGCATAAAATATTGCAGCCCGAGCAGTATGACGCGGTCGGTGGTGATGTCCTGTTCCTCTCGAAAGGCGAGCGTGTCCTCGAATTTGTTCGCCATCTCGAGTTGGGCGTAGCGAAAATACTCCCACTGGTCGCGCGAGATGCAGTCTATCATCATTTTGCCGGAGCCACTCTCCAAGACTTTTTTGTGCATATAGATCACAGGTTTCTCCAGCCCGTCTGCCTGAAGAGGGACAAAACCGAGTTTTTCTGCATTTTCAAAGCCAAAAATCGGCTCTTTTGCAATTTTCATCCCGTAATAATCGTGAGGCTCGGTGATGTGTACCACGCCCTGCATCAGCAATTCTTGCACTTCTTTTGACATAAAAACACCTCTCTACTTGTATTGTTCGGCGTTGCGCGCGCTTTTTGCCTCGTCACACACCTCGGTAATAGCCTTGTCCATAATTTCGGCATAGTGCGGCTCGTCGCGATTGGACTTTTTTAGGCGCAAACTCCTATCGGTGAGTTCGGGTGGCAGGTTAAAGCGATAGGTTAGGGGCACTTTTTTGAACCCGTTTGTGATAGTCCAAAAAATCTTTTTGACGAGATTTTCGCGCAGGGGGGTGTCGGTCAAATCGCGCGAAACCTCTAGCGCGGCGTAAATTAGGTCAATCACGGTTTTGTCGCGGTGCATTATCTGCAGAGCCTGACGCTGCATAATCGGGTTGGTTGAGGTCAAGTATTTGCAGACTTTCTCAATGTCGGGCACGCACAAATACCCCAAATCAGTTATTTCGGCAAATTTGCCATCCAGCGAATATGTCTCCATATACGCTTTTGCCAACTTTTCAGGCACACGCTTTTCCTTTATATAATATAGCGGCTTGCCGTATTCGGGCGGTCGCCAGTTGTTCTCAAACGGAGGCGGTGGGGCGATAGAAGTGGTGCCATTGTTGTTGAAATATTGCGAATTAGCAATCAAAAAACTCACATCCTCGCGGGTGCCTTGAATAATTTTCATTGGGAGAAACGTCGAAGAATACAACCCCAAATCATTTATCAGCACCACGCCTACTTTTAGTCTTTCTTTTTCTGTCATAATTTCGCCCCCAGCAGTTTTGATAATTATATCACATTTTGCCGCGCTTTTCAATACATAATAGCAAAATTTTTCTAATTTTTTGAGCGAAAATTGGGGTGATAAATTGATTTATTTTGAGTGTATATTGTTAATTTTTGCTACTTACTTGTTAAAATTTGCAACTATCTTGCGAATTTTGGTAATATTAGGGGGGGGGTGAATACGTGTGTTTTTTGGGATTTTTTCGACTATTTTTTGTGAATTGTGCTGGAATATCTAAGTAATTGTCAAAATTTGAGGGGTGAATAAATTTAATATTTCGTCCGCGCTGTGGTGGTGTAATTTGCAAAAAAATTACAAAATTATCAAAAATAACGGTAAAATATTAGCAAAAAAATATGAATAAAATATGATTTTAATTCCAAGATAATATCTATATGTTATGTAAAAATAAATAAAATTGCGCAAAAAAAATCGTGAAAATGCAAAAAAACAGTGTTTTTTAATTAATTTACTCGGACTTTGAATTCGATAGTGATTTCGCCATTTACCTCGAGGTCGTCCAGAGGAAAGCCTGCGGCGGGGTCGTAGGTCGGCTGCGCGACGTCGTCGATTATGACGCTACCATTTACAAAAGTCGTGCCGTCTGGGATTGGGTCAGAAAACTGCAGGTTGGTGTTTTTGAAAGAGCCGCCGTTTTGGATTGTTATTGTGTAGGTCAATTCATCGCCAGAGATGACTGCGGTGGTGTTTGCGGTTTTTGATACCCAAATTTCGTTGTCGAGGATTGCGACAGAGAGGGGTGGGGATGTGAGGGTGAATGGCTTGCTGTCCATATTAATGCCTAATGTCGTTTGATTGGTAATACTGTCGTCGACGGGGTATTGGCTGACTTTGATTTGATAAGTAATCTCCACGCTCGCGCCTGAGCCGTCAATATCGACAGGTGCGGTAAATCCCGCTATCGGGTCGTAACTGGCGTGAGGAACATCACCGATTTTGACTGTGCCGCTCACAAAATCCGCATCGTCGCTCAAAGTATCGTGGATGGTTATCCCGCTGATTTTTAGGTCGGTGTTGTTGGTAATCGTGGTCGTGACGGTCAGGGTGTCTTGGGGCAGCGCCCAAGTTTTGCTCGCGGTCTTGGCTATCACAACGTCGGTCGTGAGGTTGTTGGTGCGCAAAAAGTTGCTTTTGTTGGTGACGGAAACTACCTCGCCCTCGCCGTTATTAAAATTTGAAGTCAGTGTCGCAGTGTTTAATAATGCCATAAATCAAATTCTCCTACACCATTTTATTTTTTTGTGCGCAAAAAGGTGCAAAAAGTTGCTTTTTCGTCCTGCTCCCTGACCCCATTAATAAAAGAAGAGGCAGGGGCTGAATTATTTCTCTTGCACATAGCAACAAGAGGCAGGAATAGTATTTGATATTTTATTTTTTTGGTTCAGAACTGCGTTCTTCACAGATTCCACGCGGTATGCAATACCGCGTGGAATCTGTGAGCGGAGCGAACCCCATTTCACAAAAAAAATGCAAAGAAACAAAAAAAATTAAAAATTTTTAAAAAAGTGGTCGAATTTAGTTGATATTTTTGTAAAAAATGGTGTAAAATAAAATCGTAAAGCAATCGCAAAGGTCGGTTTGGTAGAAAGAAAACTGTCATCAGGATGACAGGAATATTCCGTGCGCTTTTGTTAAAGCG
>CAZOFH010000019.1:0-5632 GCA_964579205.1 uncultured Christensenella sp.
AAGAGCAAAACTTTTTTGCAATAGAAAAAGTCGCAAATTGCATTTTTGCGACTTTTTATAACCCTTTTTTACCCAATCATTATCATACAATATATTGCAATTTTTGCCTGCTCAATGCAACTATTTTTTATTTAGTAGCAAAATTTTGATTAACATTTATTATTTTTATTTTTTCGAGGAAAATTTAGTTTTTGATTATTCTTGAGAATTAATTTCTACTGTTGCAGGTTTTTGGTTTTGCTAGTTTTGTGACTTTCTTTTAAATTTTGATTGAGAGGTGGATTGCTTGGGGGTAGCCTCGATATTAGATTGTTTTGAGACAACCACATCCGCGGGATGCTTGGAGGCAGAGCCTAGTTTTGTGGATTTTTTTAGTGCTTTTGGGGTAGTTGTTTGGGTGTTTGAGGAGTGTTGGGAATTTGTTTGCGTTTGGGAAAGTTTGGCAGATTTGGACCTTGCGTGTTTTATGAGCACCACAAGGATAATTACTAGGATGAGGGTTAGCGCGCCAAAGCCGATTGTGAGAGGCAAAAAGATTTCGTTTTCGGCAGAGGTGGCGAGATAAATTTTGCCGACGTCGTGAGTGGTGAAGGTAATCGCATTGCCGTCAAACTGGTAATCCAGCCTATAATAATTATCCTCGGTGAGCATATACAGGCTCGCGTCCTCGGGCATTTCAAAATCCCGCGCCAAGTACAGTTTCACAAAATACGCTGTTTCGCCAGTTGATTTTGTTGCGAAATCTTTCGCCACTGCAAAAGTTTTTGCCATTGGAGTTGGCACCTGCACGATTTCCACTATTTCAAAACCGAACAAGAATTTTTGCCCAGACGGCACTATAAATTCTTCGGTTGAGAGTTCCACGATGTCGATTTTGCCCACAACTTCCTCATTTGTCGCGGAAATTTGGACGGTCGCCTGCTCGCACTCGTACTCAACCGCCTGCGGGAAGATGCAAAATTCGCACTCGGCATTTTCGAGAACGAAATTCGGGTTCGCGATTATCGCCGTTGCGGTATATGTCCCCTCGTCCACGGCGGCACCCGTTACCGAAATTCGCGGCAAGGTATCAAAATCAATCACCGTTGCGTAACTTGCGGTCGGGATATGCGGTTCGCCTGAGTAGCACGCGTCGATATTCGTCCAAGCAATTTCGAGCGGGCACGGTCTTATCACAAAATCGCAAGTCGCATTGGTAAGGACAAAATTTTGTGCATCATTGCAATCAGGGTCAATCACCACCACCGCGGTATGCGAGCCAGCATTTTTTGCGCCAATCGGCTGGATAATCTCCAAATCGGTCGCAAAAATCGGAGCAAACACCGCAAAAGTTGGCTTTTGCACCGTGTTGTTGTACACAAAATCGCCATTTTGCCAAACGACCGCCACCTCGCACGGCGCAATCGAGTAGTCAAAAGTAGCATTTTGTATTTTAAAATTCGTGTCCGCGGTCGTCACAGAAATGCGGTGAGTACCAGCGTTCTTGCCTGCGCCACTTTTTATCAAAGTCAAATTTTCGGTCAAAACATTACTCTCAAAGGAACATTGAGGACTTTGTTCGCCACCATTGTATACAAAATTCTCCGCACTCCAAGTGAGCAGAACTTTGTACGGCTGGATACAGAACGATTTTTTGTCATTTTTCATTACAATATTATTGTTTTTGCAAGTAATTTCCGCAAAATAACCGCTGCCAGCATTAATTTTTGCGCCCGAAATCACAAAATCCTGTGCGGTAGCAAATTCAGGAATCGCGTAATCCGCGCGAGGGGCTTGGGGTTCGCCAGAATAAACAAACTCATTTGCCGCCCACACCACATCAATTTCAAATTTTTTGATTACGAATTTTTGCGTTGCGTTCTGCACGACATAATTTTTGTCTGCACTTATGGCAGTAGCCTCATACTCGCCAAAATTTTTCTGAGCGCCGCTAATTTGCAATTCTGTTTTGGCACATTCTGCAGTTGGGCAATGGAATTCGTCGTCATAAACAAACTCCGCACTCCCCCACTCAACAAAAATCGGCAGCGGGAAAATGGTAAATTGGGTCGTCGCGTTGGTCAAAATATAGTTTTGATTTTCGGTCGTTACCGTCACATTGTAATTACCCGCATCCACAAAACTTGGGCAATTTATTACCAAATCGGAGCAAATTTCGCTGCAAGAAAATTCAGGACTGAGTGGCGTTCCTGCAAAAATTGCCTCAATTTTTTGCCAATTAATTTTTACTTCTTTTTGCGAAATGGTAAACTCTGTGCTAGCGTTCAACAACTCAAAATTACCAAAATCATTATTACTCAAACTTGCGGTAGCGACATACTCACCCACATCCTTTTGCGCACCCGAAACGGCTATATCCAAATTATCGCAAAATACAGTTTTTGTATACATAGCCGTCGGTTTTTGCGGGTATGTGTTATATTTTAGCACACTATCCGACCAAGTCACGCTAACTTGATAAGGCTTAATAGTGAATTTTGTCTTATTATTCACAAAATAATAATTGTCGCTAGTGCTCGTCACTGTCGCCAAATAAGTGCCGGCATTTTGCTGCCAGCCATCCAATTCAAAACTAGTAGCAAACAGTTTGTCTAGCGAAAATCTAGGGAACTGGTCTTGCCCATTGTAGACAAAATCCGTCTCTCCCCACTCAACAGCCACCGCCGCAGGCACAATGTCAAAATTGCACTGCGGATTTTTTATTGTAAAATTCCCGAGCGGGTCATTGGTAAAACTTACGCTTGTAGAATAATTTTTGCCGACCGCCGTATATACATTACTATATTTGAGGCTCAGCCCAAAAGCAAAACTTGGCAAATCATTCAGAATTTTGGGCGCGTGAAAATTGTCGTCGTAAACAATTTCGCTAGTGTCCCAAACCACCTCAAATTCGTATGGCAAAATCGTATATTCGACTTGCGGGTTGATAATTTCAAAATTTTTTGCATTTTTGCCGCTAATTATTGCCGACGCAGTGTACTTACCTTGATTTGTCTGCGCGCCCGAAATAGAAATTTTCACCTTGTCCGCCCACTCTGCCGCACAAACAGCGGTTGGGGCTTGCAAAGTTGCATTGTACACGAGGCGGAGATTTTCCCAAGTCAGTGACAACTTTCGAGGGGTAATCTCATACGGGCAAACGGGATTGTCAATCTCCACATACTCCTTATTCGCATACAAATGTGCATCATATTTCCCCACATCTACCCCGATTTTCAAAATGTCCACCGAAACGTCTTCACAAAAAGCGGGCAAATTTGTGGCATAAAACTGCGGATAATGCTGCTGACCATCGTATTCAAAAGTCCGCATTTCATCCCAAATGACGAAAATTTGATATTTTGTAATCTCAAACCAGCCCTCTTTGTTGATTATTTTGTAATTTTGAGGCTCTTTTGCACAAATTTCGAGCAAATATTTCCCTGGAGTAATCGGAGTATGGTTACACTTAACCTCAAAATCATCCGCCGCGGCACCAGCAGGCAATTCCAAGTCAAACTCGCGCATCTGAATTTTGCTATTGTACTCAAAACTTTGAACCGAATTCCAACGAACGGTCACGTCGGCAGGCACAATCGCAAAAGGACAAGTCGCATTTTTCAAATTAAAATTGGTGTCGTCTGTTTTCACAAAACCTACGTACGAGTTACTCCCCACTTTTGTTTCAAAACCGCCTCGTTCCAAGACCAGGTTTTGGGTAATGTCGTTTTGGGCAAAACTTGGCGTCGGCATCTGCTGCTTGCCATTGTACGCGAGCGAAGTATTCGTCCAATTTATGTAGACATCGTATGGCGCAATTTCAAAATTTTGGGTCGCGTTCTTCAAAGCAAAATTCAGCGGCGCAATCAACTCCGCAATATGTTTGCCCGCGTTGACAAATTTTGATTTATACTCGATTTCCAAGTCTGGCGCAAAAGAAACTTTGGCAAAAGTAAACGTTGGCACCTGCTCTTTTGCGTTATAGTTTAGCGCGATCTTGCCCCACATTATCTCAATCGTATACGGCACAATCTCAAACTTCACCGTTTCCACAATCAACTCATAACTTTGCGTATCCCGCAATTTGATGGTCGCGGTGTACTCTCCGACATCACCAGTACAACTAGGCGAAATCTCAATATCATACTCAACCTTATTTTCCGTGCCATCAAAAATTACATCCAAAATCGGTGCTTTTTTGTTAAAAATGAACTCATTTTGCACCAATTTGGGTGTTATTTTCGTTTTTGCAGGCTCTGGCGTGACGATTTCACCACTTTCGCCACCAGAAGCGCTGCCACCAGTTTCGCCACTGCCGCTACTTTCATCACTACCGCCAGACTCTCCCGAACCACTTTCGCCCGAACTTGCTCCACCTGATTCCGTTTCACCTGAATCAGTGCCGCCCTCTTCTTCAGAACCGCTCTCGCCAGTAGAGCCGTCTCCTGCGCTCGGGTCACTCGTGCCAGCATCAGTTTCTCCGCTCGAACTGCTTTCGCCTGTGCTATTCGGCAGCATTATTTTTAGCACCAACTGCCCCGGCTCGTTTTCGCTCTCTGTCCAAAATTCATTGTCGCCATCAATCGCCACATCTTTGATAACCGCGCCATTCAACACCAATTTACTCGTCGAAACATCCGAACAGGCAATCGCACTCGTCAAATAATTCTCCAAATCCCCGTCCACATCAGACGAAAACTCCGCGTAGACATTTTCAAAGGTCCCTTTTGTTGTAATATTCGACGCAACATCGTTGAGAAATACCGAATTTTCATTACTGCCCGAAATCGTGCATTTTATATAGCAATTATTGATTTTGCCAGACAATTTGCCGCAAAGTGGAGCAAATTTAGCCTCAGCCCCAATCTCTGACTGTGAAAAATCGAAATTCGCCTCTATCGACAAATTCTCAATCACGCCACCATCCTGCAAATTGACAAACAAGCCGTTGTTTTTCCCAGCAAACTCGCCATTCATATTAATATTATAGATTTTGTAATGCTTGCCGCCGTAACTTCCGTAGAACGCCCCGCCGAATTTGCTCACCTTGTAGTCCGCAAGCGCGTAGCCAGACATATCAATGTCGTTCGCCAAGTAGATTTTTTGCCCAGCGTAAAACTTATTTTCTTGCACGCTACCTTTTGCAAACTCTACAAATTCTGCCGCGCTCCTGATAATATGCTCGGACGAAACTTCCGCGCGCACAATTCGCCCCTCGTGATTGTGTGACAAAAAACACACCCCGCAAATCACGCAACTCAGCACCACCAAAACGCAAATTAGATAGCGCCTCACCAAATTAAAACTTCTCATTTTTTCCTCTTTTGTTTTCTCTTTTGTACTATCTTTGGCTGCCGCTTTTGAAAACTGTTTTTTCTCTTTTGTATTCCCTTCCGTGAATAACTATTTTTATTTTATGATTTTTTTATCATTTTGTAAATACCTAAAGCAAATTTCCTCCCCAAAACCACCAAATTTTTTGATTTTTATGCACAAAACCGCCCGTTTTCGCCATAATTTTCGAATAATTATACATTTTTTGCATCCTTTTCCACACCTTCCCAACACCGAAATTGCAAAAATTCACCCCCGAAAAAATACAAATTTGCACATTTTATTTTACTAACCCACCCGCTTTGTGGTAATATAAAAA
>CAZOFH010000020.1:0-4958 GCA_964579205.1 uncultured Christensenella sp.
GGATAATACGGAGTGATGATAAAATAATCCAATAAAAGAGAAACAAAAAAGACCCGCAGGGTCTTTTTCGTTTTGGGTTCACCCAAAGGGCACACAGATTCCACGGACGCCGCTGGCGTCCTCTGAATGGCAAGTTGAAGAAATTATTTTTATTGTTGTGTGTGCAAAGCGCACGCAACGGCAAGCCGCTTTGTTGGGAAAAGAACGGCAAGCCACGTTGCAGAGGTGCCCCCCCGTCCCTTGCCTTGCACACTACCTATCTAATTAGCGAAAGGGCAGCGTTTGTTGGCGAAGAAAGACACTAGCACCGACCCTGGACCTACGTGCGCGCCTACGATAGGGGTGAGCAGCCTGCGCTTTATGTTGCAGTCGGGCGCGATTTGCTTGATGAGTGCCTCGAGTTCATCCGCAGTAGATTTTTCGTTTGCGTCAATAATGTAGACGCTTTTGGAAATCGTTGGGTCGAAATTTTCCCTAAAATATTCGCTCATCACTTGCAAACTCTTTTTGGTGCCCTTTTGCTTGTTGATCATATGCAAGCCACCGCCGTAAATGGTAATTATCGGCTTGATATTGAGGACAGAGCCAAAAAACGCAGTCGCCGCGCCAATTCGCCCCGTACGCTTGAGCGAGTTTAGGTCGTCCACCACGAGATAACCTTGCACCAAATGTTTCATCTCGTTTAGGTCAGCCGCGTTCTCAGTGATTGACTTGCCTGCCTGCTTGTTTTCCGCCATTCTTTCCGCCAAAAGCCCCATCGGAGCTGTCGCCAAAAGTGAGTCGATAGGGATTAGGTCGACATCGGGGAATTCATTCTTTAGGTTTTTTGCCGCGATTTGGGCCGCTTGAAAAGTGCTAGATAGCCCGCTCGACAAACATATATATAGGGCAGATTTGCCCGCCGCAAGATATGGCCTAAAAAAATCCTCATATAGCGCAGGGTTTATCAAAGAGGTCTGAAACGAGCATTTATTCTTGATTTTTTCGTAAAATTCCACCAAGTCCATCCCGTTTTCGTCCGCGGTGTAGGTCTCAATCTCGTCATCGAGAGCGACCTCCATAGGCAAAAAAGTGATGCCGTGCTGTTTTGCGAAATCTCCGTCAATGTCGCCCGAAACATCCATAAACAATAAATAATCTTTCATAACTTATCCTTTTGTATTTACTTTGAAAAAAATATTTGTTATAATTACAGTAGTTACAAATGTAATACCTATTTAATTATTATATAAGATAAATGTCAAAAAATCAAATAATAAT
Organism: uncultured Christensenella sp.; assembly: GCA_964579205.1. Lineage (GTDB taxonomy): Bacteria > Bacillota > Clostridia > Christensenellales > UBA1242 > UBA7867. Next base: position 1,261 of record CAZOFH010000020.1, read on the forward strand.
GTACATTGATGACAAAAAAGGACGAATTGTAATGACTGTGGACAGGACTTTGGGGCTAAAAGCCTATAATGATAATCTAAATAAAATCGTGCGCGAGAGTCTGCAGCAGGCGCTCTTGATGCTGATGGATGGGCAGGAGTTTGACAAAATCTCCGTCACCGCGCTGTGCAAAAAAGCGGGCGTGTCGCGGCAGGCTTTTTATACCAATTTCGTCAGCATCGACGACCTTTTGGAGGGAATTGTCCGCGAGTATAGCGGGGACTTGGTCTACCGTATTGGCAGCCCTTTTAGGCGGAATGTTTCGCGAGAGTGGTATGAGAAAATGTTTGAGCGAGTGGAGGCAAATGCCGATATTCTGAGTCTTCTTTTTCGCGCTGGGTTCAAGTACAAGTACCTGTCGATTATCAATAATTCAGTATTGCACAACCCCGATATTCCTGCTGAAAAAAAGTATCTCCGCCTCACGTGGGCTGGAAGTATCGTCAATATCATCATCTATTGGATTGATAACGGGCTAAAAGAATCCGTCACCCAAATCGCGCATTTTTGCTATCAAAACCTCTCTGCGCTCGCCGAAAAAGCCTAGGCTGGGGGATGCCTGCCCCTTCAGCAATTCGTATAAACGGCTGCACTCTATCAGTCCGATTGTCGCTGCCGACAGAGCCTTGCCGTCATATTCAGTTTGCACAAAAAAATAACCTGTATAACGCTCGCCGTCATACAGGTATAATTGGGTCGTTAAGTCTTATTTAAGTAATTTCTTTCTTTGCCATTCTGCCCGCTATTTATTTCGTCATCATATCGCAAAAGTCGGCAAGAGAACCTTGCGGGTACTGCTGGTAGTCGAGATTGTAGTCATTCTCCATATGGGTAGTGACCAAAAACACATCCATACCGAGGTTGTGCGCAGACATATCGGTGAGGACATCGTTGCCGACCATTACGCATTCGGTCGGCTCGAGACCGCACTTGTCCAAAATCTCGCTAAAGTACGTCACGGCAGGTTTGCAACTGTGAAAATCCTCGTACGCAGTGATTACCTCAAAATCCGCAGTATCTAGCCCAGCCCAAGTGGTGCGCATATTTTGGGCGATTTGCGGCGAAAAAGGATTGGTCGCGATGAGCAAGCGATAGCCTGCGTCCTTTAGCGCGTCGACTACTTTGGGCGTGGTCTCAGTCGGGTGGACGTATTGGCGGATAGCGTTGTAGTGGCGAATGTGAAAATCCTTGACCGACTGGCGGTCCATATATTTTAGCACGTCGTCACCGAATTTCTGCGCCATCCTGCTCCAAAACACCTCTTCATTCGTGCGCTTGCCATCGTTGTGATACAGCGCGTTACAACTTTTCCAAATCTCCTCAACGATGACCTCTTTGGGCGCGTCAAGGTCTACATATTCGGCGAAAAGGTCGATATAAGACGGGAAAAATTTCTCCTTGTCAATAGGTAGCAGAGTGTTGTCCAAATCGAAAAAAATACACTTGATATCGTTGCGTGTAGTCATAAAATATACTCCTGTAAAAAATTTGTCAAATTATAGCATATCAAGCCTCAAAAAGCAATCTTTCCGCTGCATTTTCTGTTCAAATTCAATTCAAAAATTGCAAAGTAATAGTGGATAATTGTGTTTTTTGTGATTTTGTGATAAAATCAGGCGAGAGGTGAAGCATATGATTAATATTTTGGTGGTAGAAGATAACGCGGATTTGCTCAATTTGATTGCGTGCGAACTAGAGCGCAACAATTTCGTCGTGCACAAGGCACTCAACGGCGTGGAGGCGCTGGCGAAATTTGAACAGACGCACATTGACCTATTGATTACCGATATTATGATGCCGCAAATGGACGGCTTTGAACTAATAGAGTGGGTGCGTGCGCAAGACAGCACTTTGCCGATACTTATTATGACTGCAAAGACTAGTCAGGCGGACAAATATCACGGCTTTAACCTAGGCACAGACGACTATATGACCAAGCCTGTCGACATTGACGAACTCCTTTTGCGCGTCAACGCTCTTTTGCGCCGCGCAAAAATCAAAACGGAGCAAAAATTGCGGGTAGGCAATGCCGAGTTGAATTACAAGACTTTTACCGTGACGATTGACGGCAAAGAGACGATTTTGCCGCAAAAGGAATTCCAAATTCTATTCAAACTACTCTCGTATCCAGACAAGACTTTTACTCGGAACCAACTAATGGACGAGTTTTGGGGGATGAATTCCGACTCAGACGAAATGACCGTCTACACCCATATCCACAGGCTCCGCGACAAATTTTACGATTGTCCGTATTTTGAGATCGCCACTATCCGAAACTTGGGCTACAAGGCTGTGATAAAATGAAAGAATTTCGGTCTCCTATCAAAAAACCGCGCCAACGCAAAAAGAAACTCAGCAATGTGTTTATCCATAGTTCTTTTATGATACTGTGGACGCTGCTCTTGGCTTTTGTATTCGTCATAGTCATATCAGTGCTGGCTTTTGAGGCGGGAATATTGTTTGGGCGCGAGATAAACCCGTTCGGATTTTTCTTGCTCGCGATGCTGCTTGTGTTTTGCCTAGTTTTTTGCTACTTTTATATGCATATTACCAAAATCAACGACGCTATCAAGGATTTGGAAGAGGCTACCGAAAAGGTCGCAAAAGGCGATTTTGATGTCGAGGTAGAATTGACTACCAATGACGATATCAATTCATTCATCGTCAATTTCAACAAAATGGTCCGCGAACTCGATAATATGGAGACGCTCAAAGAGGACTTTGTGTCCAATGTCTCGCACGAGTTCAAGACGCCACTCACAGTCATCCAATCGTACTCGCGCGCTCTGCAAAAGCCCGACCTCGACCCCGAAACGCGCAAAGCATACGGCGCGATTTTGGACCAGAATATTCGCAAACTCACCACCTTGACCACCAATATTTTGAGCCTGTCGAGGCTAGAAAATCAGGAGATAGCCCTCAACAAAAAGAACTTTTTGATTGATGAGCAGATTAGGCAGTGTATCCTGAGCCTTGAGCCGCAGTGGTGCAAAAAAAATATTTGCTTTCGACTGGATTTGCCCAAAACGCAGTTTTTCGGTCCCGAGGAGTTGCTCGAGCAGGTTTGGCAAAATATCATAGGCAACGCAATCAAGTTTTGCAATCCCGACGGCGAAATCGAAATCAATATTTCGCGTAATGAAGACGACCTGCATATCGCGATAAGCGATAACGGCATCGGTATGGACGAAGTGACTTGCGCAAAGGTTTTTGACAAATTCTTTCAGGGCGACACCTCGCACTCAAGCGAGGGGAATGGGCTGGGGCTGGCTCTTGTCAAGCGTATCATCAATATATGCGACGGGCTGATTTCCGTCAAGTCCGAACCCAACAAAGGCACCACATTTTTTATCACCCTGCCTTGCCTCAATGGGTGAGTAGGCAGGGTTCCCTGACCCCAGTAATCCGTATACACAGCTACCCTCTATCCCTCTGATTGTCGCTGCCTAATTCGTCGCTGACCGGCAATGAGAGCTCGACGCAAGCCCATTAAGACGGGAGTGCTCAGGATGACAGGTATATTTTTGTCGCAATTTATTCCATTTTTCACCCCAAAAAATGCAAAGAAACAAAAAAAATTTAAAAATTTTTAAAAAAGTGGTCGAAATTAGTTGATATTTTTGAAAAAAGTAGTTACAATAATAATGTAAAGCAATCGC